>JYJN01000109.1 GCA_003263845.1 Vibrio aestivus | reverse complement strand
TAACGCCAAGCTAACGTGCCCGAAACGCACTACAACGGTTTCTGCATTGCGCTGTAAACACTAAATTTACTGCAAGCCAAAAATGCCACGCGTTGAGGGTCACTGTTAAGCGCCTTGTTATGTAATGACGACTTCGGACACATTTTATTGCCTTCAGACTACTGAAAACGACCTTTTGCTCAAGGTTCTTTTGATGGTTTTGAGTGCGAAAGCCAAATTCGAAGTAGGGGAGTTACAACGATTTCAGGACAGTGAAATTCAGAGAGTGACTGCGCTTTTGAACCAATGAACCAAGCCGAACCTAAATTCCAACGCGAGATTCACTTTCGTTAACCATGAATGATTATGGAGATGCCAACCAAAACTACTGAGCCAGTAACCTAAATTGGCAGAAGGGTTTTCGGAGTTTGAAAAGCTAAATGATACAGAAAATCAGAATGTTACATAACGCCCAATTAAGTAGTGAGTAACGCTGTGACCAAGCTACTGCAAACCACCTTAAGCGCCAAAACCTGACGCATAGTGAATTCGCCAAGCGTTGCGAATCTGCTTAAATTGTTTGTTATGTTTTACCACAAGTAACTGACTTACTTGAGAAAGAACTACGACTTTTGACTAGATTTCTGAACCAAACCACAAGGCAGATACAAACTTGACCACCAAAGGCGACCAACCTAAAACAAGTATGTCCACTTCCCTGCCCAATGAGGCAACTAGATAAGCATTCAACAAGTGCCCTAGTCTCTTCTCACAACAGCGCAGGACAATGGCAAATTGCCGAGGCAACTGCCAAGGTAGGATGCTAATTGGCTAAGAACCTCAAAGCGACTTTAAGCCAGTTAGCAAGAAGCCAACCGCCACGACCTGACAATGAAGCAACCCACGAACATTGGCATGTTTTATGGGCTGAGAGATTCATGAACTTAGGCCGACAATGCGGATTTGCTGAGTCTACTAGGGCCGAATTGCCGGAGGGACAAAGAACTAGAGCCTAAGACATTTAAGCCTTTGAAATACAAGTAAACATAACGCCCAATTAACTTGCGCAGCAACGCAATACGGTGGTTCTGCTTTGCACCATAATCACTAAACCTGATTAGAAGTAAAAATGCCACGCGTTGCAAGTCAGGTTGAATTGTTTGTTAGGCTTTTTTATTCAAGACTCTTCAGTAAATCATTTACTTCTTTTTCCGCTGACTGATCAAGACCATCAAATATGGGATCATTAGTAAACGTGATTTTCCTACCGTTCCAGTACTGCTCTTGAATTCCTAGTTTAACTTGGTTGCAAAAACTAATGATGCTCTCTAATTCTGTAATATTAGTTTTTCCAAACAACTCTCCATTTTTACCTATTTTAGAAAAATCATTATGCGCCATAACCTTGTTTCTAATTGGTTTATATTTTTTTTCATAAATCATTCTATAACTTGAAATTTCTTCTTTTAGCCTTTTAATGTCTCCTTGATTGGGGTAGTACGCTGTATTTAAGTACTCTTCCAACCACTCAGGTTCTTCAGCATACCCGTCCATTTTTCTGGATTTTAGATTCGTACGATCAAACTCGTTAATGTTTTTTGAGCAGTAGCGAGCTAGCCTATGAATTGAAAAAGAACCACCGTTAGAATCAAAAATGCGCCCTAAAGATATGAATGTGGTCGTTTGCAACGAATGCAGAAATATGTTCCAACTAGAAGGCGTTCTATTCAGCGCAGCTAGAATTTGTTTGTCAGCGGAGGCTACTGAATTCACATACTTCCATGTGAAGTGAGCTTTAGTGACAATGGCTACTTCATTAGAGAACTCTTTCAAATAATCATCTACACTTTTCATTATTACTCCATTGCCTGATTAAAAGCCTAACGCCCAGTTAAGTAGCCAAAAACGTACAAATGAGGTTTCTGCAAACTACCTCAAACACAAAACTCAACGCAAGCTAAAAATGCCACGCGTTTTTGGTCTGCTTGAACTGTTTGTTGTAGCGATACAAACAGACTTAACTTGGCAATGAAGCACTTAGCTTGCATTCAATGAACAGCATCTTAGCCAACAAAACCTTCTGCAACCAGACCACAAAACCCAAAACACCGATTCAGTCGAGAATTTAGGAAGCTAGCCGGAAACCAAACTTCAAAATCTGATGAAGCTGAATGATTTTGAAACCTACAACGACTTGGCTTGCGAGAATTTACCACTTTGATTCTGGTTGAGGAATCAAACCCAAAAACACTGAAGCCAGCAATTTTCGAGAGCCTTACAACCCTTTAATTATCAAAGCGCTATAACGCTATCTATACGTCTCTGAGTTCGCCCATCCCAAACCGTATAGTCATCTTTCTACACATTAACCTATTTTAATTTCGTTGCTAACTCAATGAAAAGCTGTCGGAAAAGTATGAGATTGCGCGTAAGCAATCACTAATTATGCATCTCTGTGTGCCTTAATTCAGAATCATGGTTAAAACTGACTTTTATGTATATATATCCAGTGTTGTTTTGTTCTATGAAAAGTCAGTTCCTACTCAGTGTTAAAGAGTTTATGTTCAGCCGCTATTACGCCAAGAAGACCGTCGAGGCCTATATTACCTGGATCAAACGCTTTATCATTTTTCATGATATGCAGCATCCGTCCAAGTTGGGTAGTGAAGAAGTGGTGACTTTCCTGACACATTTGGCCAATGAGAAGCAAGTGGCCGCGAAAACGCAGGCTTAGCACTCAATGCTGTTCAGTTTCTATATCGAGATTACTTTCAGCAACCTTTACCAGAAACGCTCCATTTTCAACGCTCGCGGCGTGAACCTAAGCTGCCTGTCGTGTTAAATCGAAACGAGATGCGAGCGTTCATCGATCATATTGATCCCAAGTATAAGTTGCAGACAATGTTATTGTATGGCTCTGGACTAAGACTAATGGAGTGCGTAAGGCTTCGTGTGCAAGACATTGATTATCATTATGGAGCGGTGCGCGTTTGGCAGGGAAAAGGCGGTAAGAATAGAACTGTCACATTAGCTAAAGAGCTAATTCCTTTATTGAAACATCAAGAGACCGTCGCGAGAGACTACTACCAAGTCGATATGAATACCAAGGGATACGCAGGCGTTTGGATAAATCCAGCTTTGAGAAAGAAATACCCTGGCGCGGAGTTAGAGTTTCGTTGGCACTATCTATTCCCATCCATCAAGTTATCACAAGATCCCATAACGGGATTGATGAGGCGCCACCATATGAATGAAATCTCGCTCCAGCGATCGGTGAAAAAGAGCGCGAAACTCGCACAGATTGAAAAGAACGTCACTTGCCATACATTGCGGCACAGCTTCGCAACGCATTTATTAGAGTCTGGGGCTGATATCAGAACCGTTCAAGAACAGCTAGGACATAGCGATGTCAGAACAACACAAATATACACTCACGTGATTGAGCGCGGCGCAAATGGCGTACTCAGTCCGCTCTCAAGCTTGTAGACCTTCACGGAGTGCTTGATTGCGAAATGCTTTTGGGCTCATCTCAAACTTAGTCTTGAAACACTTAGAGAAGTAATTGCTGTCGGAAAACCCACTCATATCGGCCACAGCCTGTATTGAGAGTTCTGAGTTGGCTAATAGCAGCATTTTAGCCTTGTTCAATTGAGCATCGCGAATGTATTGAGTCGGGGATGTATCCAAAAACTGTCGAAACAACCGTTCAAGCTGGCGCTTACTAACGAACGCCGCATTGGCGATCGATTCACTATTAAGCTCGGGTTGTGTTAAGTGCTTCTCAATGTGGACTAGCGCTCGGCTCAGTGCCAATGTTGTCTGTGGCTTGCTAGACTCCTGGCCTTGGTAAAGGCGCGACAGTAGCACCACTAGCTGTTGCATCAGGCTTGTCACCATGGTTTCAAAGCCAGCTTTTCCTTGGTTGTACTCTGCACGAATGTCTTCCAATAGACTCCGAACTTTTGGCAACTGTTCATCGTCGAGAGTGAGCTTGGCTTGGTAGTCACTGGTCTGGCGAGCGATAGGCTCGACTTTAAACATCGCCTGATACCCCGCCAAACTTCGCATAGAGGGCTGTTCGAAAAAAGGGATAGGCGCATCAAACATCAAGTTAATAAGGGAAAGGTTATCAACGTCACTAAACCCATGTTCAATATCGCCATTGATGATAAAAACGTCACCTTTCTTGATGCTATAGCGATGTGACGCCACAGAGTGAACTCCACTACCTTCTGTCACAAGAAACATCTCCGAAAAGTCATGTTTGTGAACGGCAAAATCACAGTGATGATTACCATCGAAGATTGCAAACTTGAGATGAGAGTGCAGCTGGTGGTCACTCAGCTTGTAAATGATGCTCATGTCGCAATATTCCTTTTTTGTGTCGCTATATTGGTAGAGGTGCGCCTAAATGAATCTTACCATTATTGCTAGAAAAACTGGCCAATAGAAAAGAAAAATATTACGAACTCAGATTGGCTATAACGAACAACGTGAACGAGCGCTAATCTTTACTTGAGGACTCATGCCGTGACCCACACAAAAACACCATATTTAGAACAATGGCCGCAGATTGATTCTCTAATCAAAACAGATCCTGCTATTGAACAAGAAATTACTCGAATCTTGTCTTTGATGACGTTGGAAGAAAAAGTGGGTCAAATGATCCAACCTGAGCTTCGAGACATCACGCCAGAAGAGATCATCGAATACAAGATAGGGTCAATCTTAAACGGCGGTGGCTCCTGGCCAGACAATAACAAACAGGCGAGTACCCAAGAGTGGACGACTAAAGCGGACCTTTTTTGGCATGCGACGGAAGAGATGTTTGCTGATAGGCCGTTTCGTATTCCTTTCTTTTGGGCGACCGATGCTGTTCACGGCCATAACAATGTATTTGGCGCCACAGTATTCCCACACAATATCGGCTTAGGCTGTGCCCGTGACCCTGAATTGATTCGCCGTATTGGCAGAATCACCGCATTGGAAATTGCAGCAACCGGCCTAGATTGGACGTTTGCGCCTACCGTAGCGACACCGCGTAATCTTCGTTGGGGGCGTGTGTATGAAGGTTACTCAGAGGATCCTGAAATTACCTACGCTTATGCAGGTGAAATGGTGAAAGGTCTTCAGGGGGATGCTGAAACGCTAAAAAGGCGACCAATATGTGATTTCGAATGTGAAGCACTGGGTCGGAGATGGGGGCACCATCGATGGTGTAGATAGAGGCATCAACCCATACAGTGAAGATCACCTAAGAAACATTCATGCTATGGGGTATTTCAGTGGTTTGAATGCTGGTGCCCAAGTCGTGATGTCATCGTTTAATAGCTGGGCGCAGTCGGCAAACTATGACCATGATGACAGCGTAGGAGCGCTATATAACAACAAGATCCACGGAAGTAAGTATTTGCTTACTGATGTACTTAAAGAGCAGATGAAGTTTGATGGTTTGGTCGTCACCGATTGGCATGGGCACTCAGAAATCAGCAAGTGTACTGATGGTAATGCGACGTATGCGATTAATGCAGGTAATGACATATTAATGGTACCTGTTCGTGAACATTGGCAAGCGGTATACAAACAGACGGTTGCAGATGTGCGTGCAGGTAAAATTGCCCTCACCAGAATAGACGATGCGGTTGCTCGGATCTTACGTGTAAAGATGCGTGCAAATTTGTGGAATAAGCCCGCACCAAGTGAACGCTCACTGGCTGGAAATCAAGCCATATTAGGCGCAGCAGAGCACAGAGAAGTCGCGCGTGAAGCCGTACAAAAGTCTATGGTATTGCTGAAAAATAAAGATCAAATTTTGCCAATCAGTAAGACTCAGAAAGTGATCCTTACAGGTAGCGCGGCCAACGACCTTCAGAAACAATCGGGTGGCTGGAACCTGACTTGGCAAGGGGATGAAAACTCACTTGATGATTTCCCGGGCGCCACCACGTTGAAGATGGCATTGGAAGCAGAACTGGGACAAGATAATGTCTGTTTCGATCCAAACCTCGAAGCTCAATATGGCGAAGGTGACATTGCAATCGTAGCATTTGGAGAAGATCCGTATGCTGAAATGATGGGAGACATCAAAGAGTGGCAAACGTTAGAGTTTGCGTCACTAAAGCGAAGCTATGCGACAGACAGTGAGAAGATTCGTCGTTTGCATGAGCAAGGTGTTAAGGTGATTTCAGTGTTTTTTAGCGGTCGTCCACTGTTCGTGAACGAGGAGATATCGCTTTCCGCGGCCTTTGTTGCCGCGTTTTTACCAGGCAGTGAAGGTCGCGGTATGACTGATGTACTGATTGCTAACAAAGACGGTCACCCAAATGTCGATTTCGTGGGCAAGCTATCTTATAGCTGGCCGAACAAGAAACGCAGTGACGCTGTGAGCCGTATTCCTTTGCACATACCTAATTATCAAGTGCCTGCCCATGAGCAGTCGCCCGAAGGGGAGCATGCTCCGTTATTCGAGTATGGATACGGCCTTAACTATAGTGATACCAAGCAGCAGCACAATTTAGATGACCTAGATCTAGATAGAATTGAAGGCGATGTGGATGTTCAAAAAATCGAACATCTATATGGTATTCAGGCAACCATTGGCGACTATCAACTTCGAATTGCCGATGCATCAACATCGGATGGCGTGGATGTGTCTCGTAATAATCTTGTCGAGCTGTCAGGAGTAAAAACCAAACCATTTAACTACCAACAACAGCAAGATGCGGTAGACGTTGAGTTTAGGGATCGAAGTGCACAAGTGTATGTCGAATCGGGTATTGGCCAGCCAGAAGATTTTACATGGTCTAAAGATGGGAAAATAGTATTTGAACTAAAGGTCATCAAAGCCTCTTCTCAGCCGCTCTTTGTAACGTTGTTTCGCAAAGATCAATCTCTATCGGAAAAGGTTGATGTGAGAGAGCAGTGTCTATATGATGCGCGCCGCAATAATCAGGGTTTTGTACAAATTGAAGTCAATTGTCGCGATTTAGTTCACGAGCAAGCACAGCTGCGTCGGCTAGATAAACTATTTGTACTAACAACAGACGGTGACTGGCACTTGGTTTTGGCAAACGTTCGTTGGGAAAGTAACTCGCGGCTTTAATTTTTATGACCAATTAGCTGGAATTAGATATGTCCTCATCTCGTTATACCGAGGTCAAAGAACCAAAATCAGCGGCAGGATTAGCCGCTGAACATGAAACAGAGAAAGGACACTCTCAAACCCATGAAGATAGCAGCGATTCGGCCATGCTCAAACGTATGTCGATCCTCGCGCTCACTTGGCCAATCTTGGTCGAAGTTCTGCTGCGAACCGCACTGGGCACCAGTGATGTCTTTATGCTCAGTGGTTATTCGGATCGCGCAGTATCGGCGGTTGGCGTGGTGGCCCAGCTCACCTTCTTTTTGATCATCGTCTTCATGTTTGTTAGCAGTGGCTCAAGTATATTGATCGCTCAATACAATGGGTCAGGGCGGAAAAAAGAGTCTAAGCAGGTTGGGGTTGCCAGTATCATTCTCGGCATTCTGATTGGTGTATCGCTTAGCGTGATGGCGGTGGTGGCCGCTCCTTACATACTGGCGTTCTACGGTTTGGAACCTCAAGTAGAGCAGTACGCGCTTGAGTATCTGCTCATCAGCGGCAGTATGACCTTTACTGTCACGATTGCCGTGACTTTGTCGACGATATTGCGTGCGCATGGATATTCCAAATCACCCATGGTGGTCAACATCATTACGGGCGTTATCAATGTGATAGGTAACTACTTTGCACTCTACCAACCATTTGGGCTTCCTGTGTATGGGGTAGAAGGTGTGGCGATTGCGACGGTAGTGAGTCAAACCATTGGTATGCTTGTTCTGTGGTGGGTCGTGGCGCGTAGCTCAATAGAATTACCCGTGGGGCAGTTTCGACAGGTGCCTGCAGCAATATACCAAAAGATACTTAAATTGGGCGGGATGAACGCGGGAGAGATGCTCTCGTATAACATCGCGCAGATTGCGATTGTGTATTTTGTGGTACAAATGGGCACGGCTTCTCTGGCGGCTTATACCTATGCGCAAAACATTGCCCGTTTTTCATTTGCTTTTGCCATTGCTGTAGGCAGTGCAACGCAAATTCAAGCGGGTTACTACATGGGCAAAGGTGGATTGATGAAATCACTCAGCGTGTCCAGCGGTATTTCTTGGTCAGTGTTACCGTGTCTGTCTCATTTACCGTATCGATTTGGCTAAACAGTGAAACCATTTTGTCCGTTTTTACCGACAACGCTGAAATCATTGGCTTAGCCTCGCTGCTGCTATTTGGATCACTGCTGTTAGAGTCTGGCAGAGCCTTTAATCTCGTGTTTATTTCGGCACTAAAAGCGGCGGGTGATGTGAAGTTCCCTGTGCAGATGGGCATCTTAAGTATGTGGGGTGTAGGCGTGGTCATGAGCTATGTACTGGGTATTTATTGGGGCTATGGCGTAATAGGTGCGTGGTTAGCGGTCGCTATGGATGAATGGGTTCGTGGCCTGATTATGGCAAGGCGCTGGCACAAGCAGCAGTGGGTTAGGTTTACACTGTAAACGAGTTATAAAACATAGAGGTAGCCTCAGGTTAATGCCTGAGGCTTTTTTGTTTTGGTAGCAATGTTTTATCTATCGTTAGGACTTTTTTGTGAATCGCTAGGATCTTTTTGTGATTCTATGAAAGAACGAAATGCATATTGCCATACTTGTTGTAATCGTAAAGGGAGGAAGTTGGATATGAAGTATTGGCAAAAAGTGTGCGCGATGATATGTGCGCCGATTGTTTTGATTGCATGCGGGGGAGATAGCAGCAGCTCATCTTCCAGTGGTAGTGCATCAGTGTCATTTTCTGTATCAGATGCGCCTGTTGATTCCGCCGACGAAGTGGTGATTGCATTTGATCAAATCGAATTGGTGGATGGTGAGGGAGAATCAACATTAATTGATGTAAGCTCGGGAGACGGTACGCTTGACTATATTCAAGTAGACCTATTGGAGTATCAGGGTGAAAACTCACTGATGATCGTCTCAGATCAAGCGGTACCGATAGGCAGCTACGACAATCTCATCTTACATATCAGCTCTGAATCAGGCTTAACTATGTTATTGATAATAATGGCCAGCAAGCACTTAAACAACCCAGCAATAAGCTCCGCTTAGGCGCGTTTGAAGTGACGACAGAAGACGTACAGGCGTTCACTATTGAATTCGATTTGCGTAGCTCGTTAGTGATGAGGGGTAATCAAAACAACAATAATGGTTACATCTTGAAACCGCATGGTGTGTCCATAGTAAATAATGCAACTTCGGCATCGCTAAGTGGGGTGGTGGATACCAACCTATTCGATGAAGGGGACTGCTCAACACAAGATGGAAACATGGTTTACCTCTATTCTGGTATTGGTTTGGATGCGAGCAATCTTATAGACCTTGTCGACCCTGACGATGAAGAGTTCAGCGGTGATCCCGCCATTCCAGATGATGCAATCGCTCCAATTGGCTCTACCGAAGCGGGTGATGACGGAAGTTATTCGTTTGGTTTCTTGGAAACGGGTAGCTATACCGCGGTATTTGTGTGCGATGGTAATTCAGATGATTCGGTTGAATATGATTCCGACATTGTGATTCCAGCCGCGCCAACAGGTAATTCTCCAGGAGAAAAACTGGGCGAAGTGACGTTAGCCGCTGGTGACAGTGGCGTTCTAAATTTCGATTATTAGCCACAAATTTGTTTAGTAGCCTCAGTTTGTAGGTCATAAAAAATCCAGCACGAGTTGCTGGATTTTTTATGAGAATTAACTCGTTTGATTCTCACTTATTGAGACAATTGAGAATGAGATCTTAGAACGAGTGGAGAATATACACTAGTCTGCTTGGTATTGAACGACATTGAGAACCAAGGTTGAGACGATTCATGAGTAACCCCGTACTTGGGCCAGATGGCCTACCAAGCTGCGCTTGGTGTGGCACCGTTGAGGAGTTTTTTGGCTATCACGATAAAGAGTGGGGCTTTCCGGTTGAGGACGATCAACGTCTGTTTGAAAAAGTCTGCTTAGAGAGCTTTCAGTCGGGTTTGAGCTGGAGAACGATTCTGTCTAAGCGCGAGAACCTGCGAGCGGCGTTTGCCCAGTTTGATTTCAATAAAGTGGCTGAGTTTGGCGAACAGGAAGTAGAGCGTCTATTGCAAGATAAAGGCATTATTCGCCATCGCGGTAAGATTGAAGCCGTTATCAACAATGCCAAACGCGCTAAAGAGATGGTTGAACGAGAAGGTTCTATTGCCGCTTTCATGTGGCGCTATGAAGCCAAAGTGGATGACAGCTATATCCCACAATCTCAGACGACATCGACGGAGTCGATAGCGCTGTCTAAAGAGTTGAAAAAGCGAGGTTGGAAGTTTGTTGGCCCTACCACGGCTTACGCCTTTATGCAGGCAATGGGTCTGATTAATGATCATGAGCGAGACTGCTCAATTCGCGAAAAAGTGACACAAGCTAGAGCAAACTTTACGGTACCAAAATAGCCAAGCCCCCAAAGAGATCTCGAGGAGCACCATTTCCAACAACCAAATCGTTAAAAGCGATAGGCGTGCAAATAAAAAGGAATAAAAGGTCGTGGATAAGATCAATAACAAAACGCTGCTTAATGCCTTGGTCAAGCAAAGTGAGAATGCCATTGCGGTGACCAACCCTGCTAATGATGAGTTGCTCGGCTTTGTGCCTGCTCTCACAAGAGCCGAAATTGAAAGCCGAGTCTACGCATCGAAAGTTGCCCAGCAGAAATGGCAGCAAACTACCGCGGCTGAGCGCAGCTTAGTACTCAAGCAGTGGTATGAATTATTGATTGAAAATGCCGATGATTTAGCACGCATCATGACGTTGGAGCAAGGCAAACCATTGGCAGAGGCCAAAGGTGAAGTCAATTATGGCGCGGGTTTTGTTCAATGGTTTGCTGAAGAAGGTAAGCGTGCTTATGGCGATACCATTCCCTCCCCGCAGGTAACAAGCGCATTATGACAATTAAGCAGCCAGTAGGTGTAACCGCATCGATAACGCCTTGGAACTTTCCCATTGCGATGCTCACGCGCAAAGTTGCTCCTGCTTTGGCAGCAGGCTGCAGCTGTTTGGTGAAACCAGCTAACCTTACGCCAATCAGTGCCTATGCGATCACTGAGCTGGCCTATCAGGCGGGTGTGCCTCATGATTTACTGCTGGTGGTGAGTAGCCATTCGTCTTCAGAAATTGGCGATGTGTTCTCAACTCACCCTGATATCAAAAAGCTCTCTTTTACAGGCTCAACAGAAGTGGGGCGAACACTCATCAGGAAAACCGCAGCCACTATAAAACGAACTTCAATGGAGCTTGGGGGCAATGCGCCGTTTATTATCTTTGATGATGCGGACATTGATGCTGCGGTGAGTGGTGCCATCGCATCCAAGTTTCGCAATGCTGGGCAAACGTGTGTGTGCGCGAATCGAATTTATGTTCATGACAATATTTATGATGAATTTGTCGAAAAGTTCATTACTGCCGTTAAAAAGCTTAAGGTGGGTAATGGGTTAGAGCCAGATACAGATATCGGCCCAGTTATTGATCAAAAAGCGAAGGCTAATATTCTAACATTGATTGAAGAAGCCGCTGAGCAAGGGGCGAGTGTTGTATTAGGAGGCGCTGAAATGACGGGTATGGAGTCGGACAATTATGTTGAGCCAACGGTACTTACAGATGTTCGTCGCGAAATGAGCATTATCCAACAAGAGATTTTTGGACCTGTTGCGCCGATTCTACGCTTTAGTGATGACGAAGATCTCATTGAGCAAGCGAACGACACCATTTATGGGCTCGCCAGCTATTTCTACACCCAAAACATTCATCGGGCGTTTCGTATTGCCGAGCAACTAGAGTACGGAATGGTCGGTATCAACGAAGGCATTTTGTCGACGGAAGTTGCGCCCTTTGGCGGTGTTAAGCAGTCAGGCTTTGGCCGAGAAGGCGCGAAACAAGGCATTGAAGAGTATCTCAATACCAAGTACTTATGCTTAGGTGGAATGTGACACCGTATTCTCATGTCAAAACACGTCGTAAATTAATATGCCAATGCTGAGCGTATTGACCTTATGGTTGTAATCGATCATGCTCTCGCCATAACCGTTGAAGTACTGAAAATATATTTTAAGAGAGTCGACAATAGGAAACGCGGCATTAACCTCAATGGCACCTTTGCCATTGCTGGTCAGCTGATTTCTTAGCATGATGCTATACATGGCACCATTCGCTTTGTATCCGAAATGAGTTTCTCCATAACCCAGATATTTTTGAATATCTGGGTTGTCGTCACCACTTTCTGGAATCCGGTACCACGGTTTCAATGAGAGAAAGTAATTATCCTTAACAAATCCGAAGTTTACGTAAAAACGATTCCAACTTTTTGACAGTGGTTCAGAGCGTCCGTTGGACTGATGGAGGAGCGAGTAGTCCACTTGGATAAGATCCCAACCCAATAGATTCTCTCTAGGATAGGTGGTGTATATGAATTCTGGGCTGTAGTTGGTTTCTCGAAATGGGCTGATTCTTCGCCATTGTATAGTTGCCACCAAGATGTTTGAGTATAGGCAAACCATAGGTCAGAGTCTTTATAGATGTCGTTAAATAGCTTCAACTTTCCGCTAATTTGAAATTTAGCTTCGAGCTTATCTAAGTTGTGGCCTGGTTTAACTTGATCCCAGTAATGATAATTGGGTTTAGCATTATAAGATACTGGCAAAAAATAGCTGGGCAAATGAGGGCTGAGTTCAAACAGCCCTTGATTGTTAATGTAGTTGTTCAGCTCAAAGTAGTTCATGGTATCAATATCTAAGGTAGCCTGATATACTCAGAATCTTCGGAAAGAGTTTGCCCGTCATACTGGCTACTTAGATCTGCTTGAAAGGCTTCACTATTGTCGCCCGACACTACAGCCGTAGAGATAAAGAACGTTAGCCAAATGCGATTCATTTTAATTATGAACTCTTTGTTGTTTCGTCAACGAGGATAGTCACTACTAACCTATTGTGACTGCTGGTTTACTACCATCGAGAATTTTCCGCTCTTCAGATCTAAGAGCCAATTTGTACCAAGTGGCGGAGAATAGAATCATGGTATAGCCCAGAAGCTCTGTAGCTTCCTCCGCAAGGTTTTTCGCGCCACGATGATAGCCTTCTTGAAGGAACTGACTCCAGAGGTCATCCATGCCGAACAGCCTTGAAAAAACCATAAGTACACCTAAACCAGACAGCATGACACCAAAACTGGGGTGTCGCATGAAGTCGGTGAGCTTGTTTAGAGTTGACGTGTGATGTCGAAATAAAGCAGTGTAGATGCATATGGTTGCAATTAACCAAGCCGGGTATTTCCAGAAACCATGCACAATTTGATCAAAAACTTGGTCAAGTTCTCTGACTAGTAGGCAGGTAAAAAAACCAGCGAGGAGTATTGAAAATCCATTAAATTGGCCATCAATTTTTTTGAGCGAGTAAAAAGTAATAGCCGTTAGAGCCAAGAAGATCTCTTGGGTATACTCGACTAAAGACTGCTCCGAAACATCTCCATGTAAATATCTCACTTCCATATGAATAATGACCGCAGAAACGGCAATGAGTATAAAGAAACTAAATCCTATCTTTAGTAACTTATACTGTATGGGCACATTGTTCATATTGTTTGCCTAATACAAGCTAATCTCGTTTTTGAATTGAGCCGCTATTTTACACGTTGTGTTGATGGCGATAATCTCAGTATTAGGGTTTTATTGAGTCGAAAATCGACTTGCAAGGGGCGGGAGGAGCAATGGACCATACACCGAGCCGTATTGGTCCAATCAAAGTTCAACTAGGTCTAGTTCGTCTGGATGTATGTTAAAACTCACATTGTGCTGAGAACCTCATACGCTCTTTGCTGTAGGGGTGATCGAATTCTAGACGCTCGGCATGAAGGTGTAAGCGGTTGGTTTTTTCACCGTAAAGGGTATCGCCTACCATTGGTAGGTTTAATCCCAAGTGATGAGCACAGTGGACGCGCAACTGATGAGTTCGGCCTGTTTTAGGATATAAATAGAGCTTTGATTGGCCTTCAATATTCTCAATCAACTCCCAATGGTTTGCGCGGGTTTGCCGTGCTCAAAGCAGACGAGTTGTCTTGGGCGATCGTCTGGGTCGCCGCGCATAGGCAGGTCGATATCCCCTTGAGTGCCCTCCACTTTTCCATGTAGTAGAGCCATATAACGTTTTTTGCACGCCGCGACTAATGAACTGTTTTTGTAGGCTCTTGTTTGCTCGTCTTGTCAGAGCAAAAACCAGTAGACCAGAAGTCGCCATATCAAGGCGATGAATCACAAATGGGCCTTCAACATCCGGAAACTGTTCTTGCAAACGAGTGTAAGCTGAATCGGTAATGGTTTTACCCGGAACAGACAATAGCCCAGAGGCTTATTAACGACGACCATCGCTTCATCTTGGTAGATGATTTCAAGTGGCTTGTCCTCGGCCCAGTTCTCTTCAAGTGGGTTAGGGTCAACCTCCAATCCTTTTAGCATGTGGCCAAGAATCGGGAAGCATTTTCCATGACATGAAGGGTAGAACTTTTTATGTTGGCGAACTTCCGATTTAGGCGATTTCCCCCACCAAAACTCGGCCATGGCTAACGGAGTAAATCCATGCAGGTAGGCGAATTGTAGCAGTTTTGGCGCTGCACATTCTCCCGCTCCCGCTGGTGGAACAGGGTTCGTCGTTGGAGCAAAGATCGCATTGAGATCTTGAGTTTCTTCTATGGCATTTAAGAAGCGATACTGCCCAAACAGCTTGTGCTGTAGAGCATTGGACAGCTTTTTACGTTCCGCTTTTAGTTCAGTGAGTTGAGATTCCAACGCATCGAATGCTCGTTGGGTTTGCTTGATCTTTTCATCCCACTCCAGTTTGAAGTATTTAAGCTGATTCTTGTCTGCGACACTTTGCTTGCTAAGATCTTCAAGAACCGAAGCGAGTTCGTTTTCTGATAAGGTCGCTTGTGCCTGCTTTCGTTGGGCTTTTCGAGCTGCGCGTGCTGCGATATGCTCATTGCGAATCGCTTGTTCTTCAGCTTGGCATTGTTTGTTTTGCGCAGCCAATGTATCGCGCAAATGTTGCAATTCAGGGTTAGCCGAAAACTGAGAAACTTGAGTGTTGATCTCGGTAATTTCGCCCAACTCAGTGCGGAAGAAGCTATCGCTCGACAGCATATCAAACACTGGTGGGACAAAATGCGGCAGCAGGTTTTGATCGGCAATCTTGCCTGAAAATGCGCTCAAGTAGCCAAGCACGCCCTGCGGGTTTCTTACCAATAGCACGCCAAACATCTTCCCTGTCGATTTTGATTCGCTGCTCGTGAGCTCACCATCTTCAGCTACGCCAAAGTCATGTTGCCAGTCGGTTTGATTGAGCAAATGCGACTGCAACTCTTGAGCGGCAATAATGCACAGTTCATGGGGTTGATAGTAGAACGGATAAGTGAAACGCTCAGGCAAGTCTATGCCTTCAATGGATGATTGAAATGGAGTGAAACAGTGCTCGGGCGTTAGCATGGGTGGCTCTTTACTTGATCAATTAACTGCGAGGATTGTACCGTTTTATACTCCGAATGCTACTTTAGATAGCGCGAACTTAGTATGTATGTGCTGCTCCTGTTAAAGTGCAGTACTCAAGACTGAAGAACTTGTTTTCGTCGTTGCAGTTTTGCGCCGACTTTGAATTTAAGTTCAATGCCTTCCCCAATCCATCGAAATAGCGAATGCTGCCTTGCTTCCATGAGCGTGGGTGTCCGCAGATATCGATGAAGCGTCTTAACGTTTCTGAACGCGCATAAAAATGAAATTTGGATTCTTCGACAAATAGTCGTAGCGCTCAGGGGATATCTCTTTCACCTTCTCATCCACTTGGCCTTCAGTAATGTCAGTAATAACTAAGCCAGTTGAGGTAATAGCGTTTGAGAGCTCAGTGAGTGAACGGCGATAGAATTGCACTTCAACGGGTGTGCCTACCGTATCCCACTCTTCGTGGATAAGCTCACGATCAAAGTAGTTGCCAGACAGGGAACATTCGAAATCGGCAAATGGATGGTGGGTCGAAAATACCATGTAGCACCTGGTTTGAGTACCCGGTGAACTTCGGTAAACAGGGGCGCTAAATCTTCGATATAGTGGATCATGAGTGGGCAGATGATCACATCAGCACTGTTGTCAGCTTCTTTAGGCAAGCCTAACGTCATATCTTGCTGGTAGGCCGTGACATTCGGATATTGGCATTGATTAACCATTTCCACCATATCGTGCGACAGATCGATACTGACGACAGACTGAGCTTGATTCTCAACTAGCCATTGGGTGTAAATGCCGGAACCACAACCCATATCAATGACCTTTTATCCTTTTACATCATCGAGTAATGCTTGGGTCGACGGGCGCTCTAATAGGGCGTTGTAAATGTTATCCTTAACGACTTCGCCATACTTTATGGCATGTTTGGTATACATTTCAGACATAAAAATCACCCCTCTAGAATGGAGGGGTGAGGTTAGCACATTCATTATGAACGAGTAAGTTAGTTAGACGGTTTTGCTAGTTCAACTTCCGGCTTTCATTTTCAAGAAAATAGTTGTTTGGCATGGAAGCTTAAGTGTTCATCGATAAAGCTCGATATGAAGTAGTAGCTGTGGTCGTATCCTGCTTGCATTCTCAATGTAATGTTACTTTGGCTTAGTCCTGCAGCGTCCACCAGATTCTCAGGCTTTAGTTGCTCAACTAAAAAACTATCGGCATCACCTTGGTCAATTAAAATCGGTAATGCTGCTTTTTCGGCTTTAAGGAGCTCACAAGCGTCATATTGCTTCCAAGTGTCAGTGTTGCTGCCCAAGTAAGCCATAAAGGCTTTTTGTCCCCAAGGGACATTGATTGGGTTGGTGATTGGGCTAAAAGCGGAAATACTGCGATAGCGGGCGTGATTACGCAGGCCAATAGTCAATGCGCCATGACCGCCCATACTGTGCCCAGCGATAGAGCGAGCACCGGATACGGGAAAATGTTCCTCGATGAGCTCTGGCAGCTCTTGAGTGATGTAGTCATACATTTGGTAATGAGCCTTCCATGGTGCCTCTGTGGCATTCACATAAAAGCCCGCCCCTTGGCCAAGATCGTAGTTATCATCGTTGGCAACGCCTTCACCTCGTGGGCTAGTGTCTGGAGCAACAATCGCGATACCCAACTCAGCGGCTTTCTTAAACGCCCCAGCTTTTTGCATAAAGTTTTCATCAGTGCACGTTAATCCCGATAGCCAGTACAAAACAGGAACGGGATGATTAGCGTTGGCATTCGGCGGTAAGAAAATCGCGAAGCGCATTTCACAATCTAAAGCTTGGGATTGATGGGTGTATTGCTTGTGCCAACCACCGGCTACTTTTGCTTGGCTAACATTTTCAATATTCATAGTTAGATATTTCTTATAGGTCATCGGGGTTTTAAACATGGAGTCCCCCTAACACTTAAGGCAGCATTAAGGGGAGTTTCTAGCGTAATACTAATTATCTATCCATGTGAAGCACGGTACGAATCGACTCACCTTTGTGCATTAACTCAAAGGCTTCGTTTACTTCTTCAAGGCTCATGGTATGCGTAATGAACTCTTGTAGGCCAAATTCGCCTGCCATGTAACGATTAACAATTTCAGGTAGCTCAGAGCGGCCCTTAACACCACCGAAAGCAGAGCCGCGCCATACACGCCCCGTCACTAGTTGGAATGGACGAGTAGAGATCTCTTGTCCCGCACCCGCAACACCAATAATCACAGATTCACCCCAGCCTTTGTGACAGCACTCTAACGCTTGGCGCATCACGTTGACGTTACCGATACACTCAAATGAGTAATCCACACCACCGTCTGTCATTTCGACGATCACTTCTTGAATTGGCTTGTCGAATTTCTGTGGGTTAATACAGTCTGTTGCGCCGAGTTGTTTCGCTAATTCGAATTTGCTTTCATTGATGTCGACACCAATAATACGGCTAGCACCCGCCATACGCGCGCCAATGATTGCAGAAAGACCAATACCACCTAGGCCGAAGATAGCAACCGTATCACCTTGCTCAACTTTTGCCGTGTTCAGTACCGCGCCCATACCGGTTGTAACACCGCAGCCCAATAGGCAAACCTCTTCTAATGGCGCTTCTTTGCTTACTTTAGCCAATGAGATTTCAGGAAGAACTGTGTACTCAGAGAACGTCGAACAGCCCATGTAGTGGAAAATGGTTTCGCCGTTGATAGAAAAGCGGCTAGTCCCGTCCGGCATTAGGCCTTTACCTTGCGTTTCACGAACTGCTTGGCATAAGTTAGTTTTGCCAGATTTACAGAACTTACATTCGCCACATTCTGCTGTATAAAGTGGAATGACGTGGTCGCCGACTTCAACGCTCGTGACGCCTTCGCCAACCATTTCCACAATACCGCCACCTTCATGGCCAAGGATTGATGGGAAGATACCTTCAGGATCATCGCCAGAAAGGGTAAATGCATCGGTATGGCACACGCCAGTTGCGACAATACGTATTAATACTTCACCTGCTTTTGGCAGTTCAACATCGACAGTTTCACGCTTTAATGGTTCGCCTGCTGCCCAAGCAACCATTGCTTTTGATTGGATATGTGTTTGACCTGGTTTAAGTTCTAGAGCCATGAGGGTTTCCTTATTATCATTTTGGCGGTCGTTTTAAGGGTAGACAACCCAGTCCACATTCGCCTTGTTGTTTTGCTTTATTAAATTGATGGTGGGTATTCTAGATCTTTACCTAATTTTGATAATCCCATAATATTGAAAATCATTATTACTCATTTGTAATAATTAGCAGAGAGGGCGATATGGTCAATTGGGAAGGGATAGTGGAGTTTGTCGCTGTGGCAGAAACCCACAGTTTTACATCAGCAGCCAAAAAATTGAGTACGTCAGTTGCACAAGTTAGTCGCCGAGTGTCAGCACTGGAAGAGCGCTTGGCTGTGAAATTACTCAATCGCACGACACGAAAAGTCTCACTCACAGAGGCGGGGCAGATCTACTTCCATCAATGTAAGCCTTTGATTGAAGGGCTAGAGCTAGCCGAGCTAGCTGTGACACAAATGCAATCTGCGCCAAAAGGTGTATTGAGAGTCACTGCGCCCGTGACCTATGGGGAGAACCAACTTGCCCCTTTGATACATCAGTTCTTAAAGCGCTATCCTAAATTGGATCTCGATTTAATATTGACCAACCAAAAATTGGACTTAGTTGAGTCAGGCATCGATCTAGCGATTCGATTGGGCAACCTTGGGGACTCTTTGTTAGTGGCTAAAAAGCTCTCTAGTCGTCAGCTTTATGTCTGCGCAAGCCCAGAGTATCTGCAGAAGTATGGTGAGCCACACTCGTTATCTGAATTAGTGAATCATCATTGTCTTGTGGGCTCGGTGGATTACTGGCGGTTCAATCAGCAGGGAAAAGAGAAATCAATAAAGGTCAGCGGCCGAATCCAGTGTAATTCGGGTATTGCCTTGCTGGACGCGGCGAAACAAGGTCTAGGCTTGGCCCAGCTACCAGATTACTATGTCAGCGAGGCGCTATCATCTGGCCAGCTGGTGGAAGTCTTACAAGGCAACCGTTCAGACAGAGATGGCATTTGGGCACTCTATCCGCAGAATCGTCATTTGTCGCCTAAGGTGCGTTTACTCATTGATTATTTAAGCGAGCAGCTAACGTAATCTGTATTTAAAACATAGAGATCAGCTGTAGTTAACGCTCACTTATCTTACTAAATCATTGGCAGTGTGGAAGCAATCAGCAGTGCTGCCATGGTGACATTGAAGCCGCGAATTCGAACCGGTGTTGTCAGCCAATGCTGCAACTTTTGCCCTGCGATAGTCCAAAAGCTTACCGAAGGAATGTTAGCCAGAGTGAAGGCAATCGCAATGATACCCACTTCAAACCAAGCGCCGTTGGCACTAAATAGCGTCACGGCAGTTAGTGCCATTGACCATCCTTTTGGATTCACCCATTGAAAACTTGCTGCACCTAAAAATGTCAGCGGTTTGAAATCATCCACCTCTTTTGCGCGCCCGCTCATGGCAATCTTAGCAGCCAAATAAAGTAGATAACCCAAGCTAACATACTTCAAAATCTGGTGACTCACTGGGTAGGTGTTGAACACGCCAACAAGACCAATACCAACTAATATGACCATGAACGCAAAGCCGAGAGCGATCCCCAACATATGCGGCAGTGTGCGTTTGAATCCGACGTTGGCACCTGAGGTCATTAGCATAATGTTGTTTGGGCCTGGGGTGAATGTTGATACAAAGGCAAACAGCAACAGCGCGCCCATTTGTTCAATGCTCATGGCAACTCTCCTTTAACTTTCTGTTTTAATTTCGACGTTTCGATAACCACGTTTCGAGAACCACAATGTTAAGTAGATTTGCACGCAATTATGTGTTTTTATGTTGTTATTGAAACAAAATTTGCACAATAAAAGTGTCTCATGGATAAATTTGACGAAAGAATATTGCTTGAGCTTAAGGTGGACGGAAGGATCTCTAATGTCGACCTTGCGGAAAAGGTAGGTTTGTCTCCGTCGGCGACACTACGACGCGTTCAAGAGCTTGAGAAAAAAGAAGTGATTAAAGGCTATCGTGCGGTGTTGGATAATAATCAGCTCGGTGTGGGATTTATTGCTTATGTATCGATTGGACTAGCCAGCCATCGAAAGCAAGCGCAACTAGAGTTTGAAGAGCATGTGCGCTTTCAAAAAGAGGTGGTCGAATGCCACAACATTACCGGTGCTAATGAGTATCTGATTCGAGTGGAAACGCACGATTTGCACACTTACAAAAAGTTCCATGCGGATGTATTGGGTGAGTGCAAACAGGTGAACTCGATTACCACCATGGTGGTGATGGACACGCCAAAAGATGAAAGATAACAGCTTGTTTAAAAGGAAAATCTAGACAGCAAATCTAGAAAAAAAGCGATGCTCGATAAGCATCGCTTTTTTGTTGTGCGATAGAGGGCAACCGTCAGAGTGAGTCGGTCTGCGGTTTTGTTTTTCGTCTAGTTAGAGGTTGGAATCATAAAGTTTGGCGCATATTGATAGCTAATTTCGCCATACTGCTGACTGAGCAGATACTCGTTCAGCTCGATAATCTCCACATTGGTGTACTCGCCAGCCACTGTCACAATCGAGTGCGTCGCGAGTGGGCTAGTAGAAAGCGTGAGCGATTGATTGTCGCGAGAGCGAATCACAAGCTCTGTAGGTTGGCGAGTAAACCAAGCCATCAGTTGTAAGGTGATCTGCTCGTTAACGCTTTCTGGCTGCGTGAACTCAAGCCTCAGCTCATCGAGATACGTGAGCCCTTGAATGGCGGATTCAAGCTCACCGCGCAGCTGTTCATTTCTAATGGTGGATAGGTCGTTGAACATGATGACGCCAACGCCATTATCATCTTGCCAACTTAGTGCATTTAATGAAGACGTCGTGGAAGCGGAAGTTGCGTTCGCGGAATAAGCAGTAGTCATTTGAGCTTGGCCCTGCGTATGAGTTTGATTGGGTGTTAGAGAGTGATCGGTTGTTTGAAGCATAAGCTTAGGGTCATTAACTTCGATAAGCATAGCTTCAAGCAGGCTTTGCCACTCTTGCTCAGAATGCGTGTTCTCAGCCTCAACCAAATAAGGTTGATACAGTTCGTTCCATTGAGGTTCGATGTCTTCATACCCTGAGTAATTATTCGCAACGTGCTCCCATGTGGCCTGGAAGTCATCGCCAAACCCTGAAGTTCGACGCGCCGTTGACGCCGCGACGTCTTCTCGCAAGACAATTTTTACCTTGTCCGTATTTGTTTTATCTCGGCTGTCTCTGGCATAAAGCTGGAATTCATAGGTGCCTGCAGTTGTCGGGTTGGCAAGGGTGGCAACCTCTTCGCTGTCATTGAGAATGGTCAATTGAGCAGGGCCTGATAATTGTGTCCACTTAATGGCTTCGATGGTATGGATATTCTTTGGATAGCTTTTTACCGATCCATTGAGCTTAATTGACGTTTTTGGCAGGGTATGAACCTGATCTGAGCCAGCTTTTACTTCAGGCTTCTCCCATTTTTTGAGGTCGTCAAATGAGTCACCGCCGCAACCAACAAGGATCAATAGTGACAGAGGAAGTGCGATTTTCGATAGTGTGTTAGAAAAAGTCATCGTTCATTCTCCTTAATTAGAAGCGGTAGCTAAAGCCAGTTGAGAAAAAGGTGCTTTCACTGTCGTAGAAAGTGATGTCTGAGTCGGTGGACTGATATCCCGCCATTAAGTGAATCTGAGAATTACGCCAAGCGAAGGGTTCGCTAAAGCTATATACCGAGAATATTCCTGTTGAGTCATAGTCTTGCTTTTGCTTGAAAACGGGATTTTCTGCATCAAAGCTTGCGCTGCTGCCTCGGAAAGTCGTCACCCAACTGTGTTTTTGGTGGGATAGGGCAAGAGAGATTTGTGCACTGATTTGGTCGAAGCTTTTGGCATCCCCTAGCGCATCTCTTAAGGTGTAGTAGAGCGCTGGAGCTACGACGATTGATTGATTTAATGGCAGAGCGACTTCGGCGCCAAATCGGTGATAGTCACTCTCTCTGGCAAGTAATTGCGACTCTTGCTCTGTCAGGTCTTGAGAAACGCCAATATCTTCACGATCAACCTCGCTGTAGGCGTAAGCGTATTTTAAGGTGATGGGTAGAGGGGCATTCACACCTAATGCAAATCTGGCACCTGCGACGGTTTGTTCCGTAGTTCTACGCTCACTATTGGTTAAGTATGGGTCTTGCCATACTTCGTCGATACTTGGCACATTGCCAAATAAAGCTGCGGTAAGTGACAGGTTGTCGTTGAATCGATGTAAAACGCCGAGTTCACCTTGAAATTGAGCTTCGGCAATTTGATCTTCACTGTTACCCACAAATACTACGGTATCACCAAAGCTATATTGCAATCGGCCTAAAATGAACGGCGAGCCTTGGCTAATCTCCTCACCACTGTTATTGAGGTCATCGGTCACAGCATTGTCGTCGTGAGTATTACTTTGTGATTGGTTACTGCCTGTACCGACGTTAACGCTGAAAGCACCGCTGAATCCTGGTGTGAATAGGTCTGCTTCGGCAAACGCTGCTGAAGAGAAAAGAGGGCTTAGGGCAAGGAGTAATTTAGTTTTAGGATGAATTGGCAGGTTCATGTCATTTCCTTTTGAGTGACTATTCTGTAATGCCACTCAAAATTACATTCGCACTGCCAATAAGTCGTTGGCGTTTTATGGACGGTTTGTGTCCTACTTGGTCACATTTTCCTCTTGAGCTGATGGGCCCAGAGCGTGAATCGGCCAAGAAAGCTCGAACAGAGCGCCATTCATGGTTGACTGCCGTACACTTGCGTTGCCTTTATGTAAGGTCATGATCTGTTTAACGATCGCAAGCCCAAGACCATGGCCTTTATCGCTATTACGTTCGTCATTGTTTAATTGCTGGAAAGGCTCGAATATTTTCTCTGCTTGGTCGTTAGGAATGCCTTTTCCGTCGTCTTCAACTCGAATCTTGTATTCATCTTCTTCAATCAAGAAGGAGATGGTTATAGTGGATTGGGCAAACCGACTTGCATTGCTCATCAGGTTTTTGACCGCTCGCATCAAGCCTTTATTGTCGACGAACACCTGTTGGTCTTTAAGATTTGGCGCGCAATGAAAGAGGATGTTGAAGTTTAGGTGTTCAAGCTTGAAATAGTCGACTTCAGTCAGCAGTTCTTCGGCAAAGCAGCAATGCGAAAAATGATTAATATCCGCGACTCGATTGTATCGTGACAGGAGTAGTGTCTGATTAATCAGATGGTCTAGGTCTTCGATACTAGAATGGGCCGTATTTCGGTATTTTTGCCTTTGTAGATCGGGCGTGTCTTCATCTTCCATCATTTCTAGGGCAAAGCGCAGTCGATACAGCGGGGTTCGTAGATCGTGGGCAATGGAATTGGTCAGTTCTTTTTGGCCCGCAATTAATTGCTCGATGTTGTCGGCCATTTGATTGAAGGAGTCGCTAAGCTGGGAAATGACCGACAACTTAGAGGTAGAGGCGCGCTTGGAAAGCACCCCGTTACCAAATTCCGTAGACGTGACGACTAGCCGTTTTAAGTCTCGCCAAAGCGGGTATACCCATAACACTAAAGCAAGCGACACAAGAACAAAGAAAGCACCAATAATAGCTGAGGTGACTTTCATTTGAGTAGAGGTCGAGATGTCGTCTTCCACATGGAGCCAAGTGTCTTCATCCACAGGCGCGATCAATTCGAAACGCCCCTCGGAGCCGATAAACGAAATGGTCTCGTTGGGTTTGTTGCTAATGGCGGTTTTTGCTTCGTCAGGGAGCTCATTGTAGCCTTTGAGTTGAACGACGAAGGGCACGTTGGAGGTCTGTAATGCTAGTCTTTCCTCCCACTGCTCCTTAGGGTGGCGACGCAAATCTTCAGTGGCGAGAAACAACCCGCCTTTTGCTTGGTTGACTATCGCTTGTTCAGAAGACTCATTAAGCGCAATGTAGACGATCTTCGTGCTATCGCCAACCTGTTGTAGCAGAGCGAATGGGTCGCCAAATACAAACTCTAAATCACCACTTTGTAATCTTTTATAAAGCTCTGGGTCTGATTGATATTTCTCAATATCTTGGAGTTCAATTGGGTAACCAAAGTGGGGGCGAAACTTTGAATCTTACCTTCCCACTGAGATTCGGGAAGCTTTTCAAGCTCGGCCGATATTAGTTTGAATTTTGCTTGGTAAGTCTCTATGTAAAACTTTTCAGAAAAGGTTTCGTTTAAACGCTGAATGGGGCTAATGTCGGTTGGAAAAATTAAAATAATGATGGGCAGAAAAACAGCTAGCCATAAAATCGAAAACGCCCTAATCATATGGATTCGACTCCTTGCGTCACACAAAGCTGGTAGCCTTTGCCGCGGATGGTTTTAATCAGCTCTGGTTCATTGGGATTATCTTGAAGTGAACGGCGCAAGCGAGAGATGCGACGATCGATGGAGCGATCCAATCCGTCGTATTCGAAGCCGCGTATGTGTTGGGCAATGTCATCTCTCGACACTACTTGCCCCACATTGCTAGCTAATAGGTGCAGTAGGTCAAACTCGGATGTCGTGAGTTTAACGTTGGCTTGATTAAGGCTAACAGTGCGGTGTTGCAAATGAATTTTTAGAGGACCGATCTGGAGAAGATCTTGAGAGTTTTCAGAGTTTGTGCGCTCTTGGCGGCGCAGCAAAGCGCGAATGCGAGACAACATTAATCTTGGTTTTACTTTCTTTACTATGTAGTCATCGGCCCCGAGCTCGAGCCCATCATTTGGTCGACGTCATCATCTAGCGCGGTTTGCATCAAAATCATACCGTTGTATTTCGGGCGGATTTCGCGGCAAACGTCCATACCACTTTGCCCCGGCAACATGACATCCAATACGACCAAGTCAGGTTGAGTCGACAATATGGTGCTGACGGCGGTGATACCGTCCGTCACAATCTCAATATTGAATTCGAAGCTTTGGAGGTAATCGCGGATGAGTTCGGCAAGCTCTAAATCGTCTTCAACCAGAACAATGTTGTATGAGGCGGATAAATTCATAGATGTGCGAGTCGCTATAGTTGTTTTTTAAATCATAACTCATGTCAATATTTATCGGTGTGACCATTTGTGACAAAAATTAAATGTTGTGTCGAATTCGGGACACACTTGAGGTGTTTGTGTTTTTGGATGTAGCAAACTGGCGACAAAGCGAACACAGAATCAGAAAAAGCGAACAAGTGATGTCGTCCGCCCTTTCATCGGTAAAAGTATTGATGAGAGTATTAAGCCTTGCTGGTGGAATTGATCATCGCTTTAGTGACGAGCTTACTTGAAGTTGAAGCAGGTTTTACAATCAAACCAATACCGATGAGGAATAAGGCGCAAGCGAATACTTGTGCGTTACTGAGCAGCTCGTCGTACATGAAATAGCCAGATATCAAGGCAAATACGGGAACCAGCAGTGTTAATGGCGCCGTCGTGCTAAGCGGATAGCGAATTAGCAGTCGATTCCAAACCCAGTAGCCAAATAAGGTCGTTGGATAGGCTTGGAAAACGACGGCGATGGTGGTGCTCATATCCCATGCACTTAGGGCGTGCGAAACAATGCTTGGCCCATGAAGACTCACTGCAAATAAGACAAGTGGAACTGGTGCAAAGAGCATTCCCCACACGTTGAACGCAAATGCTTGAGTGGTTTTTGAAGCCTTTACAATCATGCCCATGATTGTCCAACAACTGGCGGCAATCATAATAAACATCAAGCCTTGGAGGGTAATATTACCGTTTGTAGCGGAAACGAGGACCAGAAGCGCGACCAGCGCAGTAATGGCACCAAATACTTTTTGTTTGGACGCTGCTTCCTTGTGGATAAAGACGCCCACAGCCATGCTAATTAGTGCATTGGATGAAAGTAATACCGAAGACATGCCTGATGAGAGGCCCGCAGTGATCGACCACGATGCCATGCCCCATATCCCGACGCCAAAGACTAAACCGTAACTGAATAGGTAGCGCCAAGCCACATTCGGGCGTCGAATAAAAAAGATGGCAGGAATGACGCTAAGGTAAAACGTGCCGCGGTCGCCAGTAGTGGATGAACTTCAGTAATGCCCATTTTGATCATGGAAAAGTTGAAGCCCCAGATTGCCATCACCAAGATGGCCAAAAATAAATCGTTCCTAGTCATAATTGTTCTCCCTTTTGCTTGAAAACTAGTATTACTCGGGTACAGTTATCGGTACAGATACAGTTTATTAACAAAAAATGAGTACAGTTTTAATGAGCATGTACAAAACACTCGCGAGCCAGTTCATTCAAGAAATAGAAACAGGGAAGCTGATGGAAGGCAATCGCATGCCATCTTTAAGGCAGCTCTCAAAGCAGCAAGCGGTAAGTATGTCTACGGCGGTGAGCTGCTATCAAGAACTGGAATCGCAAGGTTGGATTCATTCTCGTCCGCAAGCTGGTTACTTTGTCGCGCCAAGGCAAAAGTACGCACAAAACTCCAGAATGGGCACGTTTTGTTAGTAAAGTCTCGACTGTAACTCAGAGCTTCTCAATTCATTCTCCGCTCAATGGACCTTTGGGTGTGTCGAGTACCAACATTGACGAGGCGGCTTTAAATGAACTGGGTAGAAGCTTCCGGAGGGCAAGTAAAAGACTCGGTCATCGTTTAAATCAATACCCAGATACTCAAGGCGAGCATTCACTTCGAAGTGCGCTCAGCGTGCATTTTTCTAAACTGGGTTTGCACATCAATCCAGATGAGCTAGTGATTACGTCTGGCTGTATGCCGTCGATTAAAGCGGCGTTGGAATCCTGTACTCGAGAGGGGGACGCCATTGCCATTAGCTCGCCCTGTTTCAGTGGCATATTGGATTTGTTAGGACGCATGGGGCGAAAAATTGTTGAGATACCTTCTCTAGATGATGGGATTGATTTACTCCAGCTAGAAGACCACCTTAAGCAAGGGACAATCAAAGCGGGCGTGTTCTGTACTTCGCATATGAACCCCCAAGGGATAACTATGTCCGCCCAGCAAAAACAGAAGCTGGCGGAACTCGCGAATCAATACCAAACCCCTGTAATTGAAGATGACGTTTATCTTGAACTTTCTTACTCAGAACATACCCCTTTGCCAGCAAAGTATTATGACCAAAGTGGGTATATTTTGTGGTGTGGTTCGGTGTCGAAAAGCCTGTCACCTAGCTATCGATTAGGGTGGTGCTTACCTGGTCGTTATACGGAAGACTACCGTGCTCAGCACACTGCTTCATGCTTTGGTGTATCGCTGCCGATTCAGCTTACGATTGCAGATTTCATTGAGTCAGGACACTACGCAAAGCAGCTAAAGCGTCGCCGTCAAAAACTTCTTCTGCTGAGGCAAGCATACCTCAGCTACCTCTCCAACCATCTGTCAGATAAAGTAAAAATCAGTCAACCCCAAGGTGGGATGGTGCTGTGGCTTCAGATTCCAGGCCTGAATTTAGAGTGTTTCAAGGTATTAATCGAAGAGAGTAGTATTGATATTCGCTTAGGTCATCTATTTAGTACATTGGCACTTTATGATGATTGTTTAAGGGTGAACATAGGGTTTGAGTTGACCGAAAAAGTCAGAGCCGAATTAGATAAGTTGATTGCTGCAATTGCTCAATCAACATAGGCTCAATCCACATAGTGAGGCTGCAGCACTTTAATATACTCATTGCAGTCAACGACTTTACCTTGCACCTTGGCAAAGGCAATATGCTTACGCGCATAGCTAAAATGATTGTTAAGTAGCACTTTCTGCGATGCTGGATTATCAACCGCGGCTAGGGCAATGAAATGGCGAATACCAAAATGCTCCAAAGCATACTCCACGATGTGCGAGACGGCTTTTGTTGCGAGTCCCTGCCCCAAAGTGTCTTGATCAATTCGGTAGCCGATGTGTGCGCGGCGCTTCTCTATATCGAGATTGTGTAAGTTGATGCGGCCAACGATGTTATCGCTTTGGGTTAGTACCAAGGGCAATGTTGCTCTAGCGTGATAGTGCGTCAACGTTTCTAATATATGCAGTTTTACTCCCTCAATGGAGTAAAAATCATCCTCACGTGGACCGATGCGTGATTCGAACCAGAGCTTGTTTTTGGACTCGAATGACAATAGGGCTTGAGCATCGTTTTTATCTAGTAAACGAATCTTAGTTTGGGCTTGGGTCATTTGAGGGTTCATAGCGGACTGATGCACTGATAATAATGCAAAAAAGTGATCTTAGCTGACATTTTTACTCACATAGTCAGCCAATGACGGCAGCCCGTAATAGACAGTGCTATAGAAATAGAGAAGCGAAGAGAAAGGGTATGACAAACGCAAGGAGGACGCGTGCGAACACTCACTGATTGGTTACAAGCTTACGGGGTAAGTCATCAACATCCGGTAAACAAGAAAATCCATAAAGTAGCGGTTCCGGGGATATATCTGTCAGTTGTCGGCCTTATTTGGTCAATTCCAGCGATTGCGTTAATGGGTTATACCCTGAATTGGGTTTGGGTGGTGAGCTTACCGATTATGGTGTTTTATTTTCGGCTGTCTCTGAGTGTTTTTCTGATGATGTTAGGTTACACCCTTGCTTGCATTGGCCTTATTTGGTCTATGCAATTACTTGGCTGGCCAGTATTACTGGTCTCGATTGGGCTTTTTGTTGGGCTTTGGGTATTGCAGTTTATTGGCCACAAGATAGAAGGTCAAAAGCCGTCCTTTTTTGAAGATGTTCAATTTCTTCTCATTGGTCCTATTTGGGTGTTTAGAAAGAAATAATTGCAAATTGCATTGTTGTAAATTTTGCATATTGCAATTAATTTGCGTTTTGCAGTTAACTTATGCACTGAGT
Organism: Vibrio aestivus; assembly: GCA_003263845.1. GTDB lineage: Bacteria > Pseudomonadota > Gammaproteobacteria > Enterobacterales > Vibrionaceae > Vibrio > Vibrio aestivus. Next base: position 10,565 of record JYJN01000109.1, on the reverse strand, counting down.
TTTCATAGATCTGATGCTTAAGTGACCAAAATAGGGCGTTTTAATGAATATTTAAAGTTGGCACACATAGTGCATTAGTAACAATGACCCTTATTAAGCCGAGGGTCACCTAGCCAACTGACGTTGTTAGTGAACCTAATTTTGTTCACAAATATATATAGCCAATCTCGCTTATTGAGATTGGCTTTTTTTCTGCCATTTTTTGGTCAATTTCCGACTAAACCTCGTTTGAGCGGAACACGTCATATTCTGAGCATTGCTGATAACAACTTGGCTTACGCGGACACACTGCGCCTCGTGAGCAGATCACCCGAGCTTGATTTTCAAGACCACGTTCAATCCAGTTTATATTGAGTATTTTGGCGATAGTGGTGAACTCTTTTTGAATCGATCTTGGTATCGTGGCACTGCCCCCTTTATCGACACAAAGGGATTTCAGCTCTTCGGCAATGGCGCGTGAATTCCCACCCTGAGCATCGATGGCTGGATTCAAATCGATGCCGGCACATAGCACGCGATTGTTACCTGCCGGGTCGGTCATGTTAACGGACTCACAACAGTAAATTCGTGGCTCATCATTCACATTTAAAATCGAAATTTGTGCCGAACTGTGAGCCAAAGGCTCTGATAAGCGTCTAAACACCGCCCAGTGCTGACATGGGTCGTTGACCTTCCGCATGTTTCCCCAAGGAAGCGGAATACCGTTTCCTCGATAAACGGCTTTCAGCTTATTTTGTCCGTAAGCATCGAAATAGTGCCAATGAGGGTAAGGAGACACCACCGTCATTCTGCGCATAGCAACCGATGGAGAGACACCCGCTTTGAGGTGAACATCAATTTCGTAGCCACTTCGATCAAGCAGTTGCCTGAATGGTACTTTCGGGCAAAGCAAAGCGCCGGCAAAAAAGCTCGATTCAAAGTCTCGCCAGGCTTGCAATATATCTTGTGAATTTAGCTCTGACGTTTGGGTCGCAGGGTTGGCATCTTCCCAACTATTGGTGTGACCCACCGAAAGAACATTTTTTAAACCATCTCGCTGTGCAAAACGCAATGACCGATATAGACCGCCAAATCGTATTTCAGCCTTGTTGGGTATTCTTTTAAGATCTCGTTTAAGTAGATGGTGCCTGGTGGCTCAAAAAAAGAGGTAACCAACTGCTTGGCGCTCACGCCTAACTCATCGACGACATCTTCTGGTGTTCGGCTGACCCATTGAATAGACACGCCGAGACTTTTGGCGATATCAAATAGATCTTCAATGGATAAGTTGAGCCGTTTTAGGCCGACCTCTTCCGCTGCACGTTCCAGATCTGGAAAGTGGTTTTGATTCTTTTCTTGATGCGCACGAATCAACAGGTGGGCGAATTGTCGGCCTGTAATGCCCGTTTGTGACAGCATCTCTGGAATGGCAATTTGTAGAATGTCATTTGAGAACAAAAAACTGGGCTCAAGTGCCATTCCGCTGATTCCGCCTCGATTGCCCTTATCTGGCGTAATGGCCGTCTGTTCGGGCTCATCATCCAAAAACCAGGTGGGATCTTTTTGAAAAACTTCGGCAATGACCTCCAACATGTCGATGCTTGGCACCCGCTTTCCGCGCTCAATCATAGACAAGTAAGAAACAGAGGGCGCGTACTCTGGATTGACTCGAATGCAGCGCGCAGACAAGTCCTCCATCGTTAAGTGGTTGCGTTTCCTAAGGTTTCTTATCTTTGTACCTAGGAAGTGAGACTGACGAACTAAGCTTTTTGACAAGGACATTTTGTAAAATTCACATTGTAAAATTTTTGTTGTGAAATTGTAGTCAAAAATTCGCTAGTCTTCTAATTAAGCAGTCACATAAATGAAAAAGCGAAGCGACAAATAAACAGAACTAAGTGGCCAAGCAATATTTTTAACGACTTGCTAAATCAATTTTTAATTAGTGCATCATCTTTGATGAGCGGTTGCAGACGAGGGAACGACCTATGAATATGCTGACATTCGATAAAACAGAAATCCAAAAACAAACAAAACCATTTATCGCTGAAGCAGTCTTCGCCGTCGAGACTATCAGCGCCAAGATGCAAATGGAAAAACAGATGAAGTCCAAGCAACTGTTGGACCGTCTATTCCCTCTAGAAAAAGGCTCTCATCAAGATGTGACGAGTTACGTAATCGACTATCGCCACGTAATGGCTTACTTCAAAGATGGCAGCCACGCAGGCCTTAAAAACAACAAGCACTTCGTCGCATTTACCGGTGAGCCAGAAGATCCAACGTCTATCTTGTTCAAAGATGGCAGCGGTGCTCACGTAGAAGTAACTTTTGGTTGCCACAAAGGCACGGGTTGTGTGGAATTTGTCGACATCGAAGACATTCAACTGGAAAGCTGCACTACATTCACACAGACGACAGAAGAGTCGAACATGGCAGCGATGCGACACTGGATCAGCCTTGTTCAAGGTGATGAGAAGGGCAAACCACGAGCATGCAGCGAAGATAAAGAGTACACAGGTAAGAATGGCGAAGACTATAACCTTGAGTACTGCTACAACTTGTAAATACCTCTTTTAATTAGAAATCTGCGCTAAACAAAAAGCCAGCATGATTAGTCATGCTGGCTTTTTTGCGTGAAGCTGTCGAGTAATGAATTCGCTTAGTCTTTTTGGCGTTTGTGCTTTGGAACGTAATTCAAAATCGAAATAGGTACTTCTTTACGTGGCTCAAAGCCTTCGATGACTCGGCGCTCAATCAGATGACCGAGGCGGCTTTCAATCATGCAAAGATTCTTGAAGTTGTCTTTTGAAACAAACGAGATTGCTTCACCTTGCGCGCCTGCACGGCCGGTACGGCCAATACGATGAACGTATTCATCGGCAGGGTAAGGTAAATCGTAGTTAATGACTCGTGGCAGTTCATGAATATCAATACCACGTGCGCCCACACCTGTTGCGATCATGTATTGGATCTTTCCAGCTTTAAAATTTTCGAGAAGTTGAGCTCGAATCGCTTGGCTTCGGCCACTGTGGAATGCTTCGGCGTGAATGCCACGTTTTTCCAGCTGGCTTGCGAGCTTGGCTGCGCCGTGTTTAGTTTCGATAAAGATCAGCGCCTGATCCCAGTCATTTTCTTTGATCATATGGCTCAGTAGCGCTGACTTTTTGTCTTTGTCGACGGTCACTAGCCATTGTTCGATGTTCTTTTTTGACGCGTCTGTCTTGGCAATGGAAATCTCTTCAGCATAATCGATGGCTGATTTTGCTAAATCTCGAACTGGGTTCGATAGTGTCGCTGAAAACAGTAGGTTCTGCACATCTTGCGGTAGGCGAGCGATGATCTTGTTGATATCTTCAATAAAGCCCATATCAAGCATGCGATCGGCTTCATCGAGTACGAAGGTTTCAACTTCTTCAAAGTAAACAGCATGTTGTCCATAAAGGTCGATTAGGCGACCAGGCGTTGAAACCAGAATATCAACCCCTTCAATCAGCGCCTGTTTTTGCGGCTTGTCATCAACGCCACCATAAATCGCAGTAGAGGTCAGTGATAGATGTTTAGCATAAGCCTGAATGTTGTCGTTAACCTGAATAGCCAGCTCACGAGTTGGTGTCACGATAAGTGCACGGATGCGCTTTTTCTTTTTAGTTTCGCCACCACTTAGCATTTCTAAAATAGGTAGAACAAAACTGGCAGTTTTACCAGTACCCGTTTGAGCAGCAGCAATGAGGTTTTTCCCTTTAAGAACAATAGGGATTGCTTGCGTTTGAATTTGAGTTGGTTCGCGATAGCCGCGCTCATTTAGTGCATCAATTATGGGTTGGCTTAAGCCTAGTTTTGAAAAGGACATAGGGGGTTTCAATCTATCAAAATATTGGGCTGCATAATGCAGAACGAATTAGCGCAGAGTTTAGCATGCCCCTTTGGCATGCAAAGGGTAATTTCGAAATAAAAATTAAAACCTTCTCCGTAATGCAGTGTGAAGTTGGTCGATTTATCGTCTACTTTTATTGATAGTGTTAATTTTTGGTACTTACGTATGAAGCTGAGCATCGTCCAAAGGATCATTGGTGGCTATTTTGTCATGTTCTTATTACTGGCTTTGTTAGGTGGGATTAGTTATTACAAACTCACGACTGTGAACCAACACGTTGGTCAAGTGACCGAACAAGCAACCCCATTATTAGTCGATACCTCAGCGCTCCAAACAGTAGTGCTGAAAAGCCAGCGCAGCCTACTTGAGTATATTTCATACGACAATGTTCAACTTCTAGCCCCGATTAAACAAACGTTTATTACGGAGAAAGAGCAGTTTGGCTCTATATTGCAAAAAATTTCATCTTCTACTGAACAGTCGAATCAAACTTCGGCTATCGCATCATCGGCGGATGCCTACTTTAATGTCGCAGACATGATAATGGCTCGCCACTTGGAGTCTTTGGAGCTTTATCAACAGCTAAATGCGGCGCGCGAGGTTTTTGTTAAGTACGAGGACGCTTTTCAGAAAGTCACGCTACTTTTACTCGATAAAGTGGGCAAGAGTCGATCTCAGAGCAACAAGGTAGATCGATTGACCAGTGGGATAAAACGCGACTTGCGAACGCTTCGAGCAGCAAATCCAGATATGGATCTGACTAAGCTCATGAACACATTTACCACCAATTCAGATCGAGCAAAAAAGGGCATTGGCAGTATTAAAGTGAGCAAAGGAGTGATAGCTCGTTTTGAAAAAACCGTCGCTAAGCTCGAAGAAGCGGGTGTTTCAGATAAAGGGATGCTACCGCTGATGATTCGTCAGCGAGAGTTGCAAGCGGAGATACGCTCGTTAATCGAACAAGCTCAGCAAAGTACTCGAGCCATGGAGCAAGAAGTAGAGAAGCTTGGGGATGTTGCTCTTCAGGAAGTAGCATCGGCAAGCAAAGTGACCTCTCAATCGGTCGAGTCAGCAGAAGTCATCATTATCACCACTAGCTTGATATCAGCCTTAGTTGCAGCAGCAATTGGTTACTTTACTTCAAGGGCGATTCATAAGCCGCTTTCTCTGATTAATCGCGTGTTACACAAAATGACACAAGGGGACATGACTCATCATGTGAACTATCAGTCAAGCTGCGAGTTTGGACAATTATCTGCTTCGCTTGATCAATTGGTATCTGAGATGAAAAGTGTGCTGTCCAAAATCAATGATGGGTCAGATAGCTTAGCTGAAGAGGCGCAAAATGCTTCGCAGATCAGCGAAACGACGATGTCGCGTGTGACTACTCAGAAGCAGCAAATTGAATCTGTTGCAGCCGCGATTTCACAAATGGAAGTGAGTGTTTCGGAAGTTTTCCGCTCTACCGAGCAGTCACAAACTGAAGTGACTGAAGCTAATACCAGTACTCAAGACTGTCGTAGGCAGGTTGCATCGAGTTTGGTGGTGGTTGAAGAGCTGTTTGATGCTATTCAAACCGCTTCTGAGATTACCCATAAGTTGGATGAGTTCAGTGACAACATCGGCAGTATTTTAGATGTCATACGCGGTATTGCGGATCAAACTAACTTACTTGCTTTGAATGCAGCGATTGAGGCTGCAAGAGCGGGTGAACATGGGCGCGGCTTTGCTGTTGTAGCAGACGAAGTTCGTACTTTAGCAACACGAACTCAGCAATCGACGGTGGAAATTCAAACCATGATCGAGAGCTTGCAAGATGCCTCCCGTGAGGTGGTGGAAGTCATGGGGCAAAGCCAAGACAAGACCAAAGAGTGTGTGAACCAAAGCCGCATTACCGATGAAACCTTGAAGTCGGTTGCCGAGCGAATGCAGAACATTAATGAAATGAGTATGCAGGTTGCGCATGCATCGGAAGAGCAAATTTCAGTCAGTCGCGATATTGCGAAAACCATAAATGAGATATCGGAAGTCGCGACAGAAACAGAAACAGAAGCGCGAGGAGCATCGGCGGTAAGTGATGTGCTTGCTCAACTTGCGCAGCAGCAACGCACGCTGGTTCATAGATTCAAGTTGTAGCCACCAGCGAATCGAGGAAATACTAAGGTAGGGAAGGTATGAGATATTTTTTAAAGCTCAGTTTATTCGTCGCGGTCTGTTTTTCGGCAGTGGCACAAAGTGGCACTCTGGTTGTAGAGAGTTGGCGTGAAGATGGTGAAATCTGGAATGAAAAGATCATTCCGGCATTCAATGCCGCTCATCCGGGAATAAAAGTCGAGTACAAACATACGATCGCAACCGAATATAACGATCAACTCAATGGTCGATTAGCAGGGGGTAATGCTGGTGACATAATTACTTGTCGTCCCTTCGATGACTCACTGAAACTCTATGATTCAGGGCATTTGAAGGATTTGACGGATCTAGATGGTATGGAAAACTTCCCATCGTTCGCTCAGTCTGCTTGGCAAACCGATGATGGCGCAGTGACCTTCTGCTTACCTTTAGCCTCGGTAATTCATGGTTTCTTTTACAATAAAGCGATCTTCTCTGAGCTAGGAATCAGTGAACCTGCAACTGTAGAAGAGTTCTTCTCTGCATTGGAAAAGATTAAAGCTAGTGGTAAGTACGTTCCTATGGCAATGGGGACTCAAGACAAATGGGAAGCGGCGACGATGGGCTTCCAAAATATTGGCCCTAATTACTGGATGGGTGAAGACGGCCGTTTTGGTTTGATTTCAGGGGAAGGCAAGTTGAGCTCGCCTGAATATGTCGCGGTATTTGAACAGTTAGGTCGCTGGGGTATGTACTTAGGGGATGGATATGAAAGCCGTGGTTATGGTGATGCCATCGAGATGTTTGGCGCAGGTAAGGCTGCAGTGTACCCTGCGGGTTCTTGGGACATTTCAGCGTTCAACAGTAAAATTGATTTAGGTGTATTCAGACCGCCAGTGGTGAATGCCGGTGACGACTGTTTTATCAGTGACCACACGGATATCGGCATCGGCATTAATGCCAATAGTAAGAACCAAGAAGAGGCACTCACCTTCATTAATTGGATGGCTAGCGAAGAGTTTGCAGGCATCTTTACCAACGCTCTGCCTGGTTTCTTCTCATTATCAAATCACTTCATTGATGTAGAAGATCCAACCGCGAAAACCATGATTGCTTGGCGCGAGGAGTGTGATTCTACCATTCGTAACAGTTACCAAATTCTTAATCGTGGTAACCCAAGCTTAGAGATGGAAATTTGGGAAACCAGTGTGAGCGTGATTAATGGTTCAATGATGCCAGCGGATGCGGCTAACCGACTACAAACAGGATTAGAAGGTTGGTATAAGCCATAGCAATTAGTTCATTGTTAGCTGATAAAAAACACGTTAGGGTGGAGAGGTTAAACTCTCCACCTTTTTTGTTTGCTGTCTTTACCGTTTGTAGTTGAGGTGTTTAAAGCCAGTGTGCTAGGAGAGTAAGAAACAGGTGCTTGTTATGCCAAGACTCTATAGTGGCATGATAAACAACATCGTCAGGCCGTTCAGGCTTAGAAGAAGGATATAAAAATGACAAATGAATACGTGCCGCCAAAAGTTTGGAAAAACGAACCAAGCGCAGGCAACCAATGGGCGAATATCAATCGTCCTGAAGCAGGGGCTCGATTCGATAAAGATCTTCCAGTGGGTGAACACCCTTTTCAGCTTTATTCATTGGGTACACCAAATGGCCAGAAAGTAACGATTCTATTTGAAGAATTGCTTGCCGCGGGCGTGAGTGAAGCAGAGTATGATGCACACTTGATCAAAATCGGAGATTCAGACCAGTTTTCATCGGGCTTTGTAGGTGTGAACCCGAACTCAAAGATCCCTGCTTGGTGGATAACTCTGGGTCAGAGCCAGTCAATGTGTTTGAGTCGGCTTCTATTTTGGTCCACCTAGCTGAGAAGTTTGGCAAGTTCCTACCGCAGAGCGGCGCTGCCAGAACTCAAGCTTTCAACTGGTTATTCTGGGCACAAGGTTCAGCGCCATTCCTAGGCGGTGGTTTTGGTCACTTCTATGCTTACGCCGACGAGAAGCAAGAGTACCCAATTAACCGCTTCGCAATGGAAGCCAAGCGTCAGCTTGACGTTCTTGATAAACAGCTTGCTAATAACACATATGTTTCAGGTGACGAGTACACGATTGCTGATATGGCGATTTGGCCATGGTATGGAGCCCTAGTGCTAGGCAGACTCTATAACGCTGCCGAGTTCTTGGAAGTGCATACCTACGAGAACGTGATTCGTTGGGCGAAGCAAATTGATGAGCGTGAAGCGGTGCAGCGTGGCCGTATTGTAAACCGACCATTCGGCGAAGAGTGGGAGCAAGTTCTAGAAAGACACAGTGCGAAAGACATCGACGACATCTTGCTAAAGCGCCAAAAGCGTAACAATAAGTAATAATCGAAAAGGGTCACATGCGTGTGACCCTTTTTATTTCGTCAGCTTAAGGAAGTAAGTCGTACCTTAGCCGTTTTCACGCTGCGGGGCCAATTTGCGGATAAACTGATCCATGGCAATAAGGAAGATTGGACAAACTACCATTGTGAAAAACTCAGCGATAATGAAATGGTACTGGTCTGTAGCCCGAAACTTGCGACTCGCTCTAGCAAGCCCAGTGAATTGTTCACAAAGTACAATGCCATATACAATCATAGCCAGCGTTGAAAAACTTCGCCGCTGGCTAATCAGTGAATTTAACTAGATATTGAGCTAATGAACTCTAGTTCCAACGCAGTACATTCACTTCGTTATTCTCACTTGGGTGACGTGGGATATTAAGCGATAGTACCAAAGAAATCGCAGCCATCACCGCTCCAATAATGAACACCAGTGATGGAGATGTGAGCCACAAAATACCAAACGCCGCAGGAATCACGACCGCCGCAATGTGATTAATAGTAAAGCTCACACCTGCGGTTGAAGCCATATCAGCAGGGTCGGCAATCTTTTGGAAGTAAGTCTTAATGGCCAGTGCTAATGCAAAGAACAGATGGTCGATGATGTATAGAGCTGCGGCCCAATTGGCGTCTTGTACAAAGGCATAGCTTAAGAACACTCCAATTAAACCAACGTATTCAAACACCAAGGCTTTACGTTCGCCGACTTTGCCAATGAATCGGCCAATCTTCTTTGCGAACATAAAGTTGAACGCATAGTTCGCCAAGAAAAGCAGTGTAATGTCGGCTGCAGAGTAGCCAAACTTTTCCACTAGAAGAAAGCCTGCAAATACGGTAAAGATCTGGCGACGTGCGCCGCTCATAAAGGTTAAGGCGTAGTAAAGCAGTAACGCTTGCGCAGTACCAATTTAGTGGTTTGTTGCGTTTTGGCTTCAAACATTGGGAATGCAAAAGCAATCCAAACCAAAAGAACAAAGCCAGCACCGCCAAATAGTAGATAAACCCATTTAAAATCAAGCTTTAGCTGTTCCAAGCAAAACCACAGCGTAGCATAGGTAAACAGAGAGGCCAGCGCGCCAATAGATATTAATTTACCGAGCATTTCTGGCGCTTCATCTTTGTCCAACCACTGTAGTGACAGGGACTGCTTTAAGGTCTCGAAGTAATGAAAACCTGTCGACATTAAGAGTGTGGTGAGCATCAACCCCCAATAACTGGGGAAAAAGCCAGTAGCAACAACGCCTATGGTTAGCATCGCGAGCGCAATGATCATAAAGCGCTGCTCTCTAATAAATGCCAGTACGAAAATGGCGGTGAAGGCGAGAAAACCGGGGATTTCACGAACACTTTGCAACACACCGATATCGGCGCCATCAAAGTTGGCTTTTTCTATCACGAAGTTGTTGAGAAGAGCCATCCAGCTAGAAAAGGATATCGGAACAATAATTGAGACGATAATTAGGAAGTTAAACGGCGTTTTCCAAGTTGTGGAATTTGAGTTGTGTGTGTTTTGTGGTGACGAGCTCATGCATCTCTCCATTGATGCTCTAAAAACATAGATTAAATCTATTGATTGTTGATTTCCAATAACAAATCGAGCTCATAAAGGAGTGTTTAGGAATATACTTAATTCATTGATAGTAATACTTAATCACTCCGACACGTTAGCTAATATCCCACACTATTTTGACGGTGTTGGTCGCATAGCCTTATTGATACGCACATTCATCCGTTAATGCGCTGACGGTTTTATGCAGTGTACCGCTGTGCGGAATGGGTACAAATTCAACCACTATGTGGCAGTTTACCGTGAGGTCTTGCTCTTCAATGTAAAAGAGTGCTTGATCGCCGTGATGTGGATGTTGGTTAAGGCTAAGGTTCAGTTTGGTTTGAATAAAGTGGTCAATGTTGCTTGCGTCTATGTGATAGTCACTGTTTTGTTCGATCACCGCTATGTCGGTTGCAATGGCTTGAGCGTGTATTAACAGAAGGTTCGGTTTTTGGTTTTCAGCAATTTCAGAATGAGCAGCGGTTGACCAGATGAACGAAGATAATGCTAGAGCGAGATTGGAAGATGCAAGTGTGTTTAATTTCATTGACAGTAGTAAAGCTTCTATTTTGGTTTGTGAAGGTGGATTAATTAGGGCGTGTTGATCTTTCGAGCTGATTTTTGCAGCACTTTGTGGGAAATTTATACAAGGTAGAGGCTTTGATGTGTAGCTAA
>JYJN01000108.1 GCA_003263845.1 Vibrio aestivus | reverse complement strand
TTTTTCTTTGTTTCCGTACAAAGAAGAAGCTACGGCGTGTTGGCAGAGTGGCTATGCAGCGGATTGCAAATCCGTGGACCTCGGTTCGACTCCGGGACGCGCCTCCATTTTCTCTCCTCTATCTTTCATCAAAGAAATCTTTGTTTCGAATGTACTTACTCATCAAATGATATGAGAAAGGCCTCACAATCCAACTGAATATGGAACGCCCAAAGCGAATGATGCTGGGTGTATTTTCGTATATTCGCCCATTATAGAGCCACAGCATTTTCCCCACATGCCAGTAGATTAGTGGTAGTGGCGGCATGAAAGTGACAATATCCAGATCGCAACAAATGCGATAAGTCTTATGCGCGAGCCGATAGTTCTTGCGAAACTTCCAATCGCCGATCGAGGCTGGCCAAAAGTAACAATGCGCTTGATGGATTTAGGGTATTTGGATTCTAAATAGTCAGCAAAAACACACCCAATGGCTCCTCCTGAAGAATGCCCGGTGATGGCGATACGTTTGCCCTGCTTGATCAAGGGCTCTAACGTGGTTTCCAAACGTTCATACACACTCGAACCCAACTTATCTTCGTTACGAGAGGGTTGGCTTTCTTGGTGCAACAAATAATAGAAACCCGCGTGAATTCGATAATCTAGATTTAGGCTCTTTTTACAGCTTCTAGTCCACATTGCAAAGGTAATCAACCAGTCAGTAATACTGTGTGAGCCCTTTATCACGACCACGACTTCGTTGCTATCTTGACTCCATAGCACTCTAATCATGGTTTTACCGAACTGGTTCTTAATGATTCGCTGGCCATTTGGGTCAAATCCGTAGCGTGTTTGCTTAAATACACGTGGGTAGGCGAGGTTGCAAAGCACAGCATAGCGTTCGTACTGGTAGCGTTTTAAAGGCTTCATGACACCCGTTGCGAATTGAAGTCAAAACTACAACATAGAGTCACAATATGAATGTGCGATGACAGTCAGACTTTTCTCACGAGGTTAGGAAATTATTTAGGGTTTTGACTTGGAGAGTAAAACATCAATTCGAAGGTAATGCATACAGATTGATGTTGATTTAATCGTTTGATTTTATTATTTAATATTTTAAGTTGACCTAATTAAAGAATCCGTTAAAGTACCTCTCGTTCACAGGGCATTAGTCCAGAACAGATGGTGTTACCGTCGCTTTATGCGTTGCCCTGGTGGT
>JYJN01000107.1 GCA_003263845.1 Vibrio aestivus | reverse complement strand
GTATCTGATGAGTCCGGTCTGACTGTTGTTGAATACGTGGTGGGAGCTGCTTTACTACTTGGTGCGATGAGCGTTTTTTTTTCCGGTTGGGAAACTGGTATGAGCGGTGCATTAGCGACGGCACTCCAAGGTATCTATGAATAACCCTGGTCGGAGTATCGAGACGTGGCTGAATCACTATTGTATGTACTCATATGGACCTCTTTAGTCGCGATTGCGGTTGTGGATGCACGTGAGCATCGAATTCCGAATATTGGCTTACTCATCGTTTTAATACTCTCCTCTCTCTATTACCTCGTTAGCCCAGACCCGGTGGCGGCGCTTGTCTCAGCGTTATTAGCAGCACTTGTCCTCTTTGTAGGGGCGTTACTATTACATATTATAAAAGTGATGGCTCCAGGCGACGTCAAGCTGTTGGGGACCATCGGATTCGTTGTTGGTTGGGATCAGTGCTTGTCGACGGTTTACTGGATCGCTCTGACGTCTGTCATAGTGGGCATTTTATTTTCTGCTGTGCACGTTGCAGAAAACCCGCACGTTTTTAAATCCACACTTAGACGGTACGCAGCTTCGACACCGTTGGATCAGTCGAGTACTGAAAAAAAACAGAGCCCTATTTTCACTGCAGGAAAGCTGCAGATGCCATTTGGGCCGATTGTTGTAATAGGACTAGCTCTATCACACTATTTTTGAAATAGGAGCTCCAATGGAAACAAGTACAGCGGAAAGTACATCGAGGAGTAAACTTACCCCTCAAGCTCAAGCCCCTACCGTTCCCACTTCGTTCGAGGAACTCGGGGTACCAAAGGCTGTGATCGAAAATTTATTGATCAAAACGCTTGCCGCTTATCCTAAATCCGACATTCTCCAACTGACCAAGCTTCTTTGTATTAACAGTCACATGATTGAAGAGTTGATTGCCGGCCTGCGTAAAAAGTCTTTGGTCGAGGTATTTCAAGCTGCGAGTGAAACTTTTGGTCAAGATCATACCGGGCATGTTCGCTATGGGTTATCTGAATCGGGCGGTAAAGAGGCGGATGTGGCTTTTGGCAAAGATGCCTATCTCGGTCCTGCTCCAGTCTCATTGGTTGATTATGACGAAATGGTCAAAGCTCAAGATGTGCGAGCTAGAGTGGTAACAAAAGAAGATGTTACCGAAGCGCTATCTGAAGTTTATGGGGCTGAGCGGATGATCGCCGTCTTAGGGCCAGCTATTAATTCTGGTCGGGCGCTGCTTCTCTATGGCGATGCGGGTACAGGTAAGACATTTGTCGCAACGCGTATTTTGAACTCTTTGAACACCTCTGTTTACATTCCTTATGCGGTCTATGCTGCGGGTAACATTATCAAAGTGTTTTCGCCACAACATCACAAGCGTGCTCACTGTGCGAGTGAGAATCAAAGCATTATTTTTAAAGAGCAATATGATAGGCGCTGGGTTTTGTCTGAGCGACCAAATATTCAAGTGGGTGGCGAACTCACCATGGATATGCTCGAGGTTAACCATACTGAGCACAACCGCGTTTGGATGGCACCTTTACAGATGATGGCCAATAACGGCATCTTCATCATCGATGATTTAGGCCGTCAGCCAATGCCTGTGGATACGCTTCTTAACCGTTGGATTGTTCCAATGGAATACTTTTTCGACCACCTTTCTTTGCCTAACGGCCAGCAGGTGACTATACCTTTTATTCTAACCTTAGCTTTTTCGAGTAATTTGGATCCAGAGAAAATTAGTGATCCTGCCTTCTTACGTAGACTTGGCTACAAGATTCAATTTTATCCTCTTCATGAGCAGGAATATCGAGCGCTTTGGGAAGATTTTGCAAAGTCTAAAGGCTTGTCTGTCGGCGTTGGTACGTTTGAAGAGTTGTTTCATTTACACGATCAGCATGATGTGGCTTTTACCCATGTTTACCAAAAGACATGGTAGGAATTAGCCGCGACATTATTGCATTTGAAGAGTTTGAGTCGGTGATTACACCCGCTGTATTGATGCGCGCGTGGGAAGTGTACTTTACGGCAGACGGAAAAGGAGGAGGAGCACGATGAGTCGAAACCAAGCCTTTTTGTTGTTTTTATTGTCGGTTGTATTTGGCCTAGGCGCGGTATTTTTTGCCAAACAATGGATGGATAGACAGACTCAACCACAAGTCGAAGTTGAAGTGGTGGAGCGAGAGCCTATTGTTGTTGCCGCGCAAGAGATTCCCGCTGGTACTGTGATTGAAGAGCAGCACCTTACGACACGTTTGATCGAAAAAGACTGGCGAGGCGACAATCAGTTTGTGACCACAGAAGAAGTTGTCGGGCGCGTAGCATCAAACATCGTTTACGAAGGTGAAATTGTTCACCCTCTCCGAGTGGCATCAGCCGGAGAAGGCGCTACGTTGGCCGCGCTTATAACAGAGAACAAACGAGCGATTACTATACGGGTTGATGATGTTATTGGTGTTGCGGGCTTCTTGCTACCCGGTAATAAGGTCGACGTGTTGAGCACTATCAAATACAACGAGCGATCGGCTTCTACTTCTACAGTGCTTAAGGACATCAAAGTCTTGGCAGTTGACCAGACAGCCAAGAATGAAGAGAACAAGCCCGTTATCGTTCGTGCCGTTACTTTGGAAGTGTCCCCGAAAGAGGCTGAAAAGCTACTTACGGCTAAGAGTAAAGGGGATATTCAACTCGCTTTACGTAATCCATTTGAGCCAGAAGAGAAAAAAGCGAAAAAGCGTTACGTAGCGCCGAGTGTCACGATTATCAAAGGGACTGAGTCTTCAAATATTCGAGTCAGGGACTGAGGTGGGATATGAACAGTAAACTAAATACATTGAGAACATTCCTGATAGCAGCTCTGTTTACCTTGATGGCTTCTTATGTTCATGCTGCAACACAAACAGGGAAAACAGTTAAGGTTCCTCATCATAAATCGACTTTCGTTAGTTTAAGTAGCAAAGCGAAGCGAGTGTCTTTGGGTGATCCCGAGGTGCTTGATATTGTCATGCTCAAATCTGATGAGCTCTTTTTGATTGGTAAAAAGTTGGGGTCGACAAACCTAATGGCATGGGACAGCAGAGGTCAGTTGATCGAGTCGATTAACATCGAAGTGACCCATGATCTAAATAGCCTAAAAGCCAAACTCTATGAGTTCCTGCCGGATGAAAAAGTTGAAGTTCATAGTGCTCAAAATCGATTAATTTTGAGTGGCCAAGTCAGCGATGCCGCCAAGATGAATGTAGCTTTGCGTATTGCTGAAACTTACGCCGCAGGACAAGAGGCAAATAAGAGCAATGAGTCATTAAGCGAGCAAACGGATAAAACGGGTGTGATCAACCTGATGTCCATTGGTGGTGCGCAGCAAGTGATGTTGGAAGTCACGGTCGCGGAAGTTCAGCGAAGCTTAGTACGCCGTTTTGATGCCAGCTTCCATTTCTTTGAATCGGGCGGGAAATTCTCTTGGGTGGTACATCTGGCGGTGGCTCCTTAGAAGGTATTGGGGATGCGATCGGTCCTGTGTTTAATGCACCCACTATCGACAGTACCGGTATTTTGGGAACGTTTTTAGACGGCGATACCTTGTTTGCTTTTACGCTCGATATTGCGAAACAAAATGGTACAGCCAAAGTACTGGCAGAACCTAATCTAACAGCTTTGAGTGGTGCTAAAGCAGAATTCTTAGCAGGGGGGAGTTCCCGATTCCCGTTCCTGACGATAATGGCATCACGATTGAGTACAAAGAGTATGGTGTCGGGCTCAAATTTATCCCAACGGTTTTAAGCGATAAAAAGATTAACCTCGATCTAGCGGTAGATGTGAGCGAGATTGCTAACACCAGTTCCTTAACGTTATCGCCAAGTGGTACCAATAGTACTTATGTCATACCACCAATCACTCGTCGTAGCGCTTCGTCTACCCTTGAGCTTGCGGATGGGCAGACCATTGGTATAGCGGGTTTGCTGAGTGAAAATGTGCGAGATGTTGTACAAGAAATGCCAGGGTTTAGCGACATCCCAATTCTTGGTCAAATGTTTAATAGCCAAGAGTATATCTCCGGTGAAACAGAGCTAGTGATCCTTGTGACACCAAGACTTGCAAGACCGGTCGACGCATCGAAAGTCACTCTACCAACCGATGCTTATGTCGAACCTAATGATGTTGAATACTACTTGCTTGGCAAAGGTGCTTACATTGCAGAGCCAAGTACTGCCAGTGCAGCGCATCAAGAGCAAGACCGATCTTACATTGAATACTCTGAAGGAGGCAGTGAGGGCTCCTTTGGGCATAGCTTTTAGGAAGGTAATGTCATGAAAAACAGTACACGAAAGCTTGGTTTGTTTGTTTCATCGGTGTGTTTGTCTCTGTTAGTCGTGGGCTGCGCTAATGAACCGGGGCTTGGGCACCATGTGTCCAATTTAAGGCAGTTGCAAACGTATGATGTGAATGCGACCAAGAACAATATGGATGTTATTCCAGATGGCAGTGGTGGCCGAATGGATGAGATCTATCAAGTCTATAACGGCAAAGAGACTAATGAGTTAAAAGGTGGAACTGAGAGCCAATTTGTTGAAGGAGCGCGATGATGCAGCGTTGAGGTAGTGATTATGGGCATGAACACAAATCAGAGCGGTAAAGTAAAGTCGCTCAGTCGAAGAAAACAGCAGGGCTTAGTCCTTGTTTTAGTCACGGCAACCATGATGCTAATAGTTGGTATTGGCGCATTTGCCGTAGATATTAACCATGCCCTATTTAACCGAACGAGACTGCAAAACACCGTCGATACAGCGGCTCTAGCGGCGGCTGTCGTAGTAAGTAACGGCGGTACTACGGGGGAAGCTGAGGCGATAGTGTCCAGTACACTCACGGAAATGGCCAGTGCATCTGGGAATACCAGTATGGATTTCTCATCCTCCAGCTTAATAGTTCAGTTTTCAAATAATCCAAGTACGTTTCCAGATGCGTCATATTCGAGTACTGATGACACTTATGTGCGAGTGTCTATCTCTGGTTATGAACTGGAAAACTTTTTCGCCTTAATGTTTGGTGTAGAAAAAGAGATAGCCGCGAGCGCGGTAGCTGGCCCCAGCGCTCCGTTTACACTGGCTTGCAACTTGGTTCCAATGGCCGTGTGTTCTGGCGATGATACTGGAACAAATGGCTACAATGCTGGGCAAATTTATGGGTTAAAGTTGGCGGATCAAAGTCAGTCGAGTATGGGTCGGGTAATTTTCAATTGCTTGATTTCGGCTCTGGTGCAGCAACGGTGAGAGTGGCACTAGCCGGCGGTTTTGAAGAATGCGTGGATACAATTAATACTGTGCAAACTAAGCCGGGAGGCACGGTTGGTCCTGTAGGACAAGGGTTGAATACTCGGTTAAATGACTACGGTGGTGGCGGAGTAAGTGCCGATGAGTATCCACCGGATATGTTCATCAGAGAACCTGTTAAGACAGCGACAATCGATAACAATGGTGATGTTAAATATCAAGATACGAGCGGTGCAGGTGGAGCGCCTTGGGGCTACAGTGATTATGAGGCAGAGCTACCCGATTGCACCGGTGTGAGTGGCTGTATGATAGAGAACGGTGGCCGATACAACAGAAGGATTTTACCCGTACCGATTGTGGATTGTTCAACAGCTACTGGGGGGACAAATACGTTTAATGTAGAGGCGATAGGGTGTTTCTTCTTATTGCAAAAAGCACCGACAAACAATTCAGGTAAACAGGCTGTATTTGGTGAGTTTATCGAAGATTGTACGGTTGCTAATGGCACTTTTGGTAATACGCCACCTCCCGGTGATCCAGAAGGGCCATTCCGGATCGTTCTTTACAAAGATCCGTTGGGAGACAGCTCATGATATTGCGTAAAAAGCAGCAGGGTGTAGCTGCGATCGAGTTTCTCATTACCATCCCACTTTTACTGCTGTTTTTAGTCGGTTTAACAGAGATTGGCAATATACTAATCACTTACAACACGTTAAATAAGCTTTCTCAAAACGGTGCTCGATATGCGGTAGTGGATGTGTATGGGACTGCCGCCAGTTCACCGATCGCCAGTGAAACGAGTATCAAAAATGTTGTGGTGTATGGTGACAAAAATGCTGCTGATTCTTCAAAGGCACTGATCGATGGACTGACGACAGGTGATGTGCAAGTCACAACATCTGGGTCTTATGTGACTGTCACGATTGTGCATACCTATGAACCTGTCATGGGAGATTTCGATAAAACGGGACTTAATTTTTCTTTACCGCTTACGGCCTCGACAAAAATGTATACAGGGGCGCCTTGAGCATGAAAGTAAGTAGTCAAAAAGGGTTGAGTACCATCGAATTTACTTTAGTGGCTACGTCACTGTTACTGCTTATGTTGCAGTGTTTGAATTTGGCCGGTATGTCTATTCTCTGCAAGTGATCAATGAAGTCACTAGAGTGGCCGCAAGGCTTGGTGTGGTCTGTTACGTTACCGATCAAGATGATGTTGCAGACTTGGCGATTCCAGATTTTGCTCCGCCTAATTTTGATTCGAGTAACTTAAGTATTGAATATCTTGATACAAATGGTTTGGTAATCGCAGCAGGTACTCTGACAGATAGCGATGTTTTTCCTACAATTAGATATGTAAGGGCATCGGTTGTGGATTATGACTACCAGTTTTCTGGATTGATGAGCTTTTTAGGTGAGAGTGGGATATTGAGTGTACCCGTTTTTGAAACCACGTTACCTGTAGAAAGTCTCGGTGTATATGCCGATTACAGTGCTCAAACAGATTGTTAGGAGGATAGCCTATGGGCGAAGCTGTAAAGCTAAACCGAGGAGATGACAACAGTCTTCGATTGAAGACAAATCTGACTATTTGGGTTTTTTACTCCAGTGATCGTTTTCAGCTTCATATCAGCCATGAACTGGGGAAAAGTAAGCACATCAATTTTGAAATGGTCTCATTGCATAATTTGGTGGTCGCAAATCTTGCTCAGTTTTCAGCGCCAGATTTGATCTTTGTTGAAACGGGCCCTAGCTGGGCTCAGAAGATTGTAGAACTTCAGCAGCTTGAAGCTCCGTCTGCTGAGAATAGCCAGAGGCGTCGTTGATTGTTTTCGGTAATGAAAAGACAATGGAGCACTCAAAATTGCCTTACGTATTGGTGCTGCGGATTTTTTATCAGACAGAGCGAGCTTGGAAGAGTTGTCTTCTATGCTCAAAAACGTGGCAGAAGAGAAAGTTGCTAGCCGAGATTTAGGCGAGCTTTATGCATTTTTGAACACTAAAGGTGGGGCTGGTGCCTCCACATTAGCGGTTAACTGCGCATTGGGGTTAGCGAAAGAGTTCCCTGATCAAGTGTTGTTGCTCGATTTAGATATGCAGTTTGGCGTGGTAGATGATTATCTAAATATGTCATCGTCTTACAGTGTTGCCGACGCCATTGCGAACGTCGCGGATTTGGATGAGATGTCACTGGGTGCAATTGTTACTAAGCATAAATCCGGATTGCACTGTTTAGGGTTTAATCATGAAAATAGCCATGACAACTATGACAAAGCACGTCATTTAGCGAAACTGCTCCCGGTATTAAGAGAGTTTTATACATACGTGTTAGTGGATCTTTCTCGCGGTATTGATCGCCTATTTGCGTCGGTGATTGCACCAGCAAACAAAGTGTTTTTAGTGACTCAGCAAAACTTGGCCGCGATTCGAAATACCTCACGAATAACAAAACTTCTCTCGTTCGAGTTTGGTATGGGCAAGGAACAGTTAGAAGTGGTAGTGAATCGTTACGAAAAGCGCCAGTCGATCAAAGTGAAAGATATTGAAGAGACGATTCAAAGTTGTCGAGTTCATACCATACCGAATGATTTTAAGATTGCATTGGAAAGCACAAATTTAGGTAAACCGTTTGTAGAACATCGAAAAAAGGCTGGAATTTCGAAAGCTGTAAACAAGTTGACTCACACATTGTTACCGGAAGAAGAGAAGAAGAAACAAGGCTGGTTTAATCGGATGTTTTCCTAGTCTGTTGTCGTTGCACTCATCGTTGTTCTTTTGCCGTTGCGTTATTTTGCTGCCCGACTAGGTAGGTCGCGGAATTCAAGGAGCTGGAATGTTTTTTAAAAGGAAGAATATAAATCCAGAGCTGCAAGAAAAAAGTACTCAATGCAGAAGCGAATAAAGAAATTCACGAAATAGGGGATGAGCAAGCTGATGTGCCCCCACTTGGAAATGTTGAAGAGAGCGCTTCGCCACTAGAATCGATATCCTCTGATGATGGAGAAAACCGAGCAGCCAAAAAACAGCGAGAGCTGGAGGAACGAGAACAAGCGGTTGAAGAGGCAAAAAAACAGCTCGCTTTGGAGCTTGATGTTAAGCATTACTACCACCAACTTCTGCTTGAAACCCTCGACTTAGGTCTGTTGGCAAGCCTGGATAAAGAGAAGGCCAAGGTTGAACTGCACGATGCCATCGTCCAGCTAATGACCGAAGACCAAACCAAAACCATTGGTGCGGAAGGTCGTAAGCGTGTGATTCAACAAATCGAAGATGAAGTTTTTGGTTTAGGACCCTTAGAGCCGTTGCTAAACGATGCCACAGTATCGGATATTTTAGTAAATGGCCCTAAGAGTGTTTTTGTTGAACGCAGAGGTAAGCTTGAACGCACTCCTTACACGTTTTTAGATGACAGGCACCTTCGTAACATTATCGATCGAATAGTAAGTCAAGTGGGACGGCGTATTGATGAAGCCTCCCCAATGGTGGATGCTCGCTTGGCAGATGGCTCGCGTGTTAACGCCATCATTCCACCTTTAGCTCTTGATGGCCCCTCAGTTTCGATTCGTCGCTTCGCAGTCGACAAACTCAACATGGAGAACCTCCTCGGTTTCAACTCAATCTCACCAGAGATGGCGAAGTTCGTTGAAGCGGCTGTAAAAGGGGAGCTGAATATTCTTATCGCTGGTGGTACGGGTTCGGGTAAAACCACCACATTGAATATTTTTTCTGGCTACATCCCCAGTGATGACCGCATCATTACTATTGAAGACTCAGCTGAACTTCAACTTCAGCAACCTCATGTTGTTCGTCTTGAAACTCGCCCCGCGAATTTAGAGGGCAAAGGGGAAATTACCCAGCGTGATTTAGTGAAGAACTCCCTCCGTATGCGCCCCGATCGCATTGTGCTTGGGGAAGTGCGTGGCAGTGAGGCCGTCGATATGCTTGCAGCAATGAACACGGGTCACGATGGATCACTTGCCACCATTCACGCCAATACACCTCGTGATGCACTCAGCCGCGTAGAGAACATGTTCTCGATGGCGGGCTGGAATATCTCCACAAAAAATTTGCGCTCACAGATAGCGGCAGCCATTCACCTTGTTGTGCAAATGGAAAGGCAAGAGGACGGTAAACGTCGCATGGTGAGCATTTCTGAGATTAATGGCATGGAAGGTGAAATCATCACCATGTCGGAAATCTTCAAGTTTCAACGTCAAGGTATGGATGAAGACGGGAATGTCATCGGTTACTTTACAGCCACGGGAATCATCCCTGGCTGTCATGATTCTTTATCGAAGCGTGGCTTGCACCTTCCCTTTGAAATATTTAACGAAACGTATCAGTAGGAGGCACCATGGAACTCGATGCGACAATGTTTTTTGTCCTACTGTTTTTTGCAGTAGTGTTTATTTCTCAGGCCCTTATTCTTCCTGCTGCAGGTAGTAAAGCCAAGCACAAAGAGCTTTCTGAACGACTCAAAGCCAGTCAGTCTGACTTGGATGAAGAAACGAGGTCTTTACTGCATGAACACTACATGAAGTCATTGACGCCACTTGATAGAAAGTTGGTTGAATTTACGGTTTTCTCAAATCTTAAGAAAACCATTGAGTTATCGGGTTTCCATTGGAGTTTGGGCCGGTTGCTTGCAGTGACTGCAGCCGTAGCAACAACCTTTTGCTTAATTACCGTGATATTGAGGCAGCCGTGGTTTGTGTCTGTTGCAGCGTTTGTTGGTACTTGGGTGATCATGCATGTTGGTCTTCAGCAGAAAATCTCCAATCGATTATCGACGTTTGAAGAACAGTTACCCGATGCGTTAGACATTATGCGTCGTATGTTGCAAGCAGGTCAGCCTGTGACTCAGGCATTTAATGAGGTAGGGAATGAAATGCCAGATCCGATTGGCGTGGAGTTTAAAAATACCTTTAATCTATTGAATTACGGTTATGACATGCGCCTGGCGATTATGCAGATGGCCGAACGTACACCAACTGTATCAATGTTAGCGTTCTCCAGTGCAGTTTTACTGCAAAAAGAGACAGGTGGTAACTTATCTGAGAATTTAGAAAAGGTATCACACGTATTACGCGCTCGGTTTAAGTTGGTTCGTAAGATCAAAACTATCTCGCAGAAAGTCGATTGTCGGCATGGATTCTCGTCTTATCACCATTTGTACTGTTTCTAATGTTGTCATTGATCAATCCGGAATATGTTGCGCCTCTTTATGAAGATCCGCGAGGGATGTCTTTAGTCAGTTTTGGGGTAGTGAGCCTATTCTTTGGCTCGATCTGGATACGCAACATCATCAATTTCGAGGTGTAGCATGGAGCAACTACTTTCCCTCATTACTAGTTTTAAGATCACCGAAGAGGTGTTGATCTTAGGGCTAGTTTTAGCTTCAACGACCTTGCTAACTGTTACCGTGGTGTTTTTCTTTGTTGGTTCGAAATCCAAAACGGTGAAAAAGCTCGAGGATCTTCGTCGCGAGTCTGGTGCGCAGAAGCTGAAAAAAGGCAACAAAATCGACAACACGTTGGAATCACTTGCTCCGATTATGACGCCTAAGAGCGTGAAGGAGCGTGAGACTATACGTCATAAGCTGATGCATGCGGGTTACCACGACTCAAATGCGCTTACGATTTTTTATGCTGTTAAAGCGTTCTCGTTCTTTACCGGCATCATGATGGCAGCAAGTTTGTATGTGTTTAATCCAAACATGAGCAATCTCAATATGGCAATGCTGGTGTGTCTGGGTATCGGTATGTTTATTCCGAATGTGGGCTTAAGCCATATGATTAAGAAACGTCAGTCAAAGGTGCGTGGCGGTGTGCCTGACGCACTGGATTTGTTGGTGGTGTGTACTGAATCGGGCCTTGGTTTCAACGCGGCATTAAGGCGAGTTGCCGATGAGCTGATGATATCGCACCCCGATTTTGCCGATGAATTGGATACGGTATGTGCCAAAATTAAGGCGGGTGTTGATATGTCAGATGCCTTCGCTGATTTGGTTGAACGAACGGGTGTCACAGAGATTACGGGCCTTGTAAATATGTTAGCTCACGCTTCACGAATTGGTGGCAGCATTGCTCAAACCTTACGTGAGTATACGGAAGATTTTCGCGACAAGCGTAATCAAGAAGTAGAGGAGATTGCAGCAAAAATCCCCACTAAGATGATTTTCCCGTTGCTAGTATTTATTTGGCCTTGTTTCTTCATCGTTGCGATAGGCCCGGCGATGCTCACCATCACATCAAGCTTTGGTAATTAGACTAAATCGGCGCACCACATAACTGCGCATAAGGAAAACGTATGAAATGGAAAGCGACGATTGCCACACTACTTTGTTTATCTCTCATTGGCTGTGCCAGTGACTCTAAACAACCACAAGTTGATACCGCTCTTTACGATGGCAGACCGATAGATACGCTCTCGTTGCAAGAGCCTCCGGTTACGGAAAAAGAGGCCATTACTCGTGGTGATCTCGCGTTATCTCAGAATAATGTTGATTTGGCTTTGTATGAATATATTCGTTCGTTGTCTTTTGAAAATGCTCAGTTCCGCGATAAATCTTTGTTTAATATTGGGCGCATTCACCAATCTAGAGGAAATTTGGCCTTGGCCGAAAAGGCTTACCTGCTTGGTTTGAAAGAAAACCCCAATAATGTGCAAGTTCTAGAGCAACTTGGTGTGCTTTACAGCACCTCGGGGCAAACGGATACAGGTTTCAGCTATTTACTTCGTTCCGTCAATTCCGATCAGTTGAGGCTTAATAGTACTCACCAGTTGTCAAACGAAGAGAGCATTACCGAAGCGGATGTCGAGAAGTTGGCCATTGATGCCTCTTCCCCTGCTAATGCGTACATGGGGCTCGGAATTCTTACCGATGTAAAAGCAAAGCATGAGCTTGCCCAAGAGTTCTACAATAAGGCGCTGACCATTAAGCCTAAATCGGTAAAAGCGCTGATAAATGTGGGTTACTCCTATTATATGTCTGGCGACTATATGACGGCTCAGCGTTTTACTTTAACTGCTTTGGATATCGAGCCGAGTAATGAGAAAGCACAAAACAACCTTGCACTTATTTATCTAGGTAAAGGGGAGACGAAGCGAGCAGTGAATGTGTTTATGAGGCAGATGGATGCAGCCGAAGCGTTGAACAATGTGGGTTACTTTTTGATTCTTCACGGTAAACCTGATGAAGCCATTCCTTATCTTGAACAGGCTATCGATAAGAAGCCGACCTATTATAAAGTTGCCAATGAGAACTTAGAGCGTGCATTGGCAGAAGTTCGAGAAAAGTCGAGAAACAGCGAACAACAATAGTGACGGAAAAAGCAACCATGACATGAAAAAGGAGAGCATAGGCTCTCCTGTTTTTTATGGAAAGAGGTAACTCTTCGAGTTACATCAAACCTGTTATCGCGCCTGCAGCCATGAAGAAGGCAACCATGGCGATAATCGGTAGCTTCATCTGTTTGAGTAACCAGAATCCCATCAAGACGAGCGCAATATCCAACTCATTGATGACCACACTGCTGAAAACAGGTTGATAAAGCGCTGCGAGAAGTAGGCCGACAACGGCAGCGTTTACGCCTGTAATCGCGCCAGACACACTTGGAATCGCGGCTAGAGACTGCCAGTTCTTCAATACCCCTAAAAGTAGTAAGAATCCAGGAAGAAAGACCGCTAATGTAGCAATGATCGCTCCGGCAATCGGTGCACTTGGCAAAAGCTCATAACCTATGTAGGTAGCAAAAGTGAACATTGGTCCCGGCACAGCCTGCGCGGCTGCATAGCCAGTTAAAAACGCATCTTGAGTGAGTTGGTCTCCCACGATGTTTTGCAGCAGTGGTAGTACTACATGGCCGCCGCCAAACACCAAGCTACCGGCTTGGAAAAAGTCATTAAATAGGGCGATGCTCGGCAGTATATGATTCGGCAAGATGTGCGCGGCAAAAGGTAAACCGATGAGTAGTGCAACAAAAAGAGCCAGTGGCGCCAAGCTTGGTTTGAAAGCTTGAGTTAGCTGAGAAGCTTCCTTAAATAAGTACTTACTGCCCACCATCGCTGCGATCACTAGAATGGCCATTTGGGTTGCGATACTTGGAACAAGAAGAAGCGCAACGGCAGTCGCAATACACAGTGATACTGTGAGTTTGTCTTTACAAAAGTTTTTGTACATCCCCCACGTGGCATCCGCAACGACAACGACAGCTAGCAGTTTCAATCCGTGCACAATACTTTGAAATAGAGGCATATCTGTCAACTGGCTACTCAGCATAGCCAGTGCAAGCATGATGATGACCGATGGCAAGGTAAAGCCAAGGAAAGCCATACAGGCACCTGGCAATCCGCCTCGCTGGTAGCCGAGTGCGAAGCCAACTTGGCTAGATCCTGGGCCGGGTAAGAACTGACTTAGCGCCACAATTTGCGCGTACTCACTGTCGCTTAGCCACTTACGCTTTTCGACGAAAGCTTGGCGAAAATAACCGATGTGTGCAGCAGGGCCACCGAAGCTAATCCACCCTAGCCAGAAGAAGGTTTTGAATATTGAAAACATCTTTAATATCTCGGATTTTAGTCTGCCGATACTCTAAGAGTTAACGTATAATGATTCAAATTGATAGTTTTAATATAAGGTATGAATTAAATGGGATTAGATCTGAGTTCTAGCCCCACGGGCAAAGTGTTTAACTGGAAGGGGATCGATCTTAATCTGCTCGTGGCTTTTCAAGCACTGAATCAAACCCAAAGCGTTAGCCTTGCTGCAGAGCGATGTCATGTCAGCCAATCGGCGATGAGTCATACCCTACAGAGAATGCGTACTCAGTTTGATGATCCTCTGTTCGAGCGAGTTGGAATTAAAATGGTCGCTACACCGAGAGCAATTGAGATTGCGCCTGTTGTCGACCAACTGCTTCAAACCATTCATCGCGACCTTTTAGCTAAGCCAAAATTTGAACCTGCAGAATATAAAGGGATCTGGCGAATAGGGCTGACCGACTATGCTGAGCAGCTATTTGCAGCCCCTTTATATGATCAAATCAAACACTACTCACCCAACGCCCAAGTCAGTTTTATCAATGTAAACCGCAGTAACTATCAAGTATTAACTGAGTCGGAGGAGATCGATGTGATCGTCGGCAGCATTGCCAACCTCGATAATCAATTTCTCAAAATTAAGCTCTATTCTGAGCAGCATTTGTGCCTGTTTGATCCGAAAATGGTTAATCTCGAACACCCTATGGAGCTTGAAGAATTCTCGCGTATTGAACATGCGCTTGTTAGCCCAGATGGCCGCTTGGAAACCCAAGTGGACAAACTGCTAGCAAAGAAAGGATTTGCTCGAAGAGTCGGGGTAGCTTCGCGAAACTTTTTAACTATTCGCAGGCTATTAATTGGGCGAAAGCTGCTTTGTATCGTACCTAAACGATTTGCTCAGAGTGAAATGGACAACCATGATCTAAAAGCGCTCCCAGCACCTATTGAAGTGCCTGACTTTGATATTGATTTGGTCTACCGGAAGGCGTTTCGCGCAGACGAAAAGAACCTTTGGTTGAGAGATCTTGTCAGCGAGGTCATTAAATAGTAGGTCATATAGTTACCTATATGTCCTTATGACTCATTATTCCTGTGTCATAAAGACATTCTTATGGTTATTATTTATTAAATATCAGTGTTTTATTGTTGGAATGATTTGTGCTTAGTCTAAAACTAGAAGAGTTTTGGAGATGAATCGTGCTCAATATTACTGACAAAAAAGTGGAAGAAAAAATACCCGCTGTACTTCGACTTGGCTTCCGCCCCTTTTTTCTATTGGGGAGCGTGTATGCAGTTATCGCTATCGCGGCTTGGGTTTGGATGTTTCAACATGGCCAACCTAGCCAATTGAGGGTGCCTGCTCTGTGGTGGCATGTTCATGAGATGCTGTTTGGTTTCGCCATGGCGATAGTGGTGGGTTTTGTGCTGACTGCGGTACAAAACTGGACGGGCATCAATGGCACAAAATCCTATTGGCTGGGCGCTATTGTTTTATTGTGGCTTCTGCCTCGGATATTGCTGTGGACTCCAACGCCTTTATGGTTGGTTTCGAGTATCGAAGGGCTGTTCTTACTTGCAGCTGCATTTGAAGTCGGTCGACGAGTTCTGCAAGCGAAAGGATGGCGAAATCTGTTTTTCGTTCCTTTATTCTTATTGGCCATTATGGCAACTTTGCCAGCTATGCGACCATTAAAGGCATGCCGCCTTTCCCGCCAATGGCGGTCTGGCAAGCCATGCTTTGGTGGTTCACGCTGCTATTGTCAGTGATGGGAGGTCGAGTGATTCCCTTCTTCAGTGCTCGCCGATTCCAATATGAAAAGCCGCAACCTATAGTGTGGTTAGAATGGTCGGCCAATCTGCCATTGATTGGATTGTTTGTACTGAGCTTCTTCCCTATGACTTTTGCCCAGCTAGGCCAACCTTTAATGCTAGTAGCAGGTATCGCGCAGCTCGTGCGAATGACACGTTGGAAGCCTTGGAAGACGTTAAGTGAGCCACTGGTTTGGTCGCTGCACTTTGCGTATTTGTGTTTGCCTGCAAGCTTGATCCTTCGAGGTGTGCTTGATAACCCATTTGCCAATCATAACTTGATTCATCTGTTTGCGATTGGCGCATTAGGCGGATTAATCCTAGCGATGATCGCGAGGGTAACCATGGGTCA
Source organism: Vibrio aestivus (assembly GCA_003263845.1). Classification (GTDB taxonomy): domain Bacteria; phylum Pseudomonadota; class Gammaproteobacteria; order Enterobacterales; family Vibrionaceae; genus Vibrio; species Vibrio aestivus. Next base: position 7,852 of record JYJN01000107.1, on the reverse strand, counting down.
TACAGGGCGCGCTATTTACGAAGGGCCGAAAATGGGATTCGCATTCGCCATTATTATACTTGCGGCAGTCATTCGCGGTGCAGGAGTGGCACTATTCCCTCAATACATGATGACGTTTATTAACGTAAGTGCGGGACTTTGGGTATTGGCTTTTGGCCTGTTTACCATGAAGTTCTCTATGATGCTTATGAAGCCAAGAGTGGATGGCCACCCTGGTTAAAGGTTTGAGAGAACTGACTTTAAAGAAGCCCTTCGTATGAAGGGCTTTCCCGTTGTTAGACCCGAAAGTTATCTTGGTAGTGCCAAATCTTACTCACCATATCTTCTTTGGCTTGCGGTGAGATAAAACTGGCATTGACTGCATTAACGCTTAGCTGAGCAAGCTCCTGTTTGGTGAGAGATAGCGCTTGGTGTACAGCTTGAAAATTGTCAGTCATGTAACCACCAAAATAGGCAGGGTCGTCCGAGTTAATCGTAACGGCAAGGCCTTTTCGAAGCAGTTCAGCGATGTTGTGATCGGCCATAGTCTCGAATACACGAAGCTTAATGTTAGACAGAGGGCAAACAGTCAGCGGTGTCTGTTCTTGGATCAAACGTTCAATGAGAAGGGGATCTTCACTGCATCGCACACCGTGATCGATTCGAGAAACTTGCAGCAGCTCTAGAGCATCACGAATGTTTTGCGCCGGGCCTTCTTCACCGGCATGAGCAACAGTAAGAAAGCCTTCGTCGAGGGCTCTTTCGAACACGCGAGCAAACTTTTCAGGTGGGTGTCCTTGCTCGGAAGAGTCGAGCCCAACGGCAATAATCTTATCTTTGTATGGAAGAGCTTGCTCTAGGGTTTCTAATGCTGCCGATTCTTCAAGGTGGCGCAAAAAACATAGGATTAACTGGCTTGAAATTCCGAGCTCTTTTTCTCCCTGCTTCAATGCGGACGTGATGCCATTGATGACGGTTTCAAAAGCGATACCACGATCGGTATGGGTTTGTGGATCAAAAAATATTTCGGTGTGAATGACATTATCTTCCTGACATCGAAGTAGGTACTCCCAAGTGAGATCGTAGAAGTCTTGTTCTTCAATTAAGACCTCTGCACCTTGGTAATAGATATCGAGGAAACTTTGCAGATTTTCGAACTGATAGGCTTGGCGGATTTGTTCCGGTGAATCAAAAGGGATAGAGACGTTATTGCGCTTAGCCAACTTGAACATGAGCTCCGGCTCAAGTGTTCCTTCTATGTGCAGGTGAAGTTCCACCTTCGGCAATTGTTCGATAAAGCGATCCATAGCCACTCCTTAGCGTTTGTTTTTATTGGGAGTTGAACTAACAGCATAGTGTATGAGGGCTAGGAGCGACAGTTAAGAGCTGGGATATTCTCTTTTGCTAGTTGCGAGCCTTTACGATGTATTCATCCAAAGCCTGCACCTCTTCCGCTGTGGTGAATAGGCCTAGTTTGGTACGTCGCCAAAGGAGGTCATCACTGCATGTGACAAACTCATGTTTAAGCAGATAGTCGACTTCACACTGATACAAAATGAAAGTAGGGTCATCGCAACGGTTAAACGCTTGACCAAGTTGATCGAGGTCCATTGCGTCATCAAGGATGGAAAGCGTATCAAGACCAAACTGAGTGACATAGCGACGGATCAGTGAGCTCGGCAGCCATGGATATTGCCTGTGAATACTGTGGGTGAGCTGCTCTGAACTGCTCGTGAAGTCACCACCGGGTAAAGCACTATCTGCGGTCCATGCTGACGTCATGTGTGGGAATAGTGGCTCCAACTTGTTTAATGCGGCTTCAGCAAGTTTGCGATAAGTAGTGATTTTGCCACCAAAAACAGACAGTACGGCTGGCTCTCCATCGGCTTGCATTTCTAGTGTGTAGTCGCGGGTAATAGCTTGCGGTGAGTTTGATTCATCGTCGCCTTCCTTGCCACACAGCGGACGAACTCCACTGAATGACCAAACCACATCAGCCGCTGAAATCGGGCTTATAAAATGTTGGTTAACCACATCGACCAAGTAGTCGATCTCCTCTTCGGAAATCTTTGCCTCGGCCGCATCGCCTTGATGCTCCACATCGGTGGTGCCAATCAAAGAGAAATGCTCTAGGTAAGGAATCACAAACACAATACGGTTGTCTTTGTTTTGAAGAATGTACGATTGAGGCTCATCGTGAATTTTAGGCACCACGATATGTGAGCCTTTGATTAAACGTACATTTCTTGGAGAGGTGATTGATAAGTTCTCATCGAAGACTTTCTTTACCCAAGGGCCAGCTGCGTTAACGAGCACCTTGGCGGTTTGAGTGTAAGCTTTCTCCGTGATGGTGTTACGTATGGTCACCTGCCAATGGTCGTGATGCCAAGTGGCTTTTTCTACTCGGCAGTAGTTATGTACGTTGGCGCCATTACGCTCGGCATCTCGAATGTTGAGAACCACAAGTCGAGCATCATCAACCCAACAATCAGAGTACTCAAAGCCTTGCTTAAATTCGGAGTGCAGCAGCTTAGATTTGGCTAGATTGACGCAGCTAGTTGAGGGTAACTGGCTGCGTTTGGCAAGGTTGTCGTATAAAAACAGGCCGCTTCGCACTAACCAAGCAGGGCGAAGTGACGAGCGATGTGGCAGTCGAAAGCGCATAGGCCAAGTGATATGCGGTGCCTTTTTAAGTAATACCTCTCGTTCGGCTAGAGCCTCAGAAACTAAGCGAAATTCATAGTGCTCAAGGTAACGTAAACCACCATGGATGAGTTTAGAGCTTGCCGATGAGGTGGCACTGGCAAAGTCATTGGCTTCAAACAAACTCACTGATAATCCACGCCCAGCTGCATCGGCGGCGATGCCTGCACCATTGATGCCACCACCAATGACGAGAAGATCAACTCTATCATTTACTTCGGAATGATGACTTGGTATCGATGGATTCACAGTTGTTGAAGGCTCATTCATTTCTAAACTCTCGTCCTTGTTAGGTGTCGTTATTACTCAGAGTCGCTATCGTGCATATCTGCCCACGTTTGCACGCATTTTACGGCCCTTTGCCAACCTTTATAGCGGCGTTGACGCTTGTTTTCATCTTCATGAGGTTCGAATGCGGTTTCAATTTCAGCGCGATCTCTTACCTCCTCAATGCTATCCCAGAAGCCTACCGCAAGCCCTGCTAGGTAGCCAGCACCAAGCGCGGTGACTTCGGTGACCTTAGGTCTTAATACGTCAGCGTTAAGGACATCGGATTGAAATTGCATTAAAAAGTTATTGGCGACAGCACCACCATCTACTCGAAGCGCAGATAGTGTGATGCCTGAATCCGCCTGCATGGCATCGAGTACATCTCGCGTTTGATAGGCAATGCTCTCAAGGGTAGCTCGAACAATGTGGTTGTTGTTTGAGCCTCGACTCAGCCCAACAATCGTTCCACGGGCGTAGGCATCCCAGTACGGCGCTCCAAGCCCGGCAAATGCGGGGACGACATACACACCATTGGAGGAATCCACTTGGGTCGCCATTCTTTCCGAATCTTTAGCATCAGTGAGCAGTTTAAGTTCATCGCGCAGCCATTGAATAGAAGCGCCGGCCATAAATACCGCGCCTTCTAACGCATAAGCGGGTTTACCTTGTGCATTACAAGCTAGGGTGGTGAGAAGGCCGTGTTTTGACGTTACTTTCTCTTTACCCGTATTCATCAACAGGAAACAGCCGGTGCCATAGGTGTTTTTTGCTTGTCCTGCATCTACACACATTTGGCCGAAAAGAGCCGCTTGCTGATCACCAGCAATGCCTGCTATGGGAATCTGAGTGCCCGAAATGTTGGTGTATCCGTAGATGTGAGATGAGGGCTGAACACTTGGCATCATGGATTTAGGTATATCGAACGCTTTTAATAGATGATCATCCCATTCTAATGCATCGATGTTAAACAGCATGGTGCGTGAGGCATTGGTGTAGTCGGTGACGTGCACTTGCCCTTGTGTCATCTTCCAGAGTAGCCAAGTGTCTACGGTGCCAAATAGTAACTTGTCTTGGCTTGCGAGCTCTCTTGCGCCTTCGACGTTATCAAGAATCCACTTAATCTTGCTAGCCGAGAAGTAGGGGTCGAGCAATAAGCCTGTATTTTCCTTAACGTAGTTTTCGAAAGCATGGTCTTTGAAAACGTGGTCTTCGAAAACGTGGTCTTCGAAAAGATAGCCTTCGAGACCTTGTTCCTTATATTTTTCACACATGTCCGCTGTGCGCCGGCATTGCCAAACAATAGCGTTGTAGATTGGTTTACCGGTCTCTTTATTCCAAACCAAAGTCGTTTCTCTTTGGTTAGTGATGCCGATGGCCGCTACTTGCTCGGGTTTCACATTCGATTTGTTCAGCACTTCGGTCAGAGTTGAGCTTTGGCTTGCCCATATTTCGAGAGGGTCGTGTTCAACCCAGCCTGCTTTTGGATAGATTTGGCGAAACTCTCGTTGGCTGACACCAACAATATCTGCATTGTGATCAAGAATGACAGCGCGAGAGCTGGTGGTGCCTTGATCTAGGGCGACGATGTACTGTTTTTCGGACATGCTAAGCCTACTCGAATTGTTTTTTATAAGTGTAGCGAAAGTGAGAAGACAAATCCGAGAGCGGAATAGAGTTTGTTGGATGGGAGTCATACGGATACAAAAACAGCCTCAAGAAGAGGCTGTTTGCTAGTCACTGAATCTGCTTACCAGATTAGTTGTTGCTGTGTAGCTCAGAGTTAAGCTCAACCGCAGATTTGTTTGCTAGACATTCGATTTGACCAGTCACTGAGTTGCGACGGAATAGAAGGTCAGAAACGCCAGCTAGGTCGCGCGCTTTTACAACTTCAACTTCTTGGCCAGAAGAATCAAGCATACGTACTTTAGAACCCGCTGTTACGTATAGGCCAGACTCAACAGTACAACGATCGCCTAGTGGGAAACCAAGACCTGCGTTTGCACCCAGTAGAGAGTTCTCACCGATAGAAACCACAACCGTACCGCCACCAGACAGTGTACCCATGATAGAAGCACCACCACCGATGTCTGAGCCATTACCCACAACAACGCCTGCAGAGATACGGCCTTCAACCATGCTTACGCCAGTTGTGCCTGCATTGAAGTTGATGAAGCCTTCATGCATCACTGTTGTGCCTTCGCCAACGTGTGCACCAAGACGAACACGTGAAGTGTCAGCGATACGAACACCAGCAGGAACAACGTAATCAACCATTTTAGGGAACTTGTCGACACAATCGACAGAAAGAGCACGGCCTGCTAGGCGAGCTTCTATTTGGCGGTCAGCAGTTCAGGAAGGTCGATAGGGCCTTCGTTCGTCCATGCGATGTTGTGCAGTAGACCGAAGATGCCGTCTAGAACCGTACCGTGTGGTTGAACTAGACGGTTAGAGATAAGTTGTAGCTTAAGGAAACCTTCAGCAACAGACGCTGGTTTCTCGTCAGTCGCTAGCAAAACAAGCACAAGTGGTTGTGCAGATTCAGCCGCTTTTCGCTGCGAACGACGCGTTTTGCTGCATCACCGTTTGCTTCAAATGCGCTAGCAAGTTCTGCGCTTTGTGCTGCAGAGATTTCGATCGCTTGGTTACCTTGCTCGTAGCCGCTTACTGCTTTGAGCGCACCAACAAGTTCATCACTTGGGTTTAGAACTGGGTTAGGGAAAAATGCTTCGATGATTTTTCCGTCACGGTTTTTGGTTGCCGTACCAAAGGCTAGAGCAAAAGAAGCCATATTAAATCTCCATCTATAAATAAAGGCGCAACTTATAACTGACAGGGGAACGCATCAGTGGTTGCGAAAGTCTAGGTTGCTAAAATTTGTTGATAGTCATCATAAAGAGACGCTCTAAGACTTTAAAGGGCGATTCACGATAAAGTCTGTAAACTGATATGTTTTGTCTCTTTAGGGATATGTTTGTCTATTAAGAAAAAAGCCCGAAGCGATGCTTCGGGCTTTTTATTAGGACTTTACTTTTACTGATTGGCGTGCGCTTTGCGCTGTAGCTTATGCTTTATGTTCTCTTCTTTGAGAGAGTCCAACCATATCACCCGTTTGAGCGGCGGGTGTTTCCTCGGTGTGTCGAGGAGAGAAAACCTAATTACTTGCTTAGGTCGTCTGCGTGCTCAGATAGGAACGCTGCAACACCTTTTGGAGATGCGTCCATACCTGCTTTACCTTCTTCCCACTGTGCTGGACAAACTTCACCGTTCTTCTGGTGGAAGTTTAGAGCGTCAACCATGCGAAGCATTTCGTCGATGTTACGGCCTAGTGGTAGGTCGTTAACTACTTGGTGACGTACAACACCTTCTTCGTCGATTAGGAAAGAACCACGGAAAGCAACGCCTGCTTCTGGGTGCTCAACGTCGTATGCTTGACAGATTTCGTGCTTAACGTCAGCAACTAGAGGGTACTTAACTTGACCAATACCGCCGTCTTCAACAGCAGTGTTACGCCATGCGTTGTGAGAGAATTGAGAATCGATTGAGATACCGATTACTTCAGCGCCTTTAGCTTGGAAATCAGCTAGACGGTTGTCGAATGCGATTAGCTCAGATGGGCAAACAAAAAGTGAAGTCTAGTGGGTAGAAGAAAACAACTGCTTTTTTACCTTTAGTAAACTCAGCAAAGTTGAAGTTATCTACGATTTCACCGTTACCTAGAACTGCTGCAGCTGTAAAGTCAGGGGCTTGACGACCTACTAGTACCATTTTGGAATCTCCTAAAAAATTAAATGTCCAAACATCTGTGTTTGGGCTTTCGTTTCTACGGGACAAACTATAGAACAAAAGTTACTATAGAAAAAAGCGAATTAAATAGATTAAGTTAATCGAAAAAAGCGATAACCTTGTGTCTATTGGACTGTTCAATAATACGACATAGATTGATTACAGAATTATGAATAAATGGCCTAGTCTTAAACAGTTACACTACCTCGTCACTTTGCATGAAACCCGCCACTTTAGTGATGCCGCCGAGCGTTGCTTTGTCAGTCAATCAACTTTAAGTAAAGGCATTCAGAACCTAGAAGAGTTAATCGGATGCCCGCTTTACGAGAAGAAAGATAAAAAAAGCCCGCTTGTTTTCACTCAAGCAGGGGAAATGGTCGTGCAGCAGGGCAGGGAGTTACTTGCCAAAGGGCAAGACTTGGTTGAGCTAGGATCACTTTGCCAAGGCCAAGTGATGCAGGGGCAGTTACGCATTGGCTGTATTCCTACCATCGCACCTTTCCTTCTTTGCGATTTAGTGCAAGAAGTGAATGCACGCTACCCCAACTTAACTCTGTTGTTAAGAGAAGATACCACCAGTAATTTGCTGACTGCATTGCGTCATGGTGAGCTGGATGTGCTGATCTTGGCACTTCCTGTTGAGATTGACGGCATGCAAAGCAAAGTGGTTGGTCAGGACCCATTTAGAATGGTGATCAGTCGTAATCAAGCCGATGGTATCCCTGTCCCAATTAAGTATGACGATCTTCCTAATGAGTCGGTTTTCTTGTTAGAAAAAGAACACTGTTTAACCGAGCACGCGGTATCGGCTTGTAAACTGACGGCCAAAGAGAAGATCAACCCATTCAGTGCGACTAGCTTACATACGCTCGTTCAAATGGTGGCAAACGGACTCGGTACTACCTTTATTCCGCAGATGGCGATTGAGCATGGCTTATTAGAAAACCAAAACCTTGTTGTTATCGATCCTCCAGGTCAGCAAGCGCATCGTGATATCGGTCTAGTATGGCGCCCGAGTTCATCGCGTACAGAAACCTTCCATCAGCTTGCGGATGTTGTGTCAGAGTTGCTTTAACTCCATCTCTTAATTTGAAAGGCACGCCCTATGCGTAATGCC
>JYJN01000106.1 GCA_003263845.1 Vibrio aestivus | reverse complement strand
AGGCTTCCAATTTATTTTCACTTTTTTAAAAAGTGAAGACAAAAAGGTAAAAAAGAGCCCGTTTGAAAGAACGGGCTTTTTTAATCCCAAGCATAAAAGATTTATTGTGCTGGTATAGCTCAGTTGGTAGAGCGCACCCTTGGTAAGGGTGAGGTCCCCAGTTCAAATCTGGGTACTAGCACCACTTAATATAAAGGTTTTTCTTGGCGACCATAGCATTGTGGACCCACCTGATTCCATGCCGAACTCAGAAGTGAAACGCAATAGCGCCGATGGTAGTGTGGGGCTTCCCCATGTGAGAGTAGGACATCGCCAGGTTATATTTCAAAGCCCCGACCATTAGGTCGGGGCTTTCTCGTATTTAAGGCTGGGTTTGGAAAGGTAGTATGTGCTTGCGAATCGTCGCACCGCCCATGTGAGAGTAGGACATCGCC
>JYJN01000105.1 GCA_003263845.1 Vibrio aestivus | reverse complement strand
TTGCGAATCGTCGCACCGCCCATGTGAGAATAGGACATCGCCAGGCTATATTTCAAAGCCCTGACCATTAGATCGGGGCTTTCTCGTATCTAAAGGCTGGGCATTTTAGGGTCTTTCGGCATGAGAACTATTTGAGAAATACGCTAATCGTTATTTCGCTTCGTTAAGTGACCAATCATACTCGTACCTGAATTTACTCTCGCCAAGGTTGGTTAATTCTGGCTTGTACGAAGCTAAGTGTGCGACTAATTCCTCTTGAGAACCGAAATCTTCAGCAAACCATTCGTAAATCGAAGATAGCTGCGTTCGACTATTAGTCACAGATACCCCTTTTTCACTGTTAATAAACTCTTTAGCTGCAGACTCTAATAATTGCTCAGTGTTTCCTGCGGTGAATGCTTGTAACTGAAGGTTAGGACAGCCAAGGCTTGCACAGTTGACAGCATAGTGAGTTCTTGGGTCATTCCATATAGGGCGTAAAATCCTATGTTCTATATCATTTAGGGTGAGATCTTTACCATTTACCTTTATGACTTCATTACCCCAAGGGCCGAAGCTAAACAGGCCACCTAATTTGGTAATCGATTTGACTGGATAGGCCTCTAGAATCAGCTCAACGGTGATTGCATTGTAGAGGTTAACCCAATATGCGTATTGTTCGGCTCTGTTGAGTTGCAATGGGTCGACATTGGACATGCTGTTCAAGTAATTCTTAAGTAACTCTTTATCGCTATTTGAAACAGTAGCGTAGCGAAATAGAGTGTTCTCGCCTTCCTTTACCAAGTAGGCATCGAGTATCTGCTGCCAAGGTGTGTGGTCTAAGGTTTCTGAATTACTTTCATTACTGGCATTCCAATAAGGCCAAAGATCGGATTTGGGCGCTGAAAAGGTTTGGAACGACAGCAAAGTGAGAAATAGAGTGATTAATACTTTCATAGGGTTACGAGTTAGTTTAAACAACATATACAATCAGACCGCTTAATGTATCTCTTCATTTCAAATTAAGTTGGCGCAAATAAAAAAGGTTGGCAATTGCCAACCTTTTAGTCATTGAACATTGGAAAATGTTTCTCAGCTTACTTTAAGAATGCCGGAATTTTCTCTTCGTATGCAGCAATCTTATCTTCGTGTTGAAGAGTTAGGCCGATATTATCTAGACCGTTAAGTAGACAGTGACGACGGAACTCATCAATTTCGAATGAGTACTCTTTCCCATTAGCGCGAACAACATTCGCCTCTAGATCTACTTCAACCTGTGCACCTTCTTTCGCTTCTACGAATTGGAAGATCTCATCCACTTCTTGCTCTGTAAGACGAACTGGAACCATTTGGTTGTTGATTGAGTTACCGTAGAAGATATCTGCAAAGCTAGGCGCGATCATCGCCTGGATACCGTAATCTGCCAACGCCCAAGGTGCGTGTTCTCGAGATGAACCACAGCCAAAGTTTTCACGAGCAAGTAGGATTGAAGCGCCTTGGTAACGAGGAGCGTTCATTACAAACTCTGGGTTTGGTTGTTCTCCAGCGTCATCTAGGAAGCGCCAATCGTGGAATAGGTGCTTACCAAAACCTAGGCGAGAAACCTTTTGAAGGAACTGCTTAGGGATGATTGCATCGGTATCGACGTTCGCTGCATCTAGAGGAACAACCAAGCCTGTGTGTTGCTTAAAACCTGACATGACTATTCTCCTTATAATTCACGAATATCAACAAAGTGACCCGCAATCGCTGCAGCCGCTGCCATTGCTGGACTCACTAAGTGGGTACGACCATCACGGCCTTGACGACCCTCAAAGTTCCGGTTTGAGGTAGATGCACAACGCTCGTGTGGACCTAAGCGGTCATTGTTCATTGCTAGACACATAGAACAACCCGGTAGGCGCCACTCAAAGCCAGCGTCTTTAAAGATAGTATCTAGACCTTCGGCTTCTGCTTGTGCTTTTACCTGCTCTGAGCCCGGCACGATAAGCGCTTGCACGTTGTCGGCAACCTTACGGCCCTTCGCTATTTCAGCTGCTGCACGCATATCTTCGATACGAGAGTTAGTACAAGAACCAACAAATACCTTATCTACCTTGTAGTCAGATAGTGCTTTGCCAGCTTCAAGTCCCATATAAGCTAGTGCTTTTTCAGCCGATGCTTTTTCAACGGGGTCAGCAAAGCTTTCTGGTGCTGGGATTGGTTGATCGACAGCGATTACCTGGCCTGGGTTAGTACCCCAAGTAACCTGAGGTTTGATGTCTGCAGCGTTTAGCGTAACAACGGCATCAAACTCAGCATCATCATCGGTTTTTAGAGATGACCAATACTCAATAGCTGCATCTAAATCATCACCAGTTGGAGAGAATTTACGGCCTTTGATATATTCAAAAGTGGTTTCGTCTGGTGCAATTAGACCTGCTTTTGCGCCCAGTTCGATGGCCATATTACATACCGTCATACGACCTTCCATCGTAAGATCAGTAATGGCTTCACCACAGAACTCAACGACGTAGCCTGTACCGCCAGCGGCAGTAGTCTCGCCGATGATTGCTAGCACGATATCTTTTGCCGTAATGCCCGGTGCGACCTTGCCTTTTACTTCAATTTTCATCGTTTTAGCACGTGCTTGTTTTAGCGTTTGTGTCGCTAGAACGTGTTCAACTTCAGAAGTACCGATACCAAATGCTAGCGAGCCGAATGCACCGTGTGTTGCTGTGTGTGAATCACCACAAACAATGGTCATGCCTGGTAGAGTGATACCTAGCTCTGGCCCCATAACGTGGACGATACCTTGATACTTGTGGTTGATGTCATAAAGTGTAACGCCGAATTCTTCACAGTTCTTAGATAGCGTCTCCATCTGGATACGTGCCATCTCGCCTGAAGCGTTAATATCTTTGGTCTGCGTTGAAACGTTGTGGTCCATCGTTGCGAACGTTTTGCCTACTTGGCGAACCTTACGACCTTTTTCACGTAGTCCATCAAAAGCTTGAGGTGACGTTACTTCGTGAACCAAATGGCGGTCAATGTAAAGAATCGGGTTTTCGCCCTCAGCGGCTACGGCAACATGCGCGTCGTAGACCTTTTCATATAGTGTTTTGCCCATTGCTCTTCCTCGTCGTCCTTGTCACCACAGCGGTGTTAGCTTCGCTCATTTACCCTAATCATTTAGCAAAACTAAACTCATAGGGCTAAATGTTCTCGCTGCCTTGCTGTAGCACCAATGACTTAGAGGAAGTACCTCTGCCATTGGATTTGTGTTTTTAATGACGACTTTTATCAGTTGTGTTTGTGTATTTCGTAATTACGAGTTTAAGATGTACTCAGCGATTTTATCGCCCATCTCTGATGTCGATAGCGCTGGCTTATCACCGGCTAAGTCGCCAGTTAGTTCACCTGCAGAAAGCGCTTTAGAAACCGCGCTCTCGATGTCTTGTGCTGCAGCGTCTTGGCCAAGGCTGTAACGTAGCATTAGCGCTGCAGATAAGATTTGAGCAACAGGGTTGGCAATGTTTTTACCTGCGATGTCTGGCGCACTGCCGCCTGCAGGTTCGTATAGACCAAACTTACTTTCGTTTAGTGATGCTGAAGGAAGCATCCCCATAGAGCCAGTGATCATTGCGCACTCATCTGAGATGATGTCGCCGAAGATGTTTGAACATAGCATTACGTCGAACTGGGCAGGATCTTTGATCAGCTGCATCGTCGCGTTGTCGATGTACATGTGTGAAAGCTCAACATCTGGGTAATCTTTTGCGATCTCTTCAACCACTTCACGCCACAGGATAGAGCTTTGTAGTACGTTTGCTTTGTCGATTGAGCAAACTTTCTTGTCACGTAGGCGAGCTGATTCAAACGCGATCTTTGCAATGCGCTCAATTTCGTAGCGATGGTAAACTTCAGTATCGAAAGCTTTCTCGTTTGGACCTTCACCTTCACGACCTTTTGGTTGGCCGAAGTAGATACCACCAGTCAGCTCACGAACCACAACGATGTCGAAGCCGTTTCCAGAAATGTCTGCACGAAGTGGAGAGAAAGCTTCTAAACCTTTGTGGATCTGCGCTGGGCGAAGGTTACAGAAAAGTTGGAAGTGTTTACGGAGTGGAAGTAGTGCGCCACGCTCTGGCTGATCATTCGGTGGAAGGTGCTCCCACTTAGGGCCGCCTACTGAACCGAATAGCACAGCGTCTGACTCTTCACACGCTTTCACTGTTGATTCTGGAAGTGGGCAACCATGGTTATCAATTGCAATACCGCCGACATCATGTTCTTCACGTTCGAACTGAACACCATGTTTTTTCTCGATAGCATCTAGCACTTTGTGTGCTTGTTGCATTACTTCTGGGCCAATACCATCGCCAGGAAGAATGGCGATTTTGAATGATTTGTCTGTCATGTTAATCCTTTATACTTTTATTTTTGCTCTCTTTGGAGAGTTATTCCCTGTCAGCAGTTCTTGACTCTCCAGAAGAGGTTTAAACTGTTTCGACTTTCTTTTGCTTAATTTCAGCGATCTTATCAGCACGATGAATGCTGTTAATAACATGAAGTAGCGCTTGGCCAGATGCTTCAACGATGTCAGTTGAGACGCCTGTACCGTGGTACTTTCTGCCTTTGTAGTTCGCAATGATGTCAGCTTGGCCTAAGCCATCTTCGCCTTCACCTTTAGCCGTTAAATCAAACTTGTCTAGAACAATATCATAACCAGTGACACGATAGATACACTGATAAAGTGCATCAACAGGACCATTACCCACAGCCGCTTCACTTGTCTCTTCATCGCCACACTGTAGCTTTATACTGGTTGTCGCCATCACACTGCCTGATTGCACGCTTAGGTAGTTCAATTTGTAGAAATCATCTTCTTCTCGTAGGTTTGAGAAGTGCATTAACGCTTCCAAATCGTAATCGAATACTTGGCCTTTACGGTCTGCCAATTTCAAGAAATCTTCGTATAGTGCGTCTAGGTTGTACTCATCGCCTTCTTTATAGCCCATTGTGTCCATGTGGCTCTTCACTGCAGCACGGCCACTGCGGCTAGTGAGGTTAAGCGCTTGGTTTTTAAGACCGATAGACTCAGGAGTCATGATTTCGTAGGTGTTCTTGTTCTTCAACATGCCATCTTGGTGGATGCCTGATGAGTGACTGAACGCATTCGCACCCACAATCGCTTTGTTGTCTTGAATTGGCATGTTGCAAAGCTGGCTGACTAGCTTACTGGTACGGTGAATTTCGTCGTACTTAAGACCTGTGTTCACGCCCAAAAACTCTTGGCGCGTTTTGATGATCATGGCGATCTCTTCAAGAGAACAGTTACCTGCACGCTCACCGATACCGTTAATAGTACCTTCTACCTGACGTGCACCGGCTTGAACCGCAGCAATTGAGTTAGCGACAGACATACCTAAGTCATCGTGACAGTGAACTGAGATGATCGCTTTGTCTATGTTTGGTACGCGGTTGAATAGCGTTTGGATGATGCCGCCAAACTCATTGGGAACTGTGTAGCCTACGGTGTCTGGAATGTTGATGGTGTTAGCACCCGCATCAATCGCTGCTTCGACCATACGACACAAGTTGTCGATCGGTGTACGGCCTGCATCTTCACAAGAAAACTCAACGTCATCTGTGTAGTTACGCGCACGTTTAACCGCTTGTACACCCATCTCTACCACATCGTCGTAGCTGCGGCGCAATTTGTCTTGAACGTGAACGGTTGAAGTTGAGATAAAAGTATGAATACGAAATGCATCTGCCACTTTTAGTGCTTCTGCAGCTGCATCAATATCTTTAGCAACAGCGCGAGACAAACCACATACACGGCTGTTCTTGATGTTGCGCGCAATGGTTTGGACCGATTCAAAATCACCTGGAGAAGAAACAGGAAAACCAGCTTCGATCACGTCTACACCGAGGCGCTCTAGTGCGTAGGCAATTTGCAGTTTCTCTTTAACCGTCAAACTTGCTGACAACGCTTGTTCGCCATCACGTAATGTGGTGTCGAATATAATCACCTGATCGTTCATGTTTGCTTCCTTTTTACCGATTGTTAATCGTTTGCTTCCAGTTTCTTTTCAAAAGAGAGATATGAAAAAAGCCCGCATTTTGGTGCGGGCTTTTTAAATTCTTATGTGGTTCATTTTTCTTCCACAGCCAACCCGCGCGATTATGTCACGATAAGGAGGAGGCTCAGCAGGATAGAAAAAACGGTTCATCATTGTTAACGGTTCCTTTTAGGGCGTTAAATAATCCACAAAATTAAGTTAACAAATTAGTACCGCACTCAGCCTGTGAGGTCAACCCTTTCGTCGTATTTTTATTCATATCGGATCAGTTAGGCAGGAATCTTGCGGTCCGACAATAAATTAATCAAATGATTAAATAGTGATTAATAAAAGTTCTGTGGATAGAAAATAGTCTGTCCTATAATTAATCAATCGTTTAATTATTGCTGAAATGAGTATGGTTAACATGGGGCAAGAATCGCGGAGAGTAGGGCGGCCAACGGAGCATACCGATGCTCGGCAGTTGTTAGTCAGTGCTGCACGTGGGCTTTTTATCTCTCAAAGCTACGAGAAAGTGTCTACTCGAAAGATTGCACAGGAAGCGGGCGTTAATGTGGCGATGATACGTTATTACTTTGGCAGCAAAGAAGGGCTGTTTGAAACCATGGTGCGTGAAACCATTGCACCGATGAAGCTGCAAGTTCAGCGTTTATTCAAAGACGTCACGCATAAAAACCTTGTCGATTTGATGCGAACATATTACCAAGAGATGAGTAAGTCGCCGCAATTTCCTCGGCTAGTGGCCAGGTAATGAGCATGCCTGAGAGCCAACCTCAAAGGCAGTTAGTTGAGAAAGCGTTAGAAGATGTCAGTCGGCCAATGCAAGAAGCCATAATCAGTCGAATCAGTGCGGATAGTGTGCTTAAACCGGGCTTTGAACCTAAGCTTTGCAAGTTCTCTTTTCTTAGTTTGATGGTGTTCCCCTTTATTGCACCTTCATCGCTATTAGCCAAACACGATATTCAAATCAATGAAGCTTTTCTTAATCAATTAATTGAACACAACATTAAACTTATGACCTCAGGCATGTTGCAAGAACCTGCAACCCAGCAAGGACGCCAAAATGAAAATGAATCGTAAACTCCTGTTCTTTCCGGCTATTGCCGTTGGGGTAATTATTTTAATCATTGCTATTAACGCCAAGCCTCAGCTACCAGTTAAGCCCGCTGGTGATAGAGCGCGTCTTGTCGAGACAGTTCCACTAGAACTCAGAGCG
Source organism: Vibrio aestivus (assembly GCA_003263845.1). Taxonomy (GTDB): domain Bacteria; phylum Pseudomonadota; class Gammaproteobacteria; order Enterobacterales; family Vibrionaceae; genus Vibrio; species Vibrio aestivus. The sequence continues at coordinate 51,466 of JYJN01000105.1, read as the reverse complement.
ATGGCACCATTAGCTATAGGGTTTGGCAAAGTGACACCAAAAGTTGAATGGAAAGCGATAGCTGAAGTGACGGGTAAGGTTGTTTTCCGACATCCTAGATTGGAAAAAGGCCAAGTGTTGGTGGCGGGCACGGAAATCTTACGCATTGATCCGCTCGATTATGAGCTTAAGTTGACCCAAGCTCAGGCCGATTTGAAATCGAGTCAAACGTCTTTAGCTAAATTGTCACAACAAGAGCAGAATTTAAATCAGACCTTAGCGATTGAAAAGAATCAGTTAGAGATTGCCAACAAAGAGTTAGACCGTAAACAAAACCTTAGAAAGAAGGGTTTAACCTCACAATCGGATGTTGATCAGCAGCAGCGAAGTGCTTTAACTCAGAAGAAACTCGTTCAAGATATTCAAAACCAGCTTGCGCTTTTGCCGGACGAAAAAACGCGTGGCAGAGGCGATGGTGAAAGTGAACCTTGCCAAAGTCCAAGAGGCACTGCGTTCACTTGAGAAAACCATCGTAACCTTGCCAGAAGATCTGCGTATAGCGGAAGTGAACATCGAGCAAGATCAAGTTGTCAACATGCAGCAAGAGATGGTTGTGGCTCATGGCATTGATGTAATGGAAGTGGACGCTCAGCTATCGATTCACGATATGCAGACTTTAGCTTCTAGCTTGAGTGCGTTTACCCGCGATGAAAACGGCCTGCCAAAACCAGATATGTCTCAGGTGTCTGCGCGTATTTACTTGCAAAGTGGCAGTCTAAAAGCGGATTGGCCTGCCGAAGTGGCGCGCATCAGTGAGACCGTAGATGAAGCGCAAGCAACAGCGGGTGTGATTCTAGAGATTGAACAAAGCTATAAAGCACTCAGCCCTCAAACTGCGCCACCTTTAGTGAATGGAATGTTTGTCAGCGCTGAAGTAGAGGGGCAAGCTAATCCAAGCTGGGTTGTTCCAGAGCGCGCTGTGCACGGTGACAAAATTTACTTATTGAATGAAGAAAGTCGACTGTCGATTGTGCCTATTACTGTGCTTTATCGTAGGGATAACCTCGTTGTGATTGATGGTGATTTAGAGCAAGGACAAAAGCTCATTCTTAATGATCTTCTGCCAGCCATAGACGGTATGTTGTTAAGAGAAGAGGGGTCTAGCGAAGAAGTGACTGATGGTACACAGGAGGCATCATTATGATTCGTTTCTTTGCAAGGCACCCAACCGCAGCGAACTTGCTAATGTTAGCGCTGCTGATTTTGGGTTTGTCTTCACTTTCTGGCATTAAACGCGAGACATTCCCAGAGTTTGATCCTCCCTACATTATGGCGGGCATTGTTTACCCTGGCGCATCGCCTTCTGAAGTAGAAGAGAGTTTGTGTGTACGAATGGAAGATGCGGTAGATGGCCTATCGAACATCGAAGAGGTGCGCTGTGAGGCGATAGAAGGATCAGCTCGATTGATCCTAAAGCTCAATGAGAAGGCTGACATCGGCCGAATGCTGGTGGATGTTCAAACACAGATCAATTCGATCAACGACTTTCCTGCTGAAATCGAATCCCCCGTTGTTCAAGAGATGGACTGGAATGAGCCGGTTGTTGACGTCGCCATCATGGCTGATACTACTTGGCCTGAACTCAAAGCCTATGCCGAACAACTAAAGCGTACCCTTAAGCTGGATTATGATGTTTCTTTAGTTGAAGTCAGTGGGTTTTCCGATCATCAATTTCGGGTTGAAGTTGATATTCAAGCAATGCGCCAGTTAGGTGTTAGCATTAACGATATTGCCAATCAAATAGGCAATCAGAACATTAAATTGCCAAGTGGCAATGTAGAAACGCCGGATAAACACTTTCTGATTCGATTTGATGAACGACGCATTACTCCCTATGAGCTTGAATCTTTGGTTGTGGGCTCATCCCCCAATGGTGCGGTAATTCGCCTCAAAGACATTGCTACCATTACCGATCGTTTTGAGCTTGATGAACAAAAAGTTTTGTTTGATGGACACCCTTCGGCACTGCTCAAAGTGAGTAAGAATAAAGAAGACGATGCATTAAGGATTAAAGAGCGAGTAGAACAGTTCGTTGATGATCAAAGGTTGATCGCGCCAGATGGTGTTACTCTTGAAATGACCAACGATCTCTCATCGGTACTTTGGGATCGTTTGACCATGATGGTGCGCAATGGCTGGCAAGGGATCGTTCTCGTGTTTGCGACCATGTGGTTATTCTTTAGCTTGCGCTACTCTTTCTGGGTTGCGGCAGGCTTACCCGTTGCCTTTTTAGGCGGTCTATTCTTGATGGCCAACCTCGGCCTTTCAATCAACATTATGTCGCTGGTGGGTCTACTCATGGCGATTGGTATCATGATGGATGACGCCATAGTGATCGCCGAATCGATTGCTGCCCATTTAGAGAGGGGGCAGAAGGTTGATGATGCGGTGGTGAATGGGGTTAAAAAGGTATTGCCCGGCGTATTGTCCTCCTTTCTCACAACTGTGTGTATTTTTGGTAGCTTGCTGTTCTTAGACGGCGAAATGGGCGCAGTATTAAAAGCGGTGCCACAAGTCTTGATTCTGGTATTAACCATCAGTCTGGTAGAAGCGTTTTTGATTCTTCCTAATCACCTTTCCCACTCTCTACATAAGCAGTCGAAAGAGCGTGAGCCGCTGCGATTCAAAAAAGTACTACTTGATAGGTTTGAGCACTTTCGTAATACCACGTTAGTGGCGAGCGTAGAGAAGGTTGTCACTTACCGATACGCTTTCTTGGGCAGTGTGATTGCGCTGCTGCTCATTTCGGTCGCTATGATTGCAGGTGGAGTACTAAAATTTCAGCCATTTCCCGAACTTGACGGTGACATTGCAGAAGTTCGCGTGATTTTGCCGCCGGGGTCGTCACTGTCTCAGACAGAGCGCGTGGTTGATAGGTTAGTGGAGTCGGCGCAACGTCTCGATGAAAAGTGGACACAAGAAGTCGAAAATGGCGTGCCGTTAGTGAAGCATATTACCAGCCAGTTCAATGTGAATGCCGATGCCAATGAATCTGGGCCACATATAGCGACGGTTCGCTTAGATCTATTAGGGGCAGAATCACGCAATACCTTAATTGATGATTTCATTGCGGCGTGGCGCGACGATGTAGGTGAGCTTGCCGATCCTATTTCTCTTGTATACAAGCAGCCCACCATGGGGCCCGGTGGACGTGCGATTGAGATTCGAATTAAACACGATGATTTGGACGAGCTGAAAGCAGCGTCAATAGACATTCAAAGCTACTTAAATCAGTTTGATGGTGTACATGGCATTCTTGATGACATGCGAATGGGTAAAGAGGAAGTGTTGGTTAAGTTACGTCCTGGTGCGGAAAGCTATGGTGTGAATGGGCAAGTCATTGCGGCTCAATTGCGCGCTGCGTTTTTCGGGCAAACGGCGGATGAGATTCAAGTTGGTGTCGAGAATATCTCTATAGAAGTGCGTTTGAATAAAGAGCAAGCGGGTGACTTAGGGCAATTGGCGAACTTCCCAATTATTCTGAGCGACGGTAGTCAAATTCCATTGGCAACACTCGCGACCTTAGACTTCCAGCGAAATTATGTTCGTATTCAACGTGTTGATGGTTTAAGAACCGTTAGTGTTTTTGGAGATACCGATAACAGCAAAGTGAGCTCGTCGGCGGTTATTTCTCAGTTTCAGCGAGAAGAAGCGCCTAAACTAGCAAGCAAGTACCCTGGTTTGAGATTCGACTTTGAAGGTGAAGCCAAAGATGCAGCCAAGACTGGCGCCTCTATGGGGAAAGGGTTCTTACTCGGCTTGTTTGGCGTGTTTGCCATATTGAGCTACCAATTCCGCAGCTATTTAGAACCACTGGTCGTTATGCTAGCGATCCCGTTAGCGTTCATTGGTGTCGTGTGGGGGCATATCCTGCTTGGGCACTCGCTGAGTATGCCGAGTCTAATGGGGTTTGTCTCCTTGGCGGGCATTGTGGTGAATGACTCTATTCTGTTGGTGCAATACATAAGGCATCATGTAGATGAAGGGATTCGGTTCATGATTCTGTGGTCAAAGCGAGCCGCGAGCGATTTAGAGCGGTGTTCATTACTTCGATGACGACTGCGGCCGGCCTTTTGCCTCTGCTCACTGAAACCAGCTTGCAGGCTCAGGTAATTCAGCCATTAGTGATATCGATTGTGTTTGGTATTTTCGCTTCAACGTTGCTGGTGCTTTTCATGATTCCGGCGGCTTATTCTGTATTGGCAGACTTTGGTTTAGTGAAAAAGCATGAAGCTATCTAGCTGAAACACAACTTATATTTTAAAGGCCCTGTTGGGCCTTTCTATTTTTCATCATACCGCCAATTTAACTTCACGATTCTGTCATGCACACCTACTACTTTGATAAGAGATACCCAAGGTAGTTGGAGTGTAGGATGCGTTCTGTTGAATCTATCGTGAAGTTAGACTTTGCCTTCTCTCAATTTTGTTTACAGCATAAGTTTAATCGTCAAGTCGCCAGGGTCAGTAAAACTGTCTCTCAAACGGGTGATGGGCTCACTTACCTATTGATTGGTTTCTTGTGCTATTTGAAAGGTGGGGATATCGGTAAGTTGCTACTTCTTAGTGGTCTTCTTGCGTTTGCCATTGAGTTGCCTATTTATTGGGTGGTCAAGAATAGCTTTCGTCGTAGAAGGCCAAGTGAACTCTGCCAGTTTTTCATCTCACACATAACGCCTTCTGATCGTTACAGCCTGCCTTCAGGACACACTGCGGCGGCATTCTTGATGATGACGGTCATTTCATACTACTACCCCGATCTATTGATGTTCACATTAATCTGGGCATCACTGATTGGCCTCTCCCGAATTCTACTCGGTGTCCATTTCTTAAGTGATGTTCTGATTGGTGCGTTACTTGGTTTCTCAACAGGCTATGCCTCTATTCAGTTTGTTAAGGCGTTGGTATGAAAATTTTATATGGTGTGCAAGGCACAGGAAATGGGCATATTGCTCGCTCTCGAGTGCTCGGTCGAGCTTTAAAGGAGCGAGGGTTAGAGGTTGATTTCTTATTCTCTGGTAGAGAGCGAGACGGCTACTTTTCCATGGAGAGCTTTGGCCATTACCAAGTTAAACGTGGCTTAAGTTTTGCGACCTGTCGTGGGAAAGTCAGTTATCTAAAAACATTGATACAAATGGATATAGGCCAGCTGCGCAAGGATATTAAGCAGCTTGACCTCTCTAATTACGATTTGGTGATCACCGATTTTGAGCCAATTTCGGCTTGGGCTGCCAAACTGCAAAACAAAACCTGTATAGGCATTAGCCATCAGAATGCCTTTCTTTATGATGTACCAACCAAAGGCGTTAGTTGGCTAGATAGAAAGGTCATTAAGAACTTAGCTCCTGCTACTCATACCATTGGACTTCACTGGCATCACTTCAATCAGCCAATCTTGCCACCCATTATCGATTTATCTAATGACCCATCGACCAATGATGAGTCTGTACTTGTCTATCTTCCATTTGAAGACAATCAAGATGTGGAAGCTTTGCTGCTAAGGTTCAATCAGCAAAAGTTCGTTAGCTACCACCCCGATAACAGCGAAGTGGCGGTAAGAGGGAATGTTGAGCACCGACACTGTGCTATGACAGTTTCAAAAAGCAGCTACATGCGTGTAGTGGGGTAATTGCAAATGGGGGGTTTGAGTTACCTTCCGAAGCTCTGTCTCTGGGTAAGAAGTTACTATTGAAGCCGCTAAAAGGTCAATTTGAGCAGTTGACTAATGTTGCAACCTTAGAAACATTAGGGCTCGCTCAGGGGATGGATTTCTTAGATGCGGCAGCATTGAGAGATTGGCTTGATGAGCAACCAGCAGAGCATGTGCATTACCCTAATGTCGCACATTCTATATCAGAATGGATATGCCAACGCAGTTGGGAGAGCCAGAAAAAGTTGCCGTTTGATCTATGGAATCGTGTCGATTTCCCAAGTTATACCGCAAACGTTTAACTAATATTGACGTCGTCATTATATTGGTTTGGCTTGCTATTCAGCCGCTCAATGCACCAGCTGGGCGGCTTTTTCTTATTTTTGCGACACGAGTATGATCTAAAAGGGGTAAAAAAGTTCTAATTTAGAGTTTTTTATAAATGATCTAGGTATATGATTCAAAAGGGTAAAGTGGACTGGCTAAGTAAAAAATACTGATTAAATATCAATCTTCTTGGTGTTCGTTAATTGATTTGTGAATAGTAATAGTCGTCCGGCAATCATCCGGATGACAAATATATAAAATACGCTGTTCTATTACGTATCCTCCCTTTAAAAAATATTTTTGCTAGTAGTAGCGATTGACGACCGAAGAGGCCAAGCAATGATCGATAAAAAAGACGCAATGAGCGCGATTGCAAGTTACCGCATGGAGAGCACATTACGTGGTGTAGACCTAAACCTATTGACCGTGTTTGACGCCGTTATGCAAGAGCAGAACATTACTCGTGCTGCTCATAACCTTGGCATGTCACAGCCGGCAGTAAGTAACGCGGTTGCACGTCTTAAGGTTATGTTTAACGACGAACTGTTCATGCGTCAAGGTCGTGGTATTCAGCCTACTCAACGTGCTCGCCAACTGTTCGGCCCTGTACGTCAAGCGCTACAACTTATCCGCAATGAACTGCCAAGCTCAATCTTCTCACCTGAGACTTCAACTCGCTTGTTTAAGCTAGCGATCTGCAGCCCATGCGATATGCGTTTCGCACCTAAGATCATGTCTACTGTTCATGAGCAAGCGCCAAACGTACAGCTTCATTTGGACGCTGAGTTCGATCGTCGTCTTGCTGAGCGCATGCGCTATCAAGAGATCGACTTTGTTATCGACTACGCACGTTTTGATGAGCAAGGTTTCTCAAGCACTGAGATCTTCCAAGATGAGCTTGTTGTTGTTGCGGCGAAATCTCACTCTCGCATCCAAGGCAGCGTAACGGCTTCTGATCTTGAACTAGAGCGCCACGCTAAGCTTTCTAAGATTCACGGTCAGCGTAGTTTTTCTGAGCAAGCTTACCGTGAGCTAGATGTTCAAGCTTACTATGAAGGTACAAGCCTAAGTAACGTACTGTACGTTGTGGGTCAATCTGAGCTTGTGACTATTGCGCCTCGCTGGATGGTTGAAAACGCAGCCAACAAAGATGAACTGCAAGTGATTGAGTTCCCATTCGCTAATTCAAACATCAGCGGCTACCTAAGCTGGCACGAGTCGAGCGAAAAAGACAAAGGTCACATCTGGCTACGCGACCAGTTGATGATGATCTGCGGCGAAGTTGTTGCCTGAATTAAGCAGACATATTTAGTAACAAGAAACCTTGCTCGGATAAGCCCTGAGCAAGGTTTTTTTATGGCCAAAATTGACAGATTTGTTGATAACTTTGATGTTCGTCAGTTGCCTTTTTCGGCCCTAAATGTACACTTGTGCGCTCAAAATAGCTTACATGTGTAAGCCAAAGGTAAGAAGTGATGGCCAATTTAGATTTTCATATCGTAAAACGAATTCGTGACCAAATTGCTCAAGGTGCTGACCGCATTGCACTTAAGCATAAAGTGGGTGCCAAATGGGAAGGCATCAGCTGGAAGCAGTTTGGAGAGCAAGTGGACGCATTGTCTTTTGCACTATTGGCTCAAGGATTGAGAGTACAAGATAAAGTTGGTATCTATTCCAACAACATGCCGCAATGGACCATGGCTGACTTTGCCGCGCTGCAAACTCGCTGTGTCACTGTCCCTATTTACCCAACCAACACGGCGTCTCAATCGTCGTACGTGATTCAAAACGCCGACGTTCGCGTGTTGTTTGTGGGGGAGCAAGAGCAGTTTGATGCTGCGGTTTCGCTCTTTGATGAGTGTGAGCAGCTAGAACTTGTTGTGGCAATGTCTGATGACGTGGATCTTGGCGATCATACTTTTGCGATGAGCTGGAAACAGTTTATTGCTCTAGGTGGCTCTGAGCAGCAGGTGGAGTTTGATACTCGCCTAGACGCTGCAAATCTTGATGATCTTCTTACCTTGATTTACACCTCTGGCACGACAGGCCAACCAAAAGGCGTCATGTTGGACTACGCCAACATCGGTGCGCAGCTAAAAGGCCATGATGAAAGATTAAGCCTAAGCCAAGACGATGTATCTCTGGCATTCTTACCGCTGTCACATGTGTTCGAACGCGCATGGACCTTCTATGTTCTTTATAAGGGCGCAACCAACTGTTACCTACAAGACACCATGCAAGTACGTGACGCGCTAGGAGATGTTCGTCCTACTGTTATGTGTGCGGTTCCGCGTTTCTACGAGAAGATCTTCTCAGCGATTCACGAGAAAGTGTCTAAAGCGCCATTCATTCGTAAAGTGCTGTTTACTTGGGCGGTGAACATGGGCGCCAAGATGGCGGTATGTCATCAAGAAGGCCGTACACCATCGTTGATGTTAAAGAAATCTCATGCGCTAGCAGATAAGCTTGTGCTTTCTAAGTTACGTGCACTGCTCGGTGGTCGTATTAATTTCATGCCATGTGGTGGCGCTAAGTTAGATGAAACCATTGGCCGCTTCTTCCATGCGTTAGGTATTAACGTCAAGCTGGGTTATGGCATGACGGAAACCACGGCAACGGTCTCTTGTTGGGATGATAAATGTTTCAACCCTGACTCGATTGGCATGTCTATGCCGGGTGCTCAAGTTAAAATCGGTGAGAACAACGAGATTTTAGTTCGTGGCCCTATGGTGATGCGTGGTTACTACAAGCTACCAGAAGAGACAGCAAAAACGTTTGATGAACATGGCTTCCTGAAAACAGGCGATGCGGGTCATATTGATGAGAACGGAAACGTGTTCATCACTGATCGCATCAAAGAGCTAATGAAAACATCGGGCGGTAAGTACATTGCACCGCAGATGATTGAAGGCACAATCGGTAAAGATCACTATATCGAGCAGATTGCGGTTATTGCAGATACTCGTAAATTTGTATCCGCGTTAATCGTGCCTTGCTTTGATACACTGGAAGAGTATGCGAAAGAGCTCAATATCAAGTACCACGACCGCCTTGAGCTGATCAAAAACAACGATATTGTTGAGATGTTCGAGAAGCGCGTCAATGGGCTTCAGAACGAACTGGCGAAGTTTGAGCAAGTGAAACGCTTTAAGCTTCTGCCTAAAGCTTTCTCTATGGATGATGGTGAGTTAACACCGACACAAAAATTGCGCCGAAAAGTGATTAACGATAAGTATCACGACGAAATCGAAGAAATGTACACAGAAAATCATCAGGCAAAGTAATTTAGCCCAAGATAATTTTCAAAGTGTTTAAAAATCCCCCACTGCGATTGAGTGAAATCGGTGGGGATTTTTTATTTCTAGGGTTATTGAACTGTGTGAATAGTAAACAGCATCATTTCATTGAAATGTTCAGATGTTCCTTACGTTTATAGAATATTTCTCTTTATTTTTATTATTAGCCTAACGTAGTTCGATCTTGGGGCTTTAAATTGGCATGAATGATTGCATATTAGTCAAAGTTTGGAGTTTTATGGATATTGGGATCAAAGTTGCATTAGACCCTTTGATAATAAAACGTTACAGTTGTTGAGTTACCTGTATTCTTGTTATCACAAGATTGGGGCATAGCTGAAAAAGTGGATTAATATCCAATTAGGCTACGAATAAGACCTAGACTATGTAAAACCAGAACAATTCGCCTAACAGGCTGAATTGAACACTGGTAAGGAGAAAATATGGCAATGTCATCTGAGAGCACCACAGCTTCCGAAGCGAATTCTATTCAGTTATCTGGAGCAGAGATGGTGGTTCAATCTCTTATTAATGAGGGAGTTGAGCAGATCTTTGGTTATCCAGGCGGTTCAGTGCTGGATATCTATGACGCACTTCATGCGAAAACCGATCAAATCAAGCACGTTCTTGTTCGTCACGAACAAGCAGCGACCCATATGGCTGACGGCTATACTCGTGCAACTGGCAACCCTGGCGTGGTTCTGGTTTGTTCTGGCCCTGGCGCAACTAATACCGTGACGGGTATTGCTACCGCGTACATGGATTCAATTCCTATGATCGTCATTTCTGGCAACGTACCAAACAACTTGATTGGTAACGATGCTTTCCAAGAGTGTGACATCGTGGGTGTATCTCGCCCAATCGTAAAACACAGTTTCTTAGTGAAGAAAGCCGAAGACATCCCGGAAGTGGTGAAAAAAGCTTTCTACATCGCTACAACAGGTCGCCCGGGGCCAGTTGTCATCGATCTTCCTAAAGATGTGCTAAACCCGCAGATTAAGCTGCCTTATCAATATCCTGAAACCATTAAGATGCGTTCATACAACCCAACAGTTTCAGGTCATAAAGGTCAAATTAAAAAAGCACTCAAAACATTGCTCGCAGCGAAAAAACCGATTCTTTACGTTGGCGGTGGCGCAATCATTTCTAGTGCCGACAAACAACTGCTTAAGCTAGCTGAAGCGTTGAACCTGCCCGTGGTGAGCACATTAATGGGCCTAGGTGCTTTCCCTGGTACGCATAAGAATGCGCTAGGTATGTTGGGTATGCATGGCTTGTATGAAGCCAACATGGCGATGCACAAAGCCGATTTGATTTTTGGTGTTGGGGTGCGATTTGATGACCGTACAACCAACAATCTAGAGAAATACTGTCCTGATGCGAAGATCATGCACATCGACATCGACCCTTCATCAATCTCTAAGAACGTCCGTGCGGACTTACCGATTGTAGGTTCGGCTGAAAAAGTACTTGAAAGCATGCTCACATTGCTTGAAGAGCAAGGTTCTAGTAACGATAGCGAGGCGTTAGACAGCTGGTGGCAAGAGATCCAGACTTGGAAAGAGCGTAATTGCTTGGCATACGAAAAGTCGCCAGAACGCATCAAGCCACAGCAAGTTATTGAGACGCTACATAAAGTGACTAATGGTGATGCGTATGTTGCATCGGATGTTGGTCAGCACCAAATGTTTGCTGCACTTTACTACCCATTCAACAAACCGCGCCGTTGGATCAACTCTGGTGGCTTAGGCACCATGGGTTTTGGGCTGCCTGCTGGCATGGGTGTTAAATTTGCTAAGCCTGATGAAGAAGTGGTGGTTGTGACTGGTGATGGCAGTATTCAAATGAATATCCAAGAGCTGTCTACCGCACTTCAATACAATATTCCGGTTAAGATCATTAACTTGAACAACCGTTTCTTAGGCATGGTAAAACAGTGGCAAGACATCGTTTATCAAGGCCGTCATTCAAACTCATACATGGACTCCGTTCCAGACTTTGCAGCTATTGCCGAAGCTTACGGGCACGTTGGTATGCGAATCTCGTCGCCAGATGAACTTGAGGCTGGCTTAGAGAAAGCAATGGCAATGAAAGATCGTTTGGTGTTCGTTGATATCAGCGTGGACGATACTGAGCACGTATACCCAATGCAAATCAAAGGCGAGGGTATGGACAAGATGTGGTTAAGCAAGACGGAGAGAACATAATATGAGACACATTCTTTCAATATTAATGGAAAACCAACCGGGTGCATTATCACGAGTGGTTGGTCTGTTTTCTCAACGTGGCTACAACATCGAATCATTAACAGTATCGCCAACGGATGATGAAACACTATCGCGTCTTAACTTAACGACAACCTCTGATGAGATGCAGTTAGAGCAAATTCAAAAGCAGCTGCACAAACTGATCGACGTCCTCAAGGTTCAAGAAGTTTCTGAACTTGAGCATATTGAGCGTGAACTGATGATGGTGAAGGTGAAAGCGAGCGGCTTTGCACGAGCAGAAGTGAAGCGCACTGCTGATATCTTCCGTGGTCAGATCGTCGATGTGACTGCCTCTCAATATACCGTGCAGATGGCAGGTACCAGCGAAAAGCTTGATGCTTTTATTCAGGCTTTGTCTGAAGTGACCGATGTTATTGAGGTTGCTCGAAGTGGTGTGGTTGGTATCGCTCGCGGTGAGCGAGTGCTAAAAGCATAACTACCTTCAGCATAATCATTTCTAAATGAATAGTGAAAGCGCAGCCCTTAGGCTGCGCTTTTTTATAGGTAAGGTAGTAGACTAAAGCTTTAGACAAACAAAAGCCCTGCAAATTCTGCAGGGCTTTGACGTTTTGTTGCGGCAACGGATTAGTGAAGGATACGCGCGCGAATTGTGCCTTCGATCTGCTTCAGTTTCGCTAATGCTTCTTCTGAACGTCCAGCTTCCACATCGATAACTACGTAGCCCATGTCAGAAGACGTTTGTAGGTACTGACCTGCGATGTTGATGCTCTCTTCAGCAAAGATGGTGTTGATTTGCGTCAGGATACCTGGGCGGTTCTTGTGGATGTGCAGTAGGCGAGAGCAATCACGGTGCTCTGGCAGCGATACCTCTGGGAAGTTCACACTTGAAAGCGTTGAACCGTTGTCTGAGTATTTCGCCAGCTTGCCTGCTACTTCCACACCAATGTTCTCTTGCGCTTCTTGCGTTGAACCACCAACGTGAGGCGTTAGGATGACATTGTCGAACTGAATCAGTGGAGATTCAAACGGGTCTTTGTTGGTCTTAGGTTCAACTGGGAATACGTCCACAGCCGCGCCAGATAGGTGACCAGACTCAAGTGCACCGCAAAGTGCAGGAATATCAACAACCGTACCGCGAGCGGCGTTAATGAAGATCGCACCTGGCTTCATACGAGCGAACTCTTCAACGCCCATCATGTCTTTCGTTTCTGGTGTTTCTGGAACGTGCAGTGAGATAACGTCACACTTGTTTAGCAGCTCACTCATAGTGTGAACTTGCGTTGCATTACCTAGCGATAGCTTATTCTCGATATCGTAGAAGTAAACACGCATACCCAAGTTTTCAGCAATAATGCCTAGCTGAGTACCGATGTGGCCGTAACCAATGATACCAAGACGCTTACCACGCGCTTCGTAAGAGTTGTCAGCGCTCTTCTTCCAGATACCACGGTGTGCAAGCGCGTTCTTCTCTGGAATACCGCGAAGAAGTAGAAGAATTTGCCCAAGTACAAGCTCAGCAACGCTTCGAGTGTTTGAGAACGGTGCGTTAAATACCGGGATACCGCGAGCGGCTGCCGCGCCAAGGTTTACTTGGTTTGTACCAATACAGAAACAACCAATCGCAACTAGCTTCTCGGCTGCGTCGATCACTTCTTGAGAAAGGTTAGTACGGGAGCGAATACCAATGAAGTGTGCGTCCTTCACAGCTTTCAATAGCTCTTCTTCTGGCAAAGAGCCTTTGTGGTATTCAATGTTGGTGTAACCCGCAGCTTGAAGTACCTCTACTGAAGAAGGGTGTAAGCCTTCAAGCAGAAGGATTTTAATTTTGTCTTTTTCCAGTGAAACTTTGGCCATTATCGTAATCCTTTAAATGGGGAAAGGGGGCTTAACTGGCGCACATCGCAAAAAAGGGCTCTAACACATAAAATATTCGCCACTTCTTGGGGACGCAAACGTTTTCCCTGTGCGTCTTCTGCTCATTAAGTTAACAAAAAAAATACAGTTTGGGTAAGAAAATTACGGAATAAGCAATAATTTTTCATGAGAAGCTAACAAAAAGCGGCGCTATAGAGCGCCGCTTGTAATGAAATAACAAAAAATAATAGAAACTCTGATCGAAACCCGAGTTTTCACTCGATTATTCTTCGATTTTTGCACCTTCAGGTGTACCAGTGATCACAACGTCAGCGCCGCGATCAGCAAATAGGCCGTTTGTTACAACACCGACAATAGCGTTGATGCGAACTTCGAGGTCTTTGGCGTCGGTAATTTTTAGACCGTGAACATCAAGAATGTCGCAGCCGTTATCGGTTACAACTCCTTCACGGTACACAGGGTTACCGCCCAATTTTGTTAACTCACGAGCAACGTGTTCACGTGCCATCGGAATTACTTCAACTGGAAGTGGGAAGTTACCTAGTACGTCAACAGCTTTAGAGCCATCCACGATACAAACAAACTTATTAGAGATTGCTGCAACGATCTTTTCGCGAGTCAGAGCAGCGCCGCCGCCTTTGATCATGTCGCGAGTTGCATTGATCTCGTCTGCACCATCAACGTATACATCAAGCTTTTCAACTTCATTACAGTCGAATACTTGAATACCAAGACCTTGTAGTTTTTCTGTTGATGCTACAGAGCTAGAAACCGCGCCTTTAATGTCGTCCTTGATTGATCCTAGTGCATCGATGAAGTGATTCACTGTTGAGCCCGTACCTACGCCCACGATGCTGCCTTTTTCTACATACTTTAATGCAGCCCAGCCAGCAGCTTTTTTCATTTCATCTTGAGTCATGCCCATCTCCAGAGTGAGTTGTCGGATTAATTAATAGTCAAAGTCCTATAAGCGCGCGATTATAGCGATTCTAGGTCAAGATTCCCATTGCCAGATCTGGCTCGGGGTCACTATTTTAGGTAAAGGTACATCCCATGATTCAATAGGCAGTTTATCAATGTATTGGCAATCATGGGCGAGGCCAATTGGTTGAGGGCCGCGATTATTTTCAAACCATGGTTGTAGGGTGCGATCATAGTAACCGCCGCCCATCCCCAGCCGATGACCGGTGGAATCAAATCCTACTAAAGGTGTGCAGATGACATCCAATTGCTGAACGGGACAGATCAGTGTCTGCTTTAAACGTGGCTCGAGAATGTTGTAGCGGTTGTAGGTCATTTCTGTATTGGGTGTGTATTCCAAAAACAGCAGATGGCCTTTCGAGAAAGGATGAATCACTGGTAAGTAGGTCTTTTTGCCATTAGCCCAGAGCCAGTCAATTAGAGGTTGAGTGTCGAGCTCGCCGTCAGCGGCCAAATAGAGCGCAAAGTGTTCGGCGTTTGCTTCAGATGTTTGCTTGAACTGATCAACCAAAGCCTGTGATGCCGCTTTTTGGTCAAGCTTTGAAAGGCTATTACGTTTGCTGCGGATCAGTTTTCGAAAGTCTTGGCGAGAGAGCTGTGATGGTTGATTGGAACTTGATTGATGAGTCAGTGACATAGTGGCCTCTAGTTAAAAGCGGCGAGTTCTAAATCACTTGAAAGGGATACCCCAGAGTGCCGTTGAGGATTGTGGCCCTTGAACCAGCTGGTTCAAGGCGGATCAGCAATGTTGACCGTAGGCTTCTCGATACGAGCCGAGCATGCTCAATAGTCATCAAGTACTAACCCTAATGTATTGCTTATCGGCTCAGGGACTTAAATCCAGCTGACGCACACCCCAGGGTAAATTTTGTAGTTAAGTAAGTTTAGTCGCTCGAACGTTTTACATTACTTAATGCATCATCGAGTGATGCTGTGAGCAGACTGAGTCTGTCACTTAAATCTTGTTGCTTTTGCTCGCCATCACGGTTTACCGATTGAAGCTCATAGCAAAAGTTTAAGGCGGTAATCGTCAGCAATTGAACTTCATTGGTGACTTTGGTTCGGGAGGTTAACTCTTTCAGTTTTTCATCAAGGTGTTGAGCCGCATTAATCAATGATTCTTCTTGACCTGCAGGGCAGTTAACTCGTGTGAGTTTGCCTAAAATTTCAACTTCAACCGCTTGATTACTCATTACCTATGAACTCTTTACGCGCCATTCCATGGTGACCATGATACGCGACCACCGAGGAGGAAACTATAGGTAATGCGATTATAAGATTCAAGCTTTTCACAACGAAGTGACACAAATCAGAGTTTGACCACACAGTAATTGGGCAATTTGAGTATTTGCTATCCACAATTAGCCATTTTCGCCGTGAGGGTGAAATGGTAGGATTGAGCGACTTAAAACATGAAAGGCTTTCCCATGAGTGAAACAACACTTCCTGATTACCTTGTTGTAGCGACTGAATTGCAATCTGCAGGCTTAGCGGTGAACCCGTCTGAGCTTCATGGTTTATTAACAGGCATGCTAAGTGGCGGCTTGAAACTGAATGATGAAAGCTGGCAGGCCGTATTATTTGATTACACCAATGATGGTATGGGCTGGCCGATGGCGTCACTGGAGTTTGCCAAAACTATCCTTGCGACAACAACGCTTGAAGTGACAGGTACAGGCATGGAAATTTCTTTGCTGCTTCCAGATGAAGAAGCGAGTGCAAGCCTATTCGATTTAGCTGATGGTGTCGCGGATTGGGTTAACCACTATATTTCTGGTCTTGGTTTAATTGGTGCCGACATTAAGAAAGCGTCGAAAGAGACAAAAGAAGCCTTGGCTGACTTGGAGGAGATCGCCAAACTTGGTATCGATGAAGATGACGATATGGAAGAGCAAGCGCAGCTGCTTGAGCAGGTTATTGAGCATGTTAAAGCGTGTGCTTTGACCATTCATGCTGAGTTTGGTGCAAGGCCAACCACTGAAGCATCGACGACAATTCACTAACGTTGTTTCTTTTAGCACTATGAACTTTGAGCAGTACAAAACTTTGGCTTGGACAAAACTGGGTAGAAAGCATGAAGCAGTTTGATGTCGTCATCGCTGGTGGCGCAATGGCAGGGATGACACTCGCACTAGCGTTGGATAAGTTAAGTGAAGGTCGCTTATCGATAGCGGTCGTTGAAGCTTATCAAGTGGATCACCAGGCCCATCCCGGTTTTGATTCTCGCTCTATTGCACTGTCTTACGGCACGGTTAACCTTCTAAAAAGCTGGTCTTTGTGGCAAGACGTTGAGCCTGTTGCTACGGCCATCAACGATATTCATGTTTCTGATCGTGCGCATGCCGGCATGACAGACATATCCTCTCAAGAGTTGGGCGTTAATGCGCTCGGTTATGTGGTTGAGTTGGCAGATGTAGGCCGCATCTACCAACAGAAAGCGGATGCGACAGATAATATTACGTTGTTTTGCCCTGACTCCGTCGCTGAAGTTGAAAGAACTCAAGAAACGGTATCCATTACCTTAGCTAGCGGCGAGTCATTGACGAGTAAATTACTCGTTGCTGCCGATGGTGCCATTTCAACTTGCTGTTCGCAGGTTGGTATTGATATGCGCGAGCATGATTTTGAGCAAGTCGCTGTCATTGCGAATATTTGCAGTGAACAGAACCATGACAACCGAGCGTTTGAACGTTTCACTGAGCATGGTCCATTAGCTTTGCTACCGATGAGCGATAATCGTTTATCATTGGTTTGGTGTTTACCCCCAGAGCTTGCCCAAACGGTCATGTCGCTCGATGAAGAGGCATTTTTGCAGTCACTACAAAGTGCATTTGGATGGCGCTTGGGCAGATTGACCAAAGTGGGGGAAAAAGCCAGCTACCCTCTGATTCTGCGTCATCGTGAGCAAAATGTGTCGCATAGATTTGCCATTGTTGGGAATGCCGCACAAACCCTTCACCCAATCGCAGGTCAAGGATTTAACTTAGGTATTCGAGATGTGGCCACGCTTGCTGAACAGATCGTGAAGTCTCCTCAAGATGCCGGTCAGTACGGGGTGCTATCAAGTTTTCGTGAGAGAAGGCAATCCGATAGAGCCAATACCATTTCGCTCACATCGACTATGGTTCACATATTTTCCAATGATCTACCCGCCATGCGCTTGGGTAGAAATTTAGCGCTATTTACCATGGATAATCTGCCACAACTCAAGTCGCCTCTGGTTAAGCGTACTTTGGGTATTGTTGAGCGCTAATCGAGTCATTTTTATAAGGTTTAATTTTCATGATGCAAAGTGTAGATATTGCTATCGTTGGTGGCGGAATGGTCGGGCTAGCTTTGGCTGCGGCGTTTAAAGATAGCGATATTCGTGTTGCGGTAATCGAAGGAAAAGCTCCGGAGCAATCTTTGGTTGCACTTCCTGATGTCCGCGTGTCTGCGTTAAGTCGTTCAAGTGAAGTATTGCTGCGTAACTTAGGTGCTTGGCAGGGCATAATCGAACGCCGAGCTTCACCTTACCGCGCAATGGAAGTGTGGGAGCAAGACAGCTTCGCACGAATTGAGTTTGACGCCCAGCAGTTTGCACAGCCTGATTTAGGCCACATCGTTGAGAATCGAGTGATCCAACTGGCCCTACTTGATCAGGTTCAGCAGTTGCCGAATGTGTCCCTGTTTATGCCTGCTCGTTGCCAAACTATGGCGATAGGTGAAAGTGAAGCATGGCTAACCTTAGATAATGGCCATTCGATTACTGCGAAGTTAGTTGTTGGCGCTGACGGTGCAAATTCTTGGGTGCGCAAGCAAGCGGATATTCCACTTACCCATTGGGATTATGGTCATAGTGCAATTGTTGCCAACGTGCGCACCGAAGAGCCACATGATTCGGTCGCAAGGCAAGTATTTACGCCTCAGGGACCTCTAGCATTTCTGCCGTTAGGTGAGTCTAATTTAAGCTCTATCGTTTGGTCGACAGACCCTTCACGAGCAGACCGCTTGGTCGCTATGTCAGAAGAAGAGTTCAATAAATCATTAACGGCAGAGTTTGATGTCAAATTGGGTTTATCGCGTATTGAAGGAGAGCGTTTTGCGTTTCCTTTGAAGATGCGTTACGCCAGAGACTTTGCGGTTGAGCGCATCGCGCTTGTTGGCGATGCTGCGCATACTATCCATCCGCTAGCTGGGCAGGGTGTGAACCTTGGACTGCTTGATGCAGCCAGTTTGGCACAAGAAGTGATGGCATTGTGGCAAAATGGGCAAGATATTGGCTCTAAGCGCAATCTAAGAAACTACGAGCGTTGGCGTAAGGCCGAAGCCGCTAAGATGATTGCGGCGATGCAAGGCTTCAAAGATCTGTTTGCTGGTGACAACCCGGCCAAGAAACTGATCCGTGGGATTGGCATGAGTTTGGTTGGTACTTTACCTGGAGCGAAAGATGAAATCATGAAGCGAGCGTTGGGGCTCAAAGGGCAACTTCCTGAACTGGCGAAAGCGCGCACTAAAGGCTTGGTATAAAGCTGAGTTAGGTTTGAAAAGTAAAAAGGGTTGGCAATGCCAACCCTTTTCTAATTCTGTTGTGTTTAAGCGTATGCGCAGCGTAGTTTCATGATTTCTTGATTAATTTCTTTTACTGCTTGGAAATGACGCTTTTCCGCACGATCTGGAAGTATTAACTTTCCGTTATCAAACTCAAATTTACCGACTCCGTTGATATAGATTCTTCCCTTAAAAAGACGACTTACATGCTTAGCTATCATTCCTGGAATATAGCGCTTAAACAGTCTCATATAGTGTGTCCTTGTTATTACCTAGCACCGCTAATTGTACGAAAACCCCGGCGATTTTTTTGTGATATTGCTGGAGGTTCATGCAGTCTTTACTAATCAGATTGGATATTTGTGCTGCTGTAGACAGAAAACCAGTCAAATCCCTAACTGAGTGTGATTGTTACCTCAAAATTATTCTGTGTGTGGAACTTGACTGCGACATAGTAAGACAGATGAATGTGACAAAACTAAGAATAGACGAGATTTTTATCTGGGAAAGTTTAAGTTGTTATTTTTTAGTTAGGAAAGTAACAAAAAAAAGCCCGCTTTAGTGGCGGGCGAATAGTCACAGATGCATTACACAAAAAGTGGATGTCCTGAAACAATCAGTGGATTCACTTTTTTTGTTGGTGAAGGATTTCAAGGTTAAGTAGCAGTCACTTACCTTGCATCGCCGACATGACAAGTGCCAAGCGAAAATTTACCAACAGATTCAGCATAGCCCAAAAAAGCATCGATGACTATTTATGTTTTCTTTGTGAATAAAAATTTAACTCAATCCTGTTGCTTGTGCGATCTTCTTCACTCTTTATTGTAATATCCAGTTACATTTTGCAGATGTCAGCCCAGATTGGTGTGCAAAGCTTAGTAAGATCTTCACGGTGTAAAGCAATTCCTGCAAGGCGATCACCACTGCTTATGGTGATGCAGTCTTCGTTTTTGATGGAGTGGTCGAACAGAATCGGCATATGGCGTTTAAGAAGCAAGGGGGCGACTGTCCCAACTTTGTAGCCCGTAAGTGACTCAACTTGTTCCTTCTCAACGCAAGTCATCCGGCGGCAGTCTAGTATTTTTCTGACTTTTTTCGGATCAACAGAGCGATTGCCAGGGCAGCAGGCGAGCGCAATCATACCGCCCATATCCCGTAACAGCATCGACTTAACCATTTGAGAAGTTCGAATTCCGCGCTGTTTAGCGGCGTCCTCAACCGACACTGCCGCCGATTGGTGTGGCAGCAGTGTGTAGTTCACGTCTTGTGAATCAAGGAACTGAGTGATTTTTGTAGCAAAGCTAGTCATCAAAACTCAAACCTAGTCATCAGCGAGTGAGTAAGGTAGGGCTTCGATTGTCCAACTTGAGTCTGGTTGCTCTTTTAGACGAAGCTGAGTGTCAGCTTCAAGGTTATTTGGCAGTATGATCAATCCAATAGCTTGGTTGTCACTAAAGTTAAATACGCTCAATAGAGAGCCAGCCGAACGCCAGTTCTCACCCACGGCACGCTCAAGTTCAATAGTGTCGCCATTGAGTGGGGAGGAAGTTGAACCGCGAACGATGAATGTTGAGCGCTTATTGGTACCTCGATATTTAGCTCGAGCGACGGTCTCTTGACCAGTGTAGCAGCCCTTCGTGAAGCTAATGCCTCCGGTCGCTTGTAGATTAAGTGCTTGCGGAATATGTTGGATCTGCTCTTGTTGAGTAACTGGTGGCAAAGCCGCTTGAATGTCAAAGTAGTCCCAAGCGGATTCAGCAACTTTTTCACCCGAGAAGTTGCTTATCAGCGAAGTAGCAGCATCTTGATTGATGAGTAGCAGCCAGCGATTGTCTTCAATTTTAACTGCTGTGCCACCATCGATATTACGAACATTGCTTCGTGCATCAGACAGAGCGTCAACAAAATCGTTAGCTTCTAAACCCATGACACCTAGCGCCACATCGCTGCTTGGTTCAATAGTGACTTTAGAGAAAATAGCGTATTTCTTTAGTTCAGTTAATTCAGCTTCAATCGCAGATTTTGGTTGGAACATCGCATAGCCACCGTTGTGGTTAAAAAGGCGAAACAGGCTCCAAACCTTACCTTTTGCATCACAATGAGCACCTAATGTGGACTCATCGGCTGGTAGAGTCACCACATCGCAGGTGACTTGGCCTTGAAGGTAAGACTTTTTGTCATCACCTTGCATTTCGATTGTGCCCCAAGATGGTAAATGAGCAAGCATCAGAGCCGGAAGTTGCTGATCGTGTGCAATCTCAAGTTGTGTGAATTCGTTTTGCCATTCCATGTTGAAACCTTTTAATCAATTGGCGATAGCTTATGTTAAAGCGGATAGGTCACAAAGCTCAAGAGTGAGCGACAGAGATTATCAATATATCTAAGAATCGGAGGAAATAGTGCGTTGTGAAAAGCGATAAACCCTTGGTTATTTGTGGGCTTGAAGGACTTTTAGACAAGTTTTTTCTATCAAGCAAAGGGACTGTGACTGGTGCAGTAGTGGACTGACGTTTAGATTGATACACTCCGCTTAAAGTTACAGAAACATCAGGTGAGGAATACCATGTACACTGCAGAAGACAAAGCTCGTATCAAGTGGGCATGCCGAAGAGGGATGCTTGAGCTTGATGTCGTCATTATGCCTTTTTTCGAAGAGTGTTTTGAGTCACTACAAGATAATGAACAGCGAGATTTCGTTTCGCTACTAGAGTGCGATGATCCGGATCTATTTACTTGGGTCATGGGGCACGGTCGAAGCGAGAACCTTGGCCATGCTTCCATGGTGGATAAAATTGTCGCGCATAACCTCAGCAAAGTTCGATAATTTTCACTGCCGAACTTCATCCAACGCTCGTATTGTTAGCTTACTACTCTTGTTGCTCGCGATATGGGCGATTGTCACCTCTCCGCTAGCACCGCTGCTTGCTTTACTTGTTTCACTCGCTCTAATTTACTGTTGTTGTTTTAACTCATTAACGCCGCCAGCCATTGAAGGCTCGTTCTCATTGTCTCGCACTGGCGAATTAAAGTACCAAGATCAGACATTCAATATTGCCCGCACTTTTGAGCACTGTGGATATTGGTTTGTGGTGATTACCATGAGTAACGGTGATCGATTTACTTTGTGGCGAGACAGCTACCTGAATCAGATTATCGATTGATTAAGGTCATATCTAGAATGAATAAGCAGAATGACTAAGCAAGACTGAATAGCGAGTAAATAAAAGGAGCGATAGTCGCTCCTTTTTGATGTGTCGTTGTGAGCCGTTACTTTTCAGGGGCTAAGATTGTTGGCCCGCTATTCTCTGCTCGGTTAGGGTAATCTAAAGTGTAATGCAGGCCTCGGCTCTCTTTGCGTTGCATTGCACATAGCACCATTAACTCAGCCACCTGCAGTAGATTACGCAGTTCGAGTAGGTTGTTAGATACACGGAAGTTACTGTAATACTCATGGGTTTCTTGCTGTAGCATTTGAATACGGCGCAATGCACGTTCAAGACGCTTATCTGTGCGAACAATACCCATGTAGTCCCACATGAACAGGCGTAGCTCATGCCAGTTATGCTGAATAATAACTTCTTCATCTGAACAGCTAACTTGGCTTTCATCCCAAGCAGGTAAGCTTGGAGGCATCTCTGCATTGCCAATCAATGTGACGATGTCTTTGGCTGCAGCCACGCATAAACCACGCACTCCAGCAAAGAGTTCGATGCCATACGGTTCGCGCCGTGCAGGCCGGTGTAACTCACTTCACCAATCGCGTAAAGCTGCTTGAGGTCGGTCTGGCCTTGTTGGTTCACCATGACGCCGCCACAGGTATAGTGAGCGGCAGGAACGATAGGGATCGGCTCCTTGGTCATATCGATGCCCAAATCTTGCAAGCGCATGTGAATGGTTGGGAAATGCTTTTCGATAAAATCAGCGGGCTTATGGCTGATATCTAGGTACATACAGTCTGCACCTAAACGCTTCATTTCAAAGTCGATCGCACGTGCCACGACATCACGTGGAGCCAGTTCGGCTCTTTCATCGAAGTCAGACATGAAACGTGAGCCGTCAGGCCTCCTTAAGTACGCTCCCTCACCTCGCAAGGCTTCGGTAAGAAGAAAGTTACGAGCTTCAGGGTGGAATAGACAAGTTGGGTGGAATTGGTTGAATTCCAAGTTGCAACGCGACAACCTGCTCGCCACGCCATAGCAATACCGTCACCGGAAGAAACATCTGGGTTAGATGTATATTGGTAAACTTTGGAAGCGCCGCCTGTGGCTAATACCACAAATTTAGCGCGTACGGTTTCTACGTGCTCTTGGTTGCGGTTCCAAATGTAGGCGCCGATGACTTTATTCTTATCGCCACCAATCTTGTCTTCAGTAATGAGGTCAAGCGCGTTGTGACGTTCGAAGATTTCAATGTTTGGGTGATTATGAACGTTGTCTTGGAGGGACGTTTGCATCGCCATGCCAGTTGCGTCGGCAGCATGTAGAATACGTCGATGACTGTGGCCGCCTTCTCGCGTTAGGTGGTAGCGTGGCGCTTCATCAGTGTCGTTCTCTTCTCTGTCAAAAGGTACGCCGCCATCAATTAACCACTGCACGCACTCTTTGGCGTTTTCAGCAATAAACTTAACGGTCTCTTCTTCACAGATATCGCCACCGGCAATTTGTGTATCTTCAACATGGGACTCGATGCTGTCAGACTCATCGAATACCGCGGCAATACCACCTTGAGCGTAATAGGTTGCCCCTTCGCTTCGTGGGCCTTTGCTCAATACGATAACCTTGCCATGTTCTGCGACACGCAAGGCCAAGGATAAACCTGCAGCGCCGCTCCCTACCACTAACACATCACATTGATGTTCACGGTTTGCGTTCATAAAACTTTTAAAATCCTGAATTAAATTAGAGCGTGGTGACCTTTTGTGGTTCATTTTCCACCAAGTGCTGCAAATCAGCTCGAAAGGTTAACACGCTCGAGAGTGCTCAACTCTTGCAGTGCAATCTTTAATGCAACGAACACGTTTTCACGTGTTTTAATTTCAACTATACCACTAGCTTTAATACATTACTTTGTTAATAACATTGCTTTTCGTCTTTTTCATCCCCAGAATCTGGATAACGAATAAATGTGGTGATATCACACTGTCCAAATTAAAAAGTGAATTTTTTGAGAAAGTTTTGAACTTTCCTTTCACTGCTGAGTCACAATAGTGCTCATGTAGCAGTGGTGTCAATACTACATTGTGCATAAATAGTACTCATCTTTGTGAAAAGCTGAGTAAAAACAAATAGGAGAATACGCTCGAATGAACGAGCAGCTGACCGATCAAGTATTGATTGAGCGAGTTCAGAGTGGGGATAAGCAAGCATTTAATCTTTTAGTTTTGCGTTACCAAAACAAAGTTTGCAATCTTATTTCTCGGTATGTGAGCAATTCCGGCGACGTCGCAGACGTCGCACAAGAAGCGTTCATTAAGGCGTATCGTGCGATTCCAAGTTTCCGTGGCGAAAGTGCCTTTTATACTTGGTTGTATCGAATCGCTGTCAATACCGCTAAAAATCACCTTGTTGCCCAAGGCCGTAGGCCGCCAGCAACAGATGTTGATGCTGAAGAAGCTGAATATTACGAAACCGGTAGTGCACTGAAAGAAATTTCGAACCCTGAGAACTTAACGTTGTCCAACGAGTTGAAACAAGTAGTTTTCAGTGCAATAGAAGCACTACCTGAAGATTTAAAAACCGCGATGACTTTACGAGAGCTAGATGGCTTGAGTTATGAAGAAATCGCAGAAGTAATGGATTGCCCTGTTGGAACGGTACGTTCGCGTATCTTCCGAGCCCGTGAAGCGGTTGAAAAGAGAATCAAACCTCTTATGCAGCGCTAACGTCAATAACGGTATGAAAGCGAGTTATGGTGAAAAGAATGGCTGACAAAGAAAAACTTTCAGCACTCATGGATGGAGAGTTGGTTGATAAAGCACTAATTTCAGAGTTAGAGCAAGATCAATCAGGTTTGGAAGCGTGGAAGAACTATCATCTCATCGGCGATGTGATGCGTGGTGATGCCCCTGAAAAACCAGAGTGGAATATCGCTGAAAGCGTCGCGTTAGCGCTGGAAAATGAACCTGCGCACAATCCACTACAAAAGACGAATGTTGTTGACCTGCAAGAAGCTAAGGTTGAGTCTCAGCCTACGCCTTCCCAGGCAAGAAGACAGCTTCCAGCTTGGTTGTCCCAGTTTGGACAAGTTGCTGTTGCAGCGTGTGTGTCAATGGCTGTTATCCTAGGTGTACAACAGTATGGTGGTAGTGAAGCGTCTCAGGCAGAGCGTGACCAAATCCCAGTACTACAAACCATTCCATTTGCGGGAAGCGCAGAGCCTGTAAGCTTGACCCGTGATACAGTCTCTAATCGAAGCACAGAATTGAGCGAAGCGAACGTTCAAGAGCAACGTCACCGTATTAACGCCATGCTTCAAGATTATGAGTTACAATTGAGACTAAACAGTGAAGGTAACCCAAACCAGAGTGTTATCGAACCGGTAGTTGAATGAAAAAAATCCTGATCAGTGCGCTGGCACTGTTCGGTTTGAACTCAACGTTAGCCTTTGCAGAGCCAGTACCTGCAGAGGCTTTGTTGCATCAAATGAACGAAGCCAGTCAAAATCTTAATTATGAGTTGTCTTACGTCCTAATTAAGAAAAATAGTATAGAGCCTCTCCTTTATCGTCATGCTCGAAATGACGAACAACAACTTGCGCATCTTGTTTATCTTAGTGGTCCTGTTCGTGAAGTAATTCGTCGTGGTGGCGAAGTGAGTTATATCGAGCCGGGTGTAGAACCGTTCACGATCGAATCGGGCAATATGGTTGCCCCGACTATTCCGCTATTGAACAGCGATATAGATCATTTGAGTGAACAGTATGACTTCGTCAATGTGGGTCGTTCTCGCGAAGCGGGTACGGCGTGTCAGGTACTTAGAATCGTACCAAAAGATGGCTTGCGTTATTCCTACATCCTTTGGATTGATGAGAACACGAACCTTCCGCTTCGTGCAGATTTAGTTGACCGTGACGGAGAGGTGCTAGAGCAATATCGCACCATCTCTTACTCAGTAAATGAACGTATTGCTGATGTGCTGACTCGCCTAAATGATGTCACGCTTCCAGAAGTATTGTCTTTGCCTAAAGGAAATGTTGAAGATACATATTGGAACGTGGGTTGGACCCCTGAAGGGTTTGAACCAAAAGAGTTGAACCGTTATAGAATGGCGATGACAGAGCGTATGGTTGAAAGCCAAATGTTCAGCGATGGTCTATTCACGTTTTCTGTTTATGTTTCTGATAGTGATAATTTGTCTTTAAAAGGGCAGGTTGTCCGTCAAGGCCGCCGTACGTTGCATAGCTTTGTGAGAGGCAAAAGTGAGATATCAATCGTTGGCGATATCCCACCTGCAACTGCGAAGCGTATCGCTGATTCAGTGGTTTTTGATTCACCCGTTGTGGCTCAGCATGATGACGGCATTAGCTACGGTAACCTCGGTTGAACAGACTCAATCGGGTTACCGAGTCTTGTTAAGTTGTGAGCAACAAACCAGTTGCAGCAGTTGTTCTTCGCAAAAAAGCTGCGGAACTGGCATTGTTTCCAAAGCCGTCGGAAACAAATCATTACAATGGAACTTAACTTCTGATAAGCCTGTGTCGGAAGGACAAGTGGTTGAGATCGGCTTTCCTGAGCGAAATCTTCTTCAATCGGCTGCAACGGTCTACATTATTCCTCTTATAATGATGTTAGTGGGTGCGCTTCTTGGCCAGTGGTGGATTGCACCATGGCTTGGAGGTGGCGAAGGTAGCGTCATTCTGCTCTCAATGCTCTTTATTGCGCTCGGTGTGATGATATCGAAACGCGTTGCCCACACTTTAGAGGCAAAAGATTCTCACCATGTGACCTTGATCCGCGTATTTGGAAATCCAATTAGCTAGTGCGCACAAGAGAGAAATTGGGTAGAATCTGCCAACTTGATTGAAATGCCGTCAAATGATGGCTTTCTTATGTCCCTATTTTTAGAGTTTAGTCATCCCAAATCATGAAGCACATTCGTAACTTTTCGATTATCGCCCACATCGACCACGGTAAGTCGACCCTCTCAGACCGTCTAATCCAAGTATGTGGTGGATTAAGCGATCGTGAAATGGCAGCACAGGTTCTCGACTCAATGGATCTTGAGCGTGAGCGTGGTATCACCATCAAATCTCAGAGTGTGACGCTAAACTACACCGCCAAAGACGGTGAAACTTATCAGCTGAACTTCATCGATACCCCAGGACACGTTGACTTCGCCTACGAGGTATCTCGTTCATTGGCCGCTTGTGAAGGTGCGCTGTTGGTTGTCGACGCAGGTCAGGGTGTAGAAGCTCAGACACTGGCAAACTGTTACACCGCGATCGAAATGGATCTTGAGGTTGTGCCAATTCTCAACAAGATCGACCTTCCTGCTGCTGATCCTGAGCGCGTAGCTGAAGAGATCGAAGAGATTGTTGGTATCGACGCGATGGAAGCGACGCGTTGTAGTGCTAAAACCGGTATCGGTGTTGATGATGTATTAGAAAACATTGTTTCTTCGATTCCTGCTCCGGAAGGTGATCCTGAAGCGCCACTTCAAGCTCTGATCATCGACTCATGGTTTGATAACTACCTTGGCGTAGTGTCACTGGTTCGTATTAAGAACGGCACACTTAAGAAGAACGATAAGATTAAGGTGATGAGTACGGGTCAAGTTTGGGGCGTAGACCGCCTAGGTATCTTCACGCCGAAACAGATCGATACGACAGAACTGAAAACAGGTGAAGTAGGCTGGGTTGTTTGTGGTATTAAAGACATCCTCGGTGCACCTGTAGGTGATACGCTGACATTAGCAAAAGGTGGCAGTGATGAAGCACTACCTGGTTTTAAGAAAGTAAAACCTCAGGTTTATGCAGGTTTGTTCCCTGTATCATCAGACGATTACGAAAGCTTCCGTGATGCACTAGGTAAACTAAGCCTAAACGATGCGTCTCTATTCTATGAGCCAGAAAACTCTGCGGCACTAGGCTTTGGTTTCCGTTGTGGCTTCCTTGGTATGCTTCACATGGAGATCATCCAAGAGCGTCTAGAGCGTGAATACGATCTAGATCTGATCACCACGGCACCAACCGTAGTGTATGAAGTTGAGAAGACCGACGGCACTTTATTGTACGTAGATAGCCCAGCGAAACTGCCTGCTATCAATGACATTGAAGAGATTCGTGAGCCAATCGCTCGTTGTAATATCCTTGTACCTTCTGATTACTTGGGTAACGTGATTACGCTGTGTGTGGAGAAACGCGGTACTCAGGTTGATATGGTCTACCACGGTAACCAAGTTGCCGTCACTTACGATATCCCGATGGCAGAAGTCGTATTGGACTTCTTCGACCGTTTGAAGTCGACCTCGCGTGGTTACGCTTCTCTGGATTACAACTTCCAGCGTTTTGAAGCGTCGAGCATGGTTCGTGTAGACGTTCTATTGAACGGCGATACAGTTGATGCTCTTGCGATGATTACTCATAAAGATCAATCGCAAACTCGTGGTCGTCAGTTGGTTGAGAAAATGAAAGAGTTCATTCCTCGCCAGATGTTTGACATTGCGATTCAAGCAGCGATTGGTAACCACATCATCGCTCGTTCTACCGTAAAACAGCTTCGTAAGAACGTAATTGCAAAGTGTTACGGTGGTGACGTGAGTCGTAAGAAAAAGCTACTGAAGAAGCAGAAAGAAGGTAAGAAACGTATGAAGCAGATCGGTAATGTCGAGCTGCCTCAAGAAGCCTTCCTAGCTATCTTGCATGTAGGCAAAGATTAAAGCACAGTTGTTTCACACAAATAGCTGAATAACAGTAAGTGAAAGGGTCTAGGCTCTTTCACTTTCGTATTTTTAAGATAAGGGAAGTCAATGGCGAATACATTCTCACTGATTCTGGTTTTAGTTACTTTGGTGACCGGTATTGTTTGGGCTTTAGAAAAGCTAGTTTGGGCTAAGAAACGTCAGCAGAATCTGCAGCAAGCTCAAGAGCAAACCAATGATTTGGATGAAGCAACTATCGAGAAAGCACAACAGCAGCCTTGGTGGGTAGAGAACAGTGTATCGATTTTCCCAGTTATTGCGTTTGTTCTGGTTTTGCGTTCATTTATTTATGAGCCATTCCAAATCCCATCGGAATCCATGTTGCCAACATTGTTGGTCGGTGACTTTATTCTTGTTGAAAAGTACGCCTATGGATTAAAAGATCCGGTTTGGCGTAACCAGTTAGTGGAAACGGGTAAACCTGAGCGTGGCGATGTTGCAGTATTTAAGTACCCACCTCAGCCAAATATTGATTACATCAAGCGTGTAGTTGGCCTGCCGGGTGATACCGTTCGTTACAGCGGTAAGAAAGAGATCTGTATTCAGCCGCAAGGCGAGAATGTATGTAAGCCAGTGAAACTGCACAATGTGGTTGAGAGTGCATTCATTCAAGACGGCGTACCAATGATTCAGCTCAACGAGCAGCTTGGTGAGCAAGAACACCAAATTTTGATCAACCCAATCCGCCGTGATCGCGTAGGTTCTTACCAACCACGTGGTGGCGTAAACGAATGGGTAGTTCCACAAGGTCACTACTTTGTGATGGGTGATAACCGCGACAACAGTGCTGACAGTCGTTACTGGGGCTTTGTTCCAGAAGGCAACTTAGTCGGTAAAGCCGTCGCAATTTGGATTAGCTTCGAGTTCGAACGCGATCCAAACAGCATCCTACCAGGATGGATTCCAACGGGTGTGCGTTTCAACCGCATCGGTGGTATTAACTAAACTCTTAGATAGCAGAAGTTGCAGCCTAGGTGGCTGCAACAATTCCGACTTAGAGTTGTAAACGAAACTAATGAGAGAGTATGAATTCTCCAATTGAAAAATTAGAAAGAAAGATTGGTTATACGTTTAATCAATCTGACCTTATTCACCTAGCGCTAACTCATCGCAGTGCGCATGGTAAGCACAATGAACGTCTTGAATTTCTGGGCGATTCAATTTTAAGTTTTGTCATTGCTGATGATCTTTACCACCGTTTTCCTAAGGTAAACGAAGGTGATATGAGTCGTATGCGCGCAACCTTGGTTCGCGGTAATACATTGGCTGAGCTAGGTCGTGAATTCGAACTAGGAGATTACTTAAAATTAGGTCCAGGCGAATTGAAAAGTGGTGGCTTCCGCCGCGACTCGATTCTTGCCGATGCCGTTGAAGCCATCATTGGCGCTGTCTATCTGGATAGTGATATTGAGGTAACAAGACGAATCGTTCTTAGCTGGTATCAAACTCGCCTTGATTCGATCCAGCCTGGTGTCTCGCAAAAAGACCCGAAGACACGTTTGCAGGAATTTCTTCAAGGTCGAAGAAAACCGCTTCCTGTCTATACAGTGACTAATATTAAAGGTGAAGCACACAACCAAGAGTTTACGGTTTCGTGTGAAGTAGCAGGAATAGGAAAGCCTGTAATTGGAAAAGGTACCAGTCGCCGCAAGGCAGAACAAGCGGCTGCTGAGCTAGCATTAGAGCAACTGACCAATGGCTGATTCAAAAGATAATAACTCAGCGGATAACGCTGAGTTCGATATTGACGCATACTTCTCGTCTAACCCAGAAGAGAGCAATCCAGAAAACCAACATTGTGGTTTCGTTGCGATTGTAGGTCGTCCAAACGTGGGTAAATCGACGCTCCTTAACAAAATTTTAGGGCAAAAGATTTCGATCACTTCACGTAAGCCTCAAACCACTCGTCACCGTATTATGGGTGTCGATACGGACGGGGATTACCAAGCAATTTTTGTTGATACTCCAGGTCTTCATATTGAAGAGAAGCGCGCGATAAACCGTTTGATGAACCGTGCAGCAAACTCTTCTTTGAGCGATGTGAACCTAGTGTTTTTCTTAGTGGATGGCACTCAGTGGACACCAGATGATGAGATGGTGCTGACTAAGCTGCAGAAGTCTAACTTCCCCGTTGTGTTGTGTGTCAACAAAGTAGACAACGTCTCAGATCGTAATGATGTGATGCTGCACATGATGGAGATGTCGAAGAAGATGGACTTCGTTGACGTTGTGCCTATTTCTGCTAAACACGGTAAAAATATTGATGTATTGCGCAAGCACGTACGCGAGTACCTGCCAAAAGCAACCCATCATTTCCCGGAAGAGTACGTGACTGATCGTTCGCAACGCTTTATGGCTTCTGAGATTTTGCGTGAAAAATTGATGCGTTTTACTGGTGATGAGCTGCCATACTCAGTGACGGTAGAGATTGAGCGTTTCGACTACAACCCAGAAACAGACGGTTTCCATATTAATGGTCTGATCTTGGTTGAACGTAGCGGTCAGAAGAAAATGGTCATCGGCAAAGGCGGTGAGAAGATCAAGACGATTGGTCGTGAAGCGCGCCTTGATATGGAAGAGCTATTTGGCCGTAAAGTGTACTTAGAAACTTGGGTTAAAGTGAAATCTGGTTGGGCAGATGATGAGCGTGCCTTACGTTCATTAGGCTACATCGATGACCTTTAAGCTCGCCTGAGTATGCCAACTAACGTTCGATTACTTTTAAGTACGAATAACAAAAGAGAGAGTGTAAACTCTCTCTTTTACGATCTGTAGGGGTGAACAATGAGCGATGGATTACAGCGATGCTTTGTATTGCATCGTCGCCCCTATAGTGAATCTAGTTTGATTCTTGACGTTTTCAGTGAAGAGTATGGTCGCTTAACCTTGATGTCTAAAGGGGCACGCAGTAAGCGTTCCACCTTGAAAGGAGCATTGCAGCCATTCACACCCTTGCTGCTCAAGTGGTCGGGCAAAGGCTCAATGAAAACGTTGCGCCAAGCGGAACCCATCAGTTTGGGGTTGCCCTTAACTGGCATTAACCTCTATTCAGCGATGTATGTGAATGAACTTGTCGGCAGAGTATTAGCGGCTGAAGAGCCTATGCCTGCACTTTTCCATGACTACTTACATGCATTAACTGAGCTTGCACAATGTACCAACCTGAACCTGCCCTGCGACGTTTCGAACTCGCGGTGCTGTCGTCTTTAGGGTACGGCGTGGATTTCTTGCATTGTGCTGGTACGGGTGAACCGATTGAACCAACGATGACGTATCGTTATAGAGAGCAAAAAGGTTTTATCGCCTCTGTTAGACGCGACAATCTGACATTTTTGGGTGATGAATTGATTGCCATCAGTGAGCGTCGTTTCATCACGAAAGAGCAGTTGAGCGCTGCAAAACGCTTTACACGAATAGCCTTAAAGCCGTATCTTGGCGGCAAACCTTTAAAAAGCCGAGAGTTGTTTATCTCAAGAGTCGGCCTTCCTAAAGCACGGAGTATTGGAAAATGAGCGCAATCTACCTAGGCGTTAATATTGATCACATCGCAACATTGCGAAATGCACGTGGTACTAAGTACCCAGACCCAGTTCACGCGGCTGAGATTGCCGAGCGCGCTGGTGCAGACGGTATCACGATTCACCTACGTGAAGATCGTCGCCATATCTTAGATCGCGATGTACGAATTCTACGCGAGACATTGCAAACGCGTATGAACCTAGAGATGGCCGTGACGGATGAAATGGTTGAAATCGCGCTTAAGACCAAGCCTGAGTTTGTGTGTCTGGTACCTGAAAAGCGTGAAGAGCTGACCACAGAAGGTGGTTTAGACGTGGTTGGCCAGCTAGAAAAAGTGAAAGCGGCAACGAAAAAGCTTAACGAAGCAGGCATCAAAGTTTCTCTGTTTATTGATGCTGACCGTGAGCAAATTGACGCGGCAAAAGCGTGTGAAGCGCCATTCATTGAGCTACACACAGGACATTACGCGGATGCGGAAACCGAAGAAGACCAACAAGATGAGCTTAAGAAGATTGCAGCGGGTGCCAGCTATGCTCATGATCTGGCATCACAGTCAATGCAGGTCACGGCTTGACGTATCACAACGTTGCTCCAATCGCTGCACTGCCAGAAATTTACGAGCTTAACATTGGTCACTCTATTATTGGCCGCGCAGTATTTGATGGTCTGCATAAAGCGGTAGCGGACATGAAAGCTGTGATGGAAGCGGCGCGTAAATAAGCTATGGCAATTGTGGGAATCGGCACTGACATCGCAGAAATCGCGCGCATAGAAAAAGCGCTCGAACGCAGTGGCGACGCATTTGCGTCGCGCATTCTGACGGAGTCTGAAATGTCAGTGTATGCGGGCTTAAAGCAAAAAGGGCGTTACCTTGCCAAGCGCTTCGCCGTTAAAGAAGCGGCTTCAAAGGCCCTTGGAACTGGTATTGCCAAAGGCGTCACTTTCCAAGACTTCATTATCTCCAATGATGAATTTGGTGCCCCATATTGGAATTGGCTCAAATTGCCGCTTCGATTGCGCAATCAAAAGGCGTGCAACATATCCATCTCTCGATATCTGACGAGCGCCACTATGCAGTGGCCACTGTCATCTTAGAAAAGTAAGACGGCCTGATGGCCGTTTTTTTTGTCTCGTTTTTGAGTGCTATTGCTACACTAATTACAAGGTTGCTGCTTTTAACGTGCTGAAATTCTGGTCTTGATAGCTGTTAGCAGCCACTTCGTTATACGAGTCTTTGCAAAGGATGGCATATCATGGGGCGAGGCGCTCTAGTTCAGATAAAACTCTACTTTCTATTTATTTCCTTATTTATTGTGAGCTCAACGAGCTATGCAATGGATTGGTCTACGTCCGGATTTGGAACGCTCGGTTATACCTATGAGAGTGAAGAAAACCTGGCTTACCTAAGAGATATTACTCGCACTGCTGATACCAGTGATAATGGCTCGTTTGGAACAGACTCCAACCTTGGTATTCAGTTAGATGGTACTTTTAATCGCAGCTGGTCAGCTACAGCTC
This sequence comes from Vibrio aestivus, assembly GCA_003263845.1. Taxonomy (GTDB): domain Bacteria; phylum Pseudomonadota; class Gammaproteobacteria; order Enterobacterales; family Vibrionaceae; genus Vibrio; species Vibrio aestivus. Next base: position 17,587 of record JYJN01000105.1, on the reverse strand, counting down.
AATGGGTGCTAGATGATAGTGTTGAACATAACCTAGACACATTAACTGAACTAGCGTTTATCCGTTTTACACCTAATGCTAGTTGGGAGTTACGAGCGGGTAGAATAGGTGTCACTGCTTATGCTGCGGCGGACAGTCGAAATATAGATTATGCACACTTGTGGGTTAGGCCCCCACAGGAACTGTATGGCAGTGTCGTGTTTAATTCATTAGACGGAATCGGTGCGACATACTATTCAAATAATCCTTACTTTAATTGGCAAGCAATATTCAATTTGGTCGAAATAGTGAAGAGGGTGAACTATCGCTTACAGGCGATCGGTTTAGTACAGATATCGAAGACGTTTTAGGCCTTTCATTTGACGTTATTCATGGCAACTGGAAGTACCAGCTTTCCTATGCTTATGTGGGGTCACTGACCGTTAATCAGTCTCAGACTATGCAGAATCTGCAAGACCAGATTGTTCAAGTATCTCATCTAGGAATTCCCGGTGTCAGTGATGAAGCAGCAACTATTGCTGATCATTTAACTATCAGAGGTGAAAGAATTGATTACTATCAATCTGCGGTTGGGTATTTCGATGGCCAGTGGACAATGCAATCGGAAGTGTTCTTTGTGGACGCTAAAAAGGAGTCAATTCCGCAAGGCTACGGAGGATACGCCATAGTTGGCCATACCTTTAGTCAATTCACTCCATATGTAATGTATGGTCTGTTTAATGCCACCAATGATGCTTATTCAGCGCAAACGAACTGGGGGCTGTTGACCCTAGCTTAGCTGTTCTACAGCTATCGAGCATTGCAGGGATACATGCTGTTCGGGTAGACCAAGCGACTTATTCATTTGGTTTACGTTGGGATGTGACCTCGAATATCGCACTCAAGGCGCAAATTGATCATGTTGAGATTAGTCCGTTTGGTTATGGGTTGTGGGCAGCTTCGGTGGATCGCTTTGCAAGCGAAAGCGATGCTCAAGTTTATACACTCAACTTGAACTTTATTTTCTAAGGGGGAGCGAATGAGATATTTACTCCTCTTAACCTTAATGGCAAGTATGCCGGTTTTCGCGGACTTCTATGTGGTTGCTCATAAAAGCAGCCAATTGGAAGTCTCCTCAGTAGACAGTGTTGCTGAACTCTATCTTGGCCGACGTAAAGCGATTGGTGGCGTCTATGTCGATGAGGTGCTTGATAGAGAAGGTGGTATCCGAGGGCGCTTTTTTCAAGCGGTGGTCAATATGGGAGAGAGTCAAGTGAATGCTTATTGGGCGCGGCTTAAATTTTCTGGGAGTATGCGTGAGCCTGAAAAAATCGAGACGCAACAAGAGCTGATTGAAAAGTTGACTTTGAATGCCAATGCGATTGGTTATATGACCGAGCAGCCCCCTGTGGATTCAGAACTGAAAGTGATCCTTAAAATTAATGAATAAACCACACTCACAATCTTTGTCGAATCAGTTGCTAAAGATCGTATCGATTTTGGCGCTGATCTATTTGTTTGTGATTTTGTTGCTATTGGTGCCCATCGGTTTTATTCAGGCGGATAAGAATCATAAAGAGCTTGAAAAAAAGCTCGCACTTTCTTTATCGAGCAATGCTTCTATTGCGCTTTATGTGAGTAATAAAGAGATCGCAGACGAAGTTATTACATCCTTGCTGCTACATGAGGAGATCGATGCCGTTAAATTAGAAAGCGATGATGGGGTGGTCTTTGCTTCAACCATGATGATTGAAGATGAACAAGATGTTTGGAAGAAAGCTAACAAGTATCGTCTCTACTCTCCCACCGATGGGATGCCCCTAGGCACGCTCTACATTCATGACAACCACAAAGTGCTGCAAAGACAAGCATTGAGTAAAATTTTCGACCAAGTCTTATTTATTCTTATCCAGTTTTTTCTCACCGTTGTCGCTTTGGTGGCCGTCTTTAAGCGTGTGGTTGGTGGTCCATTAAAAGCTTTGTCTCAGGCTGTGTATTCGGTCACACCGGGACGCAGGGAAATGATCCCCATCGATAAACACAATGAACATAACGAGCTGGGTGTGGTGGTGCATAGCGTAAACACTTTTATCACTAACTCAAATCAGGCAATAGAGCGGGAGCGCGAGCTTAGAGCGCAGTTGGAAAAGTGGGAGCGCTACTATCGAACGATGGCGGAGCAAGACACATTAACAGGGCTAAAAAATCGTTTGGGCTGTGAGAAATACATTGAAGAAGCGGGTCACTTTGGCCGCTACATAGCACTCCTTCTGGTGGATCTTGATGGTTTCAAGCTCGTCAATGACACCCATGGTCACTCTGCTGGCGATTTAGTGCTTAAAACCTTGGCAGAGCGATTCCAAACCTTGCAGTCAGAGAGTAATGTGCCCGGCGCAGTAGGGCGTATAGGGGGCGATGAGTTTGTCGTCTATCTGGTTTTACAGAGAAATGATCTTGCGTTGTTGCGTCGATTGGCCTTGGATTTGATTGATCTTGCCAATATGCCCTGCCAGTATGGAGACGCCTCAGTTCATGTGGGTTGCAGCGTCGGTATCGCGACTGCCCCTGCAGAGTATGTTGACATTGAAGCTTTGGTTCATAGTGCAGATCAAGCTATGTATCAGGTAAAAGGCAACGGAAAAAATAGCTATCACTTTAGCGCAGCAGACTAAGCCAAAAAGGCTAGTTAAGAAAAATCATAGGCACTTCGTGTCATTACTGAACGAAGTGCCTGGGCTAGTATTCTAAATATCGTTTATTCGACTATTCCGGGATTCAATAAATTTGATACTCGGTTGTGTGGATATCAGTTTATGTAAGGTTGGGCACTAGCGACAACCTTTTCCATTTCATCTTGCAGCTCAAATAGCTCAGGTTCAATATCTTCGATCGAGGAGCCCGAGCGCAGCGCCTTTTCTATCTCGGCACAGACTTTTTTAAGTCTTGGCACTCCGCTGTATGAACAGCTTCCATGCAGTTTGTGAATGTGATGAATTAAGTTGTCGACATCATAACCTTCCTCATCTAAAGCCGCTTCAACAATGGCATCCACTTCGGGTATCGACTCGGTGAGCATGCGCAGCATATCTTTGGCTAAATCTTCTTTGTTCGCAGATTGTTTCAGCGCCGCTTGCCAATCGATGATCATGTTTTGATGAGCTGGTTCAGCTGAAGGAGTTATCTCCGCCTCAGGAACTTGAGCTGCAATATCGAGCTTCTCAACAACGTTCTCAGGGATTTCAGGCCCCCAATGAACTAAGACTTGTTGCAAGATATGTTCTTCAATGGGTTTAGTGAGGTAGTCATCCATACCTGCGTTCAGTAAGCGTTCACGCTCTCCCATCATTGCATGAGCGGTTACCGCAATGACTGGCGTATTCGCGTTTAGCTCAGTTTCCTTGATCAAGCGATTTGCTGTCACGCCGTCCATGTGCGGCATCTGAATATCCATAAGAATGATGTCGAACTTACGTTTTTGGGCTTGCTCCACAGCATCTTTACCACTTGTGCATGACACAACATGCTCAGCGCGTTCTTTGAGTAGTGCGGTGATAAGTTTCAAGTTCGCCGGGTTATCATCCACCGCCATGACAGTGATTGGAGCTTGGTCTTTTAGTTGGTCGCTGACATTGTCTTCTATGTTCTCAAGTAGGAAACTTGGTGGTTCATTGGCCACCATAATCTGCAATAGTTTCTTACGAGCAAGAGGTTTAGTGACACATTGAACTTGGAATTTCTGGATCAGGTGATCGGACAATGCTAACGCGGTACTTGGTATCCCCACTATAACGTTGCTACTCATGGTTTGAGCCGATTCAACCCAGCCCTCTACTGTTGAGGTATCGTAATCGCCACTTGGTGCTAGGTTAAACAATACATAGTCGTACTGCTCAACTTGCTCAGGCAGAGCGGAACGATATGTCACCGCTACGCTTCCTGAACCAACATTTGCTGAGTGACAGAGGCCGCTTGCATGTTTGGTTCGATAAGCAGCAATTGGCGATGCTTCAGTGATTGAGTATTTAGAAGGTCGCTTACTGGCATATCAGTCGCATGCAGCCTGATGGTAAACCAGAAGGTAGAACCCTGGTGAAGTCTACTGGTCAGGCTGATTTCACCACCCATTTGGCTAACTAGCTTCTGGGTAATAACAAGGCCAAGTCCAGTACCGCCATAACGACGGGAAATACTCGCATCAGCTTGACTAAAGGCTTGGAACAACTGCGCTTGCTGGCGCTCTGAGATACCGATACCCGTATCACGAACCATGAATTGAAGCTCAACAGAGTCGTCTTTCTGAGATCGCAGCTCAACGCTAATATCAATGTTGCCACGTTCGGTAAATTTGATTGAGTTGCCAACAAGATTGGTCAGTACTTGCTGAATTCGAAGTGGATCGCCAACAAGCCCAGTTGGAATTTTAGGATCGACCTTAAGAGTAAGCTCCAACCCTTTCTCGTGCGCGCTGGTGGCTTGCAGGCTAACAACTTCAGCTAGGCTTTCTTGGAACTCAAACGGAATGTTTTCAAGTGCCAACTTACCAGCTTCAAGCTTAGAGAAGTCCAAAATATCATTGATGATATTGAGTAGGTTATTGGCCGACTTCTCAATGGTTTGAAGGTAATCAGTTTGACTATTGGTGAGCTGAGTTTTTAGCATCTGTCGAGTAAAACCTATAACTCCATTAAGTGGCGTTCTTAGCTCATGAGACATGTTAGCCAAGAATTCTGATTTCACCCGTGCCGCTTCTTGAGCACGTTTTTTCGCGATATCGAGCTCTACGTTCTGGATCTCTAGCTGCTCAAGGGTTTCACGTAAGTCTGATGTGGCTTGGTCGATACTGTGCTGCATTTCAACGTGATACTCAGAGAGTGAAACCGCCATCGAGTTGATACCATTTTTCAATGAATCAAGCTCTCCGTGCATCTTGCCTTCGATACGCACGTCAATGTGGCCGCGTCGAATTCGGTCGACCATATTTTTCATGTGTGTGATTGGGCGAGTGACATCATGCATTAATCTAAAGGCAAACACACCTGATAATCCGAGCCCAGAAAGAAGCACAAGGAAGGCAGCAAAGACTTCTTGGTACTGTTGAAGTCGCAATGAAGACAGATCTAACTCAATGGCAATATAACCGAGCGCTTGGTTCGGTGGCTGCTGGCCAGAAGGAGTACCTAGAAATGACCCTTCCGCCAAAATCGGCACTCGTAACACTAACGTTTGCTCATCAATATGAGACGAACCAATCAGTGGGATAGGTGCGTCTTTGGGGAAAGTCAGGGTCTCGAAATTAGGGTGAAAATTCGACGTTACGAAGAGGTCATGTTTGAAATCAAACACCGCAATACTACGTACGAAGCGTGAGTTTTTTCGGTGCGCATAGCCAATTAGGCGTCGAACGGACTCTCGGCTCTGGTTTCTTAAGCCATCTTCACTAGCAATGGCCAAAGGCTCAACGATATTCAAGCCGGAACTGATGACCTGACGTTCAAGGTCTTGGTAGCGGTTGAATGAGAAAAATGCACTAAGCAGCAACCCAATAATTAAGGTTGGGGCAAGAGTTAGAGTGATAACGCGGGCGCGTAAGCCATATCTGGTCATTATTGTCTAAACATCGTGGTGTGGATATGGGAAAATAACTCGCATAGCAAATTATAATAGTTAGCTGACTAAATTGTACTCAAACTTGAGGTTCAATAAAGAGTTAGCTTTCGAATTAGCTTAATAAAGTCAGCGCAGTTCGACAATTGCTACAGAGTTAAATAGTGACTCTCGGGCGAAACTTACCCTGACTTACGATTGAATTTACACAATTAGGCACAGAGCATGGCGCGTTTTTTCCAACCGAAAAAAGAAAACTCAAATCGACAAAAAACACCAACCCGTCAAAATTGATAGGCTGGATAATCATGGTGCGGGTATCGCTTACCTCAATAAAAAGCCACTGTTTGTCGAAGGCGCTCTGCCTGAAGAAACCGTTCTTGTGCAGTTGGCGGAAAGTAAAAGTAAGTTTGCGCGAGGTAACTTGATTAAAGTGCTTGAGCCAAGCTCGTTACGCCGCGAACCATTTTGTCAGCATTATCGTGATTGTGGTGGTTGTCACCTCCAACATATGGACCTAAGCACTCAGCTTGAGTATAAGCAGCAGTCACTAAAACAGCTTATGAGTAAGTTTGCCCGTAAAGAGATTGAGTTAGAACCCGCAATTCAGGCGTTAGACAAAGGCTACCGCCGCAGAACGCGCATTAGCTTAATTGTTGATAAAAAAAACAAGCAGTTGCAGTTTGGGTTTCGCAAAAAACAAAGCAAGCAGATTGTGAACATTAAAAGCTGCCCAGTACTTGAACCGAGCTTAAACGCTTTGCTACCGCCACTTAAATCCTTGCTTAGCGCGCTACCATGTGTCGCAAACCTCGGCCACGTTGAGCTCGTAAAGGCAGACAACACCGCTATTCTTGTCGTGCGTCACTTAAAGGCGTTAGATAGCAAGAGTCATGAAGCTCTACTTGAATTTGCTAGTGAACATGCTTTAACGCTTTATTTGCAACCCGAGTCGGACAAGTTAGAACGTGTGTTTGGTGACGCGGGTTATTACCAAGAAGCGGGAGCCAAAGTTCCTTTCGAGCCGAATAACTTCATTCAAGTTAACCAAGATGTGAATCGACAGATGGTTGAGCAAGCGCTGGAATGGCTAGCGCCACAAACTCAAGATCGAGTGTTGGACTTGTTTTGTGGATTAGGCAATTTCAGTTTGCCTTTAGCAAAACAGGTAGACCATGTTATTGGCGTCGAAGGCGTGGATGACATGGTAAGAAAAGCGGCTAACAATGCCAAAGAGAATGGATTGGACAACGCCAAGTTTTATCAAGCCAACTTAGAGCTGGATATGTCGACCCAGCCGTGGGCTGAAGAAAAATTCGACAAAGTGCTGCTTGATCCGGCAAGAGCCGGCGCGGCAGGTATTGTAGATCAAATATCAGAGCTTGGAGCTATGCGAGTGGTTTATGTTTCCTGTAATCCTGCTACTCTAGCCAGAGATGCACAGAGCTTGCTATCTCAAGGCTACCAACTGGAAAAGTTAGGCATGTTAGACATGTTCCCGCATACCAGTCATATGGAGTCAATGGCACTTTTTGTTAAGCCATAGTTATTCATAAACAAGTGTGCTTACAAAAAGTTGTCAGAATCAAAAGAACTAACACCGACATGGTTAGTCGAAGTAAAAAATATAAGAACTAGGACGAAAAAATGGTTGCGGTACGAAGTGCACACTTAAACCAAGACGAACAGTTTGATTTAGACAAATGGATTGAGAGCTTAAAACAGGAGCCAAAAACGGCCAATAAGCTCACCAAAGTTTACCGTCAGTGTGAAGGGCTAGTAAAAAATCACGAGCAAGGTGCTCTACTGTTGTGGCGTGGGCGTGAGATGATCGAAATCTTAATCACGCTTTCAATGGACAGGCCAACGCTTGTTGCTGCTCAATTATTCCCGTTGGTGACTAGCGGTGTATTCGAGCGTGAGCAGCTTGAAGAGCATTACGGCAAAGAGATTATCAAGCTGATTGATGGCGTAGAAGAGATGGCTGCTATTGGGCAGTTGAACGTCACCATGCAAGGTAGCGAGGCTTCTGGTCAAGTCGACAACGTACGTCGCATGCTACTTGCGATGGTGGATGATTTCCGCTGCGTTGTTATTAAGCTTGCTGAACGTATCTGTAATCTTATCGAGGTTAAGAAGGCGCCCGATGAAGTGCGCCGAGCAGCCGCAAAGGAGTGTGCCAACATCTACGCTCCATTGGCAAACCGCCTTGGTATTGGTCAGCTAAAGTGGGAAATCGAAGACTACGCGTTTCGTTACCGCCACCCAGATACCTACAAACAAATTGCCAAGCAGCTTTCTGAGCGCCGTATTGTGCGCGAGCAGTACATTACTGACTTTGTCGATGATTTAACATTGGAAATGAAGGTGTCTAGCATTAATGCAGAGGTGAGCGGTCGCCCTAAGCACATTTACAGTATTTGGCGAAAAATGCAGAAGAAGAGTCTCGCATTTGATGAGCTTTTTGATGTGCGTGCTGTGCGTATTATTGCCGACCAGCTGCAAGATTGTTATGCCGCATTAGGCGTGGTTCATACCAAATATAAGCACTTACCAAGCGAGTTCGACGATTATGTCGCGAACCCAAAACCGAATGGTTACCAGTCGATACATACCGTTGTGTTGGGGCCAGAAGGTAAAACCATTGAGATTCAGATTCGAACCAAGCAGATGCACGAAGATTCTGAGCTTGGCGTCGCTGCTCACTGGAAATACAAAGAGGGAGGTAGCGGCGGTCGCAGTGGCTATGATGAGAAAATTACTTGGCTGCGTAAGCTTCTTGATTGGCAAGAAGAGATGTCTGATTCTGGCGAAATGCTGGATGAAGTTCGAAGCCAAGTGTTTGATGATCGCGTGTATGCCTTCACCCCACGTGGTGATGTGGTCGACTTACCGATGGGGGCAACGCCGCTTGATTTCGCTTACCACATTCACTCAGAAGTAGGGCATCGCTGTATTGGTGCGAAAGTGGCAGGGCGAATAGTGCCATTCACACATAAACTTACTATGGGTGATCAAGTCGAGATCATCACATCCAAAGAGCCTAACCCATCACGTGATTGGCTAAACCCATCGCTAGGCTTTGTGACGTCAGGTCGCGCTCGTGCCAAGATTAATGCATGGTTTAGAAAACAATCTCGCGAGAAGAACCTAGAAGCGGGTCGTGAGATTCTAGAGGCTGAGCTTGCCAAAATTGGCGCATCTCTCAAAGATGCAGAAACTTATGCCCTGAAGCGCTTTAACGTCAATACGCCAGATGAGCTGTTTGTTGGGGTTGGTAGCGGTGATTTGAGAATCAACCAAGTTATTAACCACATCAATGCGCTAGTTAACAAGCCAACAGCGGAAGAGGAAGATAAGCAAGCGCTCGAAAAACTGCAAGAAGCAGAAAGCAAAGCGCCAGCGCAAAGTCGTCCGAAGAAAGATGCAGTAGTCGTTGAAGGTGTCGATAACCTAATGACGCATCTTGCGCGCTGTTGTCAGCCAATCCCAGGCGATGAGATTGCAGGTTACATTACGCAAGGGCGAGGCATTTCCGTTCATAGAGCCGACTGTGAGCAACTTGAAGAACTTCGTCATCACGCACCAGAACGTATCATCGATACCGTTTGGGGCAGCGGTTTCGTGGGTTCATACATACTGACGGTGCGTGTTGAAGCGATGGAGCGTGGTGGTCTACTGAAAGACATCACTAGCTTGTTTGCCAACGAGAAAATTAAAGTCACCAGCATGAAGAGCCGCGTGGATTACCGCACGCAAATGTCGATCATGGACTTTGATTTAGAGGTGACTAACGTTGAGATCTTGCAGCGCGTTTCTAAACGAGTTGAACAGATCAAGGATGTTATGAGTGTTAAACGCCTCGGCTAACTTTCACGTTGTACTTGTCACTTTTACGGCGTTAACTGCGTTTTCTTGCTCCATCACATAGGCGAGCTATGCTCAGGAGTCGCGAAAACTTGTTGCCTTGTTAAAGTAACAATTACTTAGTGAAAGTAAAAATGAATGCTGTCATTCCCTACAGTGAGGGACGAACGCGATAGGGAATCTCTTAAAGTGATTAGAGCCCCCTAACTTGTTGATGTTTGACTCTTGAGGATGACAGATAACAAATTAAAGGTGAGTGGTTTTGGCCGCTCACCTTTTTTCTTTAGATAGATAAGGTTTAAAGGAACAGAGAACATGAGCCACCCAATTGAACAGTTAGAGCAGATTATGGCTAAGCTTCGTGACCCAGAGAGCGGATGCCCTTGGGATATCAAGCAAAGTTTTGACACTATCGTGCCCTACACAATAGAAGAAACATATGAAGTGGTGGATGCTATCCATAATCGTGACTGGCCGAATCTTAAAGAAGAACTCGGTGACCTGCTGTTTCAAGTGATCTTTTATAGTCAAATGGCCAAGGAGCAGGAGTTGTTCGACTTTTCGGAAGTGGTGGAAACCGTGAACGAGAAGCTGACACGCCGCCATCCTCACGTTTTTTCGGATAGCAAGTTTGAGAATGAAGAACAAATTAGTGCCAATTGGGAGAATGAGAAACAGAAAGAAAAAGCCCAGATAGGCAAAGCAGAGCAAAGTATTCTAGACTCAATACCAAATTCTCTACCCGCGCTTTCGCGTGCCACAAAAGTGCAAAAGAAGTGTGCTAAGTATGGCTTTGATTGGCAATCTCTCGGCCCCGTCGTTGATAAGGTACAAGAAGAGATTGATGAGGTGATGGAAGAAGCGCTTCAAGTCCAACCTGATGCCGAAAGAGTGGAAGATGAATTAGGGGATTTGATGTTTGCTGTGATCAATTTATCTAGGCATCTTGATGCTGACCCAGAAGCTGCTTTGAGTAAAGCAACCCTTAAGTTTTCTCGCCGTTTTAAAGGGGTAGAAGCAAGAGTTAAGGCCCAAAACAGCACGCTCGAGCAGCATAGTTTGGAAGAGCTAGAAGAATTTTGGCAACAAGTGAAACTAGATGAAAAAACATCTTCTCAATAAAATGAGCGAGTTATAAAAAATTGCTCATTGGCGTGATGTGAATCACTCATGTTGTTTTTTTGTTCGGTGTCACTATTTGATTTGAAGCAAAAAATAAAAAATTGCAGTGTGATAGATTTCACGTTGTAGCGGAAAAGGCGTTCTGGTATATTTATATCCCGTCCAGAAGAAATCCATTTTCCCTCATTCAACCAATTTCAGGTTAAACATGACGACAAATTACATTTTTGTTACTGGCGGGGTTGTATCCTCTCTAGGTAAAGGTATTGCAGCAGCATCTCTTGCAGCTATTCTAGAAGCTCGTGGTCTAAAAGTGACCATGATGAAGCTTGACCCTTACATCAACGTTGACCCAGGCACAATGAGCCCTACTCAACACGGTGAAGTGTTCGTCACGGAAGATGGCGCTGAAACTGACCTTGACCTTGGTCACTACGAGCGTTTCATTCGTACCAAGATGACCAAGCGTAACAACTTCACTGCAGGTCGTGTTTACTCAGACGTTCTAGCAAAAGAGCGCCGCGGTGACTACCTTGGTGCAACTATCCAGGTTATCCCTCACATCACTAACTCAATCAAAGACCGCGTAATTGCAGGTTCAGAAGGCCACGACGTTGCTATCGTTGAAGTTGGTGGTACGGTTGGTGATATCGAATCTCTACCGTTCATGGAAGCGATTCGTCAGCTAGCAGTTGAACTCGGTCGTGAGCGTGCTATGTTTATGCACCTGACACTGGTTCCATATCTTGCAGCTGCGGGCGAAGTGAAAACTAAGCCGACTCAGCACTCTGTTAAAGAACTACTGTCTATCGGCATTCAGCCAGATATCCTTGTTTGTCGTAGCGATCGCATGATCCCAGCAAACGAGCGTAAGAAGATTGCTCTGTTCTGTAACGTTTCAGAAAAAGCAGTAATCTCAATGAAGGACGTAGATTCAATCTACAAGATCCCTCAACTGATCAAGTCTCAAGGTCTTGATGATCTTGTATGTACTCGTTTTGGTATTACTGCTCCAGAAGCTGACCTGTCTGAATGGGAACAGGTTATCTATGAAGAAGCGAACCCTACGGGTGAAGTGACGATTGGTATGGTTGGTAAGTATATTGAACTGCCAGATGCATACAAATCGGTTAACGAAGCACTTAAGCATGCGGGTCTTAAGAACCGCCTAAACGTTAAAATTAAGTATGTTGACTCACAAGATGTTGAAAGCAAAGGCGATGAAGCACTTGCTGATCTTGATGCAATCCTAGTTCCTGGTGGCTTCGGTGACCGTGGTGTGGAGGGCAAGATCTTAGCAGCGAAATTTGCTCGTGAGAACAAGGTACCTTACCTAGGTATTTGTCTAGGTATGCAAGTGGCACTGATTGAATACGCGCGCAACGTTGCGGGTATGGAAGGTGCACACTCGACAGAATTTAATAAAGACACTAAGTACCCAGTAGTAGGCTTAATTACTGAGTGGGTCGACGGCGAAGGTAAAGTTGAAGAACGTACTGAAACGTCTGACCTTGGCGGTACTATGCGTCTAGGTTCGCAGCTATGTCACCTAGAAAAAGGGACAAAAGCTCGTGAGCTTTACGGTAACGCAACGATTCATGAGCGTCACCGTCACCGTTACGAAGTAAACAACAATTTGCGTCCACAGATTGAAAAAGCAGGCTTAAAAGTATCGGGTCTGTCTGCGGACAAGAAGCTTGTTGAAGTGATTGAGAACCCTGCTCACCCATGGTTTGTAGCAGCTCAGTTCCACCCAGAGTTCACTTCAACGCCTCGCGATGGTCACCCACTATTCGCAGGTTTCGTGAAAGCGGCTGGTGAATACCAACGCGGCGAATTAGAGAAGTAAAGGATACGGGCAGCAGCGTTAGTAGTGCTGCTGCCCTTTAATTTTGACATTATATATTCAACGAGAAGGAAACATTCAATGTCTAAGATCGTTAAAGTTCTAGGTCGTGAAATCATCGATTCACGTGGTAACCCAACTGTAGAAGCTGAAGTACACCTAGAAGGCGGTTTCGTAGGTATGGCTGCTGCTCCATCTGGCGCATCAACTGGTTCACGTGAAGCTCTTGAGCTACGTGACGGCGACAAAGCTCGTTTCCTAGGTAAAGGTGTTCTTAAAGCTGTTGAAGCTGTAAACGGCGAAATCGCTGAAGCTCTAGTTGGTAAAGACGCTAAAGACCAAGCTGCAATCGACGCAGTAATGATCGAGCTAGACGGTACTGACAACAAATCTAAGTTTGGTGCTAACGCAATCCTAGCTGTTTCTCTAGCTAACGCTAAAGCAGCTGCTGCAGCTAAAGGCATGCCTCTATACGAGCACATCGCTGAGCTAAACGGTACTGCTGGTCAGTTCTCTATGCCTCTACCAATGATGAACATCATCAACGGTGGTGAGCACGCAGACAACAACGTTGACATCCAAGAGTTCATGATCCAACCAGTTGGTGCTAAGACTCTTAAAGAAGCTCTACGTGTAGGTGCAGAAGTATTCCACAACCTAGCTAAAGTTCTTAAGTCTAAAGGCTACAGCACTGCAGTTGGTGACGAAGGTGGTTTCGCTCCTAACCTTAAGTCTAACGCTGAAGCTCTAGAAGTTATCGCAGAAGCTGTTGCTGCTGCTGGTTACGAGCTAGGTAAGGACGTTACTCTAGCTATGGACTGTGCTGCATCTGAGTTCTTCGACAAAGAAGCAGGCATCTACAACATGAAGGGCGAAGGTAAGACTTTCTCTTCTGAAGAGTTCAACCACTACCTAGCTGAGCTAGCGAACAACTTCCCAATCGTTTCTATCGAAGATGGTCTAGACGAGTCTGACTGGGATGGCTTCAAGCACCAAACTGAACTACTAGGTGACAAGCTTCAACTAGTAGGTGACGATCTATTCGTTACTAACACTAAGATCCTTGCTGAAGGTATCGAGAAAGGCGTAGCTAACTCTATCCTTATCAAGTTCAACCAAATCGGTTCTCTAACTGAGACTCTAGCTGCAATCAAGATGGCTAAAGACGCAGGTTACACAGCAGTAATCTCTCACCGTTCTGGCGAAACTGAAGACGCAACTATCGCTGACCTAGCGGTAGGTACTGCTGCAGGTCAAATCAAGACTGGTTCTATGAGCCGTTCTGACCGTGTTGCTAAGTACAACCAACTAATCCGTATCGAAGAAGCTCTAGGTTCTAAAGCTCCTTACAACGGTCTTAAAGAAGTTAAAGGTCAGTAATTCGTCTTGAATTATTAGCTTAAAGCTTTCATGAATGCCTCGCTTATGCGGGGCATTTTTTGTCTGTAGAAAATGAAGTAAAAGAAGCTCTAGGCTCTAAATCTCCTCCTTTTTACAACGAAAGCGGTCTTAAAGAAGTTAAAGGTCAATAATCTCTCTGGTTTTTAAACCAAAGGAATTGTTAATCTAAGCTTTTAATGCCTCGCTTATGCGGGGCATTTTTTTGTCTGTAGAAAATGAAGTAACAGAAGCTCTAGGCTCTAAAGCTCCTCCTTTTTACAACGAAAGTGGTCTTAAAGAAGTTAAAGGTCAAGTTTGATTCAAGCCTTAACAAATTTAACTAATGTTTTGAATGCCTCGCTTTGTGCGGGGCATTTTTGTCTATAAGAAGTAGAGGGGAGGGATAACGAAGAGGGGAGAGTACTACGACTGTTCTTGCAGTGACACAATGAAGTCGGTTTGACCAAACATTGCCGCAAACTCTTCTAAAGACTGACCCGCGTTGTTTACGACACTCTCTTCGCAAGATTGGCCATATAGCAGTCTAGCTATGCTAAATTCAGCCTTAAATAGTGCACCCATTAGCGCGGTATTGCCTCGCTTGTCTTTTGTGCATGCATTTGCGCCATGAGCCAGTAATGTTTTAACTGAGTCTGTATGCCCATTGTAGGCTGCAAGCATTAAAGCGGTATAGCTTTGGTTATTAGGTAAATCAACAGGAAACTGGTGGGTTAGGTACATCTCTAAAACCTCTAAGTTACCTGTTCGTGCGGCAGCAAAGTAATAATGGGACAGCTCCTGAAACTCTTCTACTTGGTAGGTGTCGTGCTCGATCCCCTTTGCGTTGGTTAGATTACTTATATTGAGAAGAGCAACGAATAAAATGATTTTGTTCATATTAGACCTGACATAGCCAGCACCTTGATGCTGGCTATAGATTAAAAGAGTTATTAAAGGTTGCTTGCAAGACGCTCAACACGCTTTAGATCACCATCTACGGCTTTAGTTAGACGGGTGCCGTAATCTTGGTCTGCTTTCATCATAAATGACAAGATGATGTGCTTGATTTCATCGCTTTGTACTTTTCCTAAATCACCAGAAAAGTTAGTGATAAGATCTTGCTTACCTTGCTCATCTAGCTGGTTCCAGAACACACCTGCTTGGTAGTAGTTGCGCTCGTTTTGAATGCCAATTTGCTGAACCGTGCCAGAAACTGGAGTCATAACTGCACGCGAGCTACGGTGCTCTTCTGCAAGTACGTGGCGGCTAGGTTGGTAGTTAATATCTGATGCTGTATTACCGTAGTTAGCCGCGCCATTTTGATTGTAGTTAAGAGTTTGGTTCTTTGGTGCGTTGATTGGAAGTTGCGAGTGGTTTGCACCAAGACGATAAAGCTGTGTATCAGCGTAAGAGAATACACGACCTTGTAGCAGGCGGTCTTCCGATGGCTCGATACCAGTAATGGTGTTAGATGGCGCAAATGCCGATTGCTCTGTTGCTTGGAAGAAGTTATCTGGTACACGGTTAAGTGTCATAGTACCGAGCTTTTTGTCTTCCACATCCAACCACATTTTGGTCGCATCTAGGCCGTTGTAATCTAGGTTTGCTAGTTGCTTAGGAGTTAGAACCTTTACGTAAAGATCCCATTTTGGAAAATTGCCAGCATTGATTGACTGGTAAAGATCCGCCGTCATGTGGTTGAAATCAGATTTCGCGATATCGCCGATTGTGCGAGGGTTTAAGTTTTCAATTCCTTGATGAGATTTCCATTGGAATTTTACGTAATTGACTTCACCTTGCTGGTTTACAAACTTGTATGAATGTACACCAAAACCATCCATCTCACGGTATGACGCAGGAGTACCTAAGTTAGAGTACAGTTGAGTCAACATATGAGTTGCACTCGGGTTGTAGCTAAAGAAGTCAAAGAAACGGTTTGGGTTCTGTAGATTATCGACTGGTGATGGTTTAAGAGAGTGAACCATATCTGGGAACTTCATTGCGTCACGAATGAAGAAAATCGGCAGGTTGTTACCTACGATATCCCAGTTACCTTCTTCCGTATAAAATTTAGTCGCAAAGCCTCGTGGGTCACGAAGGTATTCAGGTGAGCTTTGACCGTGCACTACGCTAGAGAAGCGAACAAATACTTCCGTCTCTTTGCCTGCTTCAGCTAATGGTGCTGCCATAGTTAGGTGGCTAAAGTCATCAGCCGCAACAAATACCCCATGCGCACCAGTACCGCGAGCATGAACGACACGTTCTGGGATGCGTTCACGACCAAAGCGTTGCAGCTTTTGAATCAGGTGTACATCTTGAAGTAGGACACTTCCAGAGTCACCAGCAGTGATTGAGTTTTGGTTGTCGCCAATATACGCGCCATTATCGCGAGTCATTGTTGTAGCGTTTACCGATAAAGCAGTGGCCAAAGAGGCCACTAAAATGCTAGCTGTTTTAAACATGAAAATCCTTGTTATCTTGTTTGATTAGTAAGACAACAGGAGTCTATATTTTAGAAAAAACCTTGTATATAGAGTGATTTATGAGAAGTTTCTATGGTTTTGATTCCTTTTCTCGATTCGCAAATCATTTGCGCCCATACCATTTGGTATAGCAATGAATCAAAGAGGCTGCTTATAAAGTACTCGTTGACTACTTGAGGTTTGCAATGGCTGTTACTCTGCGTTTTTCCATCTCATCTCGAATGGCTTTACCTTGATGGCCATCTTTAATCACCTCTTGAACGTTGACGCTTAAAGCTGCTTGATAGGCTTGTTCGAAAATAGCCTTCTGCGGATACTCTATATCTTCAAAGCCAGTTCGTCCGCGGCTGTCTGCCATGCAGCAAAGTAGGATATCTTCGAGTCTTTCCGGTTTACGCCACACATCAAAATGGTTCAACACTTTTAACTTGGTCGCGGGCTTGAGTTCGGCAGCGCGGTGAATGTTTGAATGCTGTTCACACACTAAAAGAGAAAGTTCTTTGAACTCGTTGGGTACTCGAATACGCTCACATAGCTTTTTAATTAGCTTAAGGCCAGTGTGGCAGTGCATTTTGTGACTGGGCCATTCGTTCTCTGGTGTGATGCCTTTACCGAGGTCATGCAGTTGAGCGGCGAAACGAACGGGTAGAGAGTCTGATAGCAGCGCTGCTTGCTTGGCAACCATTAATGTATGAACCCCAGTATCAATCTCTGGGTGCCACTTTTCTGGTTGCGGCACACCAAATAGCTTATCAATTTCTGGAATGACAACTGCGAGTGCGCCGCATTGCCTCAGTACATCGAGGAAAATGTGCGGGCTCTGCGTCGACAGTGATTTATGCCACTCTTGCCAAACACGCTCCGGTGTTAAGCTTTCGAGCTCACCAGATTCTGCAATTTGTGCCATTAACGCAAGGGTCTCTTTAGCAACAGTAAAACCAAGGTGATGGAATTTAGCGGCAAAGCGAGCCACGCGTAATACGCGTAAAGGATCTTCGACAAAGGCTTGCGAAACATGACGAAGAGTTCTGTTTTCTAGGTCAGCTTGGCCATTGTAAGGGTCGATGAGTTGTCCATCTTTGTTTTGTGCCATGGCATTGATGGTTAGGTCGCGTCTTAGTAAGTCATCTTCTAAGGAAACGTCAGGAGCAAAGTAACAATCAAAGCTGTATAGCCTTGGCCTGTTTTACGCTCGGTGCGAGCCAGTGCATGCTCTTCCTTTGATTTAGGGTGAAGGAATACAGGGAAATCTTTACCTACTGCTGTGTAGCCAAGCTTTAGCATATTTTCTGGCGTGCACCACCAC
>JYJN01000104.1 GCA_003263845.1 Vibrio aestivus | reverse complement strand
TGGTGTCTTTGCTATTGGGTATGCGTAACCCATCGGTAATGCCAGTGAGTGACACTGAAACCGAGCAAGTTCGTCCAAAACTTTCTAAGCTCCTCACCGAATGGTCAGTGGTAAAGTTCCTTATTCTTGTCGCGTTGATTCAAGGTAGCCACGCCGCGTATTACAGCTTTAGTGCGATCCATTGGAAAGGCGCCGGTCATGCTGAAAGTACCATTGGTTATCTGTGGAGCTTAGGTGTGGTTGCCGAAGTCGCTATTTTTGCTTTTAGTAAGCGCCTGTTTTCTGGATGGGCTTTGCGAACCCTGTTTGTTGTCGCAGCCGGAGGAGTGATGCTGCGTTGGGGCTTAACCGCTTCAACTACGTCGATCTTTGCTCTGATTCTGATTCAATTGCTTCATGGTGTTACCTTTGCAATGGCGCATATTGCGGCGATTCAGTACATCCAAAGTGCCGAGTCTAACAAGATGGTTGCGCTACAGGCTCTTTATAACGCACTGCCGCTCGGCGCTTTTATAGCGTTAATGACAGCTTTAAGTGGCTGGGGCTACGAGAACTGGGGTGCCAACATTTTCTGGGTAATGGCGGGCATGGGCGTATTGGCGCTGTTCTTTAAAGTTGATGAAGCGACCAATGAGGATCAAGCGCCAGTTGTCGTGAAAGCGGAGCCGAAAGCACAGAATTAAACCGTGCTGATTGAGTTTAAAAAGTAACCCTTGTTAAATAAAACCTCTCCTCTTGTTTCTAGTAGAGAGGTTTTACTTTTTAGAAAGGATTTCTAATGCAAGGTTGGCTCGTTGTTCCCGTTTCACTCGCCTATTTGGGTGTACTGTTTATTATTGCCTGGTATGGAGATAGGCAAACTCAATGGTTAGCCAAGTGGCGCCCGTGGATCTACAGTCTGTCGATTGCGGTTTATTGTACTTCGTGGACATTCTACGGAACGGTAGGGCAAGCCAGCAGCAACCCTTGGTCATTTCTTCCTATTTATATCGCCCCATCATAATGTTTACCTTGGGGTGGCGAGTCATCGCGCGTTTAATCCTGATTGCTAAGCGCGAGCATATCACCTCGATTGCTGACTTTATCGCCGCTCGATATGGTAAGTCGCAAGGCCTTGCCGTAGTGGTCACTCTCATTGCAGTGGTAGGCATACTGCCTTATATCGCACTGCAGCTTCGCGGCATTACAATGGGGTTGGAGATTGTCGCGCCTAATCTTGCCAGCGATTTTGGTTATCAGGATTATCATGTCTCATGGTTTGTGGTGGGCGCTTTGGCAATGTTCACCATGCTGTTTGGTACGCGTCATATAGACAACACCGAACATCACCGTGGCATGATGATGGCCATCGCGTTTGAGTCTATCGTTAAGCTGGTGGCGTTTCTTGGTGTGGGTATCTTTATTGTTTACTTGGCATTGAATCGAGTCGAAGTTGATTTGGTTCAAATGGCTAAGCAAACCTATCAATCTCCGAATATCCCAACACTGTTAATTCATACCGGTCTGACCATGATGGCGATCTTGTGTCTGCCGCGTCAGTTTCACACTATGGTGGTGGAGAACGAACGAGCGCAAGATCTGCATACCGCAAGGTGGCTCTTCCCACTGTATCTGATTCTAATGGGTATCTTTGTGCTTCCAATCGCTTGGGTAGGGCAAAGTATGCTGTCTGGCAGCCCAGCGGATACCTATGTGATTAGCGTACCGATGTCGGTGGGTGCCGATGATATTGCGTTGCTGGCGTTTTTAGGCGGTACGTCCGCGGCCAGTGGCATGGTGATCGTTTCGACCATTGCGTTGGCGATCATGGTGTCGAACGATTTAGTCATGCCCTTATTGCTGCGCCGGATGCGATTAACTAACCGTAACCACAAGCATTTTTCAGGGTTACTGCTTATCATCCGTCGCGCGCTTATCTTACTGCTTCTTCTTGGTGCATGGGCGTTCTACCAAGCGTTGGGAAGTATTCACTCACTCTCTGCGATCGGTTTCCTCTCGTTTGCGGCTATTACCCAATTTTCTCCAGCCTTGATTGGGGGATGTATTGGCGTCAAGGCAATCGAAAAGGGGTGTATGTCGGTTTAGCGGTGGGTTTTACCATTTGGCTGATCACCCTAATGAGTCAAACCAATATGCTGGCAGGCAATGCAGACAGCAACATGCTGCTATGCTTATCTCGCCACCTGACTGGTTTAGTGAGCT
>JYJN01000103.1 GCA_003263845.1 Vibrio aestivus | reverse complement strand
CGCTTTCTTCACTTTTTTTGCTTTTTTTTACCGCCTGATTAACTTTCAAACAATAAGCGCTATTTTTGCTACTCTTTTAGGCAAAATTGCCCTTTAATCCTCATGAAGAAGGAGAAAGTATGAGTTCTATTCGTAGTTATAAAGGTATCGCGCCTCAAATCGGCAAACGTGTCTATATAGATAGTAGCGCCGTATTAGTCGGCGATATCAAGATTGGTGACGATTCGAGTATTTGGCCACTGGTTGCTGCTCGAGGCGATGTTAACCACATCCATATTGGTGAGCGTACTAATGTTCAAGATGGTTCTGTCCTGCACGTCACTCACAAAAACGCAGAGAACCCAGAAGGCTACCCGCTGATTATTGGTAATGATGTGACTATAGGCCATAAGGTAATGCTGCATGGCTGCATTATTCATGATCGCGTTTTAGTCGGAATGGGAGCAATTGTTCTTGATGCCGCAGTAATAGAAGAAGAAGTAATGATTGGTGCTGGCAGTTTGGTCCCACCAGGCAAGAAACTCGAAAGCGGCTATTTGTATGTTGGCAGCCCTGTTAAACAAGCGCGCCCATTAACGGATAAGGAACGCGCTTTCTTACAGAAGTCAGCCCACAACTATGTGCAGAATAAAAACGACTATCTTAATGAGGTCGTCGATGCTGATATTGAAGGTAAATAGAAGATAGGTAACTACTGAATCTCTATCTGCCGAGCGAGTTAAACATTTCATCTTCTATTAACTCTTCGGCCAGTTCTTCTAAATCAAAGCGGCATTGGTCAAAAGCATTCAAGGCCGCTTCTTTATCCTCAACAGTATAACCAGCTAGAGCGCCAAGTTTATCAGCCTTAACGAAACACTCGATCAATGCACCTGATTGTTGTGCTAGAAACATGACGGCTTGTTTATCTTCATCCCATAACTGCATGTCTGGGAACAAAATAGATTGATTCACTCTTTTCTAACCTTGTAGATTCTTTCTTAGCTCACGGAGTATTTGCTTGGTACCCGGCCTAATGCCACGCCACAACATAAAGCTCTCTGCCGCCTGACCAACCAACATACCGAGACCGTCATAGGCTACATGTGCACCGCTATCCAACGCCCATTGATTAAAAGGCGTCACCTCTGCACGGTAGATCATGTCATAGACTGTAGATCCGTTTGAGAATATGACGTTACTCACTTTTGGCAACTCACCCGTTAACCCTGATGAAGTCGAGTTAATGACAATATCGAAACTCTCATCAACTTCATCCAATGATTTAGCGATGACTTGGCCAAAAGGTGAAAACATTTCTGCTAGCGTTTTGGCCTTTTGCTTGGTTCGGTTCGCCACGACGATCTCTTTAACACCCTGATCCAGTAGGGGCTTAATCACGCCTCTTGCTGCACCACCCGCTCCCAGTAGCAAGATTCGCGAATCTTTGAGCAGTACTTGATATTGAAGTAAATCCTGCACTAAGCCTTCACCATCGGTGTTATCACCAATGATTTGCCCATCATCCAGTTTCTTTAAGGTATTAACCGCACCCGCAAGCTGAGCACGCTCTGTTAACCGATCAGCAAACTGATACGCATCTTCTTTAAAAGGCGCGGTGACATTGCAGCCCTTGCTCCCTTCACCAAAGAACTCTTTCGCGGCTTGCAAGAAAGCCTCACTTTCTGGTTGAAGAGCAGTATAGGTCATCGATTGATTTGTCTGACGCGCAAACAGTGTATGAATAAATGGGGATTTGCTCTGACCGATTGGATTACCAAAAACGGCATAACGGTCTATTTGCTGGGTCATGTCCTTACCTACCAGAAACAATAAAGGGTCATTACGAATGTAACGACCCTAACATCATATCTTTGGTGAAGAAAGAGCTACCACTCTCTCGGTTTGAGGTAACGCTCGTAAAGCTGAGCCTCTGGCGAATCTGCTTCTGGCTCAAAGCCATACTCCCATCGCGCAAGCGGCGGCATGGACATCAAAATCGACTCAGTTCGACCACCGCTTTGCAACCCAAATAAGGTGCCTCTGTCGTATACCAAGTTGAATTCGACATATCGGCCACGACGATAAAGCTGAAACTCTCGCTCACGTTCGCCAAAGGCTTCATCTTTGCGTCTCTCCACAATTGGCAAGTAAGCTTGAGCATAGCCTTCACCCACTGCTTGATGTAATCAAAGCACTTATCAAAAGGCCAATGGTTTAGATCATCAAAGAAGAGTCCACCCACACCTCGGGTTTCATCGCGATGAGGAAGGAAGAAGTATTCGTCGCACCAAGCTTTATGCTCTGCGTAAACATCAGCACCAAAGGGGCGCATATTTCTTTGGCGGTGTTGTGCCAGAACTGGCAATCTTCTTCGAATGGATAAAATGGCGTTAAGTCGAAACCACCACCAAACCACCAAATTGGATCTTCACCTTCCTTTTCAGCAATGAAAAAACGGACGTTAGCATGCGAGGTAGGCACATAAGGGTTGTTTGGATGCATCACTAAAGAGACACCCATGGCTTCGAAGCGTCTTCCCGCTAATTCTGGTCGATGCGCGGTTGCGGAAGCTGGCATCTGTTTACCTTCTACATGAGAGAAGTTCACGCCACCTTGCTCAAAAACTGCCCCTTCTTTCATTACGCGAGTGCGGCCACCGCCACCTAAACGTTCGCCCGGTTCACGTTGCCAAGCCTCTTCTTCAAATGCGGCTTTGCCATCTACTTGCTCTAACTGCTGACAGATAGAATCTTGCAAAGCCATTAGAAAGGCTTTCACGCTCTGTTTATCCACGCTCTGATTATCAATGGCTGACATCTCTACTTCCTTCACTCTTTTTATTTTTTCTAGAACGAGTCGGCCAAGGGTCTGTTTCCCCCTTGTTAACCTTGTCTTAGGATCTGCAACGTTTTGGCATCTCGGATTTCGCTTGGTTTATTGCGCCCGCCCGTTTCACCATCCAAAATAGCCACTAAGCGATCACCTAATTGCTGCTCCACTTCTTGCGTGGTCATACACGGCGGCTCACCCGTTAAATTTGCACTGGTGGATGTTAGCGGTTTACCAAACTCAACACACAGTTTTTGAACCAGAGGGTGATCTGTAACGCGAACTGCAATTGAATCAAACTGACCCGATACCCAATCCGACACCTGCTTACTGGCTGGCATGATCCACGTAACAGGGCCTGGCCAAGTTGCATGCACTTTATCTAACTGCTCTTTGGTGAGCTGGCTTTCATCAATATAAGGTAAAAGTTGCTCGTAGCTCGATGCAATCAAAATCAGGCCTTTTTCTACTGGTCGCTGTTTGATTTCCAGTAGTTTCTTAATGGCAGAAGCGTCATCCGGATCACACCCAACACCAAACACGCCCTCGGTTGGATAAGCGATCACTTCCCCCTGTTTTAGTGCGCTCACTACCTGCTCAAAATTACTCACGATTTCACCTTAAATTTACATACATCCATTGAATCAATAACAAGTGTACAAACAATCACACCGAGTGCCTAAATCTATTTGTTTATAAAATGTATCAACTTTCTTCACATTGTCACGCAAACGTTTGCTTGAGGAGAAAATCCTCGTATAATGCGCACAAATTGCCACCCAATTTAAAAAGCTTGAAGGAGTTTGAGATGAAAGTCGGTATTATCATGGGTTCTAAATCTGATTGGCCAACCATGAAGCTAGCAGCAGACATGCTAGATCAGTTTGGTGTTGCTTACGAAACAAAAGTGGTTTCTGCGCACCGTACCCCTCAGCTTCTTGCAGACTATGCAAACAGCGCAAAAGAGCGTGGCATTAAAGTGATCATCGCTGGTGCCGGTGGCGCAGCGCACCTGCCTGGCATGTGTGCAGCTTTCACTAGTTTGCCAGTTCTTGGTGTGCCGGTTCAGTCTCGTGCACTAAAAGGGATGGACTCGCTTCTTTCTATCGTTCAAATGCCAAAAGGCATTGCAGTTGGCACATTGGCTATCGGTGAAGCTGGCGCAGCCAATGCGGGCATCCTAGCCGCTCAGATTCTTGGCACTCATGATGAAGAAGTGATGGCGAAGGTTGAAGCTTTCCGCAGTGAGCAAACAGAAACAGTATTAGCTAACCCAAACCCTGCTGAGGACTAATCTGATGCATGTTTTAGTACTTGGTGCGGGTCAACTGGCTCGTATGATGTCATTAGCGGGCGCTCCGTTGAATCTAGAAATTTCAGCATTCGATGTCGGCAGCAAAAACATTGTCCACCCACTAACTCAAGCGGTTATTGGTCATGGTTTGGAGAATGCGATTGAACAAGCTGACGTGATTACTGCCGAGTTTGAGCACATTCCTCATGATGTACTAGATGTATGTGAGAAGAGCGGTAAGTTTCTTCCAAGTACTGAAGCAATCAAAGCGGGCGGAGACCGTCGCATTGAAAAAGCACTGCTCGATGCCGCTAAAGTAAAAAACGCAAAGTATGCCGTTATCAACACTCGTCAAGATTTTGATAACGCAATTGAGTACGTTGGCATTCCAATGGTACTAAAAAGCGCTTTGGGTGGTTACGATGGCAAAGGCCAATGGCGCCTAAAGAATGCAGACGATGCGGACTCAATCTGGGCAGAAATGCAAGAATGCATTGCCGCCACTGAGACTCAAGCGATTGTCGCTGAAGAGTTTGTGCCGTTTAACCGTGAAGTGTCTTTAGTCGGTGCTCGTGGTAAAGATGGCAATGTCGTGGTTTACCCACTGGCAGAAAACATTCACACCGATGGCGTACTCAGCCTTTCTACAGCTATTGATGATGCTGAACTTCAAGAACAGGCCAAGAGTATGTTCACCTCGGTTGCGAATAGCCTCGACTACGTTGGTGTGCTGGCGCTTGAATTCTTTGATGTCGATGGTCAGCTATTGGTTAACGAAATCGCACCACGAGTTCATAACTCAGGTCACTGGACCCAGCAAGGTGCAGAAACTTGTCAGTTTGAAAACCACCTTCGCGCCGTATGCGGATTACCTCTAGGCAGCACTAAGCTCATCCGTGCCACCAGCATGATCAATATTCTTGGTGAAGACTCGCTTCCAAATGAAGTGTTAGCGATGGAAGGTTGCCACGTGCACTGGTATGGCAAAGAGAAACGCGCTGGTCGCAAAATGGGCCACATCAATGTGACAGCAGATTACAACGGAGAGCTGCAGCGCCGTCTAGCCAAGTTGGCAACCATCTTGGACAAAGACGCTTACCCTGCCTTGCAGGAATTAAGCTAAAACGTTCAATACTGGACGAATCAATGAAAAACGGCGCATTTAGCGCCGTTTTTTATATCTCGTGAGTTCGCATGCTGAAGGTTACGACTGAATATGGTGACACTTACGATCAGCACACTGACGCTGCACACCAGATGCCCCTTTCTTCTCAACCAGTAGTGGATACCCGCACTTCTCGCACTTCTCTGCAATCGGTGGTTGGTTAACAGCAAACTTGCAGCTTGGGTAGTTATCACAGGCATAAAAAAGCTTACCGAAACGGGTTTTACGTTCCACTAGATGCCCTTTACCACATTCAGGACAAGCTGGAGTTGAGGATTCCTCCTCTGGCTCTTTGTGATCCAAAGACTCAATGTGATGACATTCTGGGTAATTGCTACAGCCAATGAACATCCCGTATCGACCTTGGCGTAATACCAATTCATGCTGACACGCAGGGCAAGGTACACCTAACTCTTTGATCACATGACCATCGTTTTGGTGTAAAGGTTTAATGTAGTCGCACTCAGGGTATTGCGTGCAACCAAGGAAAGGGCCGTGTTTACCATGTCTTAACTGAAGCTCGCCACCGTTTGGGGCATCACCACATTTAGGACAAGGTTGATGTTCCAGGGCGTGCTCGTGAGCTGAAAACAGCTCCTGATCGATTTTACTGCTCATAATGTCAGAAAAGGACTCTCACAAATAATGGAGAGCGACACCCATACAAGCATCGCTCTAACAAACTGAAATTAGTGCAAGATCCCTTGCTCTTTACTGTATAACAGCTCTTCCATTAGCGTGTAAGCGTTCTCGTTGCCTGGTACATTAAACAGTACCATCAAGACAATCCATTTCAGATCGTCCAACTCAAACTCGTTGGTTTCTAACCCCATAACACGGTCGACAACCATTTCACGGGTCTCTGTGGTCAGAACTTTAATCTGCTCTAAAAACAAGAGGAAACCGCGACATTCTAAATCAATTCGATCCATCTCACGACGAGTGTAGATACGAGTCGATGTCGCTGCGCCTGTTGAAATCGCAGAATGGGCGTCGCTTTGCTGAAGTGCTGCGAGTTCTTCTAGCCAGTTCAGCGCCTTATAGATATCTTTTTGATGGAAACCCGCACGAAGAAGCTCTTCTTCAAGCTCATCTTGGTCCACCTGTAACTCTGCATCGCTATGGATGTAGGTTTCGAACAAATACATCAGTATGTCCATCATCATAGCTAGCCCCTCCCCTTACGAATATAGCCACCGGAAACTGCAACAACATGCCCTGAAAGCTCAAGCTCTAAAAGCTGCATCATGACTTCATGAACAGGTATATGGGTTCTGCTTGCCAAAATATCAACTGGCGTAACCTCTACTCCTACGTTAGCTAACAGATTAGCAAATGGCAATTCTTCTGTTGGCTGTTCTGATTCAAACAACGACGACTGCACAAAAGGCTTATTATTTATAGACCAGTCAACAAGATGCTCTATTTCATCCAACACATCTTTTGCAGTTTGGACTAGCTTGCGCCCTGTTTAATGAGCTGATTACAACCGCGGCTAGAAACCTGATTAATGCTACCGGGAATCGCAAATACTTCCCTGCCTTGCTCAAGAGCGTAACGAGCGGTAATTAAGGAGCCGCTTTTCTCTGCGGCTTCAACCACAAGAACCCCCGCCGACAAGCCACTGATAATGCGATTTCGACGCGGAAAATGTTCAGGCCGTGGTTTGGCATCTGGGCGAAACTCACTCACCAAAGCCCCTGCTCGACCACTCGCTCGGCAAGAGAACGATGACGGGCAGGATACACCTGCTTTAATCCCGAGCCTAATACGGCCACGGTTTTTCCTTGCCCTTCCAGTGCTCCACTGTGGGCGTGACCATCAACACCCAACGCCAAGCCACTGGTCACTACCAGTCCATGCTGCGCAAAAGCTTTGGCAAAGTGATGAGCATGCTCTAGCCCTTCCAAACTGGCATTGCGGCTACCAACTAACGCGATTTGTGGCTCGAGCAAAGAGGATTTATCGCCACGGACGAACAGCACGGAAGGCGGCGAAGGCGCTTGCTTAAGTAAAGGAGGATAATCTGAATCAAACAAGCAGGTAATATGATTAAGCGGATCGCTCTGTTGCCATTCCATGCACAGGTCCACATCGCGTTTGGCTTGGGTTTGGATATGACGAACCTGTTCCGGCTTTAGCCCTAACGCTTGTAGCTGCTTAGCATCGTAGCTAACAATGTTATCCGCAGAATCAATGGATACGAGCTTACTAAGAGACTTGGATCCTAAGCGAGGAGTGAAGCTCAACGTCAGCCAAGCTTCTAATGAGTGAGATGTCATTCCAAAGGTTCTGTTACGGATTCATTCGATTCAGACAGAGGAGAGAAAGCTTTGGTCTGCAGGCCAATAGGAGCGCGACTCTCAGTCACCAGTGCCAAGCTGAAATGGTCATATGGCTTAATCACCATTAAATCGCCAACTCGAGTATCGGGTAGTGTAATTTCACCTTTGCGAGAGCTCGACACCATAGCTAAATGGTTTTGTGCCGTTGCGCCCTGTTCGTAGAGTGAGAACATACTACCTTGACGAAGGTCATCGCTGAGACCGCGGTCAATCACCACCAGTTGATTTTGCGCCACATATTGGCTGCCACTGAGAGAACCAAGAATTTGGGCAAAACTGTCGGCTGGTGATGGTTGAGGGTAGAAGGTCAAATCAAATGAATGTCCATCTCGCCCATCATCAGGTAGAGCAAGATCATTGGCCATGATTTCGCTGTTTTGTTCGGTAATGACAAGCGCCGTGTACTCTTGATGGCTCTGTTGTTTTTCCTGATAACCTTGTTGCAAAGTCGCCGTCGCAACCCGCTTCAAAGAAACCGCAATATGTTCCCCACGCTGATAACGCTTAACCTGACGATAGATTCCCCATTCGAGCGCACTGTGCTCACCCGAGATATAAAAAGTATCTTCAAGGTTTAAATATTGATTGCCACTGCTCGCTCCCAGTACCACAGCACTCTGAGTTAAAGTTAGCTCATCCACTAAGCGATCGGATTTTAGATAAGGCAATACCAAACTTTCTTCTACTGCAGAGATGGCCTTTTTGTCTCGGACTCTTACCTTAGGGCTCAACTTGACCATTGGCTTTAAGCTCAGCGTCGGTTGGCCATCTTTCCACACCAACGTAATTTTATCGCCAGGGTAAATAAGATGAGGGTTATTTATTTCAGGATTGATTTGCCAAAGTTTCGGCCACAACCATGGGCTATCGAGATACAGGGCTGAGATATCCCACAGCGTATCCCCCTTAACCACCGTATAGGTTTGAGGCGCATCGGATTTAACCACAACGGGTAAATTGCTATCGGATAAAACGTTGGCAGAGAATGCCAATGGAAGTGACATTAAGCCTAAAAGTACGCACCTGATAAGTCGACGCATCGCCCATATTCCTTTATGTTCAACAAATGCTGCAAACCAATAATAAGTCCCATTAATAACACTTGGATGCTGTCATTTAGGCTGTAAAATGTCTAGAATTGAGCCAACAAGGTTTAAGCCGCTTCGGCACAGTTCAATTTTTCGAGTGTATATGTCTGTATTACAAGTATTAACATTCCCTGATGATCGTTTACGCACCGTAGCGAAGCCGGTGGAAGACGTTACCCCAGAGATCCAAAAGTTCGTTGATGACATGATTGAAACCATGTACGACGAAGAAGGAATCGGTCTTGCGGCAACGCAAGTTGATTTCCACCAGCGCATTGTTGTTATCGATATTTCAGAAACTCGTGATGAGCCAATGGTGCTCATCAACCCTGAGATTATCGAAAAGCGTGGCGAAGACGGCATCGAAGAAGGCTGCTTGTCTGTTCCTGGCGCTCGTGCATTAGTTTCACGTGCTGCGGAAGTGACGGTAAAAGCACTAAACCGTGATGGTGAAGAGTTTACTTTCGATGCTGATGACCTTTTAGCTATCTGTGTTCAGCACGAACTAGACCACTTAGAAGGCAAACTGTTTGTTGATTACTTGTCTCCGCTAAAACGTAAGCGTATCCAAGACAAGCTTGCGAAGATTAAGCGCTTTAACGAGAAACAAGCAAGCCGAAGCTAGTTGCCCAACAAAATTAAGAAGGAAGCCTACCTTGAGCAAATCATTAAGAATTGTTTTTGCAGGTACTCCGGACTTCGCCGCCCGTCACTTGGCGGCGTTGTTGTCTTCGGAGCACGAGATTATTGCCGTTTATACCAACCCAGACCGCCCTGCGGGTCGCGGTAAGAAACTGGCAGCGCCACCGGTAAAGCAGTTAGCGCTAGAGCATGACATTCCAGTCTACCAACCAGAGACATTCAAATCAGAAGAAGCTCAACAGGAGCTGGCGGCACTTAATGCAGATCTGATGATTGTTGTCGCTTACGGTATGCTACTGCCACAAGTTGTGCTCGACACACCAAAGCTTGGTTGTATCAATGTGCACGGTTCTATCCTTCCGCGCTGGCGTGGTGCTGCACCGATCCAACGCTCTATTTGGGCTGGCGATGCAGAGACAGGCGTAACCATCATGCAGATGGATATTGGTTTGGATACAGGTGACATGCTCAGTGTGGCAACCTTACCAATTGAACCAAGTGATACCAGCACTTCAATGTATGAAAAGCTTGCTGAACTTGGCCCACAAGCGCTGTTAGATTGTCTAGTCGACATTGCCGATGGTACTGCGGTCGCAACGAAACAAGACGATGCACTGGCCAACTATGCGAAAAAACTCAGCAAAGACGAAGCACGCATTAACTGGGCAGATGATGCCGAGCATATTGAACGCTGCGTTCGCGCTTTCAATCCTTGGCCGATGAGCCACTTTGTTGCTGCCGAAAACAGCATTAAAGTGTGGCATAGCCGTGTGGCAGAACAGGCCTCTGATAAGCCAGCTGGCACCATTATCCAAGCCGACAAAACAGGTATCTACATCGCGACAGGCAACGGCGTATTAGTCCTAGAACAGTTACAAGTTCCTGCAAAAAAGCCATGTCTGTACAAGATATCTTGAACTCTCGAGCCGACTGGTTCGAAGTGGGTAGCGTGCTAGTTTAGCCTACTCCCAAACAATAAGTCCGTACATTTTAGGAGGCAGAGATGCCTCCACCAACATTAAGGTAGTTACCATGAACGTCCGCGCTGCTGCAGCCAATGTCCTATTCCAAGTTGTCGACAAAGGCCAATCACTCTCCCACGCTCTACCCGCAGCTCAAAGAACCATTCGCCCACGAGACCACGCACTTTTGCAAGAAATTTGCTACGGCGCATTGCGCTACTTACCGCGTTTGGAATCTATTGCTAATGAATTGATGGATAACCCACTCAAAGGCAAAAAGCGTGTGTTCCACCATCTAATTTTGGTCGGTATCTACCAGCTGAGCTTTATGCGTATTCCTTCTCATGCAGCAGTAGGTGAAACGGTAGAGGCAACTAAAACATTACGCGGGCCTAGTCTACGCGGCCTTATCAATGCGGTATTGCGTAACTACCTACGTAATCAAGAAGAGCTCGATGAGATCGCAGTCAGCCACAACGCTGGCAAATACGGCCACCCAAGCTGGATTCTTAAGATGCTCCAAGAGAGCTACCCAGATCAGTGGGAAAGCATCATTGAAGCAAACAACAGCAAAGCGCCAATGTGGCTGCGCGTTAACCGTCAGCATCACACTCGAGATGAATACGTCGAACTGCTCAAAAATGAAGACATAGAATTCACCGTGCACAGTGAGGCGGCAGATGCGATAAAGTTAGCAGCGCCTTGTGATGTGTCAAAATTGCCGGGCTTTGAAAAAGGCTGGGTGTCGGTACAAGATGCAGCCGCGCAACTGGCCATTAACTACTTAACACCAAAAGAGGGCGAGCTTATCTTAGATTGCTGCGCAGCCCCAGGTGGCAAAACCGCGCACATTCTAGAGCACACCGAAGATACGGAAGTTGTGGCGCTAGATAGCGATGCCAAACGCCTTGACCGCGTATACGACAACTTGGATCGCCTGCACCTCAAAGCTGACGTGATCTGTGGTGACGCACGTTACCCACAAGAGTGGTGGCAAGGGGAGCAATTCGATCGCATCTTACTTGATGCCCCTTGTTCAGCAACCGGTGTAATTCGTCGTCACCCTGATATCAAGTGGCTGCGCCGTGCGAGCGATATTGAAGCCTTAGCTGATCTGCAACGCGAAATCATCGATGCCATGTGGCAGCAATTAAAACCAGGTGGCACAATGGTTTATGCAACTTGCTCTATTACACCGCAAGAGAATGCCCTTCAGGTAAAAGCATTCCTTGAGCGTACAGCAGATGCAACCTTGCTAGGGTCCGACCCAGAGCAACCAGGTCGTCAAATCCTACCTGGTGATGAAGACATGGATGGCTTCTACTACGCCGTACTTGAAAAATCAGGCGCAGTGAAAAAAGCATAATTCATCAAAGATAGGCGGTCATTTATGGTCGCCTTTTATTGATCACAAGGCAGTAAACAAGACTGTAGATAAAGAGATTACGGTATGAAAATCATCATTCTTGGCGCAGGTCAGGTTGGCGGTACACTCGCAGAGAACCTTGTTGGTGAAAACAACGACATCACCATCGTCGACAAAAAACAGCGACCGCCTGCGCGAACTGCAAGATAAGTATGACTTGCGTGTTGTGAATGGTTACGCCAGTCACCCCGACGTACTGCGCGAAGCAGGTGCACAAGATGCCGACATGCTGGTCGCCGTAACCAACATGGATGAAACCAACATGGCTGCCTGCCAAGTCGCTTTCACCCTGTTCAACACTCCAAACCGTATTGCTCGTATCCGCTCACCAGAATACCTTAGCGAAAAAGAAGCGCTGTTCAAATCCGGCGCGATTCCTGTCGATCATCTCATTGCCCCTGAAGAGCTCGTAACAAGCTACATCGAGCGACTGATCCAATACCCTGGTGCACTGCAGGTTGTTAGCTTCGCTGAACAGAAAGTCAGTCTAGTGGCAGTAAAAGCTACTATGGTGGCCCACTGGTGGGTAATGCGCTTTCGGCACTACGTGAACACATGCCACACATCGACACCCGTGTAGCAGCGATATTCCGTCAGGGCCGACCAATTCGCCCACAAGGCACCACCATCATTGAAGCCGACGATGAAGTGTTCTTCGTGGCAGCAAGTAACCACATTCGCTCGGTCATGAGTGAACTACAAAGGCTTGAGAAACCTTATCGCCGCATCATGATTGTAGGTGGTGGTAACATTGGTGCCAGCCTCGCTAAACGTCTTGAGCACTCTTACAGTGTTAAGCTCATTGAGCGCAGCTATAAACGCGCTGAAAGACTGTCGGAGCAGCTAGAAAACACCATCGTATTCTGTGGTGATGCTGCTGACCAAGAGCTACTCACTGAAGAAAATATCGACCAAGTCGACGTGTTTATCGCCCTGACTAACGAAGACGAAACCAACATCATGTCGGCAATGTTAGCCAAACGCATGGGTGCGAAAAAAGCCATGGTACTGATCCAACGCGGCGCGTATGTCGACTTGGTTCAAGGTGGCGTAATCGACGTGGCGATCTCGCCACAGCAAGCCACTATTTCGGCTCTACTGACGCACGTTCGTCGCGCCGATATTGTTAACGTATCGTCTCTGCGCCGCGGTGCTGCAGAGGCAATTGAAGCAATTGCCCACGGTGATGAAACCACTTCAAAAGTAGTGGGTAAGGCCATTGGTGACATTCGCTTACCACCTGGTACCACCATTGGCGCGATTGTGCGTGGTGAAGAAGTGCTGATCGCTCATGACCGAACGGTAATTGAGCAAGATGATCACGTTGTGATGTTCTTGGTTGATAAAAAATATGTGCCAGACGTTGAGGCACTGTTCCAACCAAGCCCATTCTTCTTATAACGGAAAGCCAGCATGGTTAACTTCCGTCCGGTACTGTTTGTCATAGGGTTAGTGCTCTCTAAGCTTGCACTCTTTATGTATGTACCGACGCTGGTGTCGTTTTTCTCTGGCACCAGCGGTTTTCTTGAATTCAGTAAGGCGGTGTTGATTACTCACCTCGCTGCCTTCCTTTGCCTCACCATAGGCCGAACTGCGCACTTTAAACTCAGCGTGCGCGACATGTTTCTGATCACCAGTTTGGTTTGGACCATTGCTAGCGCTTTTGCGGCGCTGCCATTTGTGTTTATTAATCACATTAGTTTCACCGATGCCTACTTTGAAACCATGTCTGGAATAACCACCACAGGTTCAACCGTACTCAGCAGCCTAGACAACATGGCGCCGAGTATTTTGCTTTGGCGTTCAATACTCCAATGGCTTGGTGGGGTTGGGTTTATTGTGATGGCGGTGGCGGTACTGCCGATGCTCAATGTTGGTGGTATGAAGCTATTCCAAACCGAATCTTCAGATTGGTCAGATAAAAGTAGCCCACGAGCCAAAACCGTCGCAAGAACATTGTCATTGTCTACGTGGTACTGACCGGGCTTTGCCTACTCGGCTATCTCATCACGGGCATGACTCTGTTTGAAGCCATCAACCACGCCTTCACTACCCTTTCGACGGGCGGTTACTCAACGTCCGACGGCTCAATGAATCACTTCTCCAATGGCGCACATTGGGTCGGAACATTATTCATGTTCCTTGGCGGCCTGCCATTTTTGCTGTTTGTCGGCGCATTGAGAAAACGCAACCCAGCGACACTATTGCAAGATGCTCAAGTCAGAGGCTTTAGTTACCTGTTTATCGCTTCAAGCTTAGTGGTAGCAGCTTGGTTGGTTATTCACAACGACTATCGCATCATAGATGCCCTGCGTGTTTCGATGTTTAACATTGTATCAGTGGTCACCACGACGGGGTTTGGCTTAGAAGACTTCACCGCGTGGGGCGCACTGCCTACCACACTATTTGCTTTCTTGATGATGGCGGGGGCGTGTTCAGGTTCGACATCGGGCGGTATCAAGATATTCCGATTCCAAATCGCGATTACTCTGCTAAACAAGCAGATGATGAAGCTCATCCACCCATCGGGCGTATTTGTTCAACGTTACAACCAAAGACCAGTGAATGATGACATTGTTCGCTCTGTGGTTGCATTTGGCTTAATGTTTTTCATCACCATCATGCGATTGCGGGTGGCTTGAGTGCGATGGGGCTCGATCCAATCACTAGTATTTCAGGTGCAGTCACTGCCGTGGCCAATGTCGGGCCGGGGATGGGCAGCGTGATTGGCCCAACTGGGAACTTCGCGCCGCTGCCAGATGCGGCCAAGTGGCTACTTAGCTTGGGAATGTTGATGGGGCGCTTGGAAATCCTCACCTTGCTGGTGCTTTTCTTCCCAGCCTTCTGGCGTCGTTAACCGTCATGGTATGTCGAGCTAAATTATCCTTAGCTGAGGTTAAACAGGCTCGACATACAGGTAAATCGCTAAGAAGTGACAAGCACAACCCGCCAATACGAACAGATGCCAAATCGCATGGTTGTATGGCAGTTTATGCCACACATAAAAAATCACACCTAGCGAGTAGATCACTCCACCCACTGCCAACAATATCAGACCACCTAGCTCTAAATTGACTGCTAGCTGATAAATCACAATCAGCGATAGCCAGCCCATTGCGAGATACGTCACCAGTGATAACTTTTTAAAGCGATAGACGAAGAACAGCTTCATGATGATGCCGAACAGCGCAATGGCCCATATCACCGCCATTAAACCAATGGCAAGCGGGGTGCGCAAAGTGACCAACATGAAAGGCGTATAGCTGCCAGCTATTAGCAAATAGATGGCGCAGTGATCAAGAGTTTTAAGCCAGCGCTTGGCGGCAGGATAAGCAATCGAGTGATATAGGGTGGAGGCGGTGAAGAGCACGATAATACTCGCGCCATACAGGCTCATACTCACGAGTGTCAGCGTATCGCTACCAGCATTTAAGCTTTTGACCACCAATAGGACTAAAGCTATTACACCCAACAAAATGCCCAAACCATGGGAGATGGCATTGGCCATTTCTTCTTTAGGGCTGTAACTCGCTTGAATAGAAGACATGAAAACCACACTAGAGCGTTGAATATTTGCTCTAGTATGGCATATTCAGCTTACATGTGTAAGCTTAAATTATATCGTGTTTAGGACGATCAAATCACGACGTTTCATCGAGGAAAGTCAGTACCTTTTCCCCAGCCTCTTTCGGGTCCATAGATAATGGCAGTGTCAGTTCTCGCTTTAGTTCACCAAGCCCTAACATGCTGGCTAACATGCCTTTCATTCCCGTTCGATTGCGGTCGACCTCAAACCAAAGTTTCAGCTCATTGCCATCTCGATGGGCGACAATTTCAAGTTCACGCCAGCGACCATGAAATGGCCCAGTCGTCGGGACAAACTCAAACTCTTGAACGAACGGTAACTCAAAACCACTCACAGCTTCACATTCCACTTGGCGAATACGTAAGCTTGATCTTCAAACGCAGTAAAAATCCCATCCATCAGAGCATCAGGCGTACCGTCAATATATCTTTATCTGTCGGATCCACCGCCATCGAAATATCTAAACCCGTATCGAGCCACACTTTGGCATCACCTAACGTTACCGGCGTGTTGATAGGCACATCCAGTTCTACATCGAAATCGCGCGTGTCACCTGGCTCAATGGTAAATGCATAAGGCAAACTCCATTTCGATAAGACATGCTTTTTCTTCACACGACGGGTACGGCCGCTGTGATCGTTCTCTTTGCCGCTAGCAGGAACCTCTTTCACGTACTGGCAGCAAAGCTCTAAGTTAATGTTATCTACCTCTTGGGCCGTCGAACCACCATAGACGTGGATGGTGACACTGACTTTCTGACCCGGATAAACCACTTCCTGTTTAAGCACCGTATCTACACTGGCCGAACCAATGCCGAAACTGGCTAGGGTTTTCTTAAAAAACGACATCATCACCTCCTTGGGACAAGGCCATAGTAAACCTGTCGTTTATGCCAACTCAATTAATTAGCTCACACAATTCACTTCCTTTAGGTATCAAAATTGAAGCGTTGATCTCTATAAAAGTACATTTATAGCTTCTTATCCAAATTTTTCGGTACTTTAATTATAGATTTAACTGCTCAACTATCGACCAATATCAAGGTTGGTGCTACTCTAGATTCTGGTATGGCAACATATCAACACTCCTGTATCGTTATTTGGATTGGCGGGAGCCAGAAGAGCCAAACTTCAAGCTATTTTGAAGCTCAACTCATATCGGTACAGGCCATTAGATTGGCAATGGATGTGCCTGACAGTTAGGTAACTTAATGCGACCAACAGCAGTCAGGTTTTCGCACACGAACCGTAGTGCAGCGCGTCGTCGTAGTGGTTTTGCTACTGCACCGACAGCAAAAAAAAATGCTCCAGCAATGACCCTTGTTGAGAAAAACGCTCTTATGGCGTCGGACGCAGCAAAAGTTGTAAAAGCAGCCTAATTAAAAGCGCAGTGTACTGCGCTTTTTTATTGCATCTCTCTTCACCACCTCATTCCCTTAGTTAAATTGAGGGTTTGGTATTCACTCTCCAATTTGATACCTTACCTGCAAAATAAAAAACGACGGAGAAAGCCCATGAAATGTCATCGTATTGAGGAATTGCTCGAACTCCTAGAACCAGAGTGGCAGAAAGACCAAGATCTGAACCTGCTGGAGTTCATCGTCAAGCTCGGCCAAGAAGCAGGCTACGAAGGTAAACTTGAAGATCTCACAGACGACGTGCTGATCTATCACCTCAAGATGCGTAATAGCGAAAAAGACGAGATGATCCCTGGCCTGAAGAAAGACCAAGAAGATGATTTCAAAACCGCCCTACTTCGAGCGCGCGGCATCATCGACTAAACAATGAATCACTCTAAAAAGCGGCTACTGGCCGCTTTTTTTATATCTGTTTGGTAACAAGGCTTTGAACTGTTAGGTCATTTTATTCATAGAACTGTACTGATTTTTGTTGTTAAAGGTTGATAGCGTTAAAGAAATGAAATTGTTATTGCGTATATAATCGCCGTTTATAAGAATTTACTAAAATAATAATATTAAGTAGCTAATTATTTGAGAAGCAATGTTGAGGGCGATACAGCCAAGAAGGAAGCACAATGAGTCAGGATAAAATCGATATAAAAGATGTGACTCCCAAGACCTTTAACCCTAAGACCCATAAAGGCAACAGCGATCGATTTAACCCAAGCAACCGAATTTACGTCCGTGAAAGTAAAGGGGTATTCCAAAAACTGCGTCGCTATGGTGGCTGGTTTTTATTAGTCCTTTTCGCGGGTATTCCATGGATCCCGTTTGGTGAACGCCAAGCGATCTTGCTCGATATCGGTAACCAACAGTTCAACTTTTTCGGCACCACCCTTTACCCACAAGATCTCACACTGTTAGCGCTGCTATTTATGATCGCCGCGTTTGGCTTGTTCTTCATCACCACATTCCTTGGCCGAGTTTGGTGTGGCTATCTTTGCCCACAAACCGTTTGGACCTTTATGTATATCTGGTTCGAGGAAAAACTCGAAGGCAGTGCCAACAAAAGGCGCAAACAAGATTCTGGCAAGCTAACCAAACACCTCATTTGGCGCAAAGGCCTAAAGCACCTTGCATGGCTTGGTATTGCGTTAGCCACCGGTTTTACCTTTGTCGCTACTTTGTGCCAGTTAAGTCCTTGGTGGTGGATTTCTTCACTTGGAACTCCAGCTTCTGGCCTGTGTTCTGGGTACTGTTTTTTGCAGGTTGTACCTACGCGAATGCGGGGTGGATGCGTTCGATCATGTGCATTCACATGTGCCCTTATTCGCGCTTCCAATCCGCCATGTTTGATAAAGATACCTTTATCGTCGGCTACGATACTAAGCGTGGTGAAGCGCGTGGACCTCGCCCTCGCAAAGCCGACCCGAAACAACTCGGTTTAGGTGACTGTATCGACTGTGACTTATGTGTTCAGGTGTGTCCAACTGGTATCGATATTCGCGACGGCCTCCAATACGAGTGTATTAACTGTGGAGCCTGTATCGATGCTTGTGATAAGACTATGGAGCGAATGGGCTACGATAAAGGCCTGATTAGCTACACCACAGAACACAGATTGGAAGGCCATCACACTCATATTATGCGGCCGAAACTGCTTGGATATGGCGCCATTTTGGTATTGATGATAGGTCTATTCTTTGTTCAAGTAGCTAGTGTCGATCCGGCAGGGTTAAGCGTACTTCGTGACAGAAACCAGCTGTTTAGAACCAATAACTCAGGTGAAATCGAAAATACCTACACACTGAAAGTCATCAACAAAACTCAACAAGTGCAGCAGTACACGCTTGATGTGGAAGGTTTA
The DNA here is from genome assembly GCA_003263845.1 of Vibrio aestivus. Lineage (GTDB taxonomy): Bacteria > Pseudomonadota > Gammaproteobacteria > Enterobacterales > Vibrionaceae > Vibrio > Vibrio aestivus. The sequence goes on along the minus strand of JYJN01000103.1, from coordinate 18,829 downwards.
AGTGATGTGTCTTGGTATGGCCGTCAAACCATTCAAGTCGATCCGGGTGAAGTACTCAACTTGCCAATGAGTTTAGGTGTCGACCCTGAGACTCTTGATTCACCTGTTTCGACAATTCAGTTTATACTATCTGACAGCCAAGACTTCACCATTTCGGTCGAAAGTCGCTTTATCAAAAAGCTCTAGTTAGTACGAACCTCAATTTGTACAAACCGTGACGATGGAAAAAGGCTCAGTAATGAGCCTTTTTCCATCGTCACGGTTTTTTAATTAAACAAGCATAGGCCATTCAAATTAGTTCAAAGACGGCTATCATCAAATTTACGATTACAATTTAAAAGCAAGTCTTTACTTTGAAGAACACAACGCCAAAAAATAAAACTGCATGAAGCATAGTAAATCCGATTCTGGAAACATAGCACTAACTCATAGCTCCCAGGGTTTAGAAGGCTAATCCCACTTATCAAAAAACAGTCAAAATGACTATAAGTTCAGGCGATCGCTAAGTTGCTATCTTGATAGTATTTAATCAGCGTTTTAAAACTGAGACATATGACCATGCATAAGCCCGAATATCCCTTCCCACCACCAACGTCCGCGTATTGGAAAAGTCAAAGTACCTCAATGAACTATGATGAGGCAGTATCTAAATATGAAGCACAGCAAGGCGTTGCAAAAAAGATGCAACGCAACCCGGTAAAATCACCGGCTACTCTGACTTTGGAAGCAAACCGAATCAGCCGAGCTTCTAAACTACCTAGTACTGTCCCAACGATCCCTGTAACACCTTCGCCCCAACAAACTGCTTTTTCCGAAACATTATCAGGTATGGCTTGGCCTCCATACAACCCTTTGGCACCAGAGGGTGAGAGAGATCTATCTGGCAATTTAAAAGAAGCTCTTGAGCGTAATCACACAAAAGTTCATATCATGACCATCTGGGATACTATGATCTACGTCGTGAACAACTGGACGGCCAGAACCGAAGACGGGGAAGTATTCAGTACAGAAGTTATCGCAACAATAAATGAGATTCGAGGATATCTAGACAAAGGTAAATCAATACTTCATGCAACATACTTAGCAAAGGCTTTAGGTGGGCTAGGTATTGTAGCGAAGGAAACTAAGACTAAAAATGGAAAAGCTGCAATCATTATTTCTAGCGTATGGAATGACAGTAAAATGCATTACGCAACGGTAAATGGCATTAATATAAAGAAAAATCATCCTTATCTTATGGATAACCCCAAGATGCATCAACTAGGCTTTTCTCGGAAAACAAAAGTTCAAGGTGCATTAAAGGCAGGTGCGCTATCTATCGTTATCAGTGCTGCAATTGCTACAGAGCAACTGGTAAACAATGATGAATACCACATGACGGATTGGTACGGAGAAATGGGAAGTGAGCTGTTAAAATTGGGAGTGGTGAGTGTCATCACCTTAATAGCTATTCCGTCCAGCTTACCCATTTTAGCAATTGCGGCACTAGCAATTGTTGTAGGTCTCGTTGTTGATGAAGTATGGGAAGAGTTTGAAGTTCAAAATAAAATAACAACGGAGTTAGAAAGTGCCACAGAAGTATAGATATCTAGGAATGTGCTTTTTCCTACTGTTTAGCTTATTTATGTGTTGGTTTTCATACCATTACATATACATTGGGTTTCTAGACGATATCAGTCATAAACTCGAGATAATAGAAGTGTCTCTTGGAAGTGGGATAACCACGTACTCAAGTATTCTGTTTCTAGCTTACTCAATAGCCTTTCTATTTTATAACTTTAGAAGAAGAAGTGAACCGATTGAACTATGGGCCACATTATCTAGTAACTTAACCACTATAGTGATAATCGGCTTATTAGCAGTATCAATCCCGTGCGGATATATCTATAAAGAGTATAAAAAGAGTGTGCTCATCGACAATGGCTACTCTTTCGAAAAGGTACGAGAAAGACGTGGTCTTTTTAAGCTTGACTACGATGTGTACACACTAAAAAATCAATAAACGATAACCGCCCCATTCAGTTGAGATAAGGCAGCAGTCCAACAATTCAAGAGATATAATTACGGAATATTTTCCATAGCCTCATTGCTACCGGATTGGTCGTGCCAACGACTTTAGGTGTCGACCCTGAGACTCTTGATTCACCTGTTTCAACAATTCAGTTTATACTGTCTGACAGCCAAGACTTCACCATTTCGGTCGAAAGTCGCTTTATCAAAAAGCTCTAGTTAGTACGAACCTAAATTTGTACAAACCGTGACGATGGAAAAAGGCTCAGTAATGAGCCTTTTTTATTTATGACCAATCAAGCCTTTAATTTTGATGCCCTTACCCCTGACTTCATGTGGTATGCCCTAGAAAGCATCGGCATTCGTGCGGAATCCGGATTTCTCCCGCTCAACAGTTATGAAAACCGCGTGTATCAATTTACCGATGAAGAACGTCAACGCTATGTGGTGAAATTTTATCGTCCAGAGCGTTGGAGCAAAGAGCAGCTTCAGGAAGAACATGATTTCACGTTAGAAATGATGGAAGCCGACATACCCGTTGCGCCTCCGATTAAGCTCAATGGTCAAACCCTGCATAGCTATCAAGCTACTTGTTTACTCTATTTGCCAGTGTCGGTGGTAGGCAGTTTGAAGTGGATAATCTAGACCAACTTGAAGGGGTTGGCCGTTTCATGGGCCGTATCCACAAAGTCGGCCAAAAGCAGTTATTTCAACATCGACCAACCATTTCTCTTGATGAGTACCTATATCAACCAAGAAAACTGCTACAAAACTCGACGTTCATTCCGATGCATCTTGAGAATGCCTTCTTCAACGACTTAGATCTGCTTATTTCGCAGCTTGAGCAACATTGGCAACCGAATGCTCAAACGATCCGTCTGCATGGCGACTGCCACCCAGGCAACATTTTATGGCGAGATGGCCCGATGTTTGTTGATTTGGACGACGCTCGTAATGGCCCTGCTGTACAAGACTTATGGATGCTCCTTAACGGTGAGCGCCAAGAAAAGCTGATGCAACTCGACATCGTTCTTGAGGCATACAACGAATTTTGTGACTTTGATAACGCTGAGCTGAAACTTATTGAGCCTTTACGCGGTCTACGAATGGTGCACTATATGGCATGGTTAGCAAAAAGATGGCAGGATCCTGCTTTTCCTATCGCTTTTCCATGGTTTGATGATCCAAAATACTGGGAAAGTCAGGTATTAGGCTTTAAAGAACAAATTGCCGCTCTGAATGAGGCACCTCTTACACTCATGCCTCAGTGGTAATTGGCAACTGCCAACGATTTAATGGAGATAATAATGAAAAAGCTGTTCGCACTCATCACTACAGTTATGCTGAGCCTATCTGCTCACGCAGCTCAATACATAGAAGGACAACACTACAAGGTTCTTGAGACAGAGGCTTCTAAGAGACCTGTTGTGACCGAGTTCTTTTCGTTCTACTGCCCACATTGTCATTCTTTCGAGCCGATTATCCAGCAGCTAAAAGAGAACTTACCTGAAGGTGTAAAACTGCAAAAGAACCACGTATCTTTCATGGGTGGCTCGATGGGTAAATCAATGAGCAAAGCTTACGCAACCATGATTGCACTAAAAGTCGAAGATCAAATGGTACCTGTCATGTTTAACCGCATTCACAACATGCGTAGCGCTCCGCGTTCAGACGACGAGCTTCGTCAAATCTTCCTAGATGAAGGTATCTCTGCAAGCAAGTACGACTCGGCTTTCAACGGTTTCGCGGTAGATTCAATGGTACGTCGCTTCGACAAGCAGTTTAAAGACAGCGGCCTAACTGGCGTTCCTGCGGTAGTTGTTAACAACCGCTACCTAGTTCAAGCTCAAGACATCAAGACATTGGATGAGTACTTCGCGCTAGTTAACTACCTGCTTGAAAAGTAACACCACAAGATAAGAGAAAGGGAGCCATTGGCTCCCTTTTTTACTTTTACTACTTATGAATTTGTTTCAGTACGTCATCTTTATCTTGCCAAACATCGCCAAGCCATTGCTGAAATTGACGCTTGTAAGGTTTGTCGTTGAAGTAGTCGCCCGACACTTTTTCATCCACTGGCAGTATGCGAATGCGCACCACGATCTTGGTCATGCGGCCCATCAACATGTCTTTAAAAGGTTTGTGTGTATTCTCTGGGTAAGCGAGCGTTACATCGATAATATTCTCAAATTGCTCCCCCATGGCCGCCAATGTATACGCGATACCACCTGTTTTCGGTTGCAGAAGGTAGTCATAGCCAGCACGGCTTTTCTTTTGCTTTTCAGGGGTAAAACGTGTGCCTTCTACATAATTAACAACCGTTGTTGGCGTATGTTTGAACTTTTTGCACGAGCGGCGCGTAGTTTCTAAGTCTTGACCGCGCTTGTGCGGGTTACGCAAAAGATACTCTCGAGAGTAACGGCGCATAAATGGCATATCAAGTGCCCAACACGCCATACCAATGAAGGGAACATACATTAAAGCTTGTTTGAGAAAGAACTTTGGCATCGGAATGCGGTCTTTAAACACGCAACACAAGACAACAATGTCGGTCCAGCTTAAATGATTGCTGATCATTAAGTACCAACCGTCTTTTTTGAGCTGTTCACCGCCCTCGATATCCCACTCAACTCGGTTAGATAACGAGAGGACTCCGGCATTCAACGTTGCCCAAAGCCACATCACTTTGTTGGCGAGTTGTGTTGCACGAGCTTTTAACTTCGCGGTTGGAAGCAAGACTTTTAGTACTGCAATCGCACAAATAATAATCGAGCAGAATGCAGAGTTGAGAATGACGAATGAAACATTCAAGACCAAAAGTAAATGTGCCAACATAACGATGATTACTCTCTGAAACGAATTCGAAACTTAGATCGAAGTACAATTAAACAGCGCGTAATTATACAAGCCCTTGGACACATTGGAATATTTTACGATATGGTCAGATTAGTTGACGCATCGCATTCTCATATATTGAATCAGTAAAGTGACGGAGAACTTTATGAATCTAAAGCTCACAACATTGGCAGCAAGCATCGCCATTTCAGCGCCAGCAATGGCAACATTAGGCGAAGCCAATGGCTTTAGTGGCGAAATTTCAGTGATCACTGGATACTCCTCTAGTGAATCAAATCTTGATACCAACTCTTCGGCCAATTTAACCAGTTTAGACGCAAAGCCCGAATCTGATGATAACTTCCTTGCGGCGCCACTTGGTAGCGTTGCATATACATTTGGTAGCCGCAGTGAACAACAGATCTATATGGGTACCACTCGCGAAGATATTGCCGTCGGTACTGTTGCGCTGCAATTAGGTTATAAGTACCTATTCCCTTCCCGCATGCAAATTAACCTTTCTTACCTTCCAACCGTTATTGAGGGAGAAGCGTGGCAAAACCCTTATGATACGGTCAATACACGTACAGAGACTGACGTGAAAGGTAACGCTTACCGAATGGAAATCAACAACGTCGCAGGTAGCTTACTGTCGTTTGATTTGGCGTATGGCGATAAAGAAGTTGAGAATGATTCCTGGCAAGGTACCTATCTTGATCGCAATGGCAGTACCTATCAAGCCAAAGCAAAGTACGTGTGCCTGTTAGCCGAACTACCATGTTGATGCCTTCGGTGACCTATCAGCGCCACAACGCAGACGGTGAAGCGAATGCTAAAAAAACTATCACGGGTGAACTGAGCTTTTTTCCAATCCTTTGGTCCGCACCAGTTTGCTCTGACTGGTAGCTATGGCTCAGCCGACTACGATGGTGCAAACGCACTGTTTGGCGGTGAAACTCGTAGTGAAGATATGTTCAGCTTCTTCCTTGCCTATGAGTACCAACAATTCCTTGGCTGGCAGAACACGTCATTCATCGCCTTTGCCGGTTACGACAGTAGCGATGCCAATATCGATTTCTACGACACTAAGAGCATGATTACGTCGATTGGCTTAAGCTACCGTTTCTAATCGCTTTGACCTAGACGCGGTTCTAAAAACTACTGACTGATTGAGCGGTGAGCTGTTTCATTAAACGGTCCATAGCTCGATATCCTAAAGCCTCTGCAAGATGAGGCTTTTCTATATCTGGACTTCCAGCCAAATCTGCAATGGTCCGTGCCACCTTAATAATGCGATGATAAGCGCGGATAGACAGCCCAAGCTGATGAAGCGCATTTTCTAGAAACTGAGCGTCAGCCTTTTTTAGTGGACAGTAGGTTTCCACCTCTCGACTTCCCAAACGTGCATTGATCAACCCTCCGCGATCTAACATCGTCTGCCTAGCAACCATCACCCTATCCTTCACCACTTGTGTGGGCTCTCCTCTATCGCCCCCTTCTGCCAAAGTCCCTTTGGGCAACAAAGGAATTTCAAGCGACATATCGAACCTATCCAACAAAGGCCCAGAAAGTCGCCCTAGGTAACGCAAAATTGTTTGAGGGTTTGCTCTTGCCTGCTCACCTTCATAAAAACCAGTCGGGCTAGGATTAAGTGCACCAACAAGTTGAAACTGAGCCGGAAAGCGCGTTTTCCCCTGCGCGCGCGAGATAATAATTTCCCCTGATTCTAGCGGCTCACGTAACGAGTCGAGCACCTTGCGCTCAAATTCCGGCATCTCGTCAAGGAACAACAAACCATTGTGAGCTAACGAAATCTCCCCTGGCCTTGGAATACTGCCGCCTCCCACCAAAGCGGCCATGGAACTAGAATGATGCGGCGCGCGAAACGGGCGCTGCTTCCAGTTGTGTTGATTAATCTCCTGCTGAGTTAATGACGCCACAGACGCACTTTCCATTGCCTCGTCATCGGTCATTTCCGGCAATAAATCACATAGCGAGAAGCCAGCATGGTTTTCCCCGTTCCGGGTGGGCCCAAAAACAGCAGGTTATGACCACCAGCCGCTGAAATCTCTAACGCACGCTTTCCTTGCTGCTGACCGATGATGTCTTGCAAATCACGCTTCAGGCTAGAACTATCAACGGAGGGAGGTGACTGAAACAAACTCAGGTTTTGCTGACCGCAAAGCTCAGCGCATACTTCTAACAGTGTTTGTGCCGAACGGTGAGTGTCTTGATCCACCAATGCGGCTTGGCTGCCGTTGTATTGGGGCACAATAAGGCTGTGTCCAGCTTTCTTCGCGGCTAATGCAGCTGGCAGCACACCTTTCACAGGCCTTAATTCCCCCGAAAGCGCTAACTCTCCCACATATTCCCGTAACGGAAGCTTATCTGTTGGAATTTGATCGGAGGCGGCCAAAATGCCCAAAGCGATCGGTAAATCAAATCGCCCCCCTCTTTGGGTAGATCAGCAGGGGCAAGGTTGACCGTAATCCGTTTCGCAGGAAACTCGAACTTAGAATTGATAATCGCACTGCGCACACGATCGCGAGACTCTTTCACCGTTGTCTCTGGAAGACCGACTAAAGTAAACCCAGGCATTCCATTACTAATGTGTACTTCCACTGTGACGGCTGGCGCTTCAACACCAACACACGCTCGGCTATGAACGATTGCTAATCCCATCTTTTACCCTACTGATTGATTAAGCTAGCGTATAAAAATCGGATATCTTCATTTTTATCACCCAATTACGCTAACGAAGATTGTTATATTGCCTATTCAAATGCTGAGGGAATGTGAAAAAAGAATGAGTTTTTGCTTGTCATTTAACGGAAAGGTATGTTACCACTAGAGACGCAAACAATTTCGTAAGATATTACGTAAACAGATAACGAAAAAAACGATGAACTTCAACGCTCACCTAAATCTACTGCTAGCCCTGATTATCGTGGTCATTATTGACACCGCGCGGGGGAGAGTGGGCGGAAAATAACCACAAGATTTACAAAACCCCCGCACTGAAAAGTCCGGGGGTTTTTTTACAATTATTAGACTTGAAAATTGAAGCTCATCCTAAAGCAGAGCGAACCGTTCAAAGCCACTGCTTTAGTTATGACAGGAAGAAATGGGAGTGCACACGATGTGCAATGTTAAAGGAAAAACCTACGAGGGTACTCGTAGTCAAGGAGGCATACGATGACAGGTGCAGAGCTAGTCGTAGCCGCATTGAAGCAGCAAGGAATTGAGACCATATTTGGTTACCCAGGTGGCGCAATCATGCCCATCTATGATGCGCTATATGATGGTGGTGTTGAGCACATACTGTGTCGGCACGAACAAGGCGCGGCGATGGCCGCAATTGGTATGGCACGTGCAACTCAAGATGTTGCCGTCTGTATGGCCACTTCTGGCCCGGGTGCAACCAACCTTGTCACAGGCCTTGCTGATGCATTTATGGACTCCATCCCTCTTGTTGCCATCACAGGTCAGGTAGCAAGCTCTCATATCGGTACAGACGCCTTCCAAGAGATGGATGTAATCGGTATGTCTCTGTCGTGTACTAAGCACAGCTACTTGGTGACTGACATCGATGATCTGGCGCCAACATTGGCTGAAGCATTCGAAGTTGCCAAAGCTGGCCGTCCTGGCCCTGTGCTTGTCGACATCGCTAAAGATGTTCAGCTTGCCGAAGCGCCAACGGAAATCCTACCTGATTTCGAGCACGTCCCATTTCCAGTTCCAACACCAGAAGCATTCCGCCTAGCCAATGCGCTATTGCGTGAATCAAAGCGCCCTGTCCTTTATGTTGGCGGTGGTGTTCAGCTAGCTAAAGCAACCGACTCGGTTCGTCAATTCTTGGCTGATAACCCGATGCCATCAGTAAGTACCCTTAAAGGTTTAGGTACAATTGAGCGTCATGACCCTCACTACCTTGGCATGTTAGGAATGCACGGCACAAAAGCGGCCAACCTAGTGGTTCAAGAGTCCGATCTACTTATCGTAGTCGGCGCACGTTTCGATGACCGAGTAACCGGCAAGCTTGATACGTTTGCGCCAAACGCAAAAGTTATCCATATCGACATCGATGCGGCCGAGTTCAACAAACTGCGTCACGCACACTCCGCACTGCGTGGTGATATCCGCGAAATTCTTCCTCAGCTTAAGTGCGAACACGACATCAGCCCGTGGGCACATCACTCAGAGAGCTTGCGTAAAGCCTTCAAGTGGCGTTATGACCACCCAGGTGAGCTTATCTTTGCACCGCTACTATTGAAGCAGTTGTCGGAAATGATGCCTGATAGCTCAATGATCTCAACGGACGTTGGTCAGCACCAGATGTGGCAGCTCAGCACATTCAACCGCGTAATCCACAAAACTTCATTACATCTGCGGGCCTTGGCACCATGGGCTTTGGCTTACCAGCTGCGATGGGGCTTCGGTGGCTCGCCCGGATGACCAATCCATCCTAATCACGGGTGACGGCTCGTTCATGATGAACATTCAAGAGCTAGGCACACTTAAACGCCGCCAAATCCCAGTGAAAGTGGTTCTACTCAACAACCAACGTTTGGGCATGGTTCGCCAATGGCAATCGCTGTTCTTTGATGGTCGCCACAGTGAAACGATTTTGGACGACAACCCAGATTTCATCATGCTAGCGAAAGCGTTCGATATTCCGGGTAAAACCATTACTAAGAAGGAAGAAGTCGAGCCTGCTCTAAAAGAGATGCTAGAGAGCAAAACCGCTTATGTTCTAGAAGTGGCTATCGATGAAGAAGAGAACGTTTGGCCACTTGTACCGCCAGGCGCATCAAACAGTGACATGTTGGAGAACACCTAATGGAAAGATATTTTCTTGATATAAAAGCAGACGACAAACCGGTTCTGTTGGAGCGTGTTCTTCGTGTGGTTCGTCACCGTGGCTTCGTGGTTAAACAGGTTGCGGGTACGCAAAATCACGAAAGTAAAATCGCCAGTGTGGAAATTATTGTCGATAGTGATCGCCCTATCTCATTTCTCACTAACCAAATTGAAAAGTTGTGGGATGTCATTAGTGTTGAAGTAACGAAAATTGATAAAAACGAACTCCCTAATAACAACCTCCAGCACAACGCTAACGTATAAAGGAAGACAATAATGGCTACAAAAACAGCAGACTACATTTGGTTTAATGGTGAGATGGTGCCGTGGGCTGAAGCTAACGTACACGTGCTAACTCACGCTATGCACTACGGTACGTCAGTATTTGAAGGCGTTCGTTGTTACAACACTCCAAATGGCCCAGTTGTCTTCCGTCATCCTGAGCATGCTAAGCGCCTTAAAGATTCAGCAAAAATCTACCGCTTCCCTATCCCTTACACTGAAGAAGAGATCATGGAAGCAACGCGCGAAACTCTGCGTCAAAACAAACTTGATTCTGCTTATATTCGTCCGCTTGGCTTTGTTGGCAACGTAGGTTTGGGCGTATGTCCGCCAGAAGGCACGGAAATGGAGCTTATCATTGCGGCATTCCCTTGGGGTTCATACCTAGGTGAAGAAGCGCTAGAAAACGGCGTTGATGCAATGATTTCAAGTTGGAACCGCGCAGCACCAAATACGATTCCAACGGCTGCTAAAGCGGGTGGTAACTACCTATCTTCACTACTAGTGGGTGGCGAAGCTCGCCGTCACGGTTACGATGAAGGTATCGCACTAAGCGTTGATGGTTACCTATCAGAAGGTGCAGGTGAGAACATATTTGTCATTAAAGATGGCGTGATCACCACACCACCAGCAACCAGTGCAATCCTACCTGGTATCACTCGCGACACTATTATGATTCTCGCTCGTGACCGTGGCTATGAAGTGCGTGAAGCAAACATCGCTCGCGAAGCCCTATATCTAGCAGATGAAGTATTCATGACCGGTACAGCAGCAGAAGTCGTTCCTGTTGCAACTATCGATAAGATCGAAGTGGGTACAGGTAAACGCGGCCCAATCACGAAAGAGCTCCAAGCAGCTTACTTTGGCCTATTCAATGGCACCACTGAAGATAAGTGGGGCTGGCTAGATTACGTATACCCACAAGACGCAAACAAATAATCGCACCGGCAAAAATAAGGAAGTAACACAATGCCTAAATATAGATCAGCAACCACAACTCATGGCCGTAATATGGCCGGTGCTCGCGCGCTTTGGCGTGCAACGGGTGTTAAAGACGAAGACTTCGGCAAGCCAATCATCGCCGTGGTTAACTCATTTACTCAGTTCGTTCCAGGTCACGTTCACCTGAAAGACATGGGCCAACTCGTCGCTCGTGAAATTGAAAAAGCCGGTGGTATTGCCAAAGAATTCAACACCATCGCAGTTGATGATGGTATCGCAATGGGTCACGGCGGCATGCTGTACTCTTTACCGTCGCGTGAGCTTATCGCAGACTCAGTAGAGTACATGGTAAACGCGCACTGTGCTGACGCCATGGTATGTATCTCGAACTGTGACAAAATCACTCCGGGAATGCTAATGGCGTCAATGCGCCTAAATATCCCAGTGATCTTTGTGTCTGGCGGCCCAATGGAAGCAGGTAAAACTAAGCTTTCCGATCAAATCATCAAGTTAGACTTGGTGGACGCGATGATCCAAGGTGCTGACCCGAAAGTCTCTGACGAACAAAGTGAGCAAATCGAACGTAGCGCATGTCCAACTTGTGGCTCATGTTCTGGTATGTTCACTGCAAACTCGATGAACTGTCTAACTGAAGCACTTGGCCTATCTCAGCCAGGTAACGGTTCAAATGCTAGCAACGCACGCAGACCGTGAGCAGCTATTCCTAAGTGCTGGCCGACGCATCGTTGAACTGACTCGTCGTTACTACGAGCAAGATGACGAATCCGCACTGCCACGCAATATCGCAACCTTTGATGCGTTTGAAAACGCAATGGCACTGGATATCGCCATGGGTGGTTCAACCAACACGATTCTTCACCTATTGGCGGCAGCGCAAGAAGGTGAAGTGGATTTCGATATGGAAGATATCGATCGCCTATCTCGTCAAGTTCCGCACCTATGTAAAGTGGCGCCTTCAACTCAGAAGTACCACATGGAAGACGTTCACCGCGCTGGTGGTGTAATGGCCATCCTTGGTGAGCTGGATCGCGCAGGCCTTCTACACAACGAAGCCCGCACTGTATTGGGTTTGAGCATGAAAGAGCAGCTTGCTCAGTACGACATCATGCAAACGGAAGATGCTGACGTATTGAAGTTCTTCCGCGCAGGCCCTGCGGGTATTCGTACCACGCAAGCCTTCTCTCAAGATTGTCGTTGGGATCGCCTCGACGATGACCGTGTTGATGGCTGTATCCGCACTAAAGAAAACGCATTCAGCCAAGAGGGTGGCCTAGCCGTTCTTTCAGGTAACATCGCGCTAGACGGCTGTATCGTTAAAACAGCAGGGGTTGATGAGAGCATCCACAAGTTCACTGGCCCTGCTGTGGTATTTGAAAGCCAAGAAGATGCGGTTGAAGGCATCTTAGGTGGCAAAGTGAAAGCGGGCGATGTGGTTATCATCCGTTACGAAGGTCCAAAAGGTGGTCCGGGCATGCAGGAGATGCTTTACCCAACCACTTACCTTAAGTCTATGGGCTTAGGTAAAGAGTGTGCGCTGCTAACTGATGGTCGCTTCTCTGGCGGTACATCAGGTCTATCTATCGGTCACGCTTCACCAGAAGCAGCAAATGGCGGTGCAATTGGCCTAGTTAAGCAAGGCGATATCATCGCAATCGACATTCCAAACCGTTCAATCTCGCTTGAAGTTTCAGACGAAGAGCTTGCCGCTCGCCGCGCTGAACAAGACAAGATCGGCTGGAAGCCAGTTGACCGTGTTCGTGAAGTGTCATTTGCACTTAAAGCGTACGCTAGCATGGCAACCAGTGCTGACAAAGGCGCGGTTCGCGACAAATCTAAGCTTGAGGGTTAACCCATGAGTGAGCCTGTTACTGCTAAGGATAGCGGACAATCTGGTGCAGACTACCTGCGCCAGATCTTAAGAGCGCCCGTGTACGAAGTGGCGACCGTCACTCCGTTGCAATCCATGCCACGTTTGTCACAGCGCACAGGCAATGAAGTTCAGATTAAACGAGAGGACCGTCAACCGGTCCACTCATTCAAACTTCGCGGTGCTTACAACATGGTGGCGAACCTCTCGGAAGAGCAAAAAGCCGCCGGTGTCATTACGGCTTCAGCGGGTAACCATGCTCAAGGTATGGCACTTTCCGGCACCAAGTTAGGCATTAAAACCACTATCGTAATGCCAAAAACCACACCAGACATCAAAGTCGAGGCCGTTCGTGACTTTGGTGGTGATGTGGTTCTTCACGGTAGCAACTTTGACGAAGCGAAAGCGGAAGCCGTGCGCCTGTCTGATGCTCATAGCTATACGTTTGTTCCCCCTTTCGATCATCCATTGGTGATTGCAGGTCAAGGTACGATCGGTATGGAGATGCTGCAGCAAAATGGCCATCTAGACTATATCTTCGTTCCTGTCGGCGGTGGTGGTATTGCCGCAGGTATCGCGGTACTGGTTAAGCAGCTGATGCCTGAAATCAAAGTAATTGCCGTTGAACCAGAAGACTCTTCTTGTTTGAAAGCAGCCTTAGACGCGGGTGAGCCAGTAGTGCTTGACCAAGTCAGCATGTTTGCCGATGGCGTTGCGGTAAAACGCATTGGTGATGAGACCTTCCGCCTCTGCCAAAAGTATATTGATGGGCATATTTCAGTATCCAGTGATGAGATCTGTGCCGCTGTAAAAGATATCTTTGAAGATACTCGTGCGATCGCTGAACCTTCAGGTGCGGTGGCACTAGCGGGCCTTAAGAAATTTGCCGAGCAAAACCAATTGCAAGGTAAACAGCTAGGAACGATCTTGTCTGGGGCGAACACCAACTTCCACGGCTTACGCTATGTTTCAGAGCGTTGTGAGCTTGGTGAGAAGCGTGAAGGCCTACTTGCAGTGACGATTCCAGAGCGCCAAGGTGCCTTCTTTGAGTTCTGCAATATTATCGGTGGCCGTGCGGTGACTGAGTTTAACTATCGCTACAACGATGACAGCTTAGCCAATATTTTCGTTGGTGTACGCCTGCAAGGTGGCCAAGAGGAGCTGGAGAACATCATTCATGACTTGCGCGATGGTGGCTACCCAGTGGTTGATCTGTCAGACGACGAAATGGCGAAGCTGCACGTGCGTTACATGATTGGTGGTAAGCCATCCAAGCCACTCAAAGAGCGTTTGTATAGCTTTGAGTTCCCAGAGTATCCAGGTGCGCTGCTGAAGTTCTTAAGCACATTAGGCACACATTGGAACATTAGCTTGTTCAATTACCGCAACCATGGCGCCGATTACGGACGAGTCTTATGTGGTTTCGAACTGGATGAAGCGGATTTAGCTCAATTCTCGTCGCACCTTCGTGAGCTGGGTTATCAGTGCAAAGACGAAACCGACAACCCGTCGTATCAGTTCTTCCTGTCGTAGCTCTTAACTGACTGAGTTCTCAGCTAGGAAACCTAACTCTTTAGGTTAATCAAACTCTTGAAAGCCAATCCTTGTGATTGGCTTTTCTTTTTCTGCTGTCTTTTTCAGCTTTAGATTAAATGCACTAAACGCATAGATATAATGCTAAAGTTTCATTTTAATCATAGTGATATCCGAACTACACTATGAACACTTTCCTTGCTACCAATCGTTATAGCTATCCTGTTGGAGATAAACATGTTTAATGCATTAGTTCTAAATCAAGAAGAAAAACGTACCATTGCTAACATCGAACAGATCGATGAATCTCAGCTGCCTGAAGGCGACGTTCTCGTTGAAGTCGATTACTCATCTCTTAACTACAAAGATGGCCTAGCGATTACCGGTAAAGGCAAGATCATCCGTAACTTCCCAATGGTTCCGGGCATTGATATGGCGGGAAAGGTGATCAGCTCTGAAGACGATCGCTACCAAGCTGGTGACGCCGTTGTCCTAACAGGTTGGGGCGTAGGTGAAAACCACTGGGGTGGCATGGCGCAGCGCGCTCGTCTTAAAGCCGATTGGTTAGTACCACTACCAAAAGGCCTAGACAGCAAAAAGGCGATGATGGTTGGCACCGCTGGCTTCACTGCAATGCTATGTGTACAAACCCTACTTGATGGCGACGTAAAACCTGAAGACGGCGAAGTCCTTGTGACAGGTGCCAGTGGCGGTGTGGGTTCTGTAGCAGTCACGCTTCTTGCTCAGTTAGGTTACAAGGTTGCAGCGGTTACAGGTCGTGTAGAGCAAAACGGCCCGCTACTTGAAAAACTAGGTGCAAGCCGCATTATCGACCGTACTGAATTCGAAGAGCCTGCACGTCCACTTGAGAAGCAAGTGTGGGCGGGTGCAGTCGATACCGTAGGCAGCAAAGTGCTGGCAAAGGTGCTAGCGCAAATGGATTACAACAGCGTTGTGGCAGCTTGTGGTCTTGCGGGTGGCTTTGACCTGCCAACTACGGTTATGCCGTTCATTCTGCGCAATGTACGCCTACAAGGTGTGGATTCGGTAATGTGCCCAACTGAAAAACGTATCGCGGCTTGGGAAAAACTGGTTGAGTTACTACCAGAGAGCTACTTCGAGCAAGCATGTACTGAAGTTGCTCTAGGACAAGCGCCTCAATACGCAGAAGACATCACCAATGGTCAAGTTACTGGCCGTGTCGTGATTAAGCTTTAAAGCTAAGTCGAATGATAAAAGCCAGCCCTTTTAGGTTAACTATATTGTGCTGGCTTTTGTGTGTTCAAATTTCCGTCCTGACGCATTAACAAGCGCGCTAACTAAAACACTATTCGCTCAACCCCATATCTTCAATACGTTTTGATATTAAGCGACCACACTCTTCCTTCACAATAGCTCTTAGCCACTCTTGCGCCGGTGAATGTTCACACCTTGGATGCCAAATCATTGAATAGTCGAATGGAGTGAACTTAAACGGCAATGGTTTGACCGCCAAATCGTAACGCTCAGCCACTAGATACGCTAAATCCGCAGGTACGGTGATAATAATCGGCATGGTATCAACAATCGCTAGAGCCGCTTCCAGATGATAGGCACGCAGCACCATCTTGCGTTTCGGTGAGCCGACCAAAGCTTGATCGAGCAAGGCTTTGACACCATCGCTAATCGCGATCATGGCATGCGGATAGCGAGAGTAATCTTCCAAACTCATCTCTTTATCGGCTAGCGGATGCTGTTTAGACAGCAGACACAACACGCCAACCTTACCCAGTACATCACTACGTAGCGGTTCAACCGGTCCTGTAGGGCGGCAAATCGCTAAGTCGGCACTTTCGTAGGTGAGCTGGTCGGCCAGTCTATCGTGCTGCAAAGGTAAGAATTCAAACGAGACTTGGGGGCTTCTTGGTAAATACGCGGCAGAGCAAATGGCAAGATGGTTTGCATTGCGTAATCAGTAGTGGCAATGGTGAACGTCTGGTCGCACTGTTTAGGCTCAAACTCAACCGGTGACAGTAACTGACGCAGCGATTCCAGCGGCTCACCTAAGCTTCGATCGATTTCCAGTGCTTTTTCTGTCGGGATGAGATGTTGCCCTTGCCGAGTAAACAAAGGGTCGCCGAGCAGATCTCGCAGACGTCCTAACACGCGGCTCATGGCTGACTGACTCAGGTTAAGACGCGTCGCAGCTTTGCTCACGCTGCTCTCTTCTATCAAGACTCGCAGCGCCACCAGTAAGTTTAAATCTCGACGGTAGACTTCTTCTAATTCCATACAAACCTCATACACTTATCGCTTTAGTGTATACCCAAATGGCCTCAAGATGCAGAGCCAAGTGCAAGGTCAATAAGTTAGAAATTAGGCAAAAAAAATCCCGCCTTTCAGCGGGGAAGCCCAAGAAAACTGGGGATAGTGTCGGAATGTATAGGTTGTTAGCTCAGTATGTGCGGTACTAAGCCCATGTCTGATAAGTGTTACTCAGTGTGGAAACATCAATTGTTTTGCTCTTTAGAAGCATCGTGCCCGCGATGCGTCTCAAGCCAAATCCCAATAATCGTCGCACTTATGCCCATAAGTGGCGATAGTGATGGTTCCGCTGGTCCTCTTAAAAACAATGCACATATCGAAATAAAACAAAGAACGTAATAGATGGTCAATCTATCGATTGTGCTCAAATCTCGCTCCTTGCCTTTGTGCTTGCTTTTAATTGTTACCAACTTGTTAACTAAATTAAAACAAATTGATCCATTTGCCAAGTGCTTATTGAATATTTTTTCTTCAACAGTATCATCAGCCTCTCCAAAGCTAGATATGAATAGACCATGACGATTAATACTGAACTTGCTCAACACACGCTGGATGCCCAAGGACTTCGCTGTCCAGAGCCTGTAATGATGGTCAGGAAGACAATTAGAAAGATGCAAGATGGTGAAATACTGCTCGTAACGGCAGATGACCCATCAACCACTCGCGACATTCCAAGCTTTTGCCGTTTTATGGACCATGAATTGGTTGCGGCGCAAAGTGATGAGCTGCCTTATCAATACCTGATAAAAAAAGGCGTGGCGTAAAGTCTCTATACCCTAGTGACTTCAAGTGCGGGGTTCAGAGCGATTTAAAAATCCAAATAAAAAGGCAGCACCCAACAGGGTGCTGCCTTTTTTAGCGTCGAGTTTAATCTTGCGACTGCTGATAAACCTTTGATTGCAGCTTGTCGAGTTGCTTCTGCATATTACGCATCTCTTGGTGCATAGGAATAATGTGAGCTACTCGAATCCAAGATTCGACCATCAGCCCAGTCATTATGATTGCGCCAACCACCATTGGTAACCACATGTCGGTAAGCACCATACCCAGTAAGGTCAGTACCAAACCAAAGGTGAATAAGTAGCTTTGACTTTGTGGGGTCATTCCCATGTAACGTGTAAGCATAATTGCGCCCTCTCGCCACTGAATACAAGATTAAAGTAGCATGACAATTGTGACACTACTATGTCAGCTATCACACATCATCGACTTTTCGGGTCAGAGTTTGATCTGGCGCATTTGTCTACTCAGTTTTGATTTTTCGACTCATTTTCGCGACAAGATTTATACGATTGCCGCCGCTACTGCTAAACCAATAAACAGCAATGCGGTGATCTTACGAATCAAACCTAATGGCAATTTATCGGCAGATAATTTACCAATAATCACCACAGGTACGTTGGCCAGTAACATGCCAATGGTAGTGCCTAAGATGACCATAAACAGCGCATCCGAAAACTGTGCGCCAAGGATGGAGGTGGCAATTTGGGTTTTGTCACCGATCTCAGCAACAAAAAAGGCAATGAAGCTGGCGACAAATGGGCCACGATTGGAGATCCCTTCATCGTCATCTAATTTATCGGGAATCAGCACCCAGGCGGCCATAGCAATAAAACTAACCACCAGCACCCATTTAAGAACTTCTTGAGATAAATGATCCGCGACCACCACACCAACCAAGCGGCTAAGGCATGATTGGCTATGGTGGCTAGAAATATCGCCACAATGATGGGAATCGGTTTACGATATCGACTGGCTAAAAGCAGGGATAATAGTTGGGTCTTATCGCCTATTTCGGCTAAGGCGACAGTTGAAATTGATATAGCTAAAACGCTCACGACATGCTCGTTTGGGGCGGGATTATTATATTTAACCGTAGACAAACCTCGCGCCCCACCCCGGTTCACGATGTTTGTCTAAGGTCTTGCTAAACGATGTCGACTTATGTGTTGTTGTGGTCGATTGTCGTCTCGAATGCCATGATGATTTTGCATCAATTATGTTGACAGACGAACCTAACATCCCAGTGTTGATGATTAGGTAAGCTACTCCCCAAAGACGCAGAAATTCTAGCCACCTCTCGCCTTCAACTCAAGTAACAATCGTGTAAATAAATTCCTTTTCGGAAAAATTTCGAGTCAAAGCCACTATTTTTCCATTAAACGTACAATTTTT
>JYJN01000102.1 GCA_003263845.1 Vibrio aestivus | reverse complement strand
ATCTATAGGTAAGGTTAATGAAAAAGAATGTAGTGATTAGTTGGTCGAGTGGTAAAGATTCAACGTTAACGCTTCTTCGGTTGTTAGAAAATCCCAACTATCAGGTAGTCGGCCTATACACCACTTACGTGAAAGACGAAGTGCCGTTCCAAGCCACGCCTATTGAAGTCGTTGAGATGCAAGCTTCGTTAATTGGTTTACCTCTAATTACAATCGAATTGCCGGAAGTTTTTCCAGCTAATAAGGTTTACCAGCCGCTGGTGGTCAATGGCATCAAAAACAGCGGACTTAATATAGAAGCGGTCGCGTTTGGCGATATGTTCTGTAATGGAATTGCGGATTATAGGCGCAGTTATATAGAGCCAGCAGGATTAGAGTGTGTATTTCCTTTGTTAGGGGAGAATAGCTCGGATTTGGCGAATGAAATCATAGAACGAGGCATTCAAACCACAGTGACGACGACTGACGGCCAGGCTCTATCCAAAGAATGGTGTGGTTTAGAATACAGTCGCGAGTTTATTCAAAGTTTGCCGCAGGGCGTGGATCCTTGTGGTGAAGATGGTGAATTTCACACATTGGTGACATCTGCTCCATGCTTTGATGGTTGTATTATATTGACTCTAGAAGAGATCGAAACTGGAGATCGGTTCAGTCACCAAAGATATCAAGCAACGGCATTGCCAAATTCTAACTAGGCAGTATGATTGGGCGACTATCATCATTAGGAACAATATAGAGTGACAAAGGCAGCGCAACCCACAGTATTAGTGTTTGACTCTGGTGTCGGTGGTTTATCCGTCTACCAAGAGATACAAGCTCTCTTACCTAGCCTAGATTACATCTACCTATTTGATAATGAAGCTTACCCTTATGGTGAGCTGCCAAAGCAAACACTAATTGATCGGGTAACTCGCCTAATCACTCAGCTGGTTGAAGTACAGGGCGTTGATATCGTTGTCATCGCTTGCAACACTGCAAGCACCATTGTACTTCCGCATTTACGTGCCATTCTCAATATTCCTGTTGTGGGCGTAGTGCCTGCGATCAAGCCCGCGTCTGTCATAGCGAGTAAAGCCGTTGGCTTGATCGCCACTCCGGCAACAGTCACAAGAGAGTACACCCACGATCTTATTCGAGATTTTGCCAACGGTAAGTCAGTCGAGCTTTTGGGTTCAACCCGTCTAGTGGATATGGCAGAAGAAAAGCTGCGTGGTGCAGCTGTCGATCTTGATGAGCTTAAGCACGTACTTACGCCCATCCTCAACAAAATAGATGTGGCAGTATTAGGCTGCACGCATTTCCCACTAATAAAAGAAGAGATTCAAATGGTTTTACCTGAAGTGACACTGGTTGATTCAGGAAAAGCGATCGCTCGTCGAGTTCAGGAGTTATTAGGGGAAGTAAGAATCGAAGATCAAGCTAAAGGAAGGCGTTTGATTTTAAGTAGTGCATCCCTTGGGAAGAAGATGCACTTAATAGTACGGTAACTAAACTAGGCTTTTCTCCTATTCAGCTAAACCCGCTTCAGGTGTTTAGGGTCATTAGCAATTCGAACTTTTAATGTTCGCTGCATGTAGTCCTGCTCATTAAGAGCCTTGATAGCGTTTTCGACATCATTGGCTGCCATCACGACAAAACCAAATCCACGACGCTTACCTGTCCGCTTATCTTTCATTAAACGCACGGCAAAAACTTCACCATGTTTTGCAAATAGCTCTCTGACATGTGACTCGTTGGCTTTATAAGGAAGGTTACCAACGTAAAGAGTTTTAGTAGAAGGTGTGGATTCGTCAGATACGATTAGAGTTGGTTGAGATAACTTAAGTACGACTGCTGTTGCGATAACACCGATTAAGAAACCGATGGTTGGTGTCACCCCAATGGATTCTCCACCGTACTGGAGAATGATGCCACCTAATACGGCTAGGGCGACAACCAGAAAAGTTGATTTATTAGAGTTCATATTGGATTACTACTTAGTAAATGAGAGAAAATGTCATTATTAGTATTAACAAGATTGACACATGAATCTTACGTATATGCTTGTGTATTTTCCAACGTATTGGTGTGACCTGACTCAAATGTTGAAATTTTATTCGAAATCAGCTGTTTTGGTGGCAAAGTAATCAGTCGAAAATTAATTTCAAAAAAAGACTTGTCATCCCTTTCCATCTCTCTATAATGCCGCCTCACCGACACGGAGTGGGACGCAAGTCACAAGCACCAAATCGGTTGAGAGAAAAAGTTTGAAAATAACGGTTGACTCTCAAAAAACAAAGCGTATTATACGCACCCCTAGCCAAGGCGCGAAGCGCAATCGCTAGAAGCTCTTTAACAATTTAAACCTATCAATCTGTGTGGGCACTCGTTGATGATAATCCAATTAGAAATTCCTCTTAATAAAGAGCGGTTTCAAATTAGGTTTCAATGAACTGAGTGACCAATACAAATAATTACTTTCTATTATAGAGAGGGGTTA
>JYJN01000101.1 GCA_003263845.1 Vibrio aestivus | reverse complement strand
GGCATTAACCGTAAGGTGCCTTTTTAGTTCATGTATTCAATATGATGGAATTAAAGTTCCATATCCTTGTTATCTATACTCATTGGAACAATTTGACTGAGCATTTTTACCAGCATAATAGAACGAAGCTCTCCATCCGGCTCCTGATAAATTGCATCAATACCCGCAAATTGACCACTCTTGACTCTAACTTGGTCACCCTTTTTAGGAAGCTCTTGCTGAGAAACCTCACTATTCTTCGCAGATTCCTTCAGCGTGATAATGAGATCACCTTGAAGTTCATGAGGGGTAGAACCTTGGCGAACAAAATCAACCACACCGCGGGTTGAACGAACCGTTGTAAAACTAGGCCCTTCGTTGACATCGAATCGAATAAACATGTATGAAGGAAAGAGAGGCTCAAGTTTAGTCACTCTCTTTCCCCGAACAATCTTTTCTACCTGAGTCTCTGGGTAGTAACACTCCACCCCCTGATTCTCGAGGTTAAGCTTAGCCCGCTGCTGCTCAGCTCGTTTACAATAGACTAAATACCAACTTTTCATAAACAACTCGTTATAATTTTTGCTCATCCTAACATCGAACGACTCGCGATTAGAATATGCAAATATGAGAACCTTACTCTCTATTGGCATACCAAACCGGCGCAAAACGTAAAGAAAAAGTACCACTAATCTCTACGTCATTTTGAATGCCGATATTTTCTATTTAGTTACAACAAGTTGCGCCATCAGATCAATGTGGCCGTCATCATCATTTAAGCATGGGATGTAGTTGAAGCTTTCCCCACCACTTTCAACAAAAATGTCTTTGCACTCTTCAGAAATCTCCTCGAGCGTCTCTAAACAGTCACTAGAAAACGCTGGAGCAATAATATCTAACTTCTTAATGCCTTTATTTGGCAGTTGTTCTAATGTCTTGTCGGTATAGGGTTTAAGCCACTCTTCGCGGCCAAAACGAGATTGATAGCTCATACCAATTTGGTCTTGCGAAAGCCCAAGTTCTTCACGAAGTAGCGCAGTCGTATTTTCGCAATGCTGTGGATAAACATCGCCATTGTCTGCAAAGCGCTGCGGTATGCCGTGATAAGAGCAAAGTAAGTAATCACCCTGACCATTCTTTTCCCACGAGCGACGAACTGAATCCGCTAACGCTTTAATATACTGAGGATGTTGGTGGTAATGCTGAACAAATCGATAGGCAGGAACAACCGGAAAGGTCTTTAATGCTTTCAATAGAGCATCAGAAACTGCTGCAGTTGTGGTGCCCGAGTATTGCGGGTATAGAGGGAGAACAATTACCTCTTCTACACCACGCTCAAGCAATGCAGTAATTCCGCACTTAATACTTGGATTGCCGTAGGTCATTCCAAGCTCGACTGGCAGGTTAGTGACAGCTTCTAACTTTACTTTCTGCGCTTTAGAGTGAGCCATTAGAGGAGAGCCTTCTTCCATCCATACGCTTTGATAAAGCTTGGCAATTTTACCTGACCGAATAGGGAGGATGACACCATGTAGGATTGGGCACCAAAGCCAACGAGTCATGTCGACGACTCGCTTATCATGAAGGAACTGACCTAGAAATGCTTTTACAGCTGGGGCAGTAGGCGTATCGGGCGTGCTAGATTGACCAGTAATACCCCTTGTTTTTTATTATTCTGCATAACTTCCTATTCACACTGAAAATGTTCTTTACGCAAAGCTGATCATTAAAGATCAACACTGTGCCTAACCGACTCTAAGTCGGTGACCTCAAGATGCGTGGTAGCTTGATATAAACCAAAAAAGATACAAGCCAAAAAAAAGCGACCCTGTAGG
The DNA here is from genome assembly GCA_003263845.1 of Vibrio aestivus. GTDB lineage: Bacteria > Pseudomonadota > Gammaproteobacteria > Enterobacterales > Vibrionaceae > Vibrio > Vibrio aestivus. The sequence continues at coordinate 25,304 of JYJN01000101.1, read as the reverse complement.
GTCGCCTTCACTATAGCAAACTTTCAAAAATCGCAGTTAGCAATTTATGTTAGTGAACTTATGCTAGTGCTTTCTCGATATCTGCACTTACTTCAGCAACTTGCTTAGTACCATCAAACTTAAGGTACTTAGTGTTGCCCGCTTCAGCTTCTTTGCCGTAGTAGTTGATAAGTGGTGCTGTTTGCTCATGATAAACACCCAAACGTGCACGTACTGTTTCTTCTTTGTCGTCATCACGAACAACTAGCTCTTCACCAGTTACGTCATCTTTACCTTCGACTTTTGGCGGGTTGTATACAACGTGGTATGTACGACCAGAAGCAAGGTGAGCACGACGGCCTGCCATGCGCTCGACAATAACGTCGTCAGCAACGTCGAATTCGATAACGTAATCTACGTCTACGCCCATCTCTTTCAGGCCATCTGCTTGTGGGATAGTACGAGGGAAACCGTCTAGTAGGAAACCTTTCTCACAATCATCTTGAGCGATACGCTCTTTGATTAGGCCAAGGATGATTTCATCAGAAACTAGCTGACCAGCGTCGATAACAGCTTTAGCTTGTTTGCCAAGCTCTGTACCTGCTTTGATAGCAGCACGAAGCATATCACCAGTAGAGATTTGTGGAATACCGTATTTTTCCATGATGAAGTTTGCTTGTGTGCCTTTACCTGCACCTGGAGCACCTAGAAGAATGATGCGCATGTTTAATCCTCTTTTACAAAGTTTGATTTATACCGAAGCTCACAGTTTGAATGCTTGCAACGATAAGTTTCGGTATAAGTTTTATTATGCAGTGACCATGAATAATTACTGCAACTCTTGACTGAGCGAGCGTAGTCTAACACAAAAATTGTCTTCGCCGACGGGTTTACGACTAAAGAATACTAAATCATCAATTTAGCTCTTTTCGTCTTTTTCTCTCGGCTCTGGCAATAACACGCAAACTCCACCAGCCCTGCTAGACCAAGTGAGCTAAGGCCCAGCATAAGAAAAGCCCGTTTAGAACGGGCTTTACGCTTTAGTCTAACAACTACTTAGTCAGTAGCTTATTAATTGCGCCTAAGAACTGAGATGGATCTTCCATTGAGCCACGCTCGGCCAGCATAGCTTGACCCAGTAATACTTCAACCCAACGTCCAAACGCTTCTTCATCTGCTTCATCAGCCATCTGTTTAACAAGCGCATGCTCAGGGTTAATCTCAAAGATGTAGTTTACTTGCGGAGCCTCTTGACCCGCCGCCTCTAGCAACTTAGCCATTTGGGTACCCATGTCAAAATCATCGGTCACGACAACCGCTGGCGTTGAAGCTAGTTTAAACGTTGTGCGAACCTCTTTCACACGATCACCCAAGTATTCTTTGGTGCGTTCAACCACAGATTTGAACTCTTCTTCCGTCTCTTTCTGCTTCTCTTTTTCAGCTTCGTCTTCAAACTTACTCAGATCCAATCCTGCTTTAGTGATCGACTGGAACTGCTTACTATCAAACTCAGTCAGGTAGTTCATCACGTACTCATCGATACGATCGTACATTAGAACCACTTCAATACCTTTCGCTTTGAACTGCTCTAAGTGAGGACTGTTCTTCGCTGCAGCGTATGAATCTGCTGTTAGGTAATAAATTTTATCTTGACCTTCTTTCATACGTTCAACGTATGAAGCTAAACCAACCGTTTGATCCGCACTGTCAACTTCAGTCGATGCAAAGCGCAATAGACCGGCAATCTTCTCTTTGTTTGCCATGTCTTCTGCTGGGCCCTCTTTCATTACAAGGCCAAACTCTTTCCAAAACGCCTGATACTTTTCCTCATCGTTCTTGGCCATACGCTCAAGCATGGTCAACACGCGTTTTGTACAAGCATTACGTAGCGACTGTGTGACTTTATTGTCTTGCAGAATTTCGCGAGAAACGTTTAGTGGAAGATCATTTGAATCTATCAAACCACGAACAAATCGTAGGTAAGATGGCATAAATTGCTCGGCGTCATCCATAATGAACACGCGCTGTACATACAGCTTCAAGCCAGATTTATGGTCGCGATTCATCATATCCCAAGGCGCTTTCGATGGGATGTAAAGAAGACTTGTATAGTCGTTTTTTACCTTCTACCTTGTTGTGGCTCCAAAGTAACGGATCAGCGAAATCATGGGATACGTGTTTGTAGAACTCGTGATACTCCTCGTCAGAGATCTCAGACTTACTGCGAGTCCATAGCGCTTGAGCCTTGTTGATTTGCTCCCACTTGGTCTCGCCCGTCTCTTTTCCTTCTTCGTCTTTCTCTTGAGTCAGGATAGAAACTGGAATGCCAATGTGATCCGAGTATTTACTGATGACATCACGCAGGCGCCACTCGCTTAGGAACTCTTTACCTTCTTCGCGCATATGGAGGATGATATCCGTTCCACGAGATTGTTTCGTGATGTTCTCAATGGTGTAGTCACCTTCACCAGCAGAGTGCCATTGGACTGCCTGATTAGACTCCAGACCTGCGGCGCGAGTGCGCACGGTTACGGCATCGGCTACGATGAAGGCAGAGTAGAAACCTACACCAAACTGACCAATCAGTTGGGAATCTTTACTTTGGTCTTCAGAAAGCTTTGAGAAGAACTCTGCTGTGCCCGATTTTGCAATTGTACCTAGATGCTCAATAACATCGTCACGGCTCATACCGATACCATTGTCCGAGACAGTCAGTGTGTTATTCGCTTCATCAAAAGACAGCTTAACGCCTAGGTCTGCATCGCCTTGGTACAAATCAGCGTTAGAAAGCGCTTGGAAACGCAATTTATCGGAGGCATCCGACGCGTTTGATATGAGTTCGCGAAGAAAGATCTCTTTATTCGAATACAGAGAGTGAATCATCAAGTGAAGTAGTTGCTTCACTTCAGACTGGAAACCACGTGTTTCTTTTTGATTATCTAAGGTTGTATTGGTTGTTTCGCTCATCTTTGCTCCATAACATCAATAACCTAGTGCTCGTCTTACACGAAAGCACCATTTTTGTCTGTAAGTTGCTACTTAACATATGGCTGACAATTGTAAATTCAAGGTCAATAACCATAAAAACGATGTTTTTTTTATTTGTTTTTATTATCCTTAGCGACGAAAATATCAAAGAGGCTAAATTTACTGTGCTTTGTTAGGTATAATTGGCGCCTTCTGATACTTCCCAGACGAATAACACGCACACATAAAGAAGAATTGAATGAGTAATATAGGCACAAAGTTTAATCTTGCGAACAGATTTACTTTCGATCCAAACAGCAACTCCCTCATTGACCACGAAAGTGACAATGAAGTAGTACGTTTAGGTAGCAACGAAAGCCGAATTTTATTATTGCTGTCAGAAAGACCAAGCGAAGTCATCTCTCGAAATGAGTTGCATGAATTTGTTTGGCGAGATCAAGGGTTTGAAGTAGACGATTCAAGCCTAACTCAGGCGATCTCGACGCTACGTAAAATGCTAAAAGATTCAACAAAGTCGCCTATGTTCGTAAAAACGGTGCCAAAACGTGGTTATCAGCTCATTTGTTCTGTTGATAGAGCAGCGCCTTTACTGAGCAGCGATACAGCGAGAAAGAAGAAGCAGTGGTTGAAGAAGCTATTGCGCCAGTTGAACCAGAGCTTAAATCAATTGTTGAACCTGAGCCCGTTGCTCAGTACCAACCCACTCATGCTCCGGTCACACCAACAACAAAAGCACCAAAGTGGCAAATTCGTGCTCTGCTGATTTTAGCGGGTCTACTGCCACTTATTGTTGTGTTGTTCACGAACCCTGCGCAATCAAGTTTCCGTGAATTGGCGATTTACGAAGGTATTCCGGTAATGACACCAAACAATCACCCAGATCTTTCAGACTGGCTACCCGCGATTGAGCAGTGTGTAAAGTACTACAGCGCGTCACATACTGCAGAGCTCGCACCGACTCAAGTCATCGCAACAGGTGGTCAAAGTAACCAAGTTATTCTGAATTACATTCATTCAATCAACTATTCGGGCGAAAACATGACAGTGCGTATTTTTGCTGATCTTGATGAACTGAACCGTGTATGTAAGTCTGGGAAATAAATTATGAATCAAAAAATTGCATCAATTATCCTAGGGCTTTCTGTGCTATTTAGTGGATGGCTTTATTGGGGAAGTGACCTTAAGCTAGAACAGGTATTAACCTCACAAGAATGGCAATCAAAAATGGTGACTGTTGTTACTGACAGTAATCAAGAAGAGAGCGTCGGCCCGCTGCGTAAGGCTGACGTAAGCTCAAACGTTAAGTACCTTCCTAACGGCACTTATATTCGAGTTACCAACGTACGTTTGTTTGCTGAGAACAATGATACGCCAAGTGTTATCAACATCTCTGAAACCGGCGAATGGAGTATTAGTGATAATTATCTATTGGTGTCTCCAGTTGAGTTTAAAGACATCTCAGCGGCTCAGTCAAAAGACTTTACAGAAGAGCAACTTAGTTTGATCACACAATTGTTTAAAATGGATGCTCAGCAAAGCCGTCGCATTGACATCGTGAATGAGAAAACACTATTACTCACGAGTTTAAGTCACGGTTCTACAGTACTTTCAACGAACTAATTCAACTATCTAATTGGAAAAGGGGGCAGGACGCCCCTTTTTGTTTGTTATGGATATTTTAAATTCGACAGCGCTATTCCTCGGTTCTCTTGTTGCCAACACGCTTGCGTCCTTATCAGGCGGCGGGGCAGGCTTGTTGCAATTCCCCCTTCTTATCTTTTTAGGCCTGCCTTTTTCAAGCGCTTTAGCCACCCACAAAGTGGCCAGTGTTGCATTAGGGATTGGCGCAGCTTACACACACTTCAAAAATAGAACCTTCTCTTTTAAAACAGCGATCTACGTAACTTTCATGGGCTCATTTGGTGCCATTATTGGCGCAAATATTATTCTAAAGATCCCTGAAGATATTGCCCAATTCGCGCTTGGACTGATGATTTTGGCACTCGGGCTTTATTCGCGCTTTAAGAAAGGCTTGGGACAGACCGAAGCGCCAATAAATAGGACATCGACCGGATATGTCATTGGCGGAATTGGATTTATCACCATTGGCATTATCAATGGCTCGTTAACGGCCGGTTCTGGCCTTTTAGTCACACTCTTTTTAGTGAGATGGTTTGGCTACAGCTACAAACAAGCAGTCGCCATCACTTTAGTTTGTGTCGGTTTATTTTGGAATGGCATTGGAGGAGTGGCGGTTGTACAAGCCGGCGCTCCGATATATTGGCCTTGGTTACCAATACTGCTCGCCAGCTCTTTCTTGGGTGGTGCAATTGGCGCTTACTTTGTGACAAAAAGCTCAAACAAACTGATCAAGCTCGCTTTTGAACTTCTGACATTCTTTGTTGGGTTAAAGCTCATTATCTAACCCAACACCATAAAAATCACAAAATTATCGCAAATTTTTAGGTTTTATTGTCTACTAAAATGAAGTTTTTGCACCATCGACTTATCTACTTAATCTATCTCACCAATGACTTCGCCGTCAAAACTGACAACTTGAAGCACTCCATCCTTCAAAAGGCCATAACTCGGCTTAAAATCACCACGTGGAAAAGTCACTGAGCCTGGATTAAATACAATCATCGATTCTTGCCATTCGGCTGTCGGAATATGTGTATGACCATGCGCCAGCACATCACCATGCTTTAAAGGCGGCATTTTATCTGCGTGATACAAATGACCGTGAGTTAGAAATACACGTTGACCCGACTCTAGAATAATCCATGAGTAGTCGGTCATCATGGGAAACGCTAACAACATTTGGTCCACTTCACTGTCGCAGTTCCCTCTCACTGCGATGATAGAATCCGCGAGTTCGTTGAGCTTTTCTGCCACCAAAGGAGGGTTGTAACCTTCAGGAATTGGATTTCTCGGCCCGTGGCTAAGGACATCCCCAAGTAGTATTAATGTTTCAGCTCCCGAGCGTTTAAATTGTTCCAGTACGCGTTCAGTCGCAGGCAATGACCCATGTAAATCAGAAGCAAAAAATAATGTCACGGTGACCTCTCTATCAATCGAATGGGGCGATTCTACGAAATTCCCCACTACTCGTCATCAATCGCCATGCCATTAACCACAATATTGTTGTAACTAACCATTCCGATGATCTCTCCCCCTCAATAACAGGTGCACGGCTGATACCAAAACGCTCAAATAAACGTGCGCAGTACTTCACATTCATTTCAGGTGACACGGATAACGCTGGTTTAGTCATGATCTCGTATATGTTAGTTCGTTGAGTTGCACGGTTTTTGGCTAAGACCTTTTTGGCAATGTCATTCATCAGTACGATGCCATACTCGTCATCATCATGTCTCTTGTTCACAATCAGCGCCTTGACATTGTGCTTTCGTGCCAAGCCTATCCCTTCATGCACAGTAGTCAGGCCATCAACGATGACGTAGGTACTCGCCATAACATGTCGAACTCGAATCTTGTCTTGTGTACTCATAACTCATCCTCCACAACTTTCGCCAAGGTTTCGACTTGATGGGCGACCCCAACGGCATCTTCAACGTCAATTTGTATCGCTATTCCTTGTCCGGGTTCTTGATCGAACTCCCCCACTTCGTTTATTCGCTCAAGGATCTGACGGGACAAATGCTCCTCGACAACAAACAGACATACGTCTTTTTGTACTTCCAACGTTAAGCCAAAGAAAGTTCTTTTCTGATTGAGCCCTTGTCCCCGGGCATTATTAATTACCGTTGCTCCAGTGGCCCCTGCACTGCGCGCCGCATCGAGTACTACATCTGTCTTTGTGTCCTCGACAAAGGCCAAGATCAGTTTAAACCGCATTGTCTTTCTCCTTAGAACTCAGTTCTTTATTTATCCACTGTGTTATCTGTGCATACCCCATCACAGATATCATTGGAAACAAGCTTGCAAACGCGATGAGGCCAAATCCATCGATCATAGGATTTCGTCCTGGTACGGTAGACGCCAAACCCAGCCCTAGCGCCGCAACCAATGGAACCGTAACCGTCGAAGTCGTCACGCCACCGGAATCGTAAGCGAGAGGAATGATGATTGAGGGTGCATAGAAAGTTTGAACTACTACAACGACGTAGCCAGCAATGATGTAGTAATGAATGGGTCGCCGACGACGATTCGATAGCTTCCTAGGGCAATGCCGACCGCCACGCCAAGGGCGACAGCAAACCGGAGACCATTCACGCTAATACTACCGCCGGAAACTTGATTGGCTTTAATAGCAACGGCAATAAGCGATGGCTCTGCAATGGTGGTACTAAAACCAATAAAGAAAGCAAAGAGGTATACCCAGTAGTAATCAAACCACTGTAAAACGCCAGACAATGAAACCCTTACCGATTCTAAAAAGTCCGGCTCTGTTAGTTGCATTGCCATGGTTTCACCAAGGGGAAACAAGGCAAGCTCTAAACCAACTAAAAAGAAGGTAAGGCCCAAAATGACCAAAACAAATCCCAGAACGACTTTACGCAAGTTATTTACCGGCCGTCGTAACACCGCAAATTGGAAACCAAAGATAATACAAACGATTGGTGTAACATCTCGTATCGTATCGAGCAAAACGTCAAGGAACGAGGTGAATCCAATCATGACATCACCATCCCGAATATCATCACAAACATCATCGGCAGTAGTGAAGCAAACGCAATTAGACCAAACCCGTCAATCATCGGATTGCGCCCCTTAATCGAGGATGCGAGCCCTACCCCCAACGCTGTAACTAGTGGCACAGTGATGGTTGAAGTCGTGACACCACCGGAGTCATAAGCGATGCCGATAATGTTTTCCGGGCGAATCCTGTGAGTATGACTACGCCTACGTAACCACCAATGATCAGATATTGTATTGGCCAGCCTTTAAGAATTCGGAAAACTCCAAGAACAATTGCACAACCGACTGAAAGCGCGACCGTTAACCTTAAGCCGTTAGCATAGGACTCACGATTTTCCATCGTATTCTTTATAGCTCCGCCTTCTGCAGCCACTTCAGCCGCTTCATTAGATACGGCAGTCAGCGCGGGCTCGGCAATGGTTGTACCAAACCCGAGACAAAATGAAAAAATGAGCAACCAGACGACGCTGCCTTTTTTAGCAAAAGCCTGTGCCATGGCTTCTCCCACTGGAAACAGTCCCATCTCAAGTCCAAAAACAAATAAGGTAAGACCAAAGACAACCAAAAGTAAGCCAAGAAAAATAGAAAACATATTCGGCAAAGGTTCTTGAAGAACTATTAGCTGAAAGAAACCAATGACCACAACAATGGGCATCAAATCTCTTAAACTACTGAGCATAGTACGAATCAAAGTGCTCAAGCCACTCATTGAAGCCTCCATCAACCGACACAATAAAAGCATGGCAAACGGCTCTGTTGAGTCGTGTGATTCATATCCGGTATCAATAAATAAAAAGAACAAAGTGACATTTATTTGATCTAATAACGGAATCTCTGCGTTGTTTAACAAACAAGAGGACAACTCTGTCATATCAAAATCATATAAAGGCGCTATAATTCAATAACAAAGGGAGATGACTATGCGGATATTATTGACAGGCGGAACAGGGTTTATTGGTAAAGAGTTAATTAAGCACTTTACGACACATTCTGTCGTGTTATTAACCCGCAATGTAGATAGAGCTAAACAGGCGGTGCAGCATGCCGATGTCGGTAACATCACCTACATCACCTCACTAGACGATCTTCAAGATCTCAATGGTTTCGACGCGATCATAAACCTAGCTGGAGAGCCTATTGCCGACAAAACGTTGGTCGGATGCTCAAAAAGAAGCCATTTGCCAAAGCCGCTGGAAGATTACCGAGCAATTAGTCTCACTCATTCATGCAAGCACGGAGCCACCCGCTGTTTTCATCAGTGGTTCTGCCGTTGGCTACTATGGCGATCAGCAATCTCATCCTTTTGATGAAAGCCTTCATGTGCATCAACATAACTTCCCTCATCACGTTTGCGCCAAGTGGGAACAAATTGCTAATCGAGCAAGAACCAATACCACCAGAGTTTGTCTATTAAGAACCGGAATCGTGCTTTCCCCTGAAGGCGGTGCTTTGAAGAAAATGCTTATCCCATATAAGCTTGGGGTCGGTGGTCCAATTGGCAATGGGCAACAGTACATGCCTTGGATACACCTATTGGACATGGTAAGAGGTATTCTCTACTTGCTTGAAACTGAACACGCCCATGGCGAATTTAACTTTTGCGCTCCCCATCCGGTGCCGAACAAAGAGTTTAGTCAAAAGCTTGCGAAAACATTGAAACGCCCTCACCTATTTTTCACGCCGAAGTGGGCATTAAAACTTGCCATGGGTGAGAGCTCTACTCTTTTGTTTGACAGTGTCAGAGCCAAACCCAAGAAACTGACAGAGCTAGGCTTTCGCTTTAGTTACTCCAGACTTGATCCTGCACTGAAAAACCTCCTACAACATCACGAATAACGAGTCATTCAAAAATCTACGAAGACCATTATGTCAAAAAGTATTCTCATCACTGGCTGCTCAACTGGTATTGGTTATGTTTGCGCCCATGCCCTACATAAGCGAGGTTACCGCGTCATCGCTTCTTGCCGAAAACTAGAAGACGTCGAAAGATTGCAGCGCGAAGGCCTAACCTGCATACATCTTGATTTAGCCAGCTCAAGCAGCATTTCAGCGGCAGTCCAAGAAACTCTATCTTTGTGCGATGGAAAGCTTTATGGGTTATTCAACAATGGTGCTTACGGGCAACCCGGCGCATTGGAAGATCTTCCTGTTCAAGCATTGAGAGAACAATTTGAGACCAACTTCTTTGGTTGGCATCAACTCGTCGGTGATCTTCTGGCAACGATGCGAAAGCAAGGCGAAGGCCGAATTATTCAAAACAGTTCAGTCCTTGGGTTTGCTGCAATGAAATACAGAGGTGCATACAACGCTTCCAAATTTGCCCTGGAAGGCTGGACAGATACCCTGCGCCTGGAGTTAAAAGATACCAACATTCATCTGAGTCTTATCCAGCCAGGGCCAATCGAGACACAGTTTAGAGCCAATGCGGCCATCGCATTTGAGAAATGGATCGATTACAAAAACAGCCCACATTCTTCTCAATATCAAGCTCAACTCGATCGGCTCAATAACGATAAGTCAAACAACGCTTTTGTGCTACCTGCTGAATCTTGTATCGCTCCGTTACTCGATGCCCTCGAGTCGAACAAACCAAAGCTACGCTACCGAGTGACGACACCGACTAAAGTATTCGCAGTATTAAAGCGTCTATTACCAACCCGATTGCTAGATAAAATTCTCGACAAAGCCGCATAGTTTGCAACGTGTCATAATCGCGTAACATTCACTCGACATAATGTTTTTGTTGCTTCTTCCTGTATCAACAAACAGGAACGACAAGCCTTATTAATTCGAAAATATTACCGTTCGCAGATACCAATGACACTAAATCAACTCAATTGGATAGGCGTTGGTGTAACACTGGCTCTATTTATCTGGTTTTGAACACCTTTGCTTGCCACAAAAGAAAAGCACCGCCACTGGGCGGTGCTTTTTTATTTCACCAACAGGATATTTCAGCCCAGCACCTTGAAAACTCACTCGTTCGCCCTCACCTAATTTTCAAAGCAAAGATTTAAGGACACTCCCTATGCAATCACCTTACATTGTTGAGTTGAATGAGCAGAACTTCCGTCAAGTCTTGGAAGGTTCAATGCAAACGCCGGTGCTAATTCACTTTTGGGCGTCGATGAGCTCCGAAAGCAGCCAAGTCATTCCAGAACTGCAAACGTTGACTCAACAATACGACGGAGCCTTCACGCTAGCCCTACTAAATTGCGAGCAAGAGCAAGCGATTGCTGCTCAATTTGGCGTACAAACACTCCCAACGATTGCATTATTCATCAACGGCCAAGCGGTAGATGGATTAGGCGGCCCTCAGCCAATTGAGTCCATCAAAGAGATGCTAGTCAAGCATCTACCAAGTCAAGACGAGCTAAACTTCAACAAAGCTAAAAGCCTAATCGAAGCGGGAATGCACCAACAAGCCCTTTCACTGTTGGAATCACTTTCCGACGAGTTAAAGCAAAAAGGTGATGTCAAGCTTGCGATCTCAGACTGTTTGCTAGAAACCCAACAATTTACTCAAGCAGAACAGACGCTCAATACGATCCCTTTAGAGTATCAAGATAGCTACTACAAAGGGCTGATGGCAAAGTTAGAATTACACTTACAGGCAGCTGATAGCCCAGAAATCCAGGCGCTTGAAGCACAGCACAAACAAGAACCAAACAATGCTGACATCGCTTGCAAACTTGCACTTCAATATCATCAGGTGAGCAGAGATGAGGAAGCACTCGAACTGCTATGGTCCTTCCTAAAGTCAGATCTAAACGCGCTTGATGGTGAAATGAAAAAAACACTGATGGATATTCTCGCAGCGTTAGGTCAAGGCAATGCATTAGCCAGCCAATACCGTAGGCAGCTCTATTCTCTACTTTACTAGTTCCCTTATCAAATCCGTAAAAATGAGAGCAAAGTAATTTGGCTCTCATTTTTACTTTTATCTCGTAGTTCTCATTATATCATTGTTTTTCAGTGTATTATGAACCTAGATTCATTTTATAAAGGAATACATTAATGGCTATCGACTCTTTAATTACGATTGGAATATTTACCCTCGTTGCCTTAGCAGTCATCATTTCTGCTATCAAAACCGTACCACAAGGTAACAACTGGACAGTAGAACGCTTCGGTCGATACACCCATACATTAAAACCCGGATTGAATTTAATCATTCCTTTCATCGATCGTATCGGTCAAAAGATCAATATGATGGAGCGTGTTTTAGATATTCCCGCTCAAGAAGTCATCTCTAAAGACAATGCTAACGTTGTCATTGATGCGGTCTGTTTCGTTCAAGTTATTGACGCTGCGAAAGCGGCCTACGAAGTCAACGATCTTGAACACGCCATTCGCAACCTTACCCTTACCAACATTCGTACCGTTCTCGGCTCAATGGAACTCGATGAAATGCTCAGCCAACGTGACATGATCAATACCAAGCTGCTGTCCATCGTCGATGAAGCGACTAACCCTTGGGGTGTAAAGGTAACGCGAATTGAGATTAAAGACGTTCAACCACCTTCAGACCTAACAGCTGCTATGAACGCTCAAATGAAAGCCGAACGTAACAAACGTGCTGATATCTTAGAAGCGGAAGGGGTACGTCAGGCAGAAATCTTGAAAGCAGAAGGTCATAAACAGTCAGAGATCTTAAAAGCAGAAGGTGAAAAACAAGCCGCCATTTTGCAAGCTGAAGCCCGTGAGCGTGCTGCGGAAGCAGAAGCGAAAGCAACAGAGATGGTATCGAATGCGATAGCTCAGGGTGACATGCAAGCCGTTAATTACTTTATTGCTCAAGGCTATACCGATGCACTAAAGTCCATTGGTGAAGCTGAAAATGGTAAGATTATCATGCTGCCACTCGAAGCAACTGGCTTAATGGGCTCTGTAGCTGGCATTGCTGAAATGTTCAAGCATAGTGGCGATGATCAGAGCAAAAACGTATAGGTAGGTAAACCTTGATTGAGTTATTAGAATCAATTAATCATTGGCATTGGCTAGCCTCGGGCTAGCTTTGATTGCATTTGAACTACTTGGAACCGCAGGCTATTTCTTGTGGATAGGTCTTTTCTGCCCTCGCGATAGGTGCTTTATTATCGAGCCTACCAATGAGTTGGCAGCTTCAGTGGTCAAGCTTTGCGGTCTTCTCACTTGCAACTACTTGGCTGTGGTGGCGAAAGCAACATAAAAAAGATACAGAAGACGACAACCTTCGAGACCTTAATGAAAAACAAAAACAGCTGATCGGTCAAGTAATCACGGTTACGGAAGATTTACCGGCAGGCACATGTCGTTTAAGAGTCGGTGATACTACTTGGAAAGCAGAACTAGACCAGGCAGCACCCATAGGAAGCCAGGTAGAAGTTATTGATGTAAAAGGCATCACATTAAAAGTTAGAAAGAATCCTTAATTTTTTGAAATTTACTATCCATAAATGCGATCTATTTCTCATGATTGCCGTATTAGCGGTTATCTCAGCGAAATACCAACTGGAGAATAATCATGAAAAAATTAATTGCTTTAATGTTTGCTGCTATTTTAAGTTTACCTGCTTTTGCTGATTCGGGTGCTACTGGACAGATGGGGCCAAATGTTGAATGTAAGCTGAGCGATGGAGGTACAGACTTCGTTCCGAAAAAATGTGTGCAAAATGAAAGGTGGTATGAGTCATTGATGCTAGTTGTTACTATCAAAAATGTGGCAAAAAAATGGAGGCTATATGCCTCCATTTTTTAGCAAAATTTTTGTGACTACATTATTGAGAAACTAGCCAAGAAACTATTTGTTTGCGCTCTTTTGCACTTGCCTCACCGAACCAGTACGTAAGCATCTCTAACTTCTGTGAACCTTCCAATGTCGTTACATCAGATCCTTACGGTTCTCAAATGCCCAATCGACAAACTGGCTTTGTTCTTCAGAGCTCGCTTTTGAATACCAGTACTCTACCATAGAAGTGGCTGATGAAGGTGAAGCTTGCTTGATAGGCTCAGGTTGAGACTTAGCAGCAGTCTCACTCGCCACGGCTGCTACCGCTGTAGTGGTCGCAACAGCATAACCATTCTTTTGGTTATAACGACTTAGCTCTTTAATGTAATCGCGTGTTATGCCACCAGCATTAGGTAAGATGCTTGCTCTGAACTAATCACATCGCCACTTTTGGCAACCAACTTGAACTTAGGGTTCTCGTTAAACTTTTCAGCGTGATCAATTCTGGTCACTTTCGTGGCAGGTTCAATAACAATGCTTTGATCTTGGGTATCAAAAGTTATTACTACAACTTTTGAATTGAATTTTTCTTTCTCACCTTGCTTATCTACAAGCTTTGATAATCTAACCACTACCTGATTTTGACCGTCTTCTAGTTGATATGGGTCGCGAGAAAACATGTTAAAACCTATCTCTTCGCCATCAACAACCAGTGGAGATACATCTCGATGGAAATCAACTTCGACAGCAGCGAGCGATGAAAACGACGCTATCATAGCTGCCGTGATTAACGCCTTATTCATTAAGCCCATAACTCTTCTCCTGAAATTAAAACGAGCATCATAATGATGCTCGTTATTAGACTAACTATCAACTAACAATTTGAATTAGAAGTAGTATTCTGCACCAAGTAGTAGTTTAGTGTTGTCTTTAGACTTGTCGTTACCGTCGAAGTCGTAGTCACGAATGTCCATGTATAGGTAAGCGCTTGGTAGTAGGTAACCTAGACGACCAGTGATTGCTACGTCTGCATCATCATTACCCGCTGCTTTAGCTGCTTTAGACTTGCTCGTCGCAGCGTAACCCGCTTTAAATACCCATTTGCCGTTCATTACGTACTGCGCAGTTGCCGAGTATGCATCCTGGTCGTTATCGCCAGTTGCAGTATCAGTGCTCATTGCTTTGTAAGCTGCAGTAAGAGTTACGTCACCTAAGAACAAGCTACCACCAACGATTGCATAGTTATGGCCGTAAACCGTAGTAGCTTTTTCACCCTCTGTGTATTTAGGGTTCAAGACAACTTCACCATTTTCATCAATAATCCACTTAGGCTCGTCTGAATCAGCATACGTCGTGTATTCGCTGCGGTTGTAGTAACCTGCATGAATGCTGAAAACGTCTTGAGAGTAAGAAGCTGCTACACTTGATACCATTTGGTCAGTGTCGTTACCCATACCACTTAGAGTCGCTTGTAGGTTGAAGCCACCCCAGTTAGCTGAATCGTAACGTAGTACACTGTTTGCACGATCTTGGTAAGAAACGTCAAGGTCGTTGTTAAAGTCAAATACGTTACCTAGACCTGGGTTTGAGTGAGGCCAGTCTACGTAGTTGTATGCAGCAACTAGCTGACGACCGTACTTGATAGAACCGAAACCTGCCCAGTCAAAACCAAGGTAAGTATCACGCGCACCTAGGCCACCAGTGTTAGTACCGTTGTTCGCGTTACCACCTTCCATCTGCCAGATGAAGTTTGGAGCGAAGTCATCAAACTCAACTACGCCGCGGAAACCGATACGTGACTCAATATCAGCACCAGCAGAGTTAGTGTCGTTGTTGTCTGCGATGATGATAGAACCAGCCGCTTGACCGTAAAGTTGAACTGCATCGCCTGCAAGTTGGATTGCTGCGTTTGCTGAACCTGCCATAGCTACTGAAGCCACTGCTGCACCTAGAAGAGTGCGTTTAAACATTTTGTCCATGGAAAAAACTCCTAAAAATGGATATAGCTGTCTTTTTATACTTCTCACCTTAAGTTGGCCGCCGAAGGGAGAAATCATTTCCTATGTGAAAATCTAAATTAACCTTTAACTTTTGATTTTCTATTTCCTGCATACACAGTGTGTATCCATGCACTCAGACTAACTTCGACAAAAAAAATATCAATGAAGACTTAATTTCTTTCTAAAAAAATATGAGCAAGACCAAACTTTTATCCAGATAGTGATCAAGATCTCGCTATTAAAATGAACTTTATCGAACTAATAGTTAAGTCATTAAAAACAACACCTTAGGCCACAATGAGTATCACAAAATTTGATCTCATACGCATAGAACCATGCCAATACATTTAATATTCAATTAGTTGAGCAAGATCACAGTACCAATCAACGGAATGATCAGCCTAGTTTAGAGGTGCTTACTTTATGGCAAGAAAAAAGCCTCAATTTCGTAAAATTGAGGCTTTTTTATAGTGTTTTTATGTTATTGATTAATGCATGAGGTCGAGTAAATCTTGCTCTGTCTTAATTTCGACACCTAAATCTTGTGCCTTGGCTAACTTTGAGCCTGCATTTTCACCAGCAAACAGAATATCTGTCTTTTTAGAAACACTGCCCGTCACCTTAGCGCCAAGATTCTGCAACGCAGCTTTAGCATCACTTCTAGAAAGTTGTGAAAGCGAACCAGTCAATACAACCGTTAATCCATCTAAAGGTAAATTTTTACCTTCTTTGGGCACTTCAACATCCGGCCAATGCACCCCTTGGTCTTGTAAATCTTGTATGACTGCTTGGTTATTTTCTTGCTCAAAGAATGCCAAGATATGTTTTGCGACAATGTCACCAATGTCATCAACATCAATTAACTGCTCGTACGTTGCTGCTTCCACCGCCGTCAGTGTTTTAAAGTACTGGGCAAGGTTTGCAGCAGTTGCTTCGCCAACTTCACGTATTCCAAGAGAATAAAGGAACCTAGCGAGTGTAGTTTCTTTTGATGCTTGTAACGCATTAACAACATTTTGGGCTGACTTCGGCCCCATTCTATCTAGAACAGTTAATACGCCCGCACTTAATTTGAACAAGTCTGCAGGGGTTTCAACCATCTCTCGCTCTACCAGTTGCTCGATGACTTTTTCACCTAAGCCATCCACATCCAAGGCTTTACGAGAAACAAAGTGTTTTAACGCTTCTTTACGTTGAGCCTGGCAAACTAAGCCGCCTGTGCAGCGAATCACTGCCTCGCCTTCTATACGCTTAACTGGGGAATCACAAACGGGACATTGCGATGGAAAGGTGATATCTCGTGCGTTATCAGGCCTTCTGTCTTGAACAACGGCAACAATCTGAGGAATCACATCACCGGCACGACGAATAATAACGCTATCGCCAACCTTAACACCAAGGCGTTCGACTTCATCTGAGTTATGTAATGTGGCATTACTTACCGTTACACCACCTACGAACACAGGTTCAAGTTTCGCCACAGGTGTGATTGCACCTGTTCGCCCTACCTGAAATTCTACATCATTTAAAACTGTGACCTCTTCTTGAGCCGGAAACTTATAAGCAATCGCCCATCTCGGTGCGCGAGCAACAAACCCGAGTTGCTCTTGTGCTTCAATCGAATCTATTTTGATGACAACACCATCGATTTCATACGGTAATTCGTCACGGCGCGACATTATGTCTTGGTAATAGCCTTTCACCTCATCTAAGGAGCCCACTTTGCGAGTCTCTGGACACATAGGTAAACCCCAGTTTTTTAGCTGGAGAAAACGCTCGTAATGACTCTTTGATAATTTAGCGCCTTCAACAACCCCTACGCTATAGGCATAAAATGCCAACGGGCGCTGCGCGGTAATTCTTGAATCAAGTTGTCTCAAACTCCCCGCTGCGGCATTTCTTGGGTTAACAAAGACTTTTTCACCTTTTTTTAGAGCCTGCTCGTTAAGTTTGTCAAAACCGGCCTTCGGCATGAACACTTCACCACGCACCTCTAATCGGTTTGGCCAATCGCTGCCGCGAAGCTTTAAAGGAATCGATGAGATTGTTCTAACATTCTCAGTAATGTTCTCACCAGTAGAGCCATCCCCACGGGTTGCTGCTTGAACAAGAACCCCATCTTGATACATCAAACTTACTGCTAATCCATCAAGCTTAGGCTCACAGCAAAATTGACTAATATCTGTCCCGAGAGAACGCTCTTTCATGCGACGGTGAAAAGCATCAATTTCTTCATCATTAAACGCATTATCAAGGGAGAGCATTGGAATCTCGTGCTGTACTTGACTGAAGCCATCTAATGGTACTCCGCCTACACGCTGGCTTGGAGAGTCAATTGTCACCCACTCTGGGTGCATCTCTTCAATCTCCAAAAGCTCGCGCATTAATCGATCATATTCAGCATCCGGGATTTCAGGACTATCTTCCACGTAGTAACGAACGGCATGGTAGTGCAATGTCTCTTTTAATTGCTCGAGTTTTGCTTTTAGACTTTCTGACATGATCATCTCTTAACTAATGAGGTAAAAAAATAGGCCCCTGGGAGGAGCCTATTAATAGAATAGTAAATCCAACACAGTTTATGAAGTCGCTGCTAAGTTGAACTCTTGAATTTGTTTACGATATGCAGCTAAACGATCTGGCGTCATTAGATTTCTCGCATCGTCGAGTACATTGCCACCGAGGTCGTCTGCAATTTGCTGAGCCGTTTTTAACATCAACTTAAAGTTTTGATCGGCTTCACCAAAGCAAGGTAACGTCATGAAAAATGAAATACCTTTCGTGGAAAACTCTGCAGGGTCTGAATGCTCTAAAGTTCCCGGCTGCATCATATTAGCGACACTAAACAGAACTTTACCCGTTCCTGAAAGATCAGCATGGCGGTGGAATATATCCATCTCACCGTAGAGCAACCCGTTCTGTTGCATACTATCGAACAGTTTAGTTCCAACGAATGGTTCATCACCGGCACAGTGTACATTGAGAACAATCACTTCCATTTCTGGCTCAGCTTCTTGCTCTTCATTGTTTTCAGCAACAGAAGAGCTTGCAGCTAACACAGGTTCTGTTGCGTCAACTTTATTAACCGTGTCTTCGACTTCTTCAGGCTTAACAATCTCGTCTTGTTGAGCTTTTTCGTCTTCTTCGATGTTTGGAACAGACGCAAATACGGGTTCAAGCGTTTCCTCATTTGCTTCTAGAGCCTGCTCAACCGCTTGACTTGTTTCAACGGTTTCAGAGGCGTAACTGTCAATCAACGGGTCAGCAATTAACGGATCAGGCTGTATTGAGACATCATCAAATGCAGGCTCTTTGCGCTCTTTCTTAATGATCTCAAAATCGTCTTCAGGAGCAAAAGCTCTCTGAGGTGCGTCTTCATCCTCATCTTTATCTACGTCAATTCGGCCTAGTGGCTTATCACCAAACTTAGACTTCCCTTCTTTTTTGCTTGTCCAAAGACCGTGAAACAGTAACGCACCAATCGCTAGTGCGCCGACAATAATGAGTACGAATCGCAATTCCTGCATTATTTACTCTCAATTACTCTAAAAACTAAGCTCCGACGCTTAGGCCATATTGACCCATACACAATCGAACTTTTTACCGTACTGGTAAAGTGGCATGTTCCTTACTCTACCAAAGTTCACCCTAACATTAGAACAACTTAATGTGATAAGTTCCTCATATGGTGTGATTTTGACCACGCTTTTTTTCTTCAATTGATTCGTTAAAATAGTTGGTAACAATTTTTAAGAAAGAAACAACCTGTATGGAAACAAGACGAAACAATCGAAATGGCATTAGTTACTTCTTTTATGGCTTTTCTATTGCCAAGCAACCTGGCATTCGCCAGTTTGTCCTGCTCCCTCTATTAGCAAATATCTTACTCGTGGGTGGCGCACTGTTTTACCTATTTGCAAACTTAGATGCGTGGATTAATCAAATGCTAGGTCAGGTGCCTGATTTTCTTTCTTGGTTGAGCTACATACTCTGGCCATTGTTAACTATTACCATATTGGCCACCTTTTCATATTTCTTTAGCACCTTAGCGAACTTTATTGCCGCTCCATTCAATGGGCTGTTAGCTGAGAAGGTCGAGCAAAAACTCACGGGGCAGAACATCAATGATGATGGCTTAGTCTCTCTTATTAAAGATACACCCAGAATTTTGGCCCGCGAATGGCGAAAGCTTCTTTATGTATTACCAAAAGCGATCGGTCTTTTCTTGTTGCTACTCATTCCAGCCCTAGGGCAGACCATAGGGCCCATCCTCTGGTTTATCTTCACGGCTTGGATTCTCGCTATTCAATACTGTGATTATCCTTTTGATAACCACAAAATCGAGTTCAATCAAATGCGCATGCAGCTCAAACAAGAGCAAGGTAAAGCATACGGTTTTGGCGCAATGGTTGCCTTGTTCACCACGATTCCTATCTTAAATCTGTTTGTGATGCCCATAGCTGTCTGCGGTGCGACCGCTTTATGGGTCGAGGAATTTAAACACTAGCACCCGCGCTGCTTTTCCTTTGTCATGCCCTTGAGGATCACACTTTTCAAGGGCATTTATCTTCCAATCTATATGTTATAACTTTTTAATCCTTCTACACTTTCATTTCGTAGCTTAATCTCTTATTCATACTAAACACCCATACTTTTGCCAGACTTGATTAGCTAAATCGTCGCAAGTGAAGTCGGCCACTTTCAATGAAGGATCATTATCATGAGCAAAATCTACGAAGATAACTCCCAAACTATCGGTAACACACCACTAGTACGTTTAAACAAAGTAAGTAACGGTAAAGTACTGGCTAAAGTTGAAGCGCGTAACCCAAGCTTCAGCGTTAAGTGTCGTATCGGTGCGAACATGATTTGGGAAGCAGAAAAAGCAGGTACGTTAAAACCTGGTGTTGAGCTAGTAGAGCCAACTAGTGGTAACACTGGTGTTGCACTAGCTTTCGTAGCGGCTGCTCGTGGTTACAAACTAACGCTAACAATGCCTGAGTCAATGAGCCTTGAGCGCCGTAAGCTTCTTAAAGCACTGGGGGCAAACCTAGAACTTACAGAAGCAGCTAAAGGTATGAAAGGTGCTATCGCGAAAGCAGAAGAGATTGTTGCTAGCAACCCTGATAAGTACCTACTGCTACAACAGTTCAACAACCCAGCAAACCCACAGATCCACGAGAAAACGACTGGTCCTGAAATTTGGGATGCGACAGACGGTGAAGTTGACGTATTCGTAGCCGGTGTTGGTACAGGTGGTACTATCACAGGTACAAGCCGTTACATTAAAGGTGAAAAAGGTAAGAATATCGTTTCTGTTGCTGTTGAACCTGCAGAGTCTCCAGTCATCGCACAAGCACTAGCTGGCGATGAAATTCAACCAGCCCCACACAAAATCCAAGGTATCGGTGCAGGTTTCATCCCTGGCAACCTAGATTTAGAACTTGTCGACCGCGTTGAGTCTGTAACTTCAGAAGAAGCGATCGCAATGGCTCGCCGCCTAATGGAAGAGGAAGGTATCCTTGCAGGTATTTCATCAGGTGCGGCAGTGGTTGCAGCCAATCGCCTAGCGGAACTACCTGAATTTGCAGGAAAAACGATTGTAACGGTACTACCAAGCTCAGGTGAGCGTTATCTAAGTACCGCCCTATTTGCTGGCATTTTCACAGAGAAAGAGAACCAACAGTAATACGGTGTCAAATCAATTTTTCGTCCAAAAAAGCCCCATTTAGGGGCTTTTTTGTTGATCCTCGCCACACCTTTGGTAATATCAGCACTGTTTTATTTTTAGCTTCAAAATAAAAGAAGCAAAAAACGGATTATCGTAGTACCGATATTCAACTTTAGATTGAAATCGATACTATAAAAATTTAACTTAGTATCAGTTCTGACACGAAAAAAGTGTTGCTCTGCTAGCAGAACATACTATTAGCGGTTAAGCTGATCTGGTTAAGAAACTAACAAAAAATAAATCAATTGGGGTATACAACATGTACGAGAAGCAAGTAGAAATCACAGCAGAAAACGGTCTTCACACTCGTCCAGCTGCACAGTTCGTTAAAGAAGCAAAATCATTCGACGCGGACATCACAGTGACTTCTAACGGTAAAAGCGCTAGCGCAAAGAGCCTGTTCAAACTACAAACTCTTGGCCTAGTAAAAGGTACTGTAGTAACAATTTCTGCTGAAGGCCCTCAAGCTCAGCAAGCTGTTGACCACCTAGTTGCTCTAATGGACCAACTACACTAATCCGGTCTCCTATTCTCAAAGCCATTTTGCTCTGCAAAATGGCTTTGTTCGAAATAGGACGAAATTTAAGCTATACGTTATCGTTAGCGCACCCATTTTATTCCCGTTTTAAAGTTGACCAATTTAAGGTAAGGCTATGATTTCAGGTATCCTAGCATCTCCAGGTATTGCTATTGGTAAAGCACTACTACTTCAAGAAGATGAAATTGTACTAAATACACATACTATCTCTGACGACCAAGTTGAAGCAGAAGTTCAGCGTTTCTTTGACGCTCGTAACAAGTCTTCAGCTCAACTAGAAGGTATCAAGCAAAAAGCGCTTGAAACGTTCGGAGAAGAAAAAGAAGCGATCTTTGAAGGTCACATCATGCTTCTTGAAGACGAAGAGCTAGAAGAAGAAATCCTAGCACTAATCAAAAATGACAAGATGCACGCTGACAACGCAATCTACACTGTGATTGAAGAGCAAGCATCTGCACTAGAATCTCTTGATGACGAGTACCTAAAAGAGCGTGCAACGGACATCCGTGACATCGGCTCTCGTTTTGTTAAAAACGCACTTGGCATCAACATCGTTTCTCTAAGCGATATCGACGAGGAAGTTATCCTTGTTGCCTACGACCTAACGCCTTCAGAAACTGCACAAATCAACCTTGATTACGTACTTGGTTTTGCTTGTGACATCGGCGGCCGTACTTCTCACACTTCAATCATGGCACGTTCACTTGAACTTCCTGCTATCGTTGGTACTAACGATATCACTAAGCAAGTGAAAAACGGTGACATGCTGATCCTAGATGCGATGAACAACAAGATTGTTATCAATCCATCGGAAGCTGAACTTGAAGAAGCGAAAGCAGTTAAGGCCGCATTCGCAGCTGAGAAAGAAGAACTAGCTAAGCTAAAAGATCTACACGCAGAAACTCTAGACGGTCACCGCGTGGAAGTTTGCGGTAACATCGGTACAGTAAAAGACTGTGACGGCATCCTGCGTAACGGTGGTGAAGGCGTTGGTCTGTACCGTACTGAATTCCTATTTATGGATCGTGATGCACTTCCAACTGAAGAAGAGCAGTACCAAGCTTACAAAGAAGTTGCTGAAGCAATGAACGGTGAGTCAGTAATTATCCGTACAATGGACATCGGTGGTGATAAAGATCTTCCTTACATGGATCTTCCACAAGAGATGAACCCATTCCTAGGCTGGCGTGCTGTACGTATCAGCTTAGATCGTCGTGAAATCCTTCGTGACCAGCTACGCGGCATCCTACGTGCATCAGCACACGGTAAACTTCGCATCATGTTCCCAATGATCATCTCTGTTGAAGAGATCCGTGAACTGAAGAAAGCGATCGAGGAGTACAAAGCTGAGCTTCGCACTGAAGGTCTAGCATTCGACGAAAACATCGAAATCGGTGTAATGGTTGAAACACCAGCAGCAGCAGCTATCGCGCACCACCTAGCGAAAGAAGTTGCATTCTTCTCTATTGGTACTAATGACCTGACTCAGTACACGCTAGCAGTAGACCGTGGTAACGAGATGATTTCTCACCTATACAACCCACTATCTCCAGCTGTACTAACGGTGATCAAGCAAGTTATCGACGCTTCTCACGCTGAAGGTAAATGGACTGGTATGTGTGGTGAGCTTGCAGGTGACGAGCGTGCAACTCTACTTCTTCTTGGTATGGGTCTAGATGAGTTCTCTATGAGCGGTATCTCTATCCCTAAAGTGAAGAAAGTGATTCGCAACTCTAACTTCGCTGAAGTGAAAGCAATGGCTGAACAAGCACTTTCACTACCGACTGCTGCAGAGATTGAAGCAGTTGTAGAGAAGTTCATCGCTGAAAAAACACAATAATTAATCTGACCAGATAGATAGACGGCTAAAAGTAGTCGTCTATCTTGTTAGATTGGTATACTATAATTCGACAGAATTAAATTAAAACGTTAGGAGCACGACACAATGGGTCTGTTTGACAAACTTAAGAAGCTTGTATCTGATGATAGCGCTGATGCTGGTGCAATCGAAATTATCGCACCTCTTTCTGGTGAAATCGTAAACATCGAAGACGTGCCAGATGTTGTTTTCGCTGAGAAAATCGTTGGTGACGGTATCGCTATCAAACCTGCTGGTGACAAAATGGTTGCACCTGTAAGCGGTACAATCGGTAAGATCTTCGAAACAAACCACGCTTTCTCTATTGAGTCTGACGATGGCGTTGAGCTTTTTGTTCACTTCGGTATCGATACTGTTGAACTTAAAGGCGAAGGCTTTACTCGTGTAGCTGAAGAAGGTCAATCTGTTAAAGCTGGTGACACTATCATCACTTTCGACCTAGCTCTTCTAGAAGAGAAAGCGAAGTCAACTCTAACTCCAGTTGTTATCTCTAACATGGATGAAATCAAAGAGCTAAACAAGCTTTCTGGTTCTGTAAATGTTGGTGAAACTCCAGTTCTACGTGTAACTAAGTAATTCGCTTACTTATACATTGAACAAAAAAAACGCAGCCGATTGGCTGCGTTTTTTTATGTCTGATTCTTTGTTCCTAGTCACTTGCTTTGGCCTAATGGCCCCTACTTACAGACCGAGTGCATACTTAAGTACTTTCTCTTTAATTGGACCGGCTTTATCCGCAATCTTCAATGCAGCATTACGAGCAATCTTTAGTGGCAATAAGTCATTGCTGAAACCTTTATAGAACACATCCATACCCGACTGCATGATAAGGTTGTCGCGTTTACGCTGACTTTCATACTGCGCAAGCACTTCATTGTTTATGCATTCACTCTCAACCACTAACTCAATAAATTTAGCGACATCTTTAAAACCAAGGTTTACGCCCTGCCCTGCCAGTGGATTAATTGTATGAGCGGAGTCTCCCATCAAAATACAGCGATTGTTTGAATAGCTTTGTGCATGGCGGCGAGTCAGAGGAAAAGCACCAGATTGAAGCACTTTGATTTGCCCCAACTCACTTGGGAAATACGCGTGAACTTCGTTTTCGAGCTGCTTTGGTGTCATGGCTAAAAGCTGCTTAATTCGTTGTGGTTTGTCATACCAAACTAATGATCCCTGATTTCCGCACAAAGGTAAGAATGAGCGAGGGCCAGACGGAAAGAACTGCTGCCAAGTAATGTCTTGCTGAGGTCGCTCAGTTTCAACATTCACTAACATGCAATGCTGCCTGTAATCCCAAGCAGTGATGCCAATCCCAGCCAACTCACGAACTTTCGAATTTGCGCCATCGGCACCAATCACCCATTGAGCTTGAATCTGTTGACCTGAAGACAGATGAAGACGTGGCAGATCATCGAATTCGATGTGAGCTAGACTGTCTGGGCAGAAAAGCTCTATCCCGTCGAACTGAGAAAACTGATTCCACAAACCGAGTTGCACCAACCGGTTTTTCAACAATAAAGCCCAGTTGTTCTAAGCCTAAAGAGTCTGAATGAAAGCGAGTACGGCACTCTGGGTGTTCCCATGTTTCAAGGCGTTTATATGGGCACACGCGCATTGCCTGTATATCTTGCCAAGCGCCTAAATCGCTTAAGAGTTCGACGGATTGATGTGAAATAGCAGAAACCCGAATATCCATCGGTTGCTTGGATTCAAACGCCAGCGGCTCTGCGCCTTCTACAAGGGCAACTTGCTTTCCAAGCTTGGCTAGACCTACTGCCGCTGCCGCGCCCACCATCGCCACCCACCAACAATCG
>JYJN01000100.1 GCA_003263845.1 Vibrio aestivus | reverse complement strand
TGTTGAGGGTCTGCTTAAATTGTTTGTTATGAGCGCACTTGAAACACCCGCTGCACCTTACTGCTATTGAAGCCAATGCTTTCGTAAAACTTGTGTGCATCAAGCCTATTTTCGTTACAGCGAACTCTGAGTTTACCTAAATTTTTAGCTTGAGCATGTTGGACTAAAGCTCGACCAACACCGTGACCACGACTCTCATGAGAAACAACTAACCCACCGATTTCATAAAAGTTGTCTGATGCGAGGCGTCTAGCATAGAAAAGATGTAGCCAACCAATAATTCGACCTCGCCACTCTGCAACAAATACTTGGTCTTGAGTAGAATTGAGTAATTCTTGAAGTTTTGTAGTCGATTCACTGGAGGATAACTGAGAATAGCAAGGTGTTTTGAGACTTTATTGATACCAACCGCATCCGATTCTGAAGCAGATCTGATGATGTATTCCATGTAAAATTTCCTCCTAGCTCATAACGCCC
>JYJN01000099.1 GCA_003263845.1 Vibrio aestivus | reverse complement strand
CTTCTCACGCCAAAAACTAACAACACCGTTACCGCCGTCACCAGCTTCTACTTTTACTACCGCTTCATCAACGAATTTCATTTTTTACTCCGCATTTTGTGCGTTGCAATATCACCGTAAACGGGTGATATAAATTCTAGCAGATCCGAATTTAAGATCGATCACCTGGAATCTGTGTTCTTACTGCATCTGGAACAAATAAAAAGCAACCCTGAACCGAAACACTCATCTAACTGATTGTATCGTCGAGGACATCTTGTTATTTGCACTTCATAAATAAAAAACCCCGCCGAATAGGCAGGGCTTTTAAATTCAGCTTGAAAGCTTAAAGGTAAATTAGCGTAGTGCTAAATTACTCAGCTTCGATGCTAACGAATTTACGGTTTTTAGGACCTTTCACTTCGAACTTCACTTTACCTTCAGTAAGAGCGAATAGAGTGTGGTCTTTACCGATACCAACGTTAGTACCAGCGTGGAACTTAGTACCACGTTGACGAACAATGATGTTACCTGCAAGTACAGATTCACCACCGAAACGTTTTACACCAAGGCGTTTGCTTTCTGAATCGCGGCCGTTACGAGTAGAACCACCAGCTTTTTTGTGTGCCATTGTTAAACTCTCCTAAATTAAGCGTTGATGCCAGTGATTTTCACTTCAGTGAACCACTGACGGTGACCAGCTTGCTTGCGAGAATGCTTACGACGACGGAACTTAACGATTTTAACTTTATCGCCACGACCGTGTTGTACAACTTCTGCTACAACTTTGCCACCCTCTACTAGAGGAGCACCAACTTGAATGTCTTCACCGTTAGCAACAAGTAGAACTTTATCAAATTCAACAGTTGCACCAGTTTCAACGTCTAATTTCTCTAAACGAAGAGTTTGACCTTCGCTTACACGGTGTTGTTTACCACCAGATTGGAAAACAGCGTACATATTTTACTCCGCTTTTTCCGCACAGCCTTATGCTACATATTTGTGCAATTTGGGTGTGCGCTAAACTAATCATCAATAGGGCGCAGATTCTACAGAAAGGGCGACCCTATGACAAGCCATATTTTTAAAAAATTGGCGAAAAGCTAATCGCCAAAGAAAAGTGCCGCAATCATGCCCTTTAGCCATGTATTAATCAACGTTTTTTAGTGTATTATTCAGCTAATAAAGAAGATAAGAATACCTTACAGGTACTAACCTCAGCCGGATGTACAATGGATTTTTAAAGCTATCCAGACGCTTACTGCCGAAGATATGGCAAAAGTGAATGAAACAATTCAAGCTCAACTCAACTCTGACGTTTCCTTAATCAATCAACTCGGTTTCTATATTGTTAGCGGTGGCGGCAAACGCCTTAGACCACTTCTAGCGCTTCTTTCTGCCCGCGCTCTGGGTTACGAAGGCGACAAACACATCATGGCAGCAGCATTTGTCGAGTTTATCCATACAGCCACTCTACTGCATGATGACGTGGTTGATGAATCAGACATGCGCCGTGGTAAAGCAACAGCCAATGCTGCATTTGGTAATGCCGCTAGCGTACTGGTTGGTGACTTTATCTACACTCGCTCCTTTCAAATGATGACAAAACTAGGATCCATGAAGATCCTCGAGTTAATGAGTGAATCGGTTAATGTGATCGCAGAAGGTGAAGTTCAGCAGTTAATGAACTGTAATGATCCTGACACCACTGAAGAGAATTACATGCAGGTCATCTACTCGAAAACCGCGCGGCTTTTCGAAGCTGCGACTCAGATTGGTGCAATTTTGAATGACGCACCACAAGAAGTCGAAGCTGCGTTGCAAAACTACGGTAAGTATTTAGGTACTGCGTTCCAGCTGATCGATGACGTGATGGACTACACAGCTGATGGTAAAGAGATGGGCAAGAACGTTGGTGATGATCTTGCAGAAGGCAAACCAACTTTACCCCTACTTCACGCAATGCGTAACGGTAACGAAGCTCAAAGCCTGATGATTCGAGAAGCCATAGAGAAAGCCAATGGCATGGACAAGCTCGATGATATCCTCCAAGCGATGGCAGAATGCGGTTCATTAGAATACACCACTAATAAAGCCTTAGAAGAGGCCGACAAAGCCATTGAAGAGCTTAAAGTATTGCCTGAATCTGATTACAAGCAAGCGCTCATTACATTGGCTCACTTAGCGGTAAAACGTTCTAAATAGTTTGAGCTACAAACTAATAAAAGCAGATAGAAACGCAAAAGGTGCCAATAGGCACCTTTTTCGTATGAACTCCGTAGTTCAAGCTAGGAAATAGCTT
>JYJN01000098.1 GCA_003263845.1 Vibrio aestivus | reverse complement strand
AACCGTCACCACCAACAACAACCAGAGCGTCGATGCCGTGCTTCTTCAAGTTCTCGATAGCTTTCTCACGAACAGCCACTTCTTTGAACTCTGGGAAACGTGCAGAACCTAGGAATGTACCACCTTTGTTGATTACGTCTGAAACACTTGAACGGTCAAGTTTCTCGATACGATCTTCGTAAAGGCCTAAGTAACCGTCGTGAACGCCGTATACTTCTAAACCTTCAGATAGTGCAGTACGAACTACGCCGCGCACGGCTGCGTTCATACCAGGTGCATCACCGCCACTTGTTAAAACACCGATCTTCTTAATCATGCTCACCCTCGATTTTTGGGAATCCAATTATTAATTTTTCTTGTAAGCTGACACCTATCGTCAACTCACTTAATCATTCTGAGTCTGCCTAGTATGTTACCTTCACAGGGCAGGAATACTACTGTTATTTGCACGAAATTACGTAACTTTTCTACTTATGTAAGAGTATTACAGTTTTACTTTACGACTTTGTTGACTCACATCAGAATCACGTTTATTTGTTACTAGTTTGATAATTTGAGCCGCTAATTTAGCGCAAAGCACCGAGTATCAAGCCTACCAGTCTTGGTTTTTCTGTTCTTTCTCCGGGCCCAACACCACAGAGTATGGGTCTTGGTGTATCAAGACATCCGCTTCAGGAAACGTTTTCAGTAGTAAGTTTTCAACTTCATCCGATATACGGTGCGCCTCAATTAAAGGCATCGTGTCTTCTAACTCTAGATGAAGTTGAATAAAACGTGTTGGCCCTGACATACGTGTTCTCAATTGATGGACACCTAACACTCCCTCAACTGAGACACAGCACTGACGAATCTGATTCAACTCTTCATCTGGCAGCTTTCTATCCAGCAAGGTTTGAATCGCCTCTTTGACCATCTTAAAGGCGCTATACAGAATATAAGCACCAATACCAATCGCGAACGCCGCATCTGCTTGAGTAATGCCAAACCAACTCAAACCTAGAGCCACCATGATGGCCGCATTCATATAAAGATCGGATTGGTAATGCAAAGAATCTGCAGCGATTGCTTGGCTACCTGTTTTGCTCACCACATACTTCTGGAAGGTCACTAAGCCGTAGGTTACAACGATGGCAAACAAACTGACGTACACACCTAGCTCTGGGGACTCAAGCTCATGGGGCCGGAAAAGACGGTCGAAGCCGTTTAAAAATGAGGAAACAGGCAGAACCTGAGATAAACATGGCTTGAGCTAGAGCCGCCAAAGATTCAGCCTTACCGTGGCCAAAGGTGTGCTCGCGATCGGCAGGCTGCAGGGCATAGCGCACCACAATCAAATTGACCACAGATGCCGCGATATCTAATAAAGAGTCAATGAGAGAAGCCAGCAAACTGACAGATCCCGTCACCCACCATGCGGCAACTTTCACAATCAATAGCACAGTGGCAACGATGGTCGCCGTCCATGCTGCTAGCGTCACTAGACGTGCATACTCGTGTTTCATAATCCATGACAAAGGCGTTGATTTACCCTAAGTATACCGCGCAAAACTTTGAATAAAAATGACGCACCGAGATAAGCGTTCAAGTCTTACCAGTGAAACAAATGAAAAAGGCCACCTCAATGGTAGCCTTTTGTCGAACACACAATGAAATTACGCTTGGTTGTCACTCATGCGTTTCTGCATTTTCTCAGCGCATTTGTTCATACGTTCTTGCTTGATTTCGGTGTATTTCGCTTTTTTGTTCTGGCGTTAGGATGCTTAGCACTTGGTGCTGGCGCTCTAGCATTTTCACGCGGCGCTCAGCTTGCTTTTCAACCATCTCTTTTGCAAGCTCGTTCGCTGCCGCTTCATCAAACGTGTCGGCCAGAAGTAGTTGGTTTACTTGTGCTTGATGCGCTTGACGCTCTGCCATCACCTCTTGGCCTTTTTCACTGCGCATCTCTTTAAACTCAGCCTTCGCATTAGTGCGCATTTCTTTCAACTGGGTTTTCTGCTCATCCGTCAGATCAAGTTGACGCAGGATTTTATGGTCTGAACCGCCACGGCATTCACCTTTACCTTTGAAGTCGCCTTTGCCACCAAATGCGAAAGCAGTCGCACTGCCGAATACTAAAGGAACAGCAACTGCGGCTAACACCAATTTCTTTGTCATTTTCATATCATTTACCTTCTAAAATAGGGTTGTCAGGAAGCTGTTCTTCACAGCACAGGTACAGAATACAAACTGCAAGGTAAAGCGACGTATAGGGAGCGTAAATAATCGTAAAGAGCCAACTTTACCTTATCGAAGCCCCCCTTTCACAGTATGATAAAGGGACTTCTGACAACGGTGATTAAGGTTAACTATATGGCGCACATTCTCCTGATCGATGACGATATTGAGCTAACAAGCCTTTTAAAAGAGGTGCTCAGCCTTGAAGGATTCGAGGTTTCAGAAGCCAATGATGGTGAAGCAGGTTTGGCCGCTATGAGCGAAGAGATCGATCTCATCCTTCTGGATGTCATGATGCCCAAACTCAATGGTATGGACACACTTAAGCGACTGCGTGAGAAATGGGAAACTCCCGTCTTAATGCTTACCGCGAAAGGGGAAGAGATCGATAGAGTATTGGGCTGGAGCTCGGTGCAGACGATTACTTACCAAAACCATTCAGCGACCGTGAACTGCTCGCCAGAATCAAAGCCATATTGCGCCGCACTCAGTCTAAAACGTCAAACAAAAACCAAGACGCCTTGATCTATCAGGACATTGAAGTTTTTCCTGGTAAGCAAGAAGCATACTGCCAAGGTCAGCTGCTCGACCTTACTACCACCGAGTTTTCTTTACTTAGCCACTTCATCGAAAACCCGGGGCAAACCTTAACCAAAGAAACCCTCAGTTTAGATGTGCTTGGCAAGCGTCTAGCCGCTTTTGACCGAGCCATAGATATGCATGTCTCGAACCTACGTAAGAAGCTGCCAGAAAGAGAAGACGGCAAGTCACGAATCAAAACCTTGCGTGGACGCGGCTATCTATTAATTGAGGAAGATTAATGCGTTTACCTCGAATCAAGAGCCTCTACGGCCGAATATTTGCGATCTTTTGGTTCACCATGCTGCTAGTGTTGTTGGCGGTACTGTCTTTGCCACACCTTGATCCACGTAAGGCCCATGAGATTCCAAATGCTCATCAAGATAAGCTTGTCGACATTAAGGACAAAGTTGAACACCGCTTTAAAGATGAAACCGATCTCGGTCGGATCTTGTTTCGATTAAACGATCAGAAGCGATCGTCGCGCAACCCAAGCCCAAGGCTTTATCTCACCGACTTAGAAGGCAACATTTTGACCACTAAGCGAGAAAGTCACTTTGGCATCCGTGCCTACGTAACTTCGTGACCAGCCTGCCTGACGACTCACCAAAGCAGAAGCTCTATGGCAATTACATGATAGCGGGTCCAACGCCCATCACCTTGGCGGATCGCGAGCTCAAACTGTATGTCGGTGTGCGCTGGAATCAACCGCCGCCCCTACTATTGCGACTGTTTGATAAACCTATCCAACTGCTGTTTGCGGTTATGATTGTCAGCACCCCTCTACTACTCTGGCTAGCTTGGGTAGTCAGTCAACCGGCACGAAAACTTGAAAGAGCCGCAAAGCGTGTTGCTCAGGGTGAATTTGTGGCAGATCCAGAACTTGAACAAGGCACATCTGAGTTCAGGCAAGCAGGCGCTAGCTTTAACCAGATGGTGGAAGCGGTGAACAACATGGTTTCGGGCCAGCAACGATTACTGTCAGACATCTCGCATGAGCTGCGCTCTCCGTTAACTCGCTTAAGAATGGCCAGCGCATTGGCAGTTCGCAAACAAGGGGAAAGCCCAGAACTTGAGCGCATTGATACCGAAGCCCAGCGTCTAGAGTTGATGATAAACGAGCTCCTCGCGCTGTCTCGTACTCAAGCAGACAGTCATCTACAACGAGAAACTCAACCGCTTTCAAGCCTGTGGGAAGAGATCATTAAAGATGCTCAGTTTGAAGCCGAGCAAATGGGCAAAGCACTCAACTACTCATCTCTACCAGATTGCAAACTCTCTGGCAGCCCTAAGCTGCTGATGAGTGCACTCGATAACATCCTGCGTAATGCTATTCACTACGGCAAAGACCACGTTGAAGTGACTATCGCCATTAAGAGTGAAAATCTACACGTGTCAGTTCAAGACAATGGTGAAGGCGTTCCAGAGGAAGAGCTCGAAGATATTTTCCGACCTTTCTATCGCGTTTCAACCGCTCGCGACCGTCATTCGGGAGGCACGGGACTGGGACTTGCGATTACTCAAACGGCCATTCGTCAGCACAGCGGGACTATCAAAGCCAAACGAGGCGACCTTGGCGGCCTGCAAGTCGATATCGTTCTACCATTGAGTTTGGGTAAATAGCCCTACAAAAACACAGTTGATAATAGATCTCATTATCATTTAAAGTAACTCCTTCAATTATGGAGGATTTACTATGTCTCACGTTTTCCCAGACCTACCTTACGGCTTTGACGCGCTTGAGCCTTACATCGACGCTAAAACAATGGAAGTTCATTATGGTAAGCACCATCGTACCTATTACGATAAGTTCATGGCTGCCGTACAAGGCTCAGATCTAGAATCAGCTTCTCTGAGTGATATCTTTGCAAACATCTCTCAACACTCACCAGCAATCCGTAACAACGGCGGTGGTTACTACAACCACATCCTTTACTGGAACTGCATGAGTCCTAACGCAGGCGGTGCTCCTCAAGGCAAGCTGGCAGAAGAAATTGATAAAGCCTTTGGCAGCTTTGATGCGTTCAAAGAACAGTTCACTCAAGCGGCCATCAATACCTTTGGTTCGGGCTTTGCTTGGTTAATCGTCAAGGATGGTAAGTTAGTTGTGACGTCAACATCCAACCAAGACAACCCACTAATGGATGTTGCCACTGAACAAGGTGAACCTATCCTCGCGCTGGATGTTTGGGAGCACGCTTACTACATCAGCTACCAAAATCGTCGTCCTGACTACATTGATGCATGGTGGAATGTCGTGAACTGGGAAGCAGTCTCAGATAACTACGTAGCAGCAATTGCAGCAGGCGCATAAATACTGAGCATTAAGGCCCCTGCGATTAAACTATTTCCACCTCTCCTACTTGCGGCTTTATAAAGCCGCTTTATACTTTCTCTTCTCTAATCACCAAGTTTGAAGTAATCGCTATGTTTGACATCGCCCTTTATGAGCCAGAAATCGCACCTAATACAGGTAATATTATTCGCCTATGTGCCAACTGTGGCGCCAATCTTCATTTGATTGAACCGCTGGGTTTTGACTTAGAAGAGAAGAAAGTGAGAAGAGCAGGCCTCGATTACCACGACTTGGCAAGAGTAAAGCGTCACAAGAACTTACAAGCATTCATTGATTACTTGGAGCAAGAGCGCGAAGGCCCTTACCGCCTATTCGCTTGCACCACGAAAACCACAGGTCATCACGTGGATGCTAAATACCAAGATGGTGATGTTCTACTGTTTGGCCCAGAAACCCGTGGCTACCTGCCGATGTGATTGAGAGCCTGCCGATGGAGCAGCGAATCCGAATCCCTATGATGCCGGATGCACGCAGCCTGAACTTATCCAATGCTGTTGCCATCATTGCCTTTGAAGCATGGCGACAAATGGGCTTTAACGGCGCAGTTTAGTCGCAGATGATGAACACGAAAAAGGCACGCATTGCGTGCCTTTTCTATTGAATTCAACGATGAACTAGTTCAATCGGTTACGATCATCATCGTCTTTACGCTCAAACTCACCTTCGAAGGTATTACCATCATCTTGGTGATCCTGTGGGCCTCGCTGAAACGGATCTTGCTCAAAAGGGTTCGGACCACTTGAGAAACCGCCATGAAAACCTTGGCTTCCCATCGATTTCACCACCATCTTACTCATCAGGTACTTTGCAATCACGGCCCTTGGAGCGGGTAGCAACACCAGCATACCAAATGCATCGGTCATGAAGCCTGGAGTCAGAAGTAACACCCCTGATACCGCTAGCATCACGCCTTCAAAAATTTGTTGCGCCGGAAGCTCACCTTGCTGCAAGCGATTCTGCACAGAAAGAAGGGTTTGAATACCTTGGCTTCGCACGAGTGAGGCTCCAACAAATGCCGTCAGTAATACCAAGCCAATCGTCGGCCACAAGCTAAATAATCACCAACTTGAATGAATAAGCCAATTTCGACAATCGGTACGCAAATAAAGAGTAATAATAAGATAGGAAACACAAGCCCTCCTTTGTTCTAACCAGTGTAAGCTGAAAAGGACAAAGAGCTCAAATACAAGCTGTAAAAAAGCATGAAATTTGCCTAATTTTTACGTAAAAACAGTTATTCAATAGGGATTTATCGTGACAATCATTTACTGTACAAATGAAAGTGCAAAATAGTGATCCACTTACTATTTTTATGCGCTAAGTACAGTATTATGTGCTTCAGAAGTCAGGACGGATTTTCCAGCCAAACACTCTGACGAATGGATTCTTAGAACGCAGAAATGGCTAAATAACACCTAAATTATCAGAATAATTATCTAAGGATCCTGTTATGGCTACACATACTCCTCTAGCGAATGCTACTGCTCAGCCAACTCGTATCGAAGAAGACCTATTAGGTGAACGCCACGTTCCTGCCGATGCTTATTACGGCATTCATACCCTGCGCGCTATTGAAAACTTCAACATTTCAAACGTGACCATTTCTGACGTACCAGAATTTGTACGCGGCATGGTAATGACCAAGAAAGCCGCAGCTTTGGCCAACAAAGAGCTCGGCGCTATTCCAAGTGAAGTCGCTAAGTACATCATCCAAGCGTGTGACCTAATTTTGGAAACTGGAAAATGCATGGATCAGTTCCCTTCAGATGTATTCCAAGGCGGCGCCGGCACTTCAGTTAACATGAACACCAACGAAGTTGTTGCCAACGTAGCACTAGAACTGATGGGTAAAGAGAAAGGCCAATACGAGTTCATTAATCCGAATGACCACGTAAACAAGAGCCAATCGACGAACTGTGCCTACCCAACAGGCTTTAGAATCTCGGTTTACAACAGTGTGGTAAAACTGGTTGAAGCCATCGAATACCTAAAAGGCGCGTTCGAGCTTAAGAGTCAAGAATTCAATACCGTCCTGAAAATGGGCCGTACCCAGCTACAAGACGCGGTACCAATGACCGTCGGCCAAGAGTTTCACGCTTGGGCGGTGACGCTTAATGAAGAAATCCGCGCTCTAGAATACACATCTAAACTACTGCTTGAAGTAAACCTGGGCGCAACTGCGATCGGTACAGGCCTTAACGCACCGGCTGGCTACCAAG
>JYJN01000097.1 GCA_003263845.1 Vibrio aestivus | reverse complement strand
GGCATTACGCATTGCTGCGTGCTTTTTTAAATGGAATTTCATCGAATAGAATTATTCGATATTCAGGAATGCTGCACCACGTACACCGCCTGAGTCACCATGCTTCGCTTTTACGATCTTAGGCATTTTCGCTACCGAAAGAAGGTGCTTTGGTACACGTTTTGGCATTTCTTCGTAGATAAGCTCAAAGTTTGACAGGCCGCCACCTAGAGCAACAACATGCGGATCGTTTCCTGTGAAGATGTTTGCAAAGCAGATAGCCAGTAGTTCCATGAAGCGTTCTACGTGTTCAACTGCTTTTTCTTCGCCTTCAGCATGCGCGTTGATGATGTCGATCGCTTTCTTTTGCTCACCGAAGTAGTGTGAGTAAAGAAGCTCAAAGCCGCGACCAGATAAGTAGTTATCCATACAGCCTTTTTTGCCACAACCACAATCAAGAAGCGGTGGATTCTCGCCTAGGTGGAACCATGCATCGATCGGAAGACGCATATGCCAAGTTCACCAGCAACGTTGCTGCGACCAGAGAACACTTTGCCCTTGTAGATCAAACCGCCACCGAAACCTGTACCTAGAATTAGGCCCATGACGGATGGTGAGTCTTTTAACTCTTCGTCCCAAGCTTCTGATAATGCAAAACAGTTTGCGTCGTTTTCGATTTGTACTGTACGGCCAATCTTAGCTTCTAGGTCTGCGCGTAATTGCTTGCCTTTTGCAGCCGGAACATTAACGGTAAGTACTTCTGACGTATCAGCATCTTCCATACCAGGAAGACCAAGTCCAATTTTTCCTTCACACTCAAATTGGTTGTCATACTTGCTCACGAGTTCTGCGATGGTGCTTACCAGCGCATCGTAGTCAGTAGTAGGTGTAGGTACCCTTTCAGTAGCTACTCGCTCAAGCTTTTCGTTAAATGCACCAAATTCAATCTTAGTGCCACCGACATCAAAGCCGTAATACATACGTTTCTCTCCTAAAAGTGGCCATTGCTCATACAGCCAAAAAAATATTCTTTTGGCATTATCCACATAGCTACGCCTACAATCTG
The DNA here is from genome assembly GCA_003263845.1 of Vibrio aestivus. Lineage (GTDB taxonomy): Bacteria > Pseudomonadota > Gammaproteobacteria > Enterobacterales > Vibrionaceae > Vibrio > Vibrio aestivus. The sequence continues at coordinate 2,199 of JYJN01000097.1, read as the reverse complement.
TGACATGAAACGGATTTGTTTCGGCTCATTAAATAATTGAATAATGTGTAATCAATACATTTGTAAATATTAGAGCTACTTCGCGATTCCGCGTTTTTCTAAGAAATGTTTCAAGGTGGGTCTTGTGTAATCAGGCTTAAGGCGAGTCTTACTTAGTAGATAGGTTTCTCGAAATACAGTAAACCAGTCTTGCAGCTCTTCAGCGGCGCGAGTTTCCCCTACCTGCTCGAGAACCAAACTCGCAACTTCGGCTGTTGAAAGATGGTTTTCGTTGTCAGACTTTCGCATAACGTATTGCGACACCACTTCTGGCTTAATCGAGACAACTGGCAATGTGGCAAGATAAGGCGACTTTCTAAAGATGCGCCTTGCTTCACGCCAGCTTCCGTCTAAAAAGATCAAAAGTGGTTTCTTCGTCTTGTTTGTCACTGCATCTATTTTCGTTATTAACCGCGCTTTGTCTTCAACGTACTCTTCTGGAAATACAACAAATGGCTGGTATTGTTCATCCGCCAAGATATCAAGCATTTCTTGGCTTGGTTGGGTACGGTTCCATTGAAATACAAAAGCTTCTTTCACCACATCGGCAATTAATCGACCCGTGTTACTCGGTTTAAAAACTTCGTTCTCAGACATAATGAGCATCACCGCAACATTAGAGTCAATGTCGGGCTGATACTCACAAAGACAATATTGCTTTGAAACTTGGCAGCGATTACACCGGTCTATCTTGGCCCCACGAGCTGAAAACTCTCGTGTTGCTGTGGACTGGCGATATTGAAGAAGGCGATGGAACGCGTGAACTCTCATGATGAAAACTGACTATCGTAGAAAATGTTCGTGATTGTACTTAGACTTAACTGATTAAGATAGTGGAGGATACGGTGATCAACCCCGATGTATTACGTTTAACTTGTTTTGTAGTGATTTTATTATTGTGTGCGGTATGGGAAACGCGCACTCCGAGAAAAGCTTTAACACAGAACCGGTGGTTTCGGTGGACCAATAACTTAGGTTTAGTTGGTTTGAACGGTTTGACAATGGCACTGCTTAGCCCGATTGCCGCCGTTGAAGCTGCTTTGTTTGCTAGCCGTTCAGGTTTTGGCCTATTTAACTGGTATGAATTACCGTTACCTGTGGTCGTAATCGGCTGTGTCGTGCTACTCGATTTAACAATCTATCTTCAGCACTTGGTATTTCATCGCGTTCCAATTTTGTGGCGTTTACATAGAATGCACCATTCAGACCAAGATATTGATGTGACAACTGGAGCACGCTTTCATCCAGTGGAAATCTGGTTATCAATTTGGGTAAAGGTAGCAGTTGTCACTTTGTTGGGAGCGCCTGCAATCGCTGTAGTAGTATTTGAAATTATACTCAACGGCAGTGCGATGTTTAATCACAGTAACGCCAAACTACCACTGTCTATGGATAAAGTACTGCGCAAACTCATTGTAACGCCAGACATGCATCGAGTTCACCATTCAATCATTGAAAGAGAAACGCATTCTAACTTTGGTTTCTTCTTATCCGTTTGGGACACATTCTTTTCAACCTATCGAGCGCAGCCGGAAAAAGGACACCATGATGTGGAAATTGGTATCGACAAGTTTCGACTTCCCGAAGAACAAAGACTGGATAAAATGCTCACCCAGCCATTTAGACAAAAGTAAAAATCAAAAGCGCACCAATCGGTGCGCTTTGTCATCAAACCTTTTCCATCAAGCATTAAATAGGATCTAGAACTGATACTTATGAAGCATAGCTTGTTGATGGCCAGCAATGTCAGCCACTTCTTCTGCACTCTTAACCATAGTATCGAGTTTTAATTTGGTTGACTCGCAAGCGAAGAGACTGATGGATTGATTCGCTAACGTCTGCCGTTGCGCGCTGTTGCTCTTCCGTTGCCACACTGATCTGTTCGACACGCTCTCTGATATGCTTAACCGCGTCGTCGATACCATCAAATGTTTGCTTCACTTCAACGCTCGATTCCATCGCAAGTCCCATCTCCTGACGTGACAATGTCACTGCCTGTCGTGATTTTTCTGAGGCTTTATCCAAATCCGCCATCTTTTCACGGATGTTTGCCGTTTGCTGAGAGGTGCCACTCGCGAGTTGTCGCACTTCATCGGCGACTACCGCAAAACCGCGACCTTGCTCCCCTGCTCTTGCCGCTTCGATTGCAGCATTTAATGC
>JYJN01000096.1 GCA_003263845.1 Vibrio aestivus | reverse complement strand
TATGCCTTAACGCTTTCGGAGAATATATGGATATATTAGTTGAACAAGAAGTTGAGCTTCATAAGTACGAAATCCGACAAAACAAAGCCGATAGAGAGCGTTTGATTCACCCGCACTTTTCAGAAGTTGGTAAATCAGGGAATAGCTATGACTATTCTTCTATCGTTGAAATGATGGAAACTGAAAAACCTTCAAGTGCTCGTGTTCATTCGCAAAACTATGAATGTATTCAACTTGAACCATCTGTCCAACTATTAAAGTATAAGTCAGCCATTGTCGACGAAGCAGGCAAAGTCAGTGGCTATGCAAAACGTTGTTCTATTTGGGTTTTTACAGGTACATCTTGGCAACTAAAATACCACCAAGCACGCCGTGCTCGCCTTTCAAATTAGAACAAATCTAGGCTACGGGGAACTGGCATATAACAAATTACTTAACAGGGACTCCTAACGCTTGGCGAACTCAACTCACAATTTAAGCTCAGTGTTTAGGGCACAATATTCAAGTTATGTGGTAACGCGTTATCGCCCGTTAGTAAGGCGTTA
>JYJN01000095.1 GCA_003263845.1 Vibrio aestivus | reverse complement strand
CGTATCTAACTTTTGGGCCTTCGTCCAATGACTCCCGCAAGAGATTTGTTCGTTGTTCAAACACCTGCCATTCCGCTATTTATTAGAAAGCCTAGTTTTGCGACTAGGCTTTCGTCGTTTTTGACGATAATAATCTTAGCCTTAGTCCCGATCACTTATAAACAAGCCTTGCTAAACATAGCAGGAAACCACTGATTAGAAAGTTGAGCTTGAGTTATGAGTGTCTCTGACGGACGAAAATCGTAAAAACTATCGGAGACCTTTTCATCCATTAGCCATTGTATATGTATTCTGTAATGAATCATCTTTCAGCGAGAGTATCTTTTATTACTTGGTCTTACTGTTGTATACAGTGAGTATGCTTCATTGAACTGGCATTTACACACGACATTGAATATTGTATTGATTTGCCTTGATTCATACTAAAGTCAAAAATGACGCTCGTATAGAAGTTAGTCACTTCTATACGTAGCTGTCAGACTATTTATTCATACATAGTTCTGCCTTAGAGAGTAAATGAGTTTACCTGATACAAAAAAGCCATCCGCTAGGGATGGCTCTTTGAATTAACAAGTTTCAACGCATTAACTTGTCTCGGGCTGGCTGATCAGTGTCAGTGCCTTTTTAGAAACCTCGTGTGCAGCTTTGGTCAAGTTCTGCTTCTCTAGAGCTTCAGACAAAAATCCGTAATCTGAGACTTTAGATCGAAGTGAAAGTGCATGCTCTAAATGAGATTGTGCTTCTGACCATTTTTCGCTTCTTAGATAGAATTGAGCCAAAGCGCTGTGAGCTTCTGCGTTGTCACCATCTTTGATTATGATGCCTTCTAGGAAGGTCACAACAGGGTGACTATCCTGCAACTTCAACTCAGGAAGAAGTGAGTAGAGCTGAGAACTAGGCTGCTTCTTCAATGTTTCTTTCAACAGGGTGAAGGCTTCATTATCTGCTTGGCGATTTATAAGGAGCTTGGCAAAACATTCGATTAAGTGGGAGTCAGATTTAGTTTTTCTCGGCAGCGTATTCCATTGGTTGATCAACCCTCACTGCCATTTTGAGTGGCGACCTCATGGAGTATTCCACATTGAGCCTTTTGTATGAGCGCTGCCTGATCCTCTTTAGAGATTAGCTTGTGCTTAAATAGTTTAGGTAACAGGTCGATCAGCGGCTGCCACAGCTTAAGCTCGATATAAACAGTCTTTAAGAGGTTAAGCAGGATTGTGTTGCTAGGGTAATTATGACGAAGCGTTGTTAGGGTGTCGAAAGCGGCCGGATAGTCTTGATCATGCATTTGCTGCTTTGCCCGGGTGAGTTCAACTGCGAGTGTCGAATCTGCTTGTTCTGCCGCTAGTGACAGATAGTGATCACGCTGTTTGGAGTTGCTCATCCCTTGTGCGGCTTCAGAAGCCACTAGGTAGCACAGCAAAGGCATATCATGGTGATTCGCCCAGCGTGTAACCTTTTTTTCCGCGAGTTTAAAGTCGCCTTCTAGCAGCTTAATGATGCCTTCGTTGGTGTAGCGGCGTGAGCGCTTGAGCTTGCGTACACTGAACCAGTTCCAAGTTGTACTGCTCGCCCTTAGGGCTTTCTTGATGATGAACTCAAGCCCAAACAGTGCGCCTAGAGTTAAAATGATGAAGATCACCAGTGTATTAACGCTCATTTCGATTGTTTTATTGGCGATCGAAATCAACACATAGCCTTGCTGACCTGAATATTGAGTCCCTAGAAACAGACCTATACCAAGTACCGCGAATAGAAAGATAAATCGAAACATTACTTATCCTCCATGATCAATGTAGTGACTTCACGACGTAATCGCTCGTTGATGACGTCTGCTAGAATTTGTTGAGTGTTTAGCTTCACTGGGTACTCGACACTAATGTCGGCTTTCGAGAGTGACTCTAGCGCGCTTTGGAACTCGATGACTCCATTGTCGTCTGAATCGAAGAAGGTCCCTGCCCAGTCATTAGCCGTTGAAATTGCAACGCTGTAGACTTCGCCGTTCTCGGAATAAACGGCTTTAATTGCGGTTTCGAGTTTGGCTTTGATGTTTTCTCGAAGATAGAAGTGTTGTTCAGGAGATAATAAAGGAATGACGTTACCATCTCGGGTTCTGAATGTGATGAAGTTGTCCCCGAAGTCTTTCAGCGAAGTCATCAGATTATCTTTCCAATCGTTGATATTCTGCGATACGGCTGCTCTTTCCACTACTTCTGCTTCTGGAAGGATGGCGTTGGCTAAAGGCAATTGGTCGACTTGCTGTTGTAGCGCCGTTAGCTTCAGAACTAGGCCATCGCGATCGACCAGAGGAACTGCTTTGAGTGAAGTGATGTCTTTTGCCATCGCTTTACGCAGAGGAACTAAGCTAGGATCATTTAATGCCGAGATGCGCTGATCAGCACTTTCCATTAATCGAGTCGCACTCACTACGTCGCGCTCAAGGAAGAGTTTTCTGCCTGCTAGCTTGGTTAGGTAGTCGGCTTCTGCCAGAAGCCAGTCGTTAGGTCTGCGGCCTTTTACATCTGCGATAGCCAGTTGTAGGCTTTCAATGCTCTTTTGTTGCTGGCCTAAAGCAACTTCGGCAGCGTTAGTGAGTTGCTTAGCTTGCGCTAACGTATCAGATTGAGCTTGTTCGAGTTCGGCTTTCAGTGTTTGGTTGGCTTGGTTCACCGATGAAATTTGGGATTGCAGCTGGGCGATTTGCTCTTTGTGAGTGTCGTTTTGCTTTTGCATTTGGTACGTCACACCACCAGAGAATAAGACGGCAATGACGATTGCAACGATGCTAAGTTTACGACCAGACTTTTGCTCGGGCATTTTCTGGGATACTGGCTGCTTCGGAGTATCCTTCTTACTAATTGAAGACTCGACCTGGGTAGATGTTGGTTCAGGTGTATCCGATGAGGTCTTCTTATCTAGACTATCTTCCACCTTTTCTGCCTTTTCGGTTTCCTTGGTAGCCTTGTCATCAATTTGTGGTTCAGCGCTTTTGTTATCGAGTGCTTCTTTTTCAGGAGTCGCTTGAGGTTTATTTTTCTTTATTGTCATTGCTTAAGTCCTGTTAAGCTGGCAGGAGAGCCGCAAGTAAATCGTCATTACTTGCGCTGCCAGTATTAGTAATATTCTTAAATCCTATTGCTTGGGCATCTTCTAGTATTCGCTGACTTGGAACGAATAATCTTAGACTCGATAGCCATGCAGTATCTTGTGAGTTGAATTGGCTGATAAGGTGGCTGAGTTGGCCACTACTGGTTACTACCAGAGAATCTACACCATGCTGCTTCCATAATGTCATTAAAGACGTGGGATGTAATGGAATGTAGTCACGTTTATAGACTTCACGATATTCTACTTTCGCCCCCATTTGGACAAGCTGCTGATAGATGAGTTCACGCCCCCGTCACCTCGGAGAATGACAATCGTTTTGTTGGAGACTGACTGTAATTCAGGAAGCTTGAGCAAATGTTCGCTATCGCCAATGCTTGGGTAGTGTACGTTTTGTTGTGTCTCTTTGCTTAAAACGTGTGCAGTTTTTTGACCAACGGCAATGTATAGCGCATTTGAAGGCCAGCAAAGGTTTTGTTCTTGGAAGGTTTGGCTCGCCAACTGTACAGCAGGCTGGCTCACTGCGATGATGATATCGGCCTGCTGGAGTGATTGGGGCAAGTGGTCGATATCTTGCCCTGGAACAACTTGGAGTAAAGGTTGATAGACGGTGTCTATACCATGAAGGGAAAGTTGTTGGCAGAGCTGTTGCCCATGAGGTTCTGGACGTGTAATCAGCACTGCCATAGATTATTCACTCTCAGCGTAGAGCTTAGTCAGAATATCTTTCGCGCCATCATCGAGCAGTTGGTTTGCTAATGTAACGCCGAGCTTCTCAGCATCTTGGCGTGGGCCACGAATCTCGCCCCTAACGATCTTTGAACCATCCGGTTCACCAACTAATGCACGCAGCCAAATATCTTCTCCTTTGAGTAGGGCATAACTGCCGATAGGTACTTGGCAACCACCCTCAAGAGTCAGGTTCATTGCACGCTCACACAGTACGCGATCTGCTGTATCCTTGTGATTAAGCGCTTCGAGCAGTTGAATTAATCGTTCATCATCGACGCGGCATTCAATACCAACCGCACCTTGACCAACCGCTGGAAGAGACTGTTCTGGCTCAATAAAACTGCGAATTCGCGATTCGAGCTCTAAACGTTTTAGGCCGGCTGCCGCAAGGATTATAGCGTCGTATTCACCCGCATCGAGTTTACCTAAGCGAGTCCCCACGTTTCCGCGAAGCTCTTTAATTACCAAATCAGGTCGGTACTCTTTAAGCTGACACTGACGGCGCAAACTACATGTGCCGACTACTGCACCTTGAGGAAGCTCATCTATCGAGCTGTAGGTGTTAGAGACAAAAGCATCACGTGGATCTTCGCGTTCACAAATGGTCACTAGACCTAAACCTTCAGGGAAGTCGACAGGTACATCCTTCATAGAATGAACGGCAAGATCAGCACGACCTTCCAACATTGCAACTTCTAGCTCTTTTACGAATAGCCCTTTACCACCTACTTTCGCTAGCGGTGTGTCTAGAATAATGTCGCCTTTAGTTACCATGGTCACCAGTTCTACTTCTAGACCAGGGTGAGCAGCTTGGAGAGCATCTTTTACATAATGAGCTTGCCATAGAGCGAGTGGACTTTTACGCGTTGCAATACGGATAGGTGCAGATTGGGTCATGTTAATCCTAAACATTGAGAACTATTGGCTTAATCGTACCACTCAACAATCTAAAGTATTACTACTAGATCGTGAGTAAGTAGAAATGAAGTTTGTATGGATAAATATTATCAGAATTGTGTGATTTAGTTCTCGTTTATAAAATAGGCTATTATTAGAAAAGCGAGATAGGTACCACACTATGTGCCAAATAAGAATAATGAGTAACAGGCTCTGAGCAATCTAATTAGAACGGGTGATTTCTTTACCGATCGAAATAAAAATGATAGATTGATCACGTTTTCTAGCTGAGTTAGAATAAATTTTAGTCAGAGCTCACGTTATACACCAACCAAGGACTAGACCTTGCAGGCTTACACAAAGACGTTAATCCAAAGATTAGACAAGTTAAATCAACAACGTATTGAACGTGCGTTGGTGCTTATGGATTTACAAAGTCAGCGTGTCTTCCATCTTATCCCGACATTGTTACATTTTAATCACCCTGTTATCCCGGGTTATTACGATGCACATGTCCCACATGGGGTATTTGGCCTTGAGTTTAATGACGTGCAACAACAGTTTGTTGTTGATACCGAGCTCACCATCTCTTCATCTCTCGAAACTCCAACATCTCCGTCCATCCTTGGTCTTTACACCATGGGTAGCACCTCTTCAATTGGTCAAAGTACCTCTAGTGACTTAGACATTTGGGTTTGTATCTCGCCATTGATGTCATCTAGCGATCGTGATGCACTGACAAACAAATGCTTACTAATTACCGAGTGGGCGAAGACACAGGGTGTTGAAGCGAACTTCTTCCTAATGGATGAAAACCGCTTTAAGAGCAATTATTCGGAAGAGATGACTGGTGACAACTGTGGTTCTTCACAGCACCTACTGCTATTGGATGAGTTCTATCGTTCAGCAGTTCGTCTTGCTGGCCAGCGTTTGCTTTGGCAGATTGTGCCGCCAGAAATGGAAGAGTGTTACGACGAATACGTTTTTGACATGTGCCGTAAAGGTCACATCAATTGTGATGAGTGGATTAACTTCGGTAAGCTCAACCGCATTCCAGCTGAAGAATACTTTGGCTCGAACTTGTGGCAGTTGTACAAGAGTATCGATTCACCTTACAAGTCAGTACTAAAAGCGATTCTGCTTGAAGCCTATTCGTGGGAATACCCAAATACCCAACTTCTGAGTTTAGATACTAAACGTCGCTTCTTTGCGCATGAGCCAGACTTGTACGGAATGGATGCGTATTACCTAATGCTTGAGAAGGTAACTCGTTACCTGGAGCGCATTGGAGATACAACTCGCTTGGACTTGGTTCGTCGTTGTTTCTACCTGAAAACGCACGAAAAACTGTCCCGTGAACCTGGTGTGGGTTCCGTTGCGTGGCGCCGTGAAGCCTATCTGAAATGGTGGCAGCGTGGAATTGGCAGCCAGAAGTGATTGCCGAGCTTGATGATCGCCGTAACTGGAAAGTAGAGCAGGTTAAGGTTGTGCATCATGCACTGCTGGATGCTTTGATGCTGAGCTACCGTAATTTGATCCAATTTGCGCGTCGCAACGACATTACGTCGGCAATCAGCCCGCAAGACATCAGTATTCTTGCTCGTAAGCTGTATGCGGCCTTTGAAGTGTTGCCAGGTAAAGTAACGCTGCTTAATCCGCAAATCTCTCCAGATTTACACGAATCGGACTTAACCTTTATTGAAGTGCGTGAAGGTCGCATCAACAAGCCAGGTTGGTACTTATACAAGCAGCCGTTAATCCCAACCAAGATTCTTGGTCAGCCAAACCTTGAGCATAATGAGTATTTAAGTAAGTTAGTGGCTTGGGCGTTCTTCAATGGTTTGATTACCGAATCGACTCGTCTTCACTCTGTCGTGCGTGATGCCCAGATCGACATTGATAAGTTTTACCAGATGGTGAGTGACTTACGAAACACCTTCTCACTGCGCAAGCGTCGCCCGAGCATGCAAGCGCTTGCCAGCCCTTGTGAAATCAGCCAGTTGGCTATGTTCATCAACTTTGAAAATGACCCGACAGCTGAACTTAATAGTAAGTCGGTTAAAGTGGATGTCAAAAACACCAATATTTTCAGCTTTGGCCCAGAGCAAAAGAGTTTAGTTGGCAGTGTAGACTTAGTTTACAGAAACTCTTGGCATGAAGTCCGCACGCTTCACTTTAAAGGTGAAACGGCGATGCTTGACGCACTTAAAACCGTCTTAGGTAAAATGCACCAAGATGCTTTACCACCAGAATCGGTAGATGTGTTCTGTTATAGCGAAAACCTGCGCGGTGTGATGCGAAATATGGTTTATCAGCTACTGGCAGAGTGTATTGATTTACGTCTTAAACCGGTTGAACAAGAAAAACGTCGCCGCTTCAAAGCGCTGCGTATCGGCGAGCAAATGTACGGTTTATTCTTTGAGCGTCGCGGTGTATCGGTTCAGAAGCTTGAAAACTCGGTCGATTTCTACCGCAGCATTTCAACTAACAAGCTGCAAGGCTCACCATTGATGATGTTGGATCGTGAGAACGACTTCCAACTGCCAGAAATCGTAGATAGCTTCGCGAGTGAAGGTTTGATTCAGTTCTTCTTTGAAGATACAGAAAAAGGCTTCAATATTTACGTGCTGGACGAATCAAACCAAGTTGAGGTGTACCATCAGTTTAGTGGTGGTAAAGATGAGATGATTGCGAGTGTGAATAGTTTCTACACTTCGGCTCAAGAAGGCAGCGGCGTATCGGCGCAGTTCATTAACTTTAACCTGCCTCAGTACTATCAGATTATTTACCCTGAAGAAGGGGAAGCGTACATCGTGCCTTACCGTAACGACAATGCGGTCTACTCAAAACCGTCGAAAGCGGTGAACGCTTAAGTATCAGAGCTTAGATAGCAAAATTCAAAATAAAAAGAGCACCTTAATAGGTGCTCTTTTTGGTTGTTCTATTCGAGGTTCAAGTTGTGCTTATGCCCACTCAATCTCTTCATCGGCATGTTTCTGACACTCTTGCTTCACCATCTCAAATAGCTCTAGGCCAGTCTTTGAACAAGTCCACTGGTCGTCGATCAGTTTGAAGTGAAAACCACCTGATTTAGACGCTAGCCAGATCTCATGCATTGGCTCTTGGCGGTTGATGATGATTTGGCTTCTGTCTTCGAATTCCAACGTCATCACGTTTCCAGTTGTCTCATAATCGATATCTGCACCTGAATCATCGATGGCTTCTTCTATGATTTGCATCTGAGTATCGACGAGTTGATGAAATTCAGTGTCGTTCATCCCTTTTGTCCTATTGCTTTTCCTGAGTGTGGTGCGATTATAGGGGGCATTGAAAGAATAATCACGAATTAGCCAGATGAAAAAATCAATCGTTGCACTATTTATGTTATCCGTTTTAGCGCTCGCAGGTTGTGGCCAATCAGGATCGTTGTACATGCCTGTAGACGAAAGTCAGACTGAGCAAACACAATAATAATGAGGGCGTGTTGACCTTTCGAGCTGATTTTTGCAGCAGCTTGTTGGGTATTTAGGCTAGGCAGAGGCTTAGATATGTAGTTATTCTACTTGAGAAGCAGATAACGCAGTATAAATACCCAAAAAGCGCTGCCCGAAGGGTTCGATTAAAATCGTTTTACGCTTTGTTGAGAAGAATTTGCTTAGAATAACTAAGCGTCACACTTCTCGCCGCGCCTAAAACGATTTTATTTCGAACAAAAATGAACCGCGATAGGTCAATACGCCCTGAAATCGAATTTAGAAGGGAAAGAGAATTGGATTACTTTAACTACCAGGAAGATGGCCAGTTATGGGCCGAAGATATTGCGCTGACTGAACTTGCAGAGCAGTACGGTACGCCGCTATACGTATACTCTCGCTCAACACTAGAGCGTCACTGGAATGCGTTTGATAAATCGGTTGGAGACCATCCACACCTCGTTTGTTACGCAGTGAAAGCGAACTCTAACCTAGGTGTGCTGAATGCTCTAGCACGATTGGGTTCGGGTTTTGATATCGTATCAGGCGGTGAATTAGAACGTGTTATCGCAGCAGGCGGCGATCCATCTAAGGTAGTTTTCTCTGGTGTTGGTAAAACATCGCAAGAGATGAAGCGTGCGCTTGAGCTAAAGATTAAGTGCTTCAACGTAGAATCTGAACCTGAGCTTGAGCGATTAAATAAAGTTGCTGGTGAGCTGGGTGTGAAAGCGCCAATCTCTTTGCGTATCAACCCAGATGTTGATGCGAATACTCACCCTTACATCTCGACTGGCCTGCGTGACAACAAGTTTGGTATTGCATTTGATCGTGCTCCAGCGGTTTACAAGTTTGCACAAAGTCTTGAGAACCTAGAAATTCACGGCATTGACTGTCACATCGGCTCGCAGCTAACCGACATCGAACCGTTTATCGATGCAACTGATCGCCTCTTGGCTCTGATTGATAATCTGAAAGAGCAGGGCATTAACATCAAGCACCTTGATGTAGGCGGCGGCTTGGGCGTGGTCTACAAAGATGAGCTCCCACCAGAGCCATCAGATTACGCAAAAGCGCTACTGGGTCGTTTGGATAACCACCAAGATCTAGAGCTTGTCTTTGAGCCAGGACGCGCTATTGCAGCTAATGCAGGCGTACTACTGACTCGTGTTGAGTTCCTCAAGCATACCGAACACAAGAACTTCGCGATCATCGATGCGGCGATGAACGACTTGATGCGTCCAGCACTATATCAAGCATGGCAAGATATCGTGCCTGTTGTTCCGCGCGAAGGTGAAGCCGTGGCTTATGACTTGGTGGGCCCAATTTGTGAAACGGGTGACTTCCTAGGCAAAGACCGTTCATTGGTGCTAGCTGAAAATGACCTGCTTGCAGTGCGTTCAGCGGGCGCTTATGGCTTTGTGATGTCTTCGAACTACAACACGCGTTCTCGCGCAGCTGAAGTGATGGTAGACGGCGACAAGGCTCATTGGTGCGTCAGCGTGAAGAGCTAACCAGCTTGTGGGAACTTGAGAACATTCTTCCGGAGTAAGTAACGCATTATGCATTTCCACTTTTCTAAGATGCATGGACTGGGCAATGACTTCATGGTTGTTGATTGTATTACCCAGAACATCTTCTTCTCTCCTGATTTGATCCGTCGCTTGGCGGATCGTCATACGGGTGTCGGCTTTGACCAGTTGCTAGTGGTTGAAGCCCCTTACGATCCGGAAACTGACTTCCACTACCGTATCTTTAACGCGGATGGTAGTGAAGTTGAGCAGTGTGGCAATGGCGCGCGCTGCTTTGCACGCTTTGTGCGAATGAAAGGTCTAACCAATAAATTCAGCATCAATGTGAGCACCAAAAAAGGCAAAATGGTACTTAACATTGAAGAAGACGACCAAGTTACAGTGAATATGGGCGTGCCTGAATTTGAGCCGAGCAAAATTCCTTTCCGTGCTAAGCAAACTGAGAAGACTTACATTCTGCGTACCGACGAGCACACGCTTTTCTGTGGCGCGGTGAGCATGGGTAACCCGCATGTGGTGACCGTTGTTGATGATGTAGATACAGCAGATGTGGATACATTAGGTCCACTGCTAGAGTCACATGAACGTTTCCCAGAGCGCGTTAATGCTGGCTTTATGCAGGTAGTCTCGCGTGATGAAGTTCGCTTACGCGTGTATGAACGTGGAGCTGGTGAAACGCAAGCGTGTGGCAGCGGCGCGTGTGGCGCAGTTGCTGTTGGTATCGTGCAAGGTTTGTTGGATAGCAAAGTAAGAGTTCACCTGCCGGGTGGCGATTTGCAAATCGAATGGCAAGGCCCAGGCAAGCCTCTGTTTATGACAGGGCCAGCTACCCATGTATTTGATGGTCAATTGACCTGTTAAGGAATTTTCGTGTCTGATATACAAGCCGACGCCCTCACAGCAGAGGTCGTCGCAGAATACCTACGTGACAACCCTGATTACTTTATCGAGCGCCCAGAGCTGGTGGATCGATTGTCACTGCCGCATCAAGATCTTGGTGCTGTCTCGTTGGTTCACGTACAAATGTCTCGTCAAAGACAGCGCATTGAAGAGCTAGAAGAAGAGATCACTGCCTTGATGTCTTTAGCCGCTAACAATGACAAGACGTTCCATGAGTTTATGGAACTTCAAGAGCAGATCTTGCAGTGCTCGCAAAGTATTGATGTGGTTAAAGCGATTGAAGAGAAGGGAAAGAAGTTAGGATTGACGGCTTACGTTCGTTTAATCGATTCAGAAGTCCCACGTTATCAACTTAGTCTTGAGCAGTATCAGCGTTTCGCCACCAATCACTTTAACGGTAAGAGTGCTTATTTAGGTCGTATGCGTAAAACCGATCGCCAAGCCTTGTTAGGTGAAAACACTACTGCACCAGAGATGGGCTCGTATGTGGTGTTATCACTGAAAAAGAATGGTGTGCAAGGCATCTTAGCCTTCTCGAGTGAAGATGGTGGTCACTTCCAACCTCACATGGATACGCTTTTTCTTCGCCATTTAGCCCTAGTTGTATCACACTTGATTGATACCCTCCCTTGGCAATTGAGTCATCATGAGCGAATCACCCACACCTCTGCCTAATACTCTACAACAGCCCTTAGAGCGTTTTTATGAATACTTACGAAGCGAAAAAGGGCTGAGTTTACACACTCAACGCAACTACAAGCAGCAGTTAGAAACCATGGCTCAGCACCTTGTCCAGTTGGGATTAACCCAATGGCAGCAAGTCGATGCAGCTTGGGTTCGTCAGCTTGCCAGTAAAGGTATGCGCGATGGCATGAAAGCGAGCAGCCTAGCCACGCGCTTGTCCTCTTTACGCAGCTTTTTTGATTTCTTGATTCTGCGTGGCGATTTGACCGCGAATCCTGCTAAAGGTGTGTCCGCACCGCGCAAAAAGCGTCCGCTTCCCAAGAATCTCGATGTTGATGAAGTAGGGCAATTGCTTGAAGTCAATGAGGACGACCCACTTGCGGTTCGTGATCGCGCCATGATGGAACTGATGTATGGTGCAGGTTTGCGTTTAGCAGAGCTAGTGAGCATTGATGCTCGCCATGTCAGCCTTGGCAGTGGTGAAATCCGCGTGGTGGGTAAAGGCGATAAAGAGCGAAAAGTGCCGTTTTCCGGTCTGGCCCAAGAGTGGGTTGGGAAATGGCTCAAGCTACGTGGCTCTTTGGCTAATGCCGATGAAAAAGCGCTGTTTGTGTCTAAGTTAGGCGTACGTATTTCGCATCGTAACGTGCAAAAGCGCATGGCTGAATGGGGACAAAAGCAGTCTGTTGCGAGCCATATTAGCCCGCATAAGTTGCGTCACTCGTTTGCTACGCACATGCTTGAATCGAGCAATAATCTGCGCGCTGTTCAAGAGCTCTTGGGGCATGAGAATATCTCCACGACTCAAATCTATACCCACTTGGACTTTCAACATTTAGCGGATGTTTATGATCAAGCGCATCCCCGAGCCCGTAAGAATGGCTCTCGCAAAGATGGAGCTAGAAAGCGAGGGGCTGCGAGTAAAGCACAAGACAACCAGAAGGGCGGTGATTCATGAAGTTCTACCGGAGTTTGCCCGAGATAAAGGCGATGACCTTCGATCTCGACGACACCATCTATGACAATCGACCCATCATTGTTCGAGTCGAAGCGCAGATGAGGCAGTGGCTCACCACTGAACACCCTATCTCAGCCAGTCAGCCAATTAGCTGGTGGGCAGAGGTAAAGCAGCAAGTTGTATTCGATAATCCAGAGCTTAAACATGATGTGACAAAGTGGCGTTACGCGCAAATTGAAACTGGGCTGCGTCGATTAGGTTACAGTGATTCACAAGCTGAACAAGCCGCTGAGCAGGCGATCACCAAGGTGCTTGAACTGCGCAGTGACTTCACCGTACCTCAAACGGCTCTCGACACGATGCTGGCGCTTTCTAAGCGCTACCCTTTGGTGGCGATCACCAATGGTAACGTCGACCCTAGCCGAATTGGTTTAGCTCCGTATTTTCAATTAGTGCTGAAGGCGGGCCCAGATGGCAGAGCCAAACCGTATCCAGGTATGTTTGAAAAGGCATTGGCACACTTTGCTGAGCTTGGTATCGAGGCGAAGCATATTCTGCATGTTGGTGATCACCTGAGAACCGATGTGCATGGTGCTAAACTCAATGGCCTTCAAGCCTGTTGGTTCAATGACCAAGGTGCAGTGCTTACTACTCATAAGCACGCTCGAGTATTGCCTGATGTGGAAATTCATCAATTGGATGAGCTACTCAAGTTGTAACCTAGTTCTGAAAAATTAAAAAGAAAACGCCTCAGTTGAGGGCGTTTTGTCTATATCTATTGTTTGGGCTTACTTTCTAAGCTGATGACCACTTTTATCGGCTTGGTAAGCTTTCAAATAGTAATCAAAGAATGCGTTGAGCTGTTGTGCATCTTCACTATGACCAAGCACTGCGAGTATCTCACTGCCGACTTCGAGCGTGCATAAATGGCCGCTGTCTTGATTGCGGCGCAGAGTATATTGCGATGTATTCTTCGGCTCTAGACTGACTTTCGGCCAATCCGCTAGCCAATGGCTTTTTCGAGCCATCTTTTTAGCTTCTTGCCATGTTGCGTCGAGTACCACAAACAAGGGTTTTATATTGGTACTGTTCTTAGCCTCGGTTATTGACTCGACAGTGATACTTTCTTCATCAGGGAAAAGTAAGAAGGGCGTGAGTTGTTCGCGCTCGATTAACTCATTTAAGCTGATCGGCATGGATTTACGTTGCCAGATATGGATAGAACAATGAGCGAGCGAAGCTTGAAGCCACTTGCCAGTGTTGGTGTCTCGATGGAGTTCGTTCTCGTGAGTCAGCAGCGCAATGTAAGCGTTGCTGATGAGTCTAGGAATACGTGCGCAGAGACACTGATGAGTGAACCCACAACTTGCGCACGTTTGTTGGTTCGACATTAAAGTCGTACTCCTTCCATACGCGGAGAAAGACCATCTGAGAACAGTTGAACGTCGCTGATCTCACTTTGAGCAGCGACGGGTGCGGTGCTTGGGTTGAGGGGGTAGTTCTCTCCTGAGAATCGAATCAAATGTTGAGCTGCTTGAGCTCCTCCACCACTGACCGGCATGATCAGATCTTTCCAACCCGCGCTTTGCCCTGTACCAAGAAGAAATGGTGTTCTGACGAGCGTAATGCGGCTGTTGAACTGCCAGTTCGGTCGCTGGTTATCTGCAGAATCAAACACGATCAGAGTACAGCCTCCCGAGCCACACCAATCTAACAACACCAGTAATTCCTCTTTTCCGTCTTCGTTAAGATCTTTAGTGAGCCAGCGATATTGCGCGTTGTTGGTCTCGGTATTGGTATCAGAAAAATACTGACGCACAGCTTGGTCAACTTGTTGATTGTACTGTGCACTGGATGGATACAGTCCTGTGGCTTCAGGGTTGAGTGTTTTGACTTGATTGGCGTCAGACTGGTTATGCTTAGCTTTGAACAGAGTGAGTCCGCCATTGGCAATTGGATAAACTTTGTCGCTGACCTTTTCTTTGTCAGCGATTAAGGTGTCACCTTGGCGAGTAAAAATGCGCTCAGAGACCAAAAACTGCTGGTGGTGACGTGTCATCACAACTTGAACTTGGTTGTCGTTCAGTTGTTGCCAGTACCCGCTTTCAACGATTGAAGGTTGATCGTTGTTGTAATCATAGTGTGTCATCGCGCTGTGGTCAGGGTTCAGTTCCATGCGTATCTGAAAGTCTGTAGATTGAGTAGAGCTGGCATGATAAAAGCCAGACCAACCAAGCGTTCGGTCGCTGTTGGCTAAGGTTGCGCAGCCTTTCAATGTGCTTTTATCGTCGCGCTCAAGCGTGGATGACCAACTGAATAGACTGTCGCTCATAGTATCACTGCAATATTCTTGAGTGAGCGTCAGTGTGCCGGAGTCGAGCTGATAGATGCGCTTATCTTCGCTAATTTGGCTGGTTTTGACTTTGTAACGAACATCTTCTTCGCCAATCGTGCGATAGAGCAGGGCGTCTTTCTCAAAGCGCACTGACCAAAATGGTTCCATGCCAAAAGCCGAAGTTGGGCTAGCTGGCTGTTTGCAGCGATGCAGGCCTTCGGTAGCAAGGACATTTATCTCATCCACCACAAAACGAGCTTTGTAGTCGGAATCAAAGCCAACTTGGCTTGGTGGTTCTAGATGACCTGTGACCTCACCATACATGACTTGGTATGGGGTCTGAGGGATAGCCATCGCTTGCTGGGAATCTTCAGGGGTGAGCGCTAACCAGTACTGAGTGTTACTGCCACAAGGTTTGATGGTGCGTGCTTCATGGCCAACTACCACTTCGCCACGCAAGGTGAAACTCTGCGGTGTAATACTCTCGGGGTTATCCAAGCTAGCGACTGAATGATCAGGTGCTTGTTGCGGCTCTGGCGCCGATGACGAACAACCGTAAAGAGAGAGTAGGGATAAGATTGCGACTGGGCTTATCAGTGCCTTCATGCTATATCTTCCTCGTAACAGGATTAGTTGGAAGTCATTATGGCATATTGGTTGTTTAAAACAGAACCCGATACCTTCTCTATTGATACTTTGCGTGTGCAAGGTAGCTCGCCTTGGGAGGGCGTTCGAAATTATCAAGCGCGCAACATGTTACGCGATGAAGTGAAAGAAGGGGATTTCGTTCTTATCTATCACTCTTCATGCAAGAAAGTCGGCGTCGCTGGGATTGCCAAAGTGACGCGTGAATCCTATCCAGACCATTTTGCGCTTAATCCAGAGAGTGAGTATTTCGATCCTAAATCTGATCCGGACAACCCACGCTGGTTCATGGTGGATATTGAGTTTGTACGTAAAACCCAGCGATTGATTCCGCTGTCAGTACTTAAAAGTATGCCAGAGCTTGAGAACATGCCATTGGTGAAACGTGGTAACCGATTGTCGGTTATGCCTGTCACCGAATCTGAGTGGCAAGCGATTCTCGGCAAAGAAGTGCTGTAAACAACAAGGGAGCCAATGGCTCCCTTTTTAATGCTAACTATTTAGCTCTTGATCGACTTACTTGGCAATGAAATGCTGCTGTAGGTAGTGCGCTACGGCGTCGTCGGCACTTGAACCAATCACTTCGTTGTCTGGAAGTGCTTGGAATACTTTCTCATGGGACGTGCCCATGACTAGACCTTTACCCGCCATAGACAGCATTTCAACATCATTCATGCCATCACCAAACGCAATGCAGTTTTCTAGGCTGTGACCCACTGATTCTGCAACCGCTTTTAACGCATCGCCTTTAGAGACAGAAGCACACATTACTTCCAGACACCAAGGCGTTGAGAAGGCTACGTTGATTTTGTCGCCAAACTTCTCAATTAATTTCTGCTCGTACGTCACCAAGTGCTCATGATCGTGCTCTGGGTGCGTGAAAAAGATTTTTGCGATGCCGTCAGTAGGCGCTGCGTCGTGATCGAACAGCTTATAGCTGAAGCCAGTATCTGAGTGGAAGTTACGCAAATACTCGTCGTCTTGATTCAGTCTCCAATCATTATTGTGATACAGATGAATCATGATGCTCGGATCGTTTTTGATCACGTCGATCACAGGTTGTACTAGCTCAGGTGCAACATTTTGGCTGTAGACCAGTTGATCTTTGGTATCGTGTACGCGAGCACCATTTGAAGTGATCATATAAGCAGGAATGCCGACAGAATCACGAATACCGCTCACATCCACATGGTGACGGCCAGTCGCAAAGATAAAGGTATAGCCACTATCGTGCAGGGATTTCAGAGTATCTTTACTGAACTCAGAGAGCTGGTGGTTTGGGCCAAGTAGCGTGCCGTCTAGGTCAGAAGCTACGATGCGGATTGGTGTTTCATTAGATGCGGTGGTCATAAAACCTCATTGAATACTTTCGATGACACGGGGGAACAGGTCTGTGTCAATTGAACGAATAGTATACGCAAGTAAAGAGGAAATAATGAGGTAATTGTTTTAACTCTGACATTTCCTCTTTTGAACTATTGATGGCTATTAAAGAACTGGAGTAAGCCATTCATTGCTTGATTACGATAGTCGTCTTGCTCAAAAAGTAACTCGTGTTTTGCCCCATTTATGACTAGCTTTTTAGCCTGGTCGTTGGTCTTCGATAGCTTACTAAAGAATTGGTCTTGATGAGGGTTAGATACGATGCTCTCTTGCCCAGCTTGCATGAGCAATAGTGGAATGGATATTTGACGTGTTTGTTGGATGCATTGTTTACAAGCCATAAGTCCTTGCCATACCCAGCGTGTTGTTGGGCCACCAAGCTTTAACTCAGGCATCGTTTCGTATAAGTCCCTAAACCAATGATAACGAATCTGGCTTTGACTTAGTGGGTTGATGTCAAAAGGTTTTGGATAGTATTCCTTATGACCAGGAGCATAAGTTGGATGCGCTTTTAATCCAGTAATCAGTTGAGCATAAGGTAAGGCAATCGGGCGCAAATAGCTGGGCATATTGACGCCAAACATTGGCGCGCTGAGTGCGACGGCATTGAAATGGATACTAGCTCCTTCGTCATCATGATATTGAGTTTGTAGGTAGCGTGTCGTGATGGCTCCGCCCATGGAGTGGGCCAGCAAGTAACGTTGCTGATAGCCTTCAAGTTTGAAGTGCTTGATCGCGCTGTCGAGATCTTTGATGTAGTCATCAAACTCTTCTACATAGCCCATCTGTGGGTCATCGATTAGCCTTTCAGACAGGCCTTGCCCGCGATGATCGTAAGAATAGACATCGTAACCTTGTGAAAATAG
The DNA here is from genome assembly GCA_003263845.1 of Vibrio aestivus. Lineage (GTDB taxonomy): Bacteria > Pseudomonadota > Gammaproteobacteria > Enterobacterales > Vibrionaceae > Vibrio > Vibrio aestivus. The sequence goes on along the minus strand of JYJN01000095.1, from coordinate 11,501 downwards.
GTCATAAAACAGCTCTTGGTATTTCCAGGCAGACTCTATGCGACCATTGACCACGACAATCGCTTTGTTATGACTAGGGTGGGTTAACTTACACCAGAAAAGTTTGCGCTTATCAAAGGTGCGTAGGTAGCCCTCTTCCCTTGTTTTCCACAAGTCAGAAATATCCGTATTGATTGCTTGCTCAAATTGAGACTCTTGAGTATAAGGAGAGATATTCGTGCTTGCGACGTCCATAGTGTTCCTAGGAATAGTGTTGCGGGTTTAGGGGCTGTTGACCCTGGTAGACAAATTATGTGTGGCTTGTGCCTTTTAGTCGAGGAGAAATGTTATGGAACTGCATGTTTGGTTGGCTTATGTCGTTACCGCCATAGTATTTAGTTTAGCGCCAGGTTCAGGCACAGTGAACTCCATTAGTAATGGCTTGAGTTATGGTACTCAAAAGTCATTAGCGGCGATTGCTGGCCTGCAAGTTGGCTTGGCGTTCCACATTATTTTGGTGGGTGCGGGCATCGGTGCATTGGTAGCCAAATCGGCCATGGCATTTAGTGTGATTAAATGGGCAGGTGTGGCATATTTGGTTTGGTTAGGTATTCAGAAGTGGCGTGACAATAGTAACTTGCAAGCAACGCAGGGAGAATGTGATCGCACGAGCTGGCAATTGATGCGCAGTGCAGTCCTGATTAACTTAACTAACCCTAAATCGATTGTGTTCTTAGTCGCGCTGTTCCCGCAGTTTATCGACCCTACGAAAGACCAAGTGGTGCAACTGGCTATCTTAGGCGCAACGACTGTGGTGATCGACAGCATTGTCATGCTGGGTTATACCTCGCTCGCGTCACAAATGGGGCGTTTTATTCGTTCTGAACGTGTGATGGGTAAAATAAATCGAATCTTTGGTTCAATGTTTGTTGGATGTGGGGCATTATTAGCGACAGCAAAATCGTAATAAAACCTTTTATAACAGTGGATTAGTTCTAGATGCATCACACTTATGTCGCCAGGCAACCGATCTTTAATGCCAAGCGCCAAACCCTAGGGTATGAGTTGTTGTTTCGCGATGGCGAGAAAAATGCGTTTCCAGCGCACATTGAGTCTAACCGAGCGACCTACCGCCTGATTGTCGAGAACTTCCTTTCGATCGGAACTAATCCCGCTATCTCTACCTCTCGCTGCTTTATCAACTTCCCTTACCAAAGTTTAGTTCGTGGCCTGCCCAAGAGCTTGCCAAAAGAGCAGATCGTTGTGGAAGTACTAGAGAGCTGTCCGCCGAATGATGAACTGTTTGATGCATTGAAAGACCTGCAGCAGCATGGTTACCTGATTGCGCTCGATGACTTTGTTTATTCGCCGGAGTGGGAGCGTTTTCTTCCTCTGGTGCACATCATCAAGCTCGACATTATGGCGATGGGGCTTGAACCTGCGTGCGAGTTTGTTAAGCAAAGACGCAAGCAGGGCAGCAAACGCTTATTCCTTGCTGAACGCGTAGAGACAGAAGAAGAATTCACAACGGCGCGATCGGCTGGATTTAACTTCTTCCAAGGCTACTTCTTTAGCAAACCAGAAATGGTGCAGGCCAAGTACGTCAGCCAGAACAGGTGCTGGCGATGGAGCTGTTCAAAGAAGTGTGTCGCCCAGAGGTGGATTTTGAAAAGATCGAGCAAATCGTGGCGAAAGACGTTGCGCTTTCCTATAAGTTATTGCGGTTTGTGAATACTTTATCCAATCGCCTTGAAGTGACGATTTCTTCGTTTAAACAGGCGCTTGTCTATCTTGGTCAAGATCGGCTCAAGCTGTTTGTATCGCTCGCGGTGGCTTCCTTTATTTCAGCGAAAAAGCCCAAAGAGCTGTATCACTTATCGTTGCAACGTGCACAGTTTTGCTCATTGATGTCGCGCACCCAGCACTTTTCCCAATATCAGGAGCAAGCGTTTCTGATTGGTTTATTTTCTTTGCTAGATGCTTTGCTTGATCTGTCTTTAGAACAGCTGGTTAATCAGTTGCCACTGCATAAAGCGGTAAAAGTTGCACTGCTAGAGCGTCAGGGCCCGCTTGGGAAGCTATTGAGTGTCGAAGAGTGTTACGAGAAAGCCGATTGGGATGGATTGATTGCCAATTGCGAGCAACTGAACTTGTCGGTTAATGATGTGCTTGGCAAGCTAAATGAAGCGCAAAGCTGGAGTCAGAACGTGCATCAATTGGTGTAGTTCATCGCAAGAAAACTCAAGTGTGAAGTTTTTATGACAAGCAAGGAGACGTTGTTGACGTCTCCTTTTTTTACGCTAAGATATACGCATATCCATATATGAGAATATTAAATGTTACCACATCAGTTTTTTAAACTACTGTCTGACGAAACGCGAGTTCGCTGCTTAATGCTGATCATACGCGAAGAGTGTTTGAGTGTGGGGGAGCTGACTCATGCACTTCAAGAAAGTCAGCCGAAAATTTCTCGTCATCTGGCTCAATTACGATCGAGCGGGATGTTAGTCGATGTTAGACAAGGGCAGTGGGTTTTCTACCGTCTGTCTGATGATTTACCGGGTTGGATGAACAAGTTGATTGAAGACTTAGTCGCGTCTAACTGCTTACGTACTGAATATTTGCAAGATATTGAGCGCATTCAAGCGATGTCGAATCGTCCTGTATGTTGCGTGTAATAAAAAAGAGATGAAATTATGACTATCAAAGTAGGTATTAATGGTTTTGGCCGTATCGGCGCTTGGCACTTCGCGCTGCTTTTGATTGGCCAGAGCTAGAATTCGTTGTGATTAATGACGTAGCAGGCGATACCGCAACGTTGGCACACCTTCTAGAGTTTGATTCTGTACAAGGTCGTTGGAACCATGAAGTCACGGCAGAAGGTGATGAGATGATCATCGCTGGTCAGCGAATCAAAACTACCCAAGAGCGCGATATCGATGCGATTGACTGTCTGGCTGCGACATTGTGATTGAAGCTACTGGTGTGCATCGTAAGACCTCTTTCTTAAACAAATACCTAGAGCAAGGCGTTAAGCGTGTGGTGGTTTCTGCACCAGTAAAAGAAGACGGTGTAGCGAACATCGTAGTCGGTGTGAACGACAATATCTTTGACCCAGCAGTACACAAGATAGTTACTGCGGCATCTTGTACTACTAACTGTATCGCACCAGTGGTTAAGGTTATCAACGAGAAACTAGGTATCGAGAACGCGTCATTCACGACAATTCACGACCTAACGAACACGCAAACTATTCTAGATGCCCCGCACAAAGATCTACGTCGTGCGCGAGCTTGTGGTATGAGCCTAATCCCAACCACAACTGGTTCTGCTAAGGCAATAGTTGAGATCTTCCCAGAGCTAGAAAACCGCATCAACGGCCACGCAGTACGTGTTCCGCTAGCAAATGCGTCGCTAACGGACATCATCTTTGAAGTTAAGCAAGACACGACTGCTGAAGAAGTGAACGCATTACTAAAAGAAGCCTCTGAAGGCGAACTAAAGGGCATTTTAGGCTTTGAAGAGCGCCCATTAGTATCTATTGACTACAAAGGCGACCAACGCTCTACGATCGTCGATGCACTATCAACCATGCTTGTTGGTAAGCGTATGGTTAAGATCTACGCTTGGTACGATAACGAAATGGGTTACGCGACGCGTACTGCAGAGCTTGTTCGTAACGTCGGTTTGGTATAAGAGGAAATGACGATGACACATCCAACATGGCAACTTGATTTAGACGCAGGTGCATTGATTCTCACGCCGTGCCCAGGCACCAAAGAAGCAGATCTTGATGCTTCGTTAGCTCAACTTAAAGAGCAAGGCGTTGAAGCGATTGTTACCGCTCTTGATGATGCAGAGCTGGCAAGTAAAGACGTTGCGGCGCTTGGCGAGAAAGCGCAAGCACTGGGTATGCAGTGGTTCCAGATTGAAATTGAAGATGACTGTGCGCCGGGTGCAGAGTTTGCGGCTAAATGGCAAGATGCGAGTCCTGCGCTGCATTCTGTGGTTGATAACGGCGGTAAAGTCGCAATGCACTGTATGGGTGGTTCGGGTCGTACCGGTCTGTTTGCCGCTCACCTGCTATTGGAGAAAAAATGGCCACTTGAGAAGATTGTTCAAGAGGTTCAAGCACTTCGCCCAGGTGCATTTACTAAGCCTGTGCAAGTGGACTATATCCAGTCAGTTGCTAAGTAAGCATAGTTAAGTTTACCTTTCTGAGCTTTTGGGTTGCGATGATCCAAAAGCTCTTTTCCCTCTATTCGGTCGTTGATTATGATTGCTCAACTCGATAAAAGTATTCGTCAATACATTCTCGTTACCTTCAACTATTGGAACTTCACCCTGACAGACGGTGCCTTGCGCATGCTGGTGGTGTTGTACTTCCATGATTTAGGTTACAGCTCGCTGGCGATTGCCTCGCTTTTCCTTTTCTATGAGTTCTTCGGCGTGGTGACTAATCTCATTGGTGGTTGGCTAGGTGCAAGGCTAGGTTTGAATAAAACCATGAACATTGGCTTAGGTATGCAGATCTTCGCGCTGGCGATGCTCGCGGTTCCGAGTGGTTGGCTCACTATTCCATGGGTGATGGCGGCGCAGGCTTTATCAGGTATCGCGAAAGACTTGAATAAGACGAGTGCGAAAAGCTCGATTAAGACGCTAGTGCCAGATGAGCAGCAAGGGGCTTTGTATAAGTGGGTTGCAATCCTAACCGGCTCGAAGAACGCGTTGAAAGGTGCGGGTTTCTTCCTTGGTGGGGCGTTGCTAATGGCATTTGGCTTCCAAGTGGCAGTCGCAATCATGCGGCGGTGCTATGCGCTGTTCTGATCTGCAGTTTGATTTTCCTAGAGAGCGATTTGGGTAAAGCGAAGTCGAAGCCTAAGTTTAGCCAAATCTTCTCTAAGTCTGAGTCGATCAACATTCTCTCTGCCGCTCGTATGTTCTTATTCGGTGCTCGCGATGTGTGGTTTGTGGTTGCTCTGCCTATCTACCTAGGCAGTGTATTTGGCTGGGATCATCTGTGGGTTGGTGGCTTCTTGGCTCTATGGGTAATTGCCTACGGGTTTGTGCAGGGTATTGCTCCGCGCATTACCGGTAAGTCTGATGGTAAGGTGCCAAATGGTGGCGCCGCGCTGTTTTGGGCGATCTTACTGGCTGTTGTGACGGGTTTGATTGCTCTGGGCGTTCAGTATGAATGGAATCCACAGTTTGTGATTGTATTTGGCCTGTTGCTGTTTGGTGCAATTTTTGCGGTTAACTCATCACTGCACTCATACTTGATTGTCAGCTATGCCAAAGGCGATGGCGTTTCATTGGATGTCGGTTTCTACTACATGGCCAACGCGATGGGACGCTTGATTGGTACAGTTCTGTCAGGCTGGGTTTTCCAAGTTGCTGGTTTGGCTGCTTGTCTGTGGGTCTCGTTTGCTTTCCTTGTACTGACTGCCCTGATTTCTATAAAACTTCCTAAAGTGCGTCCAGTAGCCGTTAACTAGCACCGCTTTTTGACTTAGCATCAACATTAAGCTGACCAAAGCATAGCTTGGTCAGCTTTTTTATTGCTATAGTCAATGACATAGGAGCAACTAGATGGTTAAGGGAAGGGAATGAGAGAGCGAGTTCTATGCTTTGATTTAATGCGTTGTGTCGCCGCGGTCGCAGTGATCGCCATACATGTATTGGCGCCTTATCGGCATGAACTTGGTGTAATTCCTTTTGACCAGTGGGTCACCGCAGTCAGCATCAATGGCGTGTCCCGCTGGGCGGTTCCTGTGTTCATTTTGATCACGGGAGCGCTAATGTTGAGTGATACACGACCGTTTGATTTCAAATACTATGTAAAGCGCCGTTTGGGTAAGGTGCTTGTGCCTTTCATCATTTGGTCTCTATTCTACGCTTACCTGTCCGGTTGGACTCTTGGTGGGTTCGATACGCAAGTCGTCGTTGATACCTTGTCCTCGAGCTTAACGCACTCCACTTATTATCATTTGGGCTTTTTCTACTACTTCATCCCGCTTTACTTTGTCATACCATTCTTACAGCTTGCGAAGCGCCACTATGGTGATGATTTCCTCTATGCCCTGACGGGGATTTGGCTGGTTACTACCTTGCTCTATTTACTCAAGATTGAAGGCCCGTGGAGCAATCAATTATGGCTGTATATGGGGTATTTACCATTGGGCTATCTTTTGTTTACCAAGGTGCCCTTAAACAGAGTTAGTACAGGTCTTGCTGCAGGACTAGGTATACTTGCACTTGTCACAACATGTGCGATGGTGGTGAATCTGAGTGTTGAGGCTGGAGAATACACCGTGGCGCGTTGGTTCTCATACAAGACACTCAACGTAGTGTTGGCAGCAAGTATGGTATTTATGTTGTGTCGCTACTTCGGGGAAGGCTTATCGAATTCGGCGAATAAGGTCGTTGGCTTGATCAGTCGCCACAGTCTCGGGATCTATATTCTGCATCCGATTTTTTTATGGCCGATGAAAGAATTTGGTTGGTATCAGGGACACCCGGCTTGGTTAATCCCTGTTTGGATCTTGATAAGTGGTGCTGGAGCGTTGTTGATAAGCGGCTTGATTAGCCGCTCGTCTAAGACAGCTTGGCTGCTGCCTTAGCGTTTGATAGCAAAATGCAGGAACTTATCGCCTTGGTAGGTTAGTGTTCCTTTATCACCTGGGTTGAGCGCGTGGTAGTAGTGAATACCAACTTGGAACTCGCGCTTCGGGCCAAGTGAACCACGTTGAACGTAAATCCAGTACTCTTGGTCATCTTGACCAGGCGCTGGGTTGTCGGCTTCGATGGCTTGTTTATCTAAAACAGTCACCTGCACGGATTGTTCTGGCGCATTCACTCCCTGAATGTGCTTACGGTAGAAGCGGACAAATACCCAAAAGGCCATCGCGATTAGAACAGCAATAGCAATATATAATGAAATCGGCATGACAAACTCCTAATAAAAAGGCCGCTTATTGTAACGATTTACCCAATTTTGGTTATGTTCCAAGATATATATTCGTTACTTTTAGGGCAGTTAGCAACAAAGTTGCGAGTTAAGTCACAAGTCGATAGTTGATTTGTTCGCACAGATTGAATGAAAAGTGGTCGAAAAATAGAGGGGATTATAGAAGAATATTCAAAAGCCCCTAAACTTAATCCTATTGGAGGGAAGCCATGTCAGAAATTGAGAAGGTAGTGGTGCGAACTCGACGTTTAGAAAAGCTACTTAGGGTGCAGTATCACGCTGAAGGAAAAGGGCTTCATCAGCTCATTACTAGCTGTGAAGAGCGCTTGCCCCATGATGTGATCGGAAAATTACGCTACGTCGCCACTATCCGAAATAAGATTGTCCACGAAGAAGATTATTGCCTCGATAATCGCTCTGAGTTTTTAGCCGTTTGCGATGAGTGTGAAAAAGAGCTGACTCCACGGAGTGGGCGCTTCATCTGGCGCACGGCTATTACGTTGATGGCACTAATCACGTTGGCTGCTCTCGCTTTTTATTACGCGAATTGGGATATCTTGTCTAAGCACCTGCCGCAGTAAATATTCATTTTTGCTATTCATTGATTTAACTAATGTTTGCTTGTTAGATCGCCGATTGATGGTTGAATGCTAAACAAAAGCGCCAAAGGGACGCATTTGCGTCCCTTTGGCGTTTTTTAATTTGGTACTTAGTAAAGGATTGGCAGTGTCATTAGCCCAACAACTACTGCGATCATTACAAGTCCTTGTTTTTGTGAAGAGGTAATCATAACACTGCTCCTGAATTCTTTTGGTTAACTCTATATTTTAAAGAATAGCACTGTTTTTATGGGTTGATCAAGTTTTATATTGTCAAGGCTTTGAAAGTACATGTTTGAATTTCGATTTTCTGGTAAAAATAGTCGAATATTTGTCATTTTAATTGCATAAATGAACCGGTTTAAAATCGTACTAAAGTGACAGTATGCTTATTAACTTGTTGTTTTTATTGTTTCTTATATGGTCTTTTGTTCTGGTTGTTAAGTGATATTGTCAATTTCTTTAGCTTGGTCTTATAAGAGCGTTATTAATCGAGTAACCGTAATTTTAATTTCCTAAATATTCAAGGAGTCAGTCTGTTGACTGAAGTATCGTCACGCTTTGTTAGGTGAAGGTCTTAAAAAAATTAAGTTTATAAGTCTATGGTTTGACTCGGTTCTTAAGCTTTGAAAATTACTGCAAGTTCACTTAAGTAATTGTTTTGTATTGTTTTAGTTTTGTATTCTGTGAGTTTTTATTTTTGATATGAAAGGGTTTTAGGCCATTTTTGATAAATTTCTCTATAGTTATTGAGGGTAAATGCTCTATCTGTTGTTAGATGTTCAAAACGAGCAACTAATTTTTCAATCAAAATGCCATTCGATTTAACAGAGATATACCCAAGGTGACTTCAAGAAGCATGAGCCAGTGATGCGCTCCCGAAGGGCGAGTTTGCTTAGCTCGCTAACTTTGTTAACAACTTTCAATTTAGAACCACTAGATCTTCGAATCGTTGCCGCGTTTACAAACTAAGCAATTCTCGCTGAACCACGCATCTTGAGGTTACTTGGGTATAGAGATCGAACTTTTACCAACAGAGTCTGGACAATCCCTTTTAGCTGCCTACACTGGCGACGAAGTTTGAAAGGGGATAGGCATGTGGAGCCGAGTAACTGTCGCAATGTCTGAATATACTGGTGCGTCAGCAAATACAGAAAGTCATAGTAAACAAGGGTTAGCGTTTAAAACACTGAGCTTGCTTTTGCTTCTTATGGCGGTGTTAACTCAATCGTCACCAATGGGTGAAATCGCTGTATGGGTTTCACTGGGTTTGGTTGCGTCTATTGTAGCGGGCGTCTTCTATTTCCTCGGTAACCATCAGCGCATGGCTTTTCTTGGCTTTTTATGTGCGCAAGCGCTTTACAGCAAAGCTTTTTGGCTTCAGCTTGAGGGCGAAATTGTTTGGTGGTTACCGGCACTGTTGCTTGCGTCTGGTGTGGTTGCGTTTTTCTTGCTCTTGCCAAGGATTGACCGTCTTATTTTCCCTGTCGTGATTATGGGGATGACATTGGTACAGCTAAGCTGGGCAGCCGGTGAGGTTTGGTTATCCAATCACGAATTCTTTTCTTTATTGGGCTTCATCGGCACGTTGTCACTCACCGTTGCAGCGGTTCTCACCGCACTGAACGATTATTACCGAGCATTGCCACGCGGTAGGGTGCTGATCAGCAGTTTTTATCTGCTAGCACACCTGCTGATTGTGTTTTCTGCGCTCGTTTAGTGTGTGCTACTGTTCATTATCATAAATCAAAGAAATCTCACTGGGTTCGCGTATTCTGGCCTCCATATTCTATAGAGGTGTTCGATATGACTAATGAAATTCATGCTCACAATGTATTAAATCTTCTTCGTGACCAGCCTTTGTCTGAACAAGAGCTTCGTGATCAAGTTGCCACGCAGTTTGGCCCTGATGCGGCTTTTCGTACCTGTAAAATGAATGGTTTCGATTTGGATGCTCTATTGGCATTCTTCATTGAACGCGAGAAAATCGTCGCGATCGACGGTAAGTGGGCTCTGAATCAAGCGCGCGTTTGTAGCCACTAATCGACACACGAGTGAATGTGATATTGGGTAAGGATCACCTACACTGATAAACGTGGAGTATGCCTTTGGATTAATTCCTATGGGCCTCGCAACTACTCGCAACTGAAGGCGACTTAGGTATATACTCCGCGTGATTTTGACTTAAGAGACTTACCGATAATGGAAATACTAACCGCCGCGACGATGTTGTTTTTGATCATGGACCTCTTGCAACCTGCCAATTGTACTGTCTATCTTGAAACACTTAGACCCAAAACGTCGCCGGAAAGTGTTAGCCAGAGAGCTGTTCTTTGCTCTTATCATCTTGATGCTGTTCCTTCTTGCTGGCCAGAGCATCTTGAGCTTCCTTCATGTACAGCCGGAAACATTGAGTATTTCAGGCGGTATTATTCTCTTCATTATTGCCATCAAAATGATTTTCCCAAGCGCAGGTAGTATTACAGGCCTAGCCGCGGGCGAAGAGCCATTTATTGTCCCTATGGCGATTCCGATGATTGCGGGCCCGTCAGTCATCGCCGCATTATTGCTACTTTCTAGTCAGCATCCCGATAATATGCTAGAGCTTTCTGCCGCTGTGCTGATAGCGTGGGGCGCTACCTTCTTTATTCTGATGTTCTATAACTTTTTCCATAAAATGTTGGGTGAGCGCGGTTTAAAAGCGGTCGAACGTTTAATGGGCTTGTTGCTGGTGATGATTTCTACCCAGATGTTCCTAGATGGTGTGAAAAGTTATCTCGGATAACCGACTTGCTGACAAAAACAAAGAAGGCCGCGAATGCGGCCTTCTTCTGTTATGAGTCATGCTTTTATTGAACGTGATACAAGCGGTAATGAACTTGACCTGTGGTTTTCTCTCTATGCAAGTGCCAATTATCAGGGATGTCTTCAATCGTGAGTTCTTTTTCTACCTCGATGTAGACCATCGCATCTTCGGCTAACCAGCCATTATCATTAAGCAACTGAACGGTTTCAGAGAGCAGCCCTTTACGAAACGGCGGATCGATAAACACCACATCGTATGGCTGGCTTGTCTGCTTCAGGAAGCTGATCGCATCGGTGTTGACTGCTTGCATGTTGTCGGCTTTAAGGACGGAAATGTTGGTTGTCAGTTGCTGATGTGCGCCTTTATTGAGCTCAACCATAGTGACAAGATCCGCCTGACGTGACGCCGCTTCAAAACTCAGCCCGCCGGATCCGGCAAACAGATCCAGACATTTGGCGTTTGGTACATCTTGGGCGAGCCAATTGAATAGCGTCTCTTTCACTCTGTCAGTTGTTGGACGCAGCCCTTCCAAGTCGTGAACTGGGAGTTTTCGACCTCTCCATAGGCCACTAATAACTCGAACAAAGCCTCCCGATGGCTTTTTTTGTGATGTGTTTTGCTGGCGACGTCTTACCATAGATTTTTTGACCGCTAATAAAGTGATACTATATCCAGTCGCCAAGTAATATGACGCTTGGATAGAACCAGAATTGTTAAGTGACAGAGTGTAGCATTTTTCGTAAGCCAAGGTTGGTCTGTGAAATTGTTTTCCCTCTGTCACTCTCTTTTCCTCTCGCTGAACGAGTAGATAGAAAAGAGAGTCGTAGTGTATTAGATCTAGGAACTCCCCTGATGACTCAGAAGAAAAAGCGCGGATTACTTTCTTGGCTTGGTTTTGGCGAAGAAGAACAAACGAAAGCCAATCAAGAGACGATTGAAGAAGGTGCCGTAGTCGAAGGCCAAGAGGAAGAAGCTCTTGAACCGCGTCAGATGAAAAGCTTGAGGTCGAGCAGCCGGAGCCGGAAACTGCCCTAGCAGAAGCAGAAGCAGAAGCAGAAGCAGAAGCAGAAGCAGAAGCAGAAGCAGAAGCAGAAGCAGAAGCAGAAGCAGAAGCAGAAGCAGAAGCAGAAGCAGAAGCACCGCGTGTTCA
>JYJN01000094.1 GCA_003263845.1 Vibrio aestivus | reverse complement strand
GTGATCTCCAACGGTTACGTGACCACCAAGAATCGCGTTGTTACCAATATGGGTGTGATTACCGACGATCACGTCGTGCGCGACGTGCGCATTTACACACAGTAGGTTGTCATCACCAATGACCGTTGTCGCTTTATCTTGTGTTGTTCCACGGTGAATCTGCACCGCTTCACGAATTACATTGCGATCTCCGATAACCACTGTGGTAGCTTCGCCACCATACTTTTTGTCTTGGTTCTCTTCACCAATCACTGCATTAGGAAAGATTCGATTCTCTTTACCAATCGTCGTGTGACCTTTAATCACCACGTGAGACATCACTTCGGTATTGTCACCGATAACGACATCTGACGTGATATAGGTAAATGGCCCTACGGTCACATTAGCTCCTAGAGTCGCGCCTTCTTCAACTACGGCACTAGGATGAACTTGAGCTGTTTCATGAATCATATTAGAACTCTCGACGAGCACATTTTAGCTCTGCAGAACAAACAACTTCACCGTCGACTTTAGCCACACCGTTAAATGCAGCAATGCCGCGGCGCTCTTTAATAAACTCTACTTCGATTACAAGCTGATCGCCTGGTACTACTGGCTTACGGAACTTAGCTTTATCGACACTTGCAAAGTAGTAAAGCTCATTATCAGCAGGAGCACCAAATGATTTGAAACCAAGAAGGCCCGTTGCCTGTGCCATCGCTTCTAAAATTAGAACACCTGGGAACACTGGTAGTTGTGGGAAATGACCTGTGAATTGAGGCTCATTAACTGATACGTTTTTAATTGCTGTAAGGTATTTTTCTTCTTCGTAATCCGTAACACGGTCGATCAGCAAGAACGGGTAGCGATGTGGAAGCAATTCCTGAATTTCAGTGATGTCCATCGTCTTTTTTTCAGTAGTCAAAGTCATATTCCTATGTCAATTCTTAAAATTTTTCTGTGCGCATTATAGAAGAAAAAAGACTCGCTAGACGCGAGCCTTCTACATAAAAAGTGGAATTAAGATTCCTCTTTTTGCTCTAGCTGTTTCTCTAAAGCTTTTAAGCGCTTGTTCATCTCATCAATGCGATGAACTCGAGTCGCGGTTTTACGCCACTCTTTATTCGGCTGCAGCGGGATGCCTGATGAATACATGCCTTTTTCAGAAATGCCACGCATAACCATGCCCATTCCGGTAATGGTCACACCATCAGCAATCTCAATATGGCCGTTGATCACCGAGCCGCCGCCAATAATGCAGTATTTACCAATCGTTGTACTGCCGGCAACAATAGTACCACCAGCCATAGCTGTACCATATCCGATGTGAACGTTATGGGCGATTTGTAGTTGGTTATCAAGAATAACGTTATCTTCAACAACCGTATCCTCAAGAGCACCACGGTCAATTGTGGTACATGCACCAATTTCTACGCGATTACCAATACGCACTGTGCCAAGTTGAGGGATTTTAATCCACTCACCTTTTTCATTCGCATAACCAAAGCCATCAGCACCAATTACCGTACTCGACTGAACCAAGCAGTCCGTACCCATTACCACATCATGATAAATGGTTACGTTAGCCCAAAGCTTAGTGTTCGTACCAATTGAGGCGTTTTTTACCGATAAAGCAACCCGCACCAATAACAACATTGTCACCAAGAGAGACCCCTGCTTCAATCACCGCATTAGCACCAATTGAAACATTGTCGCCTAAGCTAGCCGTCTCAGAAATTACCGCCGAAGGGCAATATCCTGGGCTGGTGATGGTGTTGTATCTAACGCTTGAGCCACTTTTGCAAATGCGACATAAGGATCATCAACAACCAAAACATTGCCAACACATTGTTCTTTCTGTGCTGCTTTCACCATCACTACTGTAGCTTGGCACTGGTCAAGGTGTTTTGCGTACTTCGGATTAGATAGGAAAGTTACATGACCTTCCTGAGCTTTATCCATTGGAGCAACCATAGAGACTATTGCGGCACTATCACCGTGTAACTCTCCACCGGTTATTTCAGCAAGCTGTGCTAACGTAATCGTTTTATTCATAAGCTATTTAATTATTTTAGTGAGCTAATTACTTTTTCAGAGATATCGTAGTCAGGGTTAGCAAATGCTACAGCCTGAACGTCAACGATTAGGTCGTAACCTTCTTTTTCTGACACTTTAGCAATGGCGTCTTGAATGACTTTAAACAGTTTTTGTTTCTCCTGAGCTTCGCGACGTTGAGTCGCTTTATCAAGCGCTTGAGCTTTCAACTTGAAGGTGTTGTCTAGCTGACCGATTTCTAGGCGTAAAGCTTCAACCTCTTCTGGGCTCATTAGCTCGCCGTCGCGTTGCAGCTTTTCAATCTTAGTCTTAGCATTCGCTTCGATTTTCTTTAGCTCATCAGCGCGATCTTTAAACTCTTCTTGCATCGTTTGAAGCACGATTTCACGTTGTGGTAGCTCTTGGAAAACTTGCGCTGTGTTTACGTAGCCAACTTTCTGAGCTGCTTCAGCTGCGTGAGCAAAAAAAGAAGAAGAGAGTACCGCTAGGCTTAAGCCTGCAACTTTAATCATGTTTTTCAAAATTTTATCCTTTAAGTTAGAAGGTTCTGCCGATAGTGAAAGTGAAGAATTCTTCGTCATCACCTTCGTATTTCTTAATTGGTTTAGCCAAAGAGAAAACTAATGGCCCCATCGGTGACATCCACTGAAGAGCCGCACCATAAGATGCTCGATAGTTTGATGGATCTGAGTAGTCATAGTAGTACTGACCACCATAATCTGCACCGTTGTCACGATAATCGAACTCAGTATCCCAAACACTAGCTGCATCTAAGAACACACTGGTTCGAATTTGGCTGCGTACTTCGTCAGACGCAAAAAGGTGTTGGAACAATCAACTCTAAGCTTGCCAGAGCGATTGCGTTACCACCCACTGAGTCGTCAGTTGCCGTATCACAACCGTTGTTACCACAACTTCCCTCATTGATGCGATAAACGGCTTTAGGACCAGCACTGTTAGAGCCAAAGCCTCTAAGCGTAGTGAAACCACCCGCATAGTAGTTTTCATAGAATGGGTATAGGTTGTCTTGACCATCGGTTTGGCCGTAACCATTACCGTAACCCAAACGGCCACGCATCAATAGGGCAAACTCATGTTTCGCCGTAATCGGGAAGTATTGGCGTACATCATATTGCGCTTTGAAGTATTGAACGTCAGAACCTGGAACCGTTGCTTTCACAAATGCTCGCTGATGGTTACCCGCCGTTGGGAAAATACCACGGTTTAAGTTGTTACGTGTCCACGACACGTTAACATCGAAGTCATTGGTGTTGAGTGAGCCGTCGGAGTCAATGTTACTTGCTTGTGAACGAAGGAACTGCTCAACCTGTAAGTAAGGAGACAAGTTACCGATCTTGTTATGTGTGTAACCCACACCAAACTCAAAACGGTTCAGTTCGTCAAATGGGAAACCCCAAGTTAAGCTAGTGCCGTAACTTTCGTTGGTATAGTCAACAATACCGGCTTCTGACGCTTCAAACTCGTTGTAGAAAATTCGGCCACCCAAACTGACGCCATCAATTGTCCAGTACGGGTCACGATAGTCTAAGCTCACGTTCTTCTGATAATCGTTCATCATGCATTGATGCCAACGCGATTACCGGAACCTGCAAAGTTATCTTGCTGTAGACCAACTTGGAAGCTCACGCCTGATTCGGTACCGTAACCAACACCGAAGTTGATGCTGCCCGAGTTCGCCTCTTTAACAGAGTAAACGAGGTCTACTTGATCGTCACTACCTGGTACACGCTGAGTTTGTACATCTACCGTTTCAAAGTAACCTAGACGGTTAAGACGGCCCTTTCCGGTTTCAATGGCTTTAGAGTTAAGCCAACTGCCTTCCATCTGGCGCATCTCACGGCGTAGTACTTCATCTTTCGTCGAATTATTACCAGTAAAGCGAATATCTCGCACATAGATACGATTGCCCGCTTCTACATTGATAACCAGCGAAACCTGCTTATTCTCATCATCAAATTCAGGAATCGTATTAACTTGAGGGTACGCGTAGCCCGCTTCACCAAGAACTCGTTTGATATCCTCTTCTAAGCGCGTCACAGCAGAGCCGTTGTAAACGTCACCCGAAGTAAATGGCGCTAGATCTTTGAACTCTTGTTCTTTACCAATAAGCTCACCGCGGTACTTCACTTGATCGATACTATAAGCTTCGCCTTCATCAATACCTAGAGTGATGTATACACCCTTTTTATCAGGTGAAATGGCAACTTGAGTGGTATCGACCTGAAACTTCAAATATCCACGGTCAAGATAGTATGAACGAAGTGCTTCAATATCGCCGGCAAGCACCTGCTTTTGATACTTGTCATCGGCTAGGAAGTTCC
This sequence comes from Vibrio aestivus, assembly GCA_003263845.1. Lineage (GTDB taxonomy): Bacteria > Pseudomonadota > Gammaproteobacteria > Enterobacterales > Vibrionaceae > Vibrio > Vibrio aestivus. Next base: position 21,225 of record JYJN01000094.1, on the reverse strand, counting down.
ACCACGCGACATCAACATTTAGGTTAAAACGGCTCAGTAGTTCTGCATCACTAAAAACTTCATTGCCGATAAAGTTGATCTGCTTAATTTTTGCCGACACACCTTCGGTAAAAACAAATTTAAGGTCAGAACGATTTCGAGGAAGAGGAGTAACAACCGCTTGTACAGTTGCGTTGTATTTACCAACACTGTAGTAAAAGTCTTCTAAACCTTTTTCAATGTTCGCCAGCGCAGTGCGATCCAAAGCTTCACCAATGCGAACACCGGATGCGTCTAAGTTTTGCTGCAGTTGTTCATCTTTAATCGCCTTATTGCCTGAGAAAGAAATGCTCGCCACCGTAGGGCGCTCTTTCACTTGAACAACCAGAACATCACCATCGCGAAGTACTTTCACATCTTCGAAATTACCTGACGCATATAAAGCGCGGATAATTTCCGCCACGTTTTGCCCATCAACATTGTCACCGATTCGCACAGGCATATTAAGGAGGGCAGCACCCAAAGCAACACGCTGAAGACCTTCAATTTTGATATCTTCAACGACAAAGCCATCCGTCTCACTTGCAGCAACACTGGTCACTGAAACACTGCTGGCCAACAGTGTTGCTAGCGCTAATTTTTTCATCGCCATACTTGTTTTAGTTAGTCCTTACTACAACTATTGCCCGGGTTAGAGGCGAGTAAAATCGTTAAATATTGCAATCGCCATCAACGAGAAAATGATCACGCCACCAATACGGAAACCGATTTCTTGTACTTTTTCTGGTACTGGTCGGCGAATGATAGCCTCAATTGCATAAAACAGTAGGTGACCACCATCTAACATCGGCAGTGGTACCAAATTAATAATTCCCAAGTTAACGCTAATCAGAGCTAAAAAACCTAAGAAATAAACTAAACCATAATCCGCGGTTGCTCCCGCGCCTTTCGCTATCGATATAGGGCCACTTAAGTTATTTAATCCAACATCGCCAACCACGAGTTTCTTTAGCATTCCCGCGGTTAAGCCGACAACTTGTACCGTCTTATCGAAAGCTTTACCGATAGATTCAATTACACCAAATTGGAGTTCAAATCGATAGTTATCCGGCCATTCTGAGACTTGAGGGGCAATTCCAGCAAAGCCTTGTACATTACCTTGCCCTACATCCCTACTTTCTGGGATAAGTCGAATCTCAAGGTTCTGGCCTGATCGTTCAACCGTCATATTGAGCGGTGCATTCGGGCTATTCTGAATAGCAGTGACCACATCATTCCATTGCTCAATGGCTTTACCTTCAATGGCAACGAGAGTATCACCGATTTGTAGCCCTGCTTTCGAACCTGCTCCACCCTCTGACACATTCGTCAGTGTTGGGACGATTTCTGGGGTGTAAGGCACAAAACCAAGCGCCCCCATTGCAGACTCTTTTTCTGGGTCAAAGTTCCAGTTCTCAAGCGATAATGTTTTAGTTTGCTCTAAGCCAATACCTTCTGCTGGTGCAACCGTCATAGTCAGCTGACGATCGCCAATATGGGAAATTAGGCGCATTTGCACCGATTCCCAATCCGCAGTTTTGACGCCAGATATTGCTTTAAGTTCCATACCTGGTTCAAGGCCGGCTTCAGCTGCAATAGAACTTGGGGTTACTTGGCCAACAACAGGCTTAACAGCAGGCACGCCAATGAGGAAAACTAACCAATAAGCCACGATGGCGAATATAAAGTTAAACATCGGGCCAGCGGCTACAATTGATGTACGTTGCCAAAGTGGCTTTTTATCAAAAGCAAACTGCTGTTGCTGCGCAGGGACATCGTCAACTCGACCATCGAGCATTTTGACATATCCACCAAGGGGAATCATAGAGATGCTATATTCGGTGCCATCTTTACCCGTACGCTGCCAGATAGACTTACCAAAACCTATCGAAAACTTTTCAACTTTGACACCGCAACGTCTAGCAACCCAAAAATGGCCAAACTCATGGACAGCAACTAGTATGCCCAGTGCAATGACAAAAGAGGCAAAATTCCAAAGAATGTCGTTCATCGTGAATACTCGCGGACCGTTTCGCTGGCAATAACTCGGGCCATTCTATCTAGGTCCAATAAGCTTTCCAAGTCATGGCTGTGCAACTGGCTGTTTGTCGCGCACACTTTTGACATTACATGATGGTTAATACGAGCGATGTCTGTGAATCGTATCGCGTTATCAAGGAAGGCAGCGACAGCGATCTCATTCGCTGCATTGAGTGAGGTCGTTGCATGTTGCCCTTCATAACAAGCTTGCATTGCAAGTTCTAGGCAAGGATAACGGTTATAGTCTGGTGCTAAAAACGTCAGCTCACCCACTTGTGTGAAATCCAAAGGCTTAACGCCTGCTGGAATACGTTCTGGGTATGAAAGAGTGAGTGCTATCGGCGTCGCCATATCTGGCTCCCCCATCTGGGCAAGCACAGAGCCATCTTGGTACTGAACCATAGAGTGAATAACAGATTGGGGGTGAATAAGAACCTTGAGCTGCTCTTGCTTTGCGTTGAACAACCATTTCGCTTCGATGAACTCTAAACCTTTGTTCATCATTGTGGCGGAATCTACTGAAATCTTAGGCCCCATAGACCAGTTAGGGTGAGCGATTGCTTGTTCAGGAGTGACAATCTCTAATTCCGAAAGGTCACTGTAACGGAACGGACCGCCTGAGCCAGTCAGCAAAATATGACTAATCCCCTCTTTGGCGAGATCACAACGCCCCATTTTTGTTTGAGCACTTGCTGGCAAGCATTGGAAAATGGCATTGTGTTCGCTATCAACAGGCAGCAATTCGGCACCAGAGCGTTCAACGGCATCGATAAACAGTTGGCCAGACATGACCAATGCTTCTTTGTTTGCCAGTAGTACGCGCTTACCTGCTTCTACCGCGGCCATGGTAGGCAATAAACCCGCAGCGCCAACAATCGCAGCCATCACGGTGTCAACTTCATCAAATGCGCTCACTTCGCACATCGCATCGACACCAAAGCGGACTTCTATTTTTACCTGAAGCTTAGCAAGTACCACTTGTAAGGCTTTTGCTGCCTGCTCGGTAGCCATTACCGCGTATTTCGGCTTCCATTGCATGCATAACTCAGCCATTTTCTCCACGTTAGTACCCGCTACAAGAGCAACAATAGAGAATTCAGTTGGGTTTTGGCCCACAACTTTAAAAGTACTTGCGCCTATGGAGCCAGTCGCACCAAGGATTGTTAGCTTACGCATGAATTGAAACCGCTATTAGAAAAGGCAAGAAAATCTTGCCTTTAATTTAGAAAATGAAATACAGAAAAGCAAAAACGGGGAAGGCAGCCGTCAAACTATCGATACGGTCAAGAACACCACCATGGCCTGGAATAATGTTACTGCTATCCTTGATGCCTGATACCCGCTTGAACATACTTTCGACCAAGTCACCCAATACCGATATGACAACCGTAACTAAGGTAATCATAATCATGACAAAGGGGCTACTAAATTGTAGGTCAAACCATTGCGCACTAAACCAAGCAACAATCACTGCGGTAATAATACCGCCAATTAAACCTTCAATCGTTTTATTCGGACTGACATGCGGGGCCATTTTTCGTTTGCCCAAACTTTTTCCCGCAAAGTAAGCACCACTGTCTGCCGCCCACACAATAAAGCATACAAACAGAACCAACTTAGCCCCATGGTATGGATTTGCGTCAATGCCTTCAGCGCGGAGCAGTATCACGCTCCAGAAGAAAGGTAATAGGGTCAGAATGCCGAACAGATGACGAGCAATATTAGAGCTTTCCCATAATGGGCGCGATTTAGGATAGGTAATCGCCAAAATACTCGATGCTACCCACCAAAGACACCCAACCAAAAGGACTAAGTAGTGAGATGGAAGCAGCTGATTGAGGCTTTCTATATCAAAAGGGATTAAAAAAAGACTGAGCGCACTGATTAGTAGAGCAGGAACTAGAGCAACATAACGAGATTTATGTTCGACAAACTGAGTCCATTCCCAGTAACCAATAGTCGCTACTGCTGCAATCGCGGCTACAAAAGCCAACATAGGTAACTTAAAAATCCCCAAGATAACTAGGGGAGCTAAAATCAGCGCGGTTATGATGCGTTGTTTCAAATCAAATCAACCCTTTATTGATTATTCATCAGAGCTTTTACTTGCTCTCCGGTACAGCCAAATCGTCTTTCACGATTTACAAACCAAGATACTGCGTCAGCGAGGCTGTCTTCGTTAAATTCAGGCCAATAGATTGGAGTAAAGTACATTTCAGCGTAAGCAAGCTGCCAAAGCATAAAATTACTAATACGGCATTCACCGCTCGTTCGTATTAGTAGATCAACCTCTGGTATGTCAGCCATTGTTAAGCACTGAGTCATCATCTCTTCCGAGATCTCATCAACAGTAAGCTCGCCGTCAACAGCTTTTTGTGCAAGCTGCTTTGTCGCTTGTAAGATGTCCCATTTGCCGCCGTAGTTTGCCGCAATGTTGATCACCATACCTGTATTATTCGCAGTTAACTGCTCTGCGTCTTGAATTTTTTTCTGCAATCGCGAACTAAAACGAGTTTTATCGCCAATCACTCGAAGTCTTAAATTGTTCTTGTGAAGCTTTTTGACCTCTGTAGAAAGTACAGAGATGAATAACTCCATCAATAACCCCACTTCTTCCTCAGGTCGTTGCCAGTTCTCACTGCTAAATGCAAATAGTGTCACTGCTTTGATATTAAGTCGCACAGCGGCATTGATAGTCTTGCGTACGGCGGTAACACCATTCTTGTGACCGAATACACGTGGCTTCCCTTGCTCTTTAGCCCAGCGGCCATTGCCGTCCATAATGATAGCGATATGTTGCGGTAGAGAGTCTGAGGAAATTTGAGAGTTTTGCATATAGGAACAGCTGAATTGAATCGAGGAGTCAGAGTAGCACAAAAAAACGCTGTGCTGCGAGCACAGCGTTTTTCAACGATGTAACGCTATGGATTAAACTTCCATTAGCTCTTTTTCTTTTGACGCAAGAACGTCATCTACGTTCTTAACAGCAGCATCAGTGATCTTTTGAATCTCATCTTGTGCTTTACGATCTTCGTCTTCTGAGATCTCTTTGTCTTTTAGTAGCGCTTTAAGTTCGCTGTTTGCATCACGACGAATGTTACGAATTGCAACACGGCCACCTTCAGCTTCACCACGTACAATTTTAACTAGGTCTTTACGACGCTCTTCTGTTAGTGGTGGAAGAGGGATGCGAATTACAGTACCCGCAGACATTGGGTTTAGGCCAAGGTCAGACTGCATGATCGCTTTTTCTACTTTAGGTGCAAGTTCTTTGTCGAATACTGTGATTGCAAGTGTACGAGCATCTTCAGCAACAACGTTACCCACTTGGTTAAGTGGTGTTTGTGTACCGTAGTACTCAACTGAGATACCAGATAGAAGGCTTGGATGAGCACGACCTGTACGAACTTTTGCTAGGTTATTTTTTAGTGCTTCAACACTTTTTTCCATACGCTCTTGAGCGTCTTGTTTGATTTCGTTAATCACAATTTCACCTTAAATTTGTGTTCTGTCCTAAACAAAGACTAATCTGTCATCATTCAAAGGCAAAGCTACCAACATCACAGTTGGCAGCATTGAATCTAATTATTCAGCGTCGCTGATTAGCGTGCCTTCAGTTTCACCCATAACTACACGACGAAGCGCACCTGGCTTGTTCATGTTGAAAACACGGATTGGCATTTTATGATCGCGTGCAAGAGTGAAGGCTGCTAAGTCCATAACTTTCAGTTCTTTTTCAAGAACGCTTGTGTAAGATAGCTTATCATACAGCTCTGCATCTGGGTTTGCTACTGGGTCAGCTGTAAATACACCATCAACTTTTGTTGCTTTCAATACAACATCCGCTTCGATCTCGATACCACGTAAACACGCTGCAGAATCAGTAGTGAAGAATGGGTTACCTGTACCCGCAGAGAAAATCACAACACGGCCTTGACGTAGCTGGCTGATTGCGTCTGCCCAGTTGTAATCATCACACACACCCTTCAGAGGAATTGCAGACATTACACGCGCATTTACATAAGCACGGTGAAGTGCATCACGCATTGCTAGGCCATTCATCACTGTTGCTAGCATACCCATATGATCACCAACAACGCGATTCATACCTGCTTCTGCAAGGCCTGCACCACGGAAAAGGTTACCACCACCGATAACCACACCAACTTGTACACCAAGTTCAACGAGCTCTTTAATCTCTTGCGCCATACGATCTAGAATCGTTGGGTCAATACCAAAACCTTCTTCGCCTTGAAGAGCTTCACCACTCAGTTTTAACAGGATGCGTTGATATGCTGGTTTAGGGTTTGTAGTCATGGAGTTTACCTTCCAAATATGAGAGTTGTTGATTAGCAGTCATGAATAGAAACAAGGCAACGTTTGCTCTATATCTATTCATTACGACTAATCGTTGTTCATTTAAATCACGATAGCCATTCGTAAAAAGACCGCAGCCTAGGCTACGGTCTAATATTACGCAAAGTTCAAAAGATTAACCTTTTTGAACTGCTGCTACTTCGTCAGCGAAGCTCATTTCTGCAGCTTTCTCGATACCTTCACCTACTTCTAGGCGAACGAACGTAGTTACAGAAGCACCTTTTTCTTTCAGGTGATCGCCAACAGTCTTCTTAGGTTCCATGATGAACGCTTGACCAGTTAGAGAGATTTCGCCCGTAAATTTCTTCATACGGCCAACAACCATCTTCTCAGCGATTTCAGCAGGCTTGCCTTCGTTCATTGCGATTTCAACTTGAACCGCTTTCTCTTTTTCAACTACGTCTGCAGGTACGTCTTCTGGGTTAACGAACTCTGGACGAGAAGCAGCAACGTGCATTGCAACATGCTTAAGAGTTTCAGCATCGCCTGAACCTGCAACAACAACACCGATTTTCTCACCGTGACGGTAAGAAGCTAGAGCGCCACCTTCAACGTATTGTACGCGACGGATGTTGATGTTCTCACCGATCTTAGCAACAAGTGCTACGCGAGTTTCTTCGAATTGAGCTTGTAGCTCTTCAGCAGACGCTTTAGAAGCAACTGCAGCAGCTGCAACTTCTTCTGCAAATGCAGTGAAGCTAGCATCTTTTGCTACGAAGTCAGTTTGACAGTTAACTTCAAGAAGAACAGCTACGCCGTTTTCTTCTTTAATGATGATTGCGCCTTCAGCAGCAACGTTACCAGCTTTCTTAGCTGCTTTCGCTGCGCCAGATTTGCGCATGTTTTCAATTGCTAGTTCGATGTCAGCGTTTGCTTCAACAAGCGCTTTCTTACATTCCATCATGCCAGCGCCAGTGCGCTCGCGAAGTTCTTTAACTAGAGCAGCAGTTACAGCCATTCTCTATTCCTCAGTCAATTCTGGATTTGGTAAAAATCAGGGGCCTACATTATCGGCCCCTGATGCTAACTATAACTTAGTTTATGTTGCAACAGCATTTCGCATAAACCAAGTGTGACACAGAGCCGCTATTATTCAGCTTCTACGAAACCGTCTTTTTCAGCAGCTACAGCTACGTCTTTGTTACGACCTTCTGTAACCGATTGAGCAGCAGCGTTTAGGTAAAGCTGTACTGCACGGATAGCATCGTCGTTACCAGGGATAACGAAATCAACACCATCTGGGTTAGAGTTAGTATCAACTACAGCGTAAACTGGGATACCTAGGTTGTTTGCTTCTTTAACTGCAATGTGCTCGTGATCAGCGTCGATTACGAATAGAGCGTCTGGTAGGCCGCCCATGTCTTTGATACCACCAAGAGATTTCTCTAGCTTCTCCATTTCGCGAGTACGCATTAGAGCTTCTTTCTTAGTTAGCTTGTCGAAAGTACCGTCTTGAGCTTGAGCTTCTAGGTCTTTTAGACGCTTGATAGACTGACGAACAGTTTTGTAGTTAGTTAGCATACCGCCTAACCAGCGGTTGTTAACGTAAAACTGGTTGCTTGCGATAGCAGCTTCTTTAACAGCTTCAGATGCAGCGCGCTTAGTACCAACAAATAGAACTTTACCTTTCTTCTCGCCAACTTTAGCTAGTTCAGCTAGAGCGTCGTTGAACATTGGTACAGTTTTTTCTAGGTTGATGATATGTACTTTGTTACGAGCACCGAAGATGAATGGCTTCATCTTTGGGTTCCAGTAACGAGTTTGGTGACCGAAGTGAACACCAGCTTTAAGCATATCGCGCATTGATACAGTTGCCATTTTAAAATCCTCTATGGGGTTAGGCCTCCACATCCCCCATGTATCCGACCCTACCTTAATGGCGGGCACCCCGGAACATGTGTCGGAATGTGTGTGATTTAAAGATATAAGTTTAGTGGAACTGAGCCGCTTCGCCGCTAACATTAAAGGAAGTGGAGAGAACAGACCATGTTTCCGGCGCGCTTTATACCATATTTCTGGGCAATTTGGCTAGTAAAAAGTCGATATTTCCCTTAATCGCGGCAATGTTGTGAACGATTCATGCTACGAGTGAATGTGCGCAACATACACATTTTAAATGCATCCTGTTAGAATACCGCAAAATTCGTACCTTAGAGTACTAGCGAAGTAGATAGAGAATACTGATGACAATCAAGATCAAAACCGCTGACGAAATCGAACGTATGCGCATTGCAGGCAAACTGGCCGCTGAAATCCTCGAAATGATTGAGCCTCACGTGAAAGAAGGCGTAACCACGGAAGAGCTCAATGACATCTGTCATAACTACGCTCTGGAACGTGGCGCTTACTCAGCACCACTTGATTACCATGGTTTTCCAAAATCAATTTGTACTTCAATCAATCATATCGTTTGTCACGGTATTCCTGCCTCTCAAGACGAGATGGGCGCAAATGGCCAGCTAAAACCAGCTGTTTTGAAAAGTGGCGACATCGTCAACGTTGATATCACAGTAATCGTTCCTAATGACGAAAATGTTGATCTCTCTACTCGCCCAGAAGGTTACCACGGTGATACCTCAAAAATGTTCCTCGTGGGTGACGTTTCTCCAGCAGACAAACGCCTTTCTATGGTCGCGCAAGAAGCACTGTACATTGGTATGCGTAAAGTAAAACCTGGCGCAACTGTTGGTGACATCGGCACTGCAATCGAAAAATACATCAAAGAGAACAACAAGAAGAACCCACGTAACAAGTTCTCTATCGTTAAAGACTTCTGTGGTCACGGCATTGGTGATGAGTTCCATGAGGAGCCGCAGGTTGTTCATTACAAGAACCACGACCGCCGTGTTCTAAAAGAAGGGATGTGTTTCACCATCGAGCCAATGATTAATGCAGGTAAGTTCGGTTGTAGCGTTGATATAGAAGATAATTGGACGGTATACACCGGCGACGGCAAAAAGTCGGCGCAGTGGGAACACACTATTCTCGTCACTAAAACAGGCTGTGAAGTTCTTACGCTGCGAAGCGATGACACGATTCCACGCTTGTTAAACAATTAAACTTCTTCCACCAATATCCCAGTCACCGACTGGGATATTTTTTTCCGCTTCCCGATTTGATAAATTGAGGTTCTTAACGGACTTTAATATGCATGGATCGCTGTTATGCCCTACCAATCTCCAGTTGAGTTCACTGAGCAACAAATTGAACTTAGTAATTTAAAATTACAACTCGAAAACTTTGCTGAGCACCAAAAGACTGAATTTCTCAATCATCACCCAGTGACCGATTTAGTTCTTGGTCGCTCTGAGTACATGGATTCTCTGCTTAATCGCTTATGGGCCTACTATGGTTTTGCTCGATTACCTCACATTAGCCTTGTGGCAGTAGGTGGGTATGGTCGGGGTGAACTTCACCCGCTTTCAGATATTGATATTCTTGTTGTGTCCCAAAAGCGCCTTCCAGATAATCTTGCCGAGAATGTTAGCCAATTTATCACTCTACTATGGGATTTGCGTCTAGAAGTGGGCCACGCGGTGAGAACTATTGATGAGTGCATCGAAATCGGGAAAGAAGACTTAACCGTTGCCACTAACCTTCAAGAGGCACGGCTGCTGTGTGGCTGTGAAGAAACCTTTCAGCAACTAAAAACGCAGATTCATTCAAAAACTTTTTGGCCGAGCGAAATCTTCTACAAAGCCAAAGTCGACGAACAGCGTAGTCGTCATTCGCGCTACCACGACACGACCTACAACTTAGAGCCTGATATCAAATCAACACCAGGGGGTTTAAGGGACATTCATACCCTGAGTTGGGTCGCCAGACGCCACTTTGGTGCAACTTCGCTACTAGAAATGAGTCGTTACGGCTTTTTAACCGACGCTGAATACCGTGAATTAGTTGAATGCCAAGACTTCTTGTGGCGCGTTCGTTTCGCTCTTCACATTGAACTGAAGCGCTACGACAACCGACTAACCTTTGCCCATCAAGCTCATGTGGCGGAGAGTCTTGGCTTTCAAGGCGAAGGCAACCGCGGCGTTGAAATGATGATGAAAGAGTTCTATCGCACACTAAGGCGTGTCGCTGAACTCAATAAGATGCTGCTTAAACTCTTTGACCAAGCGATTTTAAACAACGGTGTCGAAGCAGCTCCAGAAATCTTAGATGACGATTTTTTAAGGCGTGGCCATTTAATTGAAGCCAGAAAACCTGCTCTTTTCCAGGCTCGCCCCGAGACAATATTGGATATGTTCATCCATATCGCCAATGATTCCACCATTGAAGGCGTTGCGCCATCCACCTTAAGACAGCTAAGAACCGCTAGGCGAAGACTCAATAAGTTCTTACATACTATTCCGGCGGCAAGAGAACGCTTTATGGAACTGGTACGTCACCCTAACGCACTGCATAAAGCCTTTAGCTTGATGCATAAACTTGGCGTGCTGGCCGCCTACTTGCCTCAATGGAGCCAAATCGTTGGACAGATGCAATTCGATCTATTCCATGTTTACACCGTCGATGAACATAGTATTCGCCTTCTTAAACACATCAATACCTTTAGCTATGCTAAGAACCGTGAAAAGCATCCTATCTGTTGTGAGGTCTACCCCCGAATTCAAAAGAAAGAACTGCTTATTATTGCGGCAATTTTCCATGATATCGGTAAAGGCCGTGGCGGAGACCACTCGGTTATAGGAGAAGGTGAAGCTTACGATTTTTGTATAGAACATGGGCTGTCGAAGCCAGAGTCCAAATTAGTTGCTTGGCTGGTCCGTAACCACTTACTCATGTCAGTAACCGCGCAACGACGCGATATTTATGATCCAGAAGTCATTACCGAGTTTGCCAAGAAGGTCCGTGATGAAGAGTACTTAGAGTACTTGGTTTGTTTGACCGTCGCCGATATCTGCGCGACCAACCCAGAGCTTTGGAACAGCTGGAAACGTACCTTGCTTGCTGAGCTTTTCCACTCGACTCAACGTGCACTTCGCCGCGGGTTAGAAAACCCAGTCGATGTACGTGACCGAATTCGCCATAACCAGCAAATGGCTTCTGCCCTACTTCGTAAGGAAGGATTCACAGCACGTGAAGTGGAAGTCCTCTGGCAACGTTTTAAAGCTGACTACTTCCTAAGGCATACCCACAAACAAATCGCTTGGCACTGTAGTAACCTCCTAAACCAAGACGACCCAAATAAACCCGTCATTCTAATCAGTAAGAAAGCGACTCGAGGTGGCACTGAGGTCTTCGTCTACTGTAAGGACCAACCAGCACTGTTTGCGACCGTGGTAGCTGAGCTGGATAGACGAAACTTCAACGTACATGACGCTCAAGTAATGACAAGCAAAGATGGTTTTGTCCTCGATACCTTCATGGTATTAGACCAAAACGGCGAGGCCATCGATGAAACCCGCCACAAAGCGGTCATCAAACACCTCATCCATGTATTAGAAGACGGCAGGCCAACCAAAATCAAAACTCGCCGAACTCCTCGCAACTTGCAGCACTTTAATGTCAAAACTCGAGTCGACTTTCTACCAACAAAGAGCAAGAAGCGCACGTTGATGGAGTTTGTGGCACTGGATACGCCAGGTCTGCTTGCGGTTGTCGGCGCGACGTTTTACGACCTAGGTATCAATCTTCATGCAGCGAAAATCACGACCATCGGCGAACGTGCAGAGGACTTATTCATCATTACCAGTCCTGCTGGTGGACAACTCGATGAGGACCAGCAACAAGCACTCAGCCGCTTACTGAAAGAAAATATCGCAGAAATCGCCCCGAACTAGTCGGTTCCAACATCGAAAGGCCAAAGGACAGGGAAATACGCTAGCAATGTTCATTTAGTAAGCGAGATCTCGACCACAACTCAGGTGGTTGATAGCAATATCAGCTACCTGACACTCTATTAGGCTGCTACAGTAAACAGTAATGTTACTAAGATGAAAACACTAATAGAGGTCGCCTATGTATCCAAACCTCACCGGCTTAGGTATTCATGATCCTAAGCAGATCGAGCGTTACTCTCTTCGTCAAGAAGCCCACAAGGATGTCTTAAAAATCTATTTTCGTAAGCAAAAAGGAGAGTTGTTTGCGAAAAGTGTTAAATTCAAGTATCCGCGACAAATCAAGAATGTACTCGTGGATAGCGGCAGTCACAAATACAAGGAAGTGACTGAGATAAACCGTAACCTCACCTTAGTGATTGATGAATTAAACACACTCACCAAGCCTGAAAAAGTAGCTGAAGTGGATGTAAAGCAGAAGATTCTTACCGACCTTCGCCACCTCGAGAAAGTGGTATCTAGCAAGATCGCAGAGATCGAATCGGATCTCGAAAAACTCAAATAACAGAAGCAAAAAAGGGTTGATATGCTATCAACCCTTTTTGCTTTAGCGTCAGACTAGCCCTCTGTAAGGCCTACACCCAACCTAGGTATCCGCCAAGCAGAAACAGTGCTAACCCTGCCATCGCGCCTGCAACAATATCATCAATCATAATGCCCAAGCCGCCGTGAACGCGCTTATCCAGCCAACCAATTGGCCATGGTTTTACCATATCGAAGAAGCGGAATAACACAAAACCAGCAGCCAACCACTTCCATTCAAATGGCGAAATACCTAGCATAGGTATCACTAGCATAGTCAACCAGAAGCCAGCAAACTCATCCCAAACAATGGAGCCGTGATCGTGTACGCCCATATCGTCTGATGTCACTTGGCATATCTTGATTCCGATCACGCACGAAATCACCACAATGGCCATGTAAATAGGGAGAGGCAGCTGAACTAAAAGTAGATAAAAGGGTATCGCTGCGACAGTTCCCATGGTTCCCGGAATAACGGGAGACAATCCGCTACCAAAACCGGTTGCTAACAAATGCCACGGATTAGAAAGAGATATTTTCGCTAAAGGGTTACTCATTTGCTTCCTTTAAAATGGTCATAACCAGACAAGCGCCAGTCGAGAGCTTGCCCATTGTTGTGTAACTCAAGTTGATCGCTATCGGTTAGCTGACCAATGCATGTCAGTGGTACATTCAAACACTTCGTTTTCGATTCGAACAGTGCCAACTTGTCTTTCGGAATAGTAAAACACAGCTCGTACTCTTCACCACTTACAAGTGCGTATTGCTGAGCTTTTGACTTACTGCCTACAAAGCTGATCAGTTCGTTAGTGATAGGCAATTTATTAACGTCAATGGAAGCTCCGACTTTTGAACGCGCTAGAATATGACGCAGATCCGATGCTACACCATCAGAAATATCGATAGCAGCACTTGCCACACCGCGTAATGACTCGCCGAGAGACACTCGTGGTTCTGATAGATAATGAAGACGTTCTAGCGTTTGGGCATTCGGCTTAGATGCATGCTGCTCATCAAGTACCACATCCAATCCGGCATGAGCATGGCCTAGATAACCACTTACCCATACTGTATCACCCTCTGATGCACCACTTCGCTTCAAGGCGAGCCCTGAGGGCACTATACCTTGCACCGTCAGCGTTAAGCTTAACGGACCTTTCGTCGTGTCACCGCCAATTAATTGGATACCATATTGGTTTGCTAGTTCAAAAAAAGCATCACAGAAAGGTGCTAGCCACTCTTCATCCGGTTCAGGCATGGTTAAAGCAAAAGAAAGCCACGCAGGCGTTGCCCCCATTGCGGCCAAATCACTGATATTCGACGCCAACGCTTTGTGCGCGACCCATGCTGGGTTTGCCGATTTTAAGAAGTGCGTGCCCGCAACCAAAGTATCGGTACTGATGGCGATTTCCATGTCGCTCGGGGCTTTCACCAACGCACAGTCATCACCTAACGACAGCAACACATCGTCACGATTGGCTTGTCGATTTTCGAAGTACTTCTCTATGAGATTAAATTCACCAGACATAATGCTAACGGTAAGAAAAAGAGCTTACGACAATAACAAAAAAGGCCAGCATATGCTGACCTTTCTTTTCTAACGTACGAATTATTTTTTACGTACGTGCGGTGCTGCTTTATCAAGCACACCGTTGATAAACTTGTGACTATCTTCTGCAGCAAATACTTTTGCTAACTCAATCGCTTCGTTGATGACCACTTTGTAAGGGACATCATCACGACGAGTCATTTCGTACATCGCTAGGCGAAGTAGCGCAAGTTCCATTAGATCCAAGTCCTGCATTGGACGAGAAACATATGGACGCAGTTTGCTGTCTAATTCCATGTGACTCAGAGCAACGCCAGCCAAAAGATCGCGGAAGTAAGCTACGTCTGTCTCTGGTGCAACAAGCGCAGGCTCAGCAGCATGATGCTCTTCTTCATCATACTTACCACCAGATAAGAATTGTTCTTCAACTGTGGCAACATTTTCTTTAGTAATTTGCCAAGAATAAATTGCTTGTAGAGCAAATTGACGTGCATTACGACGTGCGGCTGGTTTCACACTGGCCCCCATTAGGAATCGATTTCAGAAAGAAGATTGATCATCTCAAGTGCGCTTAGTGCAGCTTCTGCACCCTTGTTACCAGCCTTGGTTCCTGCGCGTTCAATAGCTTGATCGATCGTATCAACAGTTAGGACACCAAATGCTACTGGAAGAGAGTATTCCATAGACACTTGAGCCAAACCTTTATTACATTCACTACAAACATAGTCGAAATGAGGCGTACCGCCACGAATAACTGTACCTAAAGATACAATCGCATCGAACTTACCTGTTTTTGCTACGCGCTGCGCAACCAGTGGAAGTTCTACTGCCCCAGGACAACGTACAACAGTGATGTTGTCTTCGCTAACTTGTCCGTGACGCTTTAAAGTATCGATTGCACCAGAAAGTAAACTTTCGTTAATAAAACTGTTGAAACGAGAAATAACGATAGCAATTTTTGCATTTGGCGCTGGGAAGCCACCCTCGATCACTTTCATAAGCCTTCCTTTAACTATGTTCATCAAGTGAGAATCGCCGGATTCTATCACAAAACTGTGAGCGATATCTAATACAAATTAGAGCGAGATCTTACTTGCTTACCGACTAAGCTTAAACCCTAAGATCTCGCCAGATTATTATTTACAAACGTACTCAACAACGTTCAAACCAAAGCCACCCAAGGCATGGTATTTCTTATTGCTCGACGACAGTAAACGCATATCATGCACACCAAGGTCTGCTAGGATTTGAGAACCAACACCAACACGGCGAGATGTCCCCTGCTTCTTAGCAAGCGTTGGCGCTTCACCTTTATCTTGCTGTTCGAACATCTTCACACGGTGGATAAGCAGGTCTGTCGATTCCTCATTACCAAGGATGATAAGCACACCGCCTTCTTTACCAATCTTTTGCATAGCGCCATCAAGCGTCCAGCTGCGCTCAGCATTACGGTCACTGTGAAGCAAATCAGTGAAAGTGTCTTGCAGGTGAACACGAACTAGCGGTGCTTCATCACCATCAAGATCACCTTTTTGCAGCGCATAGTGAATTTGATTATCGATAGTGTCTCGGTACGTCACTAGCTCAAAATCGCCAAACTCTGTTGGTAGATGACATTGTGCTACACGCTCAATGGTTGTCTCTGTGTTGTTACGGTACTCGATCAAATCTGCAATCGTGCCTAACTTGATGCCGTGCTTCTCCGCAAAAATTTCCAAGTCTGGACGACGTGCCATAGTGCCGTCATCATTCAAAATTTCAACAATAACTGATGCCGGTTCTAATCCTGCTAGACGAGCTAAATCACAGCCCGCTTCAGTATGTCCCGCACGAGTCAGTACCCCACCTTCTTGAGCGGCAAGAGGGAAAATATGACCCGGCTGCACAAGATCCGCCGCTTTCGCTTCTTTAGCCACGGCAGCCTGAACGGTTAGAGCGCGGTCTGCAGCAGAGATACCCGTTGTAACACCTTCAGCCGCTTCAATAGAAACGGTAAAGTTTGTGGTGTATTGCGCATTGTTGTCTTGAACCATTGGCGGCAAGCCCAAACGCTCACAACGTTCTTTGGTCATCGTAAGGCAGATCAAACCACGGCCAAATGTCGCCATAAAGTTGATCGCTTCAGGCGTAATCATTTCTGCCGCCATGATTAGATCGCCTTCATTTTCACGATCTTCGTCATCCATCAGGATAACCATTTTACCTAAACGAATATCTTCGATGATCTCTTGTGGTGTACTAATTGGCATGATGTATTCCTAGACTCACAGTATTGGTTGCAACTGGCTTTAAGCGAAACCATTTTGTTGTAAAAATTCCATCGTCAAACGCGACTCAGGTTCTTGTTGTTCTTGTTTGGAAAGCAGTAAACGCTCCATGTATCGTGCGAGTACATCGACTTCCAAGTTTACCTTCCGGCCCACTTGGAATTCATCGATAGTTGTCTCTTCAGAAGTATGCGGCACGATGGTGAGTTTAAACGCGTTCTTACGCAGATCATTAATCGTCAAACTGATGCCATCGACGGTAATCGAGCCTTTCTCTGCCACGTATTTGCTTAGCTCTGTTGGCATAGATACCCACAGCTCAATTGCGCGGCCAACAGGATTACGCTCAACAATCTCACCAACGCCATCGACGTGACCTGACACAATATGTCCACCAAAACGCGTGGTTGGCAGCATCGCTTTCTCTAGGTTCACCTTGCCACCGACCTGATAGTCAGCAAAGCCCGTTTTATTAAGAGTTTCTAACGACAAGTCTGCGCTGTAGCTCTGCTCATCAAAAGCCACCACAGTTAAGCAAACACCGTTGGTTGCAATACTGTCACCGAGCTTCACGTCCGACATATCCAGCTTACCAACATTCACGGTTACGCTGATGTCTTCACCTTTTGGTGTGATAGCAGCAAGCGTGCCTACTGCCTCTACAATTCCTGTAAACATAATTAATCTTCTTGGTAATTCACTGTCGCCACAATACGAATATCTGCGCCAACTTTTCGAATATCTGTAATATCAAGTTCAATGATATCAGCCATAGACTCTAAACCTAGAGCGCCGAATAGCCCGCGACCATCGCTCCCCATCAGTTTAGGCGCTAAATAGAGTACGATTTCATCGACTAGCTGCTCTTTCAGCAGAGAGCTTGCCAGTGTGGCACCCGCTTCAACCCACAGCTGGTTGATGTGATGGTCGAGAACTAAGCTCTCTAATGTCTCTCTTAGCTTAAACTGCCCTTGGCTATCTACAGGGCCAACGGCGCGAGTTATCTGTTCTGCAGACTCTTGCTGCTCTGTAGACTTCGAGCTCCCTTTGCCGTTTAGTAATAAGATCGGCCCGTCAGTCGACAGTAATTTAGCATTTTCTGACAAGTTCGCCTTACTATCGAGTATCACGCGAGTTGGCTGCCTCAATGAGTCCTTACTATATTGGAACTGAATTGATTCTGGGAGTTCTTCCCAACGAACATTGAGCGATGCATTGTCTTCGATAACGGTTTGGCTGGTTGAGAGTACGGCACATGACTTGGCACGATAAACTTGAACATCACGTCGAGCTTGTGTGGAGGTAATCCACTGGCTTTGCCCATTCGCAAGAGCGGTTTGCCCATCAAGGCTTGCTCCCATCTTTAGTTGGACAAACGGCAGAGTGCCTTTCATTCGCTTGATGAACGCCGTATTGAGCTTATGTGCATCTTGTTCTAACAGACCGACTTGGACGTCAATTCCGGCATCACGTAGCATACGAATACCGCGCCCAGATACCTTCGGGTTCGGGTCTTCCATCGCACAAATCACTTTCGCAACTTTCGCTTCTATGAGTGCAAGAGAACAAGGTGGTGTGCGGCCAAAATGCGAACATGGCTCGAGAGTCACGTAAACCGTCGCGCCCTCGGTGAGATCCTTCGCCATTCGAAGTGCGTGCACTTCGGCATGAGCTCGCCAGCTCGCGCATGGAAACCTTCACCGACAATTTCGCCGTCACGGACAATAATGCACCCGACATTGGGGTTCGGTGCTGTAGTAAATTGGCCACGCTCGGCTAGCTTTACCGCGCGCAGCATCATTTGATGATCTAGAGGTGTAAATTGAGACATATAATACTGAGTTAATCTTCTAGTTTGGCGATCTCTTCACCAAAAGTCTCGAATGTCTTCAAAGCTGCGATAGACGGATGCAAAACGAATATATGCAACTTTATCGAGCTCTTTAAGCTGATCCATCACCAAGTTACCAATCATTTCGCTTGGGACTTCTCGCTCACCCGTTGCTCGAAGCTGAGATTTAATCATGCTGATTGCCAATTCGACGGAGTCTGCACTCACCGGACGTTTTTCTAACGCTCTTTGGAAGCCGCCCACCATTTTATCTTCATTAAAAGGCTCACGATTACCGTTCGATTTAACGACTTTTGGCATAACCAATTCAGCAGTTTCAAACGTTGTGAAGCGCTCGCTACAAGCCAAACATTGACGGCGACGGCGCACTTGATGGCCATCCGCTACTAATCGAGAATCAATGACTTTGGTGTCATTTTCGGAACAAAAGGGACAATGCATACTACCTCCAGTATTTGAAGCTAGTGTAGCGGAATTCGCCTGCTGATTAAAAGCAAAAGGGCCAAACGGCCCCTATTTCGTAAGCAAATACGAGATTTTGTTAACTACGTGCTAGGTAGTTTGCTTTGCCTACCCATTTGTAACTGGTTAGCTCTTCTAAGCCCATTGGGCCACGTGCATGCAGTTTCTGAGTCGATACCGCCACTTCCGCCCCCAAACCAAATTGAGCACCATCAGTAAAGCGAGTTGACGCATTCACGTATACAGCTGCAGAGCCCACAGAGTTAATGAAACGCTCAGAGCTTTCAAGGCTGTTCGTCATGATGGCATCTGAATGGCTCGCATTGTGTACACGCATGTGGTCAATCGCTTCCACCACATCAGTCACCACTTTCACGCCAAGGGTGTAGCTTAACCATTCCGTATCAAAGTCTCCTTCTGCCGCATCACGCAGCTTATCTGCGTTGGCTAGCAAAGCTTTCGCTTTTGGTTCAGCGACTAACTCGACCTGACCTTTTAGTTTCTCAGCCAATTTAGGTAAGAACTCTGACGCCACTTTTTCATGAACCAGTAGAGTATCTAATGCGTTACATGCTGATGGACGTTGAACTTTCGAGTTTTCAACCACAACCAACGACTTGTCTATATCTGCACTTTCATCAACAAAAATATGACTGATACCAAAGCCACCAATGATCACAGGGATGGTGCTGTTCTCTTTACACATTTTGTGCAGGCCCGCACCACCACGTGGAATGATCATATCTACGTAGTCATCAAGTTTAAGCAGTTGAGACACAAGCTCACGATCTGGCTTCTCGATGTACTGCACAGATGCTGCAGGCAACTCAGCTTTTTCTAGCGCCTTTTGAATTACTTTAACCAGCTCCATGTTGGAGAAGAACGTTTCTTTACCACCGCGCAAAATGCTCGCATTGCCTGTCTTCAAACACAATGCAGCAATATCAATGGTAACGTTCGGACGCGCTTCGTATATCACGCCCACTACACCAAGCGGTACGCGGCGGCGTGATAGCGACATACCATTTTCTAGCACTTTGCTGTCAATTTCACTGCCGACAGGATCATTCAAACTGATCACGTTACGAACGTCATTAGCAATACCATGCAGGCGCTCAGGGTTCAGTAGTAAGCGATCAAGAAGCGCATCAGTTAAACCCGCATCACGACCCAATTGAATATCTTTTTCGTTGGCTGCTAGAATCGCGTCTGCGTTTGCTTCTAGCTCATCTGCAATAATCGTTAGTGCTCGGTTTTTCTGCGCAGTAGACGCAGTGGCCAAGTGAAATGCTGCTTCTTTCGCAGCTTGACCCATAATGGTTAAATCCACAATTGTTCCCTCTAATCTCTATTCTTGAATCACAACGAGATCGTCGCGGTGAATCACTTCCGATCCATAGTCGTAACCTAGGATGGAAAGAATGTCTTTACTGTGCTTGCCGGCAATATTGGCAAGATCTTGGCTCGAATAACTGCTGATACCTCGCGCAACCAATTGACCTGACTGCGTGGTAATACGGGCGACTTCACCACGGGCAAATTCGCCTCGCACTGATGTCACGCCTTTTGCCAGCAAGCTGCTGCCTTTACCAATTACGGCATTAACTGCGCCATCATCAATGATGATATCGCCTGCTGCTGCGGGCCCGCTAAAATCCAGCGTTTACGGTTCTCGAGAGCTTCTTCTAATGGTAAGAAGCGTGTTCCTTGAGGTTCGTCGCTCAAAGAATCAAAAAATTACATTCTCAGCACTGCCCGCTGCGATAATCACTTCAATGCCAGCTCTGCGTGCGATGTCAGCTGCCTGCAGCTTAGTCGCCATGCCCCCTGTACCTAAAGTTGTACCGCTGCCGCCTGCAATTTTACGCAGCGTATCATCGATAGTGCGCACTTCTTTAATCAGTTCAGCATTAGGGTCTTTGCGCGGGTCTGCAGTAAACAGACCTTTTTGGTCGGTAAGAAGCAGCAGTTTGTCTGCGCTACACAAAATGCCAACTAAAGCCGATAGATTGTCATTATCACCGACTTTGATTTCACTAGTCGCTACTGCATCGTTTTCGTTAACCACTGGAATAATGTCGTTCTCGACCAATGCATTGATGGTATCGCGTGCATTTAAAAAACGTTCGCGGTCTTCTAGGTCGGCACGAGTCAGCAGCATTTGGCCAATTTTCAGGCCATAGATTGCAAATAGCGACTCCCAAACTTGGATCAGTTGGCTTTGACCAACCGCAGCTAACAACTGCTTGCTAGACATAGCATTGGGAAGTGTGGGGTAACCTAAGTGTCTCG
>JYJN01000093.1 GCA_003263845.1 Vibrio aestivus | reverse complement strand
CCTGGCCGCCGCTACTACGGTGGCTGTGAACACGTTGATACTGTTGAAGCGATCGCTATCGAGCGCGCAAAAATGCTTTTCAAGTGCCAATACGCAAACGTTCAACCGCATTCTGGCGCGCAAGCTAATGGCGCAGTCAAACTCGCTCTGCTTCAACCGGGTGACACAATATTGGGAATGTCACTTGATGCAGGCGGCCACCTAACACACGGTGCTCGCCCTGCGCTTTCGGGCAAATGGTTCAACGCGATTCAGTATGGCGTTGACCGTGAAACGTTAGAAATCAACTATGACGACGTTCGAGCACTCGCGCTAGAGCATAAACCGAAAATGATCATCGCTGGTGGTAGTGCTATTCCTCGCACTATCGATTTTGCTAAGTTCCGAGAGATTGCCGATGAAGTTGATGCACTGTTGATGGTCGATATGGCTCACATTGCCGGCCTTATCGCAACTGGTGCTCACCCAAGCCCAATTCCTCATGCTCATGTTGTGACTACTACAACACATAAAACACTTCGTGGCCCACGCGGCGGCATGATCTTGACCAACGACGAAGCAATCAATAAGAAAATCAACTCAGCTGTATTCCCAGGCCTACAAGGTGGCCCACTTATGCATGTCATCGCGGCAAAAGCAGTGGCATTTGGCGAAGCATTAGGTCCTGAGTTCAACACATACATCGATAACGTAATCCAGAATGCGAAAGTACTGGCAGAAGTACTTCAAACACGTGGATGCGATATCGTAACTGGCGGCACCGACACGCACTTGATGTTGGTTGACCTTCGCCTAAAGGATTAAAAGGCAACAAAGCGGAAGAGGCTCTTGAGCGTGCAGGCATCACCTGCAACAAAAATGGCATCCCGTTTGACACAGAAAAGCCTATGATTACATCGGGTATTCGTTTAGGTACCCCAGCGGGAACCACTCGTGGTTTCGGCCAAGAAGAATTCAAACTCATTGGTGAGTGGATTGGTGATGTCTAGATGGGTTAGTAGAAAACCCTGAAGGCAACACCGAGGTTGAGCAACGCGTTCGCAAACAAGTAAAAGAACTGTGTGCTCGCTACCCACTTTACCGATAAACAATTTTTATAGATAGGACATGTCCTTACAGTTATTTGGAGAATAAGCAATGGATAACACACTGAAGTTTGCAGATAGCCACGAGTGGGTAAAAGACAACGGTGACGGTACAGTAACAATCGGTATTTCTGAGCACGCTCAACAAATGCTTGGTGATGTAGTATTCGTTGACCTACCAGAGGTTGAAGACGAAATCGAAGCTGGTGAAAGCTTCTCGCTAGTTGAATCTGTTAAGGCCGCTTCAGATATCTATGCACCAGTAACCGGCGAAATCTTGGAGATCAACGAAGAGCTAGAAGATAGCCAGAACTGATCAACGAAGAACCGTACGAAGGCGGTTGGATTGTTAAAGTGAAAATGTCTGATGCAGACGAGCTTAACAACCTGAAAGACGCTGAGGAATACCTAAACTCGATCGAAGACGAGTAAGCAGTAGAAGTTAAGCTGCTCAGTGAAAACTGAGCAGCTTTTTTATAAGGACGCTTATTACTTTTCGTTGCCAAACCCTTGCTCAACAAGGCATTACTTACAGAGTACTGCATACAAGGTATTGCTTAGAAGACAATAGTCACTAGGTATAGCAACGGAAGAAATGACGAAGGCCTTATTGAGAAGGTAAAGGAACCATGACTGAACAACTAAACAGCCCACTACTAAACGAACTGAGCACGCAAAAATGAATTTGTTGCGCGCCATAACGGTCCAAACAAAGCCGACCAAGCAAAAAATGCTAGCAGCGATCAACGCGAATAGCCTAGACCACTTGATTGACGAAACCGTACCAGCCCAAATTCGTTTAGAGCAACCTCTTAGCCTTGAAGCGCCAAAGGGCGAATCGGACATGCTAGAGGCAATGAAAGTTTTTGCACAGCAAAACAAAGTCAACCGAACATTCATTGGTCAGGGTTACTACAATACTTTCACGCCAAACGTCATCCTACGTAACGTTCTTGAAAACCCAGGTTGGTACACTGCGTACACGCCTTATCAGCCAGAAATTTCGCAAGGTCGCCTAGAGTCACTACTGAACTTCCAACAGATGGTCATGGACCTGACTGGCATGGAAATCGCCAACGCTTCTCTTCTAGACGAAGCGACAGCTGCTGCAGAAGCGATGACCCTATGTAAGCGCGCAGGTAAGAGCAAGAGTAAAGTCTTCTTCGTAGCAGACGATGTTCACCCACAAACCGTTGAGGTCGTTAAGACTCGCGCGAAATACATCGGTTTCGATGTCGTCATTGACAGCCTTGATACATTACCAGAACACGATGTGTTTGGTGCATTAGTTCAATATCCGGGTACAACCGGTGAAGTACGCGATATCACTGACATCATCGCCAAAGCGCAAGCTAACAAAACACTGGTTGCTGTCGCGACTGATTTACTTGCAAGTGCATTGTTAAAACCTGCGGGTGAAATGGGCGCAGATGTTGTTATCGGTAGCGCACAACGCTTCGGTGTGCCTATGGGTTACGGCGGTCCGCACGCAGCCTTCATGGCGACACGTGACAAACACAAACGTACCATGCCAGGTCGTGTTATCGGTGTTTCAATTGATACCAACGGCAACCAAGCACTGCGTATGGCAATGCAGACGCGTGAGCAGCACATCCGCCGTGAAAAAGCGACATCAAACATCTGTACTGCGCAGGCTCTGCTTGCCAATATGGCATCGTTCTACGCGGTATACCACGTGCAGAAGGCCTTCGCACCATCGCTCGCCGCACTCATCACATGACGGCAATCCTAGCGGCGGGTCTAACTAAAGCGGGCTTCGAACTGGCGCATAACAGCTTCTTCGACACTATTACGCTGAACACGGGTGCAAACACGCAAGCGCTATACGACAAAGCGCAAGCAGCAGAACTCAACCTTCGTAAACTGCCTGAACAGCTTGGTATCAGCCTAGACGAAACAACCACAACACAAGACATCCAAGCGCTATTTTCCGTCTTTGGTGTGAATGAAAACGTTGCCGATCTATCTGTCGAGATTGCTTCAAATGAATTCGCGGCGATTCCAGAAGCGCTGCGTCGCACAACGTCTTACCTAACGCACCCAGTATTCAACACGCATCACAGCGAAACGCAAATGATGCGTTACCTAAAACAGCTTGAGAACAAAGACTTCTCGCTGACTCACGGTATGATCCCACTGGGTAGCTGTACCATGAAGCTTAATGCAGCAGCAGAAATGATCCCGGTAACATGGCCAGAGTTTGGCGCGATTCACCCATTCGCACCACTCGATCAAGCCGCAGGTTACTCGGCTCTTGCGAAAGACTTAAAAGAGAAACTGTGTGAAATCACGGGTTACGATGATTTCTCTCTACAACCAAACTCAGGAGCTTCTGGTGAATACGCAGGTTTGATTGCAATTCAACGCTACCATGAGAGCCGTGGTGAAGGTCACCGCAACGTCTGTTTAATTCCAAGTTCGGCGCACGGCACTAACCCTGCAACAGCTTCAATGGTTTCAATGAAAGTGGTTGTGGTGAAATGTGATGACGATGGCAACATCGATATTGCAGACCTAGGCGCAAAAATCGACAAGCACCGTGACAACCTATCAAGCATCATGATCACTTACCCATCAACGCACGGCGTATACGAAGAGCAAGTGAAAGAAGTGTGTGAAATGGTTCATGAAGCTGGCGGTCAAGTCTACCTAGACGGCGCAAACATGAACGCACAGGTTGGTCTAACATCACCAGGCCTAATTGGCTCTGATGTATCGCACCTCAACCTGCACAAAACATTCTGTATTCCACACGGCGGTGGCGGCCCGGGTATGGGGCCAATCGGTGTTAAGTCTCACCTAGCGCCTTTCCTACCGGGTCACATTGAAAATGGTGTAGAAGGTTCAGATTGCGCGGTTGCCGCTGCAGACCTTGGCAGTGCGTCAATCCTACCTATTTCTTGGGCTTACATTGCATGATGGGTGAAGCTGGACTAACAGAAGCAACTAAAGTGGCGATTCTAAACGCCAACTACGTGATGGAAAAACTACGCCCTCACTACCCTGTTCTTTACCGTGGCAGCAACGGCCGCGTAGCACACGAATGTATTATCGATATTCGCCCGCTGAAAGAAGAAACAGGTATCAGTGAAGAAGACATTGCAAAACGTCTGATGGACTATGGTTTCCACGCCCCAACGATGTCGTTCCCAGTTGCGGGTACACTAATGGTTGAGCCAACAGAGTCGGAAGATTTGGAAGAGTTGGATCGTTTCTGTGAAGCGATGATCGCCATTCGTGAAGAGATGACGAAAGTGAAAGAAGGCGTATGGCCACTAGACAACAACCCGCTAGTGAACGCACCTCACACTCAAGTTGATATGACCAACGAAGAGTGGGACCGCCCATACTCACGTGAACTTGGCAGCTTCCCATCTGTTCACCAAAGAACTTGGAAATACTGGCCAACGGTCAACCGTGTCGACAACGTATACGGCGACCGTAACCTAATCTGTTCTTGCCCAAGCATCGACAACTACGAAGAGTAATTATTGTCAAATCGAAATAGTCAAAGGCGAACCATTGGGTTCGCCTTCTTTCTTTTCCAAACCATGCCGCACCAAACTAATCATTGACCGCTTGATGCTGAACAATATCAATATTGATGCCCGACGGGTCTTGTACCATGAAGTGAACCTGCCCCCATACCTCTTCCTTCAAAGGCATAGAGATCGTTAGTTCCAGCTGTTGCGCTTGAGAATAAGCTCGATTGGCATCTGAAACTTCTAAACTGATGACATAACCAGTAGGATCCATTAAACGGTGCAAAAACTCTGGCTGTGATGCATGTTCTGGCATCAGAAAGCCTAGCTGAACATCTGTTTCAACCGACACTAAGTGTAAATAGAAATCTTCTTGATAATAAACCGAATTGAAGCCCAAAACTGTCTCGTAAAACGTCTTCACCTCGGCTAAATCACTCACGACCATCACCGGAAACATTGCGCTGAATTCAATCATCTTCTTTCTCCATACCTTTGATCTGTTGGTATAGGAAATGATGCGCTATTCGTTCGAAGTTCGATTGTACAAAACGGACATTTTGGCGAACTGATTGGGCGTCACGCCTGTGAGAGACTTAAACTCGCGAGAAAAATGGGATTGGTCAAAATACCAATCAGCCCAAGCAGTAGCATCTCTCTGTGTGTTCCACGCCTTTAGTGTGTTCTGGAATCGCAGAACTTGATTAAACGCCTTCGGCGATACTCCCAGATATTGTTGCGACAATCTTCTCAATTGCCTGTCTGTTATCCCAAGTTCACGAGAAGCCATGGTTTTTAGATCTAAGCGTTGATTTGTTTGATAGCAATAACGAGTAAACCGTAAGACTCTAGGGTCAATAATAGGGTGTTCAACAAATTTCAACAGCACGCGAGCTATGCTGACATTGAGTTTTTCTAAGCCTTTACAGTCGAGAAATGAGTCTTGAAGTTCATTAAATAACGGCTCGGAAAACAAGTCACGAATTGGCAATTGATGACTAGCAGAAGTCCATTCACCGACAGGATCAGGTAAAAAAGCATGCTGGCCAAACACTCTAAATCTCACACCAAAATAGCTAACCGGCCCGTTAAGAGGATATAGGACGGGTCGGGTAAATGGGGAAACCGCGACAGCATCACGTAAATCATCAAGATTAAAAATAAGGTCGACACAATTGTCAGGAACACTGCGATACCAATATTCACCGACAGGAACCGTGAGATGCCAAAAATAGTGCACCCAATGGCTTAACGGGCGAGGGGTACCCATGTTTGATACCTACCCTGCCCATACACTGTTCCCTGTAATGGCTTAGATTCTTGATTCAGCATAAATCTAGTATAAAACGCTTGTGTGTACTTTAACGACTTTGGCAACCCAATTTATCGCTACTGTGTCACTATTAACACCCAACTGAATCAAATTAACAACGCAGAATTAGAAGCAAATGAGGACGAAGTAGCTCGCCCTTTTTATCGTCAAACTTTAACGACGCTCAATTCAACTCTCACCATACAAATTTTTAATTGTCTCTCTTAACCAAACGATCTTCGGATTTTGGTTGTTACGTTTGTGCCAAATCATCGTGAATGGAATCAATAGCTTATGCTGATACTCTTCTGCAATCGGAATAGGTAGCGCCACTAGGTTTGGGTGCAGCTGTTCGCAATATCTCTGACAATACTTAGGTGCTGTAGTTAACATTTGATGTCCCGCCCTTTCAGCAACAAACAAAGCCTGTTCAAAGCTTGCCATAGTCAAACTTATATTTCGGGTATACCCCTGTTCTGAAAGAATTTTATCTAAAGCCCAACTGTCGTTTTTCTCCCACGTCACATTAATATGAGCGTAAGTTAAAAACGTTTCCATATTCCACTCTTGCTCAAGAGCAGGATGATCTTTACGCAAATAGACCATGGGTAAATCTGAGAACAACACTTCGAAATTGATAAAATAAGGTAGCAGTTCTAATGATTCTTTGGAGCTAGGGTGACTCTCTCGCCCAGTAAAGCCAATGTCCACTTCACCACGAGTAATAGCGTCTAACGAATCGTAATCCCAATTATGAAACTTCACTTTAGACTCTGGGTAGGTGTCGTGAATTCGCCTTGTCAGCTCATCCACCATAATGAGTGACAGCGGAGACTCGACACCAAGGTGAAATTCCACACCACTCGGAGCTTCATCACCTCGGCGCGACGCAATCTGATTGCCTATTTGCATCCAATCTAACAGGCTCTCTTGCATACTTATAGCAAGAGGAGTAGGTCTCAACCCCTGTGGGGTGTTGACAAACAAAGGGTCTTCAAACCAATCACGCAATTTGCCTAGAGACTTACTCACCGTTGACGGGGTTACATTCAGCCTTTTGGCCGTTTTAGTAACACTTTGCTCTTGCAACAGTAATTGCAAAGTGAGTAACAAATTAAGATCAAGTCGGCAATCGATTTCTTCATGAATTTCACTAATATTTTGATGTGGAAACAATACTATTAAAGACAAGCCAATAACGCCACTTACAACAATAGCAATGATCAACATCATGACAGCCGACACACCAAGTATTGCCATCAACCAAATGTACAATGCCGAGAATGATACCTGAGCGATTCCAAGCACTGAGCTTGCTAGACCAGCATTGATGGAAAAAAGAGACAAAGCTTGGCTCATGGCGGCACCAAACCCCAACGAAAACCCAATACAAATTAAGACAAAGCCCGCCATATATTGAGTCGAGCTATCGCCATTCAAGTGAGCCGCGAGAATGACGATAGCTGACATCAAACTGATAATTTGTGCTGAAAACATCAGAGTATTTTGCTTAAAGTGGGACAATAAAATGGGTGCCGAAAACGAAGTCAACATACTCACCATAGCCAATAGTGCCATTGTTGTTGAGTACTCACCGCGAGTGAAACCTAACGTCTCCATCACGATCATTGGCGATGTATTCACATAAGAAAGAATTACCGTTACACCTAAAGAAGTGAAAATAACGCGAGAAATAAAGAAGCGATCAAACAAAGACTCATGGTGACTTTCCGCAGGTTTAGCGTTAGCAGAATCTTTATTAGGTAACGTCTCGTTCAGCACAAAACAAGCAATGAGGCCCACAACTAACCCCATGAAGCCATTGTAGTGAAGAGTACCGGCCACGGAAATTTAAGCATAATTAGATGACCAATCACCGGAGCAAGTACAGGAACCATACAAGTAATACCGTTCATCATCGATAGTACTTTCGCTCGCTTTTGGTCGTCTAAAGTGTCGCGTAAAATCGCGAATGCCACAACGTAGCAACATGCGGCCCCAACGCCTTGGAAAAAGCGCATCAATAGAAAAATATCCGTCGTTTCCGCTCTTCCACCCCATATTGAAGCGGCAGCAAAAATCACAGAACCAATAATCGCTATCGGTTTACGCCCTATCGTATCCGCAGCACGGCCAACAAAAATCATCGTTGCTGCCATACCGAGTAAGTAAATTGAAAAAGCAATATGGAGCTGAGATTCACTCGCCGATAGATCATTGGCAATCTGCGGCAAGGCGACTAAGTAGAGATCTATTGCAGTTGGATAAAGCAATATGAATGCAAAACTGCACAGCAGGTACCGAGAATTACTAAGCCAGTTCATTGTTTCCTCACAAACGAATTTTGTTTACGAGGATGATATGAGACAGAACTAAGCTTGGCGCGTTACCTTTATGACAACAGGTATTTCCATTTACGACATCGGTTAAAATCGATGCCTAGAAAATTGAAGGCGCATCATTAAAGCGCCTCGACCTCTCATAATACTTGCTTAGTATAGCGACTCATTAACTTCCAGTGTTTTGAAGCATATTGGGTAGTCTTAAGTGGTCCCGTATTAAGCCAAAACTCAGTGCGATTAAACCGATATTGTGGCTGATATTTAGGAAGCGCCGATGCCAAAGGATACTTTCGCCCAAAACCGGACTTTTGAGTCGCTTCCAACACGTACTCTTTCCCGTCTAGGAACAGAACAACCCAAGCATGGCCTTCGTTATCGTATTTCCCCAAAGCGACGTAGGCGTTATAGCCCGATTCAATCAACCAGTCGGCCAGTAAAATCGCGTGATCTTCGCAATCTCCAGAAGGATAGTAGTAAGACTGTCTGCTCGACTGCCAAATCTCCATCAGTCCACCGTACTGCTCATGGTCATATTGATAGTTTTTCTTGCGGGCGATCGTCAGCATCGGCAGCATCGGGTTATCCACCTTAAACGGTTCAAAACCTTCTAGATAGCTATGGGCCAAATGGAAATCGGTGTTGTGATCGGACGCCAACCCCGTAAACGCCTCTCCGCCCTGAAGGCTGTAGGTGTAAAAACCATTTTCGCCTTTCAAAGACCGAATCCAATGACTGATCAAACTATGGTCGGCCACCTGCTTTGTTTCTTCAATGAGGACGTAACCTTTGCTGCCATTAAACTCAACACTCCCTGCAGAAAATGACCGAGTTTCCGGCGACTCCATGCTTCGGATTTCCGCCACACTCGGCAACGCATTTTTCTGTTCTTCGAGAAATGCTACTAGGATGACCAGAACAGCAATCAAAGGAAGATAAAACTTTGAGCTCATAAGTTATGAACGAAATCCAAACGCCACGATGACCGCGACGAAAATTAGAATAGTGGAAGCAAAAATCGAAACAGCAATATTACCCTTTTTCATCTCATCTTCGATGTCGACACTTTTTAAGAGCTTTTTGTCCACCCACAGCAAGGCGTAAACGCCACTAAAAGAGAAATGATGGTGTAAATCAGGTTGATAGAGAGATTGAGAATAGAGGCGAAGAAAAACTCGCTGCCCATAGTAGCGCTCCTGTGCAATATGAAAGGCGATGAGAAATGTAATAGCTAAACGGCTCCTGCCGAGTACCTGGATAATACCGATATTTTGTGAACGCTCCGCTAGATCACTAGCATTCTGCGAGCGCAATAACATTAACTATAACAATCAATTAACCTTCATATTTCGTCTGCGTTAACAACTTAAGCTTACTTGCTAACTAGCTCGCACTTCCATTTGGCTAACGCTTCGATATGTCTTGGTTCAATACCGCAACATCCACCAATAATAGATGCTCCCAAATCATACCAACGCTTGGCAAACTCCAAATATTCTTCAGGAGAGAAGTGTCTTACCGTTTGAATGGATGCATTCGCTTGATGACCTGACTTGATCGGTGTAAAACTATTGGCAAATACGCCAATCTCCAGCGTTTTACCTAGCTGATCACATACATGATTTACATCTCGAATACCTTGCTCAATCACTTCGGGAATTGAGCAATTAAAAAACACACCTTTCGCATCAGCATCCAAAAGGCAAATAACGGCATCAGTCACCAACTCACCAGAGCGTAGTTTCGCGACGTCGTTTTCTTCATCCTCAAGTGTGAAACAAATATACGAAGGTTTCTCTGTGAGACTTAACACCTCATTAAGCGCTTTCGCCTCAGCGATACTTGCTATGGTTTCAACCAGCCAAAGATCGACATACTCATCTTGCGCTTGAACCAGATCAGCACTGACTCTTTTGCCTTTTTCAGCTTCAAATAGCTCTGGGCGATAAGAGCCGAATACTGGGGGAATCGAACCCGCCACCAGCACATTAGACTTTGAATCTTTGGCTACTTCATAAGCCAGTTGGGCCGCTTTTCTCGCCAGCTGAGTACCCTGTTCAACATAGAGCTCTTCACCCAAATGAAACGGCACACACGCATAACTGTTTACTGTGATAATTTCAGCGCCCGAATCAATGAATGCTTGGTGAGCTTGCTTAACATAGTGTGGCGATTCAATCAGTGCTTGAGCGCTCCACAGCGGCTGAGAAAACGGCGCTCCAATACGCTCTAATTCGCGCCCCATACCACCATCTAATATTGTTAATTTCACCATTTTTAACCTACCGCTCTTATGGGTTCTCTATCCCATTATTAAACCACAACTTCTAATGAGCTCAAGCACTGGGCG
This sequence comes from Vibrio aestivus, assembly GCA_003263845.1. Taxonomy (GTDB): domain Bacteria; phylum Pseudomonadota; class Gammaproteobacteria; order Enterobacterales; family Vibrionaceae; genus Vibrio; species Vibrio aestivus. The sequence goes on along the minus strand of JYJN01000093.1, from coordinate 3,138 downwards.
GATTGCCATGTTTAACCCAACGAAAAGTAACAGCAAAGCCATTAGCTTATTCACCAAATTAAGAACGCCTGTCTGACTGATGTTTCTCCCCACCAATCGCCCTATAACAAAATAAACCAAAGGCGCTCCAAAGGCTAAGATAGCTAAAATTGTACACCAGACAAAAATGTATCCCCCAGTAATACCCGCCGAAGGAAATTGAGCAGTAGCGATAGGAAGCGCGACCGTCAAGCCTTTAGGGTTAAGCATTTGCAGCATAAAACCATCACGAGTAGAAAGAGATTGTTGATTCGCACCCATTTCACTACTAACGGTGCTAAAGAACACTTTATAAGCTAACCACAATATGTAGGCACCACCGAGTATCGCGGTCCATTGCAACAAAGTTTGATTAACGATCCGCTCCCCTACTAATGAGACAATGCAGAAAATCGTAAACATGGCCGCGGATACACCCAGACAAAAACCGACAATTGCTTTTTGTCGTTGCACACCACTATTTAGGCAAATAGCATTCACCGGCCCAGGGGTGTACATGACCCCAAAGGCATAAAGAATTATGTCTATCATAAGAGATTACTTAATTTGAATTGTGTGTAAGAAACGCCGTCGAAGATTATTCGAGGAGCTGTTGCTGATATTGATTTGGCGTAACGCCAAATGTGCTTTTGAAGTTGCGATTTAAATGACTTAAATCCGAGAAGCCAAACTGAGTGGCGATGTTCACCGCTTTGTCGCCAGCCTCAAGCGCCTGCTTGCAGCGATTGATTCTCGAGCTCAGCACATATTGATGCGGCGTCATACCAAACTGTTCGTTGAACAGTCGAATGAAGTGATACTTAGACAGGCTCGCTGCGCTGGCAATTTCATCAATCGTCACTTTTCGATGTAGATTGTAGTGGATGAACTCTTTAGCACGCTCTAGCAAAATCTCTTTACGATGCTTTGCTGATAGCGGTTCAACCGACTTTCCGCCAAGTCGAACAATAGAATGAGCGACAGCCATAAGCAGATGTTCTTCTTCCAATGAGGAAGACGGCACGGAACAGTTCATCAAACCAACCAGATTAAACACCTGCTCTCTGAGTAAAGGATCTTGGAACAATGATGAGGTTAAACGTATCGGGTGCCCTTCTTTTCCTGTAATAGCTTGCGCAAGGTCGGTAATGATAGGCTCTGGAATATAAAGCATACGATATTGCATCTCCTCCCCTGCGCCGGCACTACCATCGTGTACCTGTTCAGGGTTAAAGAAGATGATGTTTCCGGCATTACTTTTGTGGTATTTACCATCACTAAAAAAATCCTGTCGACCGCTACAAGTCACGCCAATACTGTATTCTTCATGAGCGTGTTTACCATAGCTGAACTCTTTCATTTTAGCGCTGAACGCACTCAAACCAGCAGTATGAGGGCTTTTTAAATAACTGAATTTTTCTTCCATGTCATTGTGCTCTGCTAGTTTAAAACATGCATTCAGTATAGAGAGCCCAATTTATGGTGAATAGAATAAAATTGCGGATTTTAGATATCGGTGTTATTACACGTCTAGATGCTCTGATTTTTGATGGTATAGCCTTGCTCTCACTGTAATAGCGCCCGAGACGGGAAAAGTATGAGTAAAAAAGCGGACCTAACATTCTAGGCCCGCTCTCTTATATCTCCTCTACCTAGCGCTTAAGAAAGATGGTGTCGCCGAATTCCTCCGTCCGTTCAAACTCATGTCTCGATTCAGTGCTAGAATGACTTTGTGCATCATAGGAGCAATCACCAATCGTATTTCTCGGACAGATATGGCTGTCTGCACGCTCTAACAGTTCTGTGCGGCAAATCGGGCATTGAGCTTTCATATTTATCTCCTTCTTTGTTACTGACGTTGTTAGGGCGTGTTGATCTTTCGCGGTTAAATTTTGTTCGAGCTAAAATCAGCTCGAAAGATCAACACGCCTAGTAAACCTAAACAAAAACACTCTTAAGTTCTCAGCAAAACCTTCCCAGCCCTAGCCAAGGCATATGGGAATGACATAGTGTTGCAGTAAACTCAAAGCAATAGCTATAGTCGCTTTTCTATCTAGGTCATCAATTCGATAACGGTTGTTCTGGAAGCTATCGAATTGGGGAGATGAAACCTTCTGGCTTCATCGCTACTAAAGAGCAAGTGATTGACTGCAGTATGTTTTCTGCCGTATTACCTATCACAAACCCTGATATTCCTGTTCGCGCCAAAGTGCCCATCACTAAAACATCCACATCATAGTCCTCGATACTTTCTGGGATTTTCGTGTCTGGTTTACCATGCAAATGATGGACAACCAGTTCACACGATACCCCTGCCTCTTCGATAAGATCTCTTAATGCTTGGAAATGGTCCTGCTGCGCTTTCGCCACTTCACTGGCTAACTGCTGTTCGTCAATTTGGATCCAACCTTGATTGTTAGGATAACTTTCTAAGTAATTTTCCCAGCAAGACAGCACGTGTAAACGACTGTCGCAAGAATCAGCAATAGAACAGGCAAGCTCTAGTAAGCGAAGAGAGAGTGCATGATGCTCTTCAGTCTCGGTAAAAGGATCAATCGCCACAGCCACACGCCGTTTATGTAGGGGTTTATCGGTGGAACGCTGAAGCCAAACTGGACTTGGGCACTTTCGCAACAACGTCATGTCGATCGCTTTAAACCCTTCGGCACCCTCATTGAGTGGTTCGGCTTCTTTGATGATCAAATCATGGTTATGGGCTTGTGCATGTTTAATAATGCAGACCGCTGGCTGCTCACTGGTTTTAGTTTCAATAGGAAACGGAACAGCGTCGCTCGTAATATGGCTCTCCACGCGACAGGTGTCGATGCTTTGCTGAACCGTATCCATCAAAGCTTGCTCAAAGCTCACCTGATATTGTGCCATGTCTCCTGGGAAATAAGGGCAGGCGATCAATCCAGTAAGAGGCACACGATTATTGGCGGCGATTTGCATCGCTTGACCAAGGGCTTCTGCGTGTCCTGGTAATCCTTGTGTGGCGAAAAGTATGTTCTCAAAACGCTTCATACACACCTCCTATATAGACTAAAGCTTAGTCAAAGGAACGAACAAACACGTAATTTGAAATTGTAACGACTCGTGAATTAGATTTGATGAACTGTC
>JYJN01000092.1 GCA_003263845.1 Vibrio aestivus | reverse complement strand
TTTACTGGGTATCTTTTGCACAGTAATTCCATCTTATTTAATTTCAGCAGCGATGGCTCGACTAACTCCAAGTGAGTTAAGTCTTTCAAGTAATGTCGGCCCACTTATTACTGCAATCTTCGCGGTAACCATACTGGGTGAACCCTTTGGTATGTATCACATCATCGGTATGGTGCTGGTGATTTACTCGGTATACAAAGTAAATCAGAAGTAATGAAAAAGCCCCTTATTAGGGCGCGTAGTTCTTTCGAGCTGATTTTTGCAGCACTTTGTGGGAAGTTTATACGAGGCAGACGCTTTGATGTGTAGCTAGCTACATGAAAAGCTGATAACGCAGTAGAAATGAACCACAAAGGCTGCCCGAAGGGTTCGGCTAAAATCGTTTTATGCTTTGTTGAAGACCATTTGCTTAGAGTGAGTAGGCTACATAGTCTTCGCCGCGCCTAAAACGATTTTATCTCGAACAAAATTTAACCACGAAAGAGCTACACGCCCTTGCCAATGCTTTTAGCATGGGTAACAAGGGGCTCATCGATAAGATACGTCTGTGGTTAAGCAGACTTGTCCGATTGCTTGTTCTGCTTGTTTGCCGGTCTACGAGAACGTGGCTTGTTACCCTGAGATGGCTTGCCGTCGGATCTATGACGAGGGTTCTTGCTCTTTGGTTTATTGCCTCGCGCATTATTACCGCTACGCTGACCATCTTTGTGTTCACCTTTTGCGACTTCACCACCCTGTTGAGCTTTAGGCTTTCTCGGTTTCTTCGGTTTTTTCGGCTTAACAGGACGAGTATCTAGCTTAGACTCTGGAAGCTTGTGAACAGGAACAAATCCTTCAAGTTCGGTTCTTGGTAGCACTTTTTGAATCAAACGTTCAATCGCGAATAGCTCTTTAGCCTCATCGGCACAGACCAATGAAAACGCTTTGCCCGACTCTCCCGCTCGGCCTGTTCGTCCAATACGGTGAACATAATCTTCTGCGACATGGGGTAGATCAAAGTTCACGACTTGAGGTAACTGAGGAATGTCGAGTCCACGAGCCGCAATATCAGTGGCCACCAGCACTCGAATCTCACCCGACTTAAATTGTTCTAAAGCCTTAGTACGTGCCCCTTGGCTCTTATTACCGTGAATCGGTAGTGCTGTTATCTTTTCAGCTTCTAGGAAACGAGCCAATCGGTTCGCGCCATGTTTGGTCTTGCTAAAGACCAACACTTGGCGCCAGTCGCCCTCTTTGATCAAACTGGCAAGCAAAGGCGCTTTGCGTTTTTTATCCGAGCAATACACATGTTGTTCAACCGTTTTCGCAGTGGAGTTCTTCGGTGTTACAGAGATTTCGATTGGATCATTCACTAAACCTTTCGCTAGCTGGCGAATCTCATCTGAGAAAGTTGCTGAAAACAGTAGGTTCTGGCGACGCTTTGGCAGCAAATCAAGGATCTTTTTGATGTCTCGGATAAAGCCCATGTCCAACATTCGGTCAGCTTCATCGAGCACCAACATTTCCAATTGGCTAAACTTAATCGCATTTTGCTGATACAAATCGAGTAGACGCCCTGGAGTTGCCACCAATACATCGCACCCTTGTCTGAGGTTCATCATTTGAGGGTTGATCTTAACCCCCCGAAAACGACCGCCGATTTCAGGTCTAAGTAGCGCGAGTACTTCTCAACGTTATCTTGGATCTGAGCAGCTAGTTCACGAGTTGGCGTCAAGATAAGGGCTCGTGCATTGTTACCCTGCACTTTAGGGCCATTAGAAAGCAGCTCTAAAATTGGAAGCGTGAAGCCAGCGGTTTTTCCTGTTCCTGTCTGTGCTGCAGCCATTACATCTTGGCCTTTTAATACCGCTGGTATTGCTTGGGCCTGAATTGGCGAAGGCGTTTGATAACCTTGCTCTTCAACAGCTTTTAAAATCGACTCAGATAGACCTAGGGAGGAAAAACTCATACAGTTCTCTTAATTTAGTAAGGTAAAGCAGCACCATTTCTGAGCAGCTTGCAAAGGTGCGCTATTCTGGGGGTTTTACTTAGGAACTGCAACTACATATTAATTTCGCGTATCGATCTGCTGACGATTTTTCTCAGCATACATACGTTCATCAGCTTGTTTTAATAAATGGTCGATCGTTTCAAACTTTCCGTCGTATAAAGCGTACCCAATACTCGCATTTAGATTAATCAGATGTTCTTCATAGATCACTGGCGTTTGTCGAATGGCCTTTTGAAGTTCAATGCTGATAACATCAATATCTTCCGTGCTTGAAATTCGATAAAGGATGATCAAAAACTCATCCCCTCCAACTCTTGCAACCAAGTCAGAGCTTCTCAGCACACTGCTTATTCTCTCTGCGCAAGCGATCAATACTTTATCCCCTGCAGCATGCCCATAGGTATCATTAATGGATTTAAACTTATCCAAATCGATGTTCATTACCGCGAAATTTTCTTCTAACGCCTTATCCGACACGGAATCAAAATGGTGCTGCAAAGAGTACATAAAGTATCGACGGTTTGGTAATCCCGTAAGCTCATCATGCAGTGCTTTTTCGTTGGCCGCGCAATATAACCGATAAATGATGACAAACGCTACGCACAGAAAGATGAGAACCGGATAACCGACAATCCTCGGCGAGTTGACCCGATACCATGGCTGATTCTTTAATAAGTCGTCCTTTTCTGAGGCTGACATTTGCCAGCTGCCATAAGGAAAATGGACGGTTTCACTGACGAAACTGTTATCAAACGATTCTTGGGTGCCATAGAACTGGGCTCCCTCACTGCCAGAACTATTCAGCCCACGTATACCGACCCTGTAATTATGGGCGTAAGTTTCTAAACCGGAATCAATCAGTAAAGAGTCAAAATCGATAACTACACTCACAACCCCCAGTATTGATTATAAAAAGGGGGATCTAAGAAAATTGGGATGCGGGCGACTAACGCCTGCCCACCCTGAACGAGTTCAATAGGGCCTGCAATAAAAATTTCCCTAAGCTCTCTTGCCAGCCTCACAGATTCCCATTGCTCTGGAATCGTACGGTAGTCTATGCCAAGCGCGGCCTCGTTTCCTGGAAAAGGATAGATATATTCAATGACATCGTTTGGCGCAAGGCCAATGATACGGATGTGTCGCCCTTCCAAAATAATATTGGACGCAATAGCTTCCCAGTTGCGAACGTTCTCTATGGGGTTAAGCGTGACGATCGTAGATAGGCTGTGTGCCACATAAATGTCAGACACAACGGCAGCTTCGAGTTCTGATCGAATCACTGAAAGCTCTTCTTTGGCTCGAGTCTGTAGACCATCTGCAATAAAACTTTTGTGACTATAATCAACGTACTCGATTAAGGTGATTGAGATAGAAATAAAAAGAATGATCAATGCATAGGACAGCCGTCTCCAGCTTTGCCGTTCATCCATTCATGGCCTCTTGTATAATCAATATTGAGCGCTTTACGCCTTATTAAGCCTAGATCACCTAACCAACTAACACTATCGCTACTTATATTTGTATCTTTTACTATAGTTAGGATTTGGACAAACCACGTCTGTACGAGCACATCATAAACGCATTTTTCACCTGTGGCAGAGCGTCACTTCTCTTTAATTGATAGAAATCTCAATATTAAACCTAAGCACTTGAAGATTAAAAAATGCAAAACTGCTAACAGTCTACTGACGTGATGCGCGTAAAATGACCTATGATTTGACGCTACATTAATCGCTAGGATGCACAATGTTGGGTAACAATAAACTTCAATTTAACCAATTGGATAATACACACCATACTGGTAGACGCTTCAAGAAGGGATGGCCGATTGTTCTGCTAACAATGACTGTTTGCTTACCATCTTTCGCCAACTCTGTCTCTAAAAATACGCTCACCTATGAAGAGTCAGCCCAACAAATCAAAACCACGTATGAGCAGGTCCTATATACTCTCCCAGCTTTCAAAGCGGGCCATTATGGTTTACGCATGTATCGCCAAACGCTAAATAGTAAATACAGCGCTGCTATTTGGAGTGACATGGCTCGTGTTGCCAGCAAACTTAATCAGTTTGCGCATCAAGTCCACACACCTGAAGAGATCATCCTGTACTCAGAAAACCGTTTGCTCAGCTATGCCAACGAAACCGACGAACGCAGCGTTCGTCGCTATAACATTACCAAGCATCACCCAGAATACTTGTATTTGGGTGTCGACCTCCTTGGATCAATGGCACGAGCTGATGAATATGGGTTGAAGCACCTTGGCGATGAGAAGCTGAGGGAGATACTGCGTCGATACGATTTCAAAGTGTACGTAACTAACGAGTCCATGATCACCGCGTGGGCCGCCCAACTAGCCAACCAAGTTTATTGGTTAAGACAACTTGGGGAGCAAGATGTTGTAGATGAGTTCATCCATCATTTCCGCCTTGCCTACCCTGATGCCAAAGACTCTGCTCTCTCGACTCAACAGTTTGGTAACAAGCTGTATGGCATGACACACATTATTTTCGGGGATTCACAATACTACCAATATGCTGTCAGCGAGGAAGAGCATCAGTGGATCTATGATTACTTTCGAGCCAACATAGATACGATCTTGATCAGAGCCAAAGAAGACATTTTGGCCGAAGTCGGCATTACATTCCTGCTTGCGGGATTAGATGACGATCCCGTTGTCGAAAAAATTCGCCAAGCAATTCAAAAATCCATCGACTCTGAAAAAAAGATGATCCCGTCTATTACGGGTGACTTCAATATCCCATATGGTGAACATCGTAATGTTTTGGCCATCATGCTACTTGACTGGCAAGGCGTTAACGCCGCTCCAAAACTCTCGACTCACAAAAAGGTGTTTGGTTCTCTGCCCTATGGATTGACGGCCAAGTAAATCGTTCTAGAACGAGTTAATCTGGATAGCCATTGCCAGTCTGTGTCATACTGACTTTCACTCAGTCAATATGACACACTGATTTGGAATACCACATGCAAGAGCTTTCCATTTCCACCCTCGTCGATATGACGATTGGACTCGCCCAAGGCGCAAACGATCAAGAACGCTTCGATAAACTACTCGACGCCATTCGTAAAACCATTCAGTGTGATTGTATTGCCTTGATGTCGTTGCAAAATGGCATGCTGACTCCGCTTGCCTTGCAAGGGCTCACCAAAGATACCATGGGTCGACGTTTCAAAGTTTCGGATCACCCTAGGTTTGAGCAGATCTGTCAATCTTCCCATGCTGTCCGGTTTGACGCTGATAGCCCACTTCCCGACCCATTTGACGGTTTATTGATTGACCATGACGGCGACCTGCCTATGCATGCTTGCATGGGAGTTCCACTTATTTTTGGCGACTCGCTGCTGGGTGTTCTCACCCTCGATAGCCTAAGGCCAAACGTATTCGATAATATTTCACCTCGTAGTTTAGAAGCACTTTCAGCGCTCGCCGCTTCAACATTGAAAATGGCTTTGACCGTTTCAAAACTTGAACTTAAAGCCCAACAGTCCGAACAGCGTATTGAAGAGCTCAACACGGAAGCTTGGGAGCGAGACGGCAGTAATATGATCGGCGCTAGTGATATTATGCAAAGCTCAATACCGACATTCAGGTAGTTGCACCCTCGCATTTCAATATTCTAATTCTCGGCGAAACAGGAGTAGGGAAAGAACTTGTCGCCCGCTCCATCCACCACCAATCAGATCGAAAAAAGCAGCCTCTCATCTATGTAAACTGCGCAGCGATACCAGAAAACTTGGTAGAAAGTGAGCTGTTTGGCCATAAAAAAGGCGCGTTCACGGGAGCAAACGCTTCCCGCTTGGGTAAGTTTGCCCTTGCCAATGGCGGGACGCTATTTCTCGATGAAATCGGTGAGTTGCCATTGAGCGCGCAAAGCAAAATACTACGCGCTTTACAGAGCAATGAAATACAGCCTGTGGGCCAAGATAATGTCGAAATCATAGATGTTCGTGTGCTTGCTGCCACCAACCGTGACTTAACAGTAGAAGTGAAAGAAGGACGGTTTAGAGCAGATTTATTCCATCGATTAAGTGTTTATCCTCTCACCGTTCCACCACTTCGCCATCGCGAGGGCGACGTGACGATTTTGGCGGGCTTCTTTTTGGAGCAAGCAAGAAGAAAGCTGGGAATCCGAAACATTAAATGGGAGGCAGAAGCATTAGAGACTCTCTCCGCCTATCAATGGCCTGGAAATGTTAGAGAACTGGAACATGTCGTCAATCGGGCGGCGCTAAAAGCTAGAGCTAAGTTTAGCTCGAATACCATCGTTTCTGTCAGTAAACCCGACCTTGGCTTACTTGATGAACGAACCGACAGTTCTGAGTCACAAACCAGTCAAAGTACGCAAGCGGATGACGTAAACACTAAGACACTGAAACAAGCTACCGACGCCTTTCAGCGCAAGACCGTCATTAACGCATTGGAATCTGCAGACTTCAATTGGGCCAAGGCAGCAAGAACGCTAAGTGTTGACCGAGCAAACCTAATTCGGCTGGCTAAAAGACTAGATATCCAAGTGACAAAAAAACATCGTATTGAGTAACGTCCGGCAATATTCAATCGAAGTTTTGACCTCATGCTTTGAGTCGCTACAATGCTGCAACAAATACTAATAAAGAGAGAAAGTCATGACCGTTATTCGTTGGATACTCGGAAAAATCATTTTACTGCTGAATGCAGTATTTTCACCGCGCGGAATCAAACGCACCCAAGAGCAACAAGCATCAGTGGATACTAAAGCCCAGTCTCTTGCCCTTTATCAGTTCGAGCATGCCCTTTCTGCGTAAAGGTTCGCCGAGCAATGAAGCGCCAATCCGTACAGGTTGAGCTTAAAGATGCCAAGGGCAACCCACAGCATAGACAAGAGCTAGAGCAAGGAGGCGGCCGAGTGAAAGTCCCTTGCTTACGAATAGAGCACAACGGTGAAGTGGAGTGGATGTATGAGTCTTCTGACATCGTGAACTACTTGGAAAAAGAATTCGCTTAGGGCTTAATAAAAAAGCGTGGTTTCCCACGCTTTTTTACCTACAAAATAGCCCGCTTTTGGGATGCATACCTATCTATCAAGGTTTGCTGAACCTCATCAACTTTAGCTGGCTTCCACATACCCCGATCAATTCCTTTTACAATAAGATGTATAACAGCGGCATCAATAGCAGACATCACAGCAATATTAACTGGCTCGTTGTTAGTGTAGCCAATTTCGGCTTCTAGAAGCTCTTTGTAGTCAACGAAACGAAATGCTCCTGCTGTCAACTCATGAGAGAAAATAGTCTTACTAGTCGTAATACTCAATAGTATTTGACCCGTTTTCACGTCAACAGCTCTTACATTCACGGTCACTTGATCGGCACGATATTTACCAGACGAACCGATACCCAAATAGCGTGCACCTGCGCCACCCGTCTTAATATTCGAATCATAAGCAACGATCCCTCCTTCTATCATAAGCCTTGCGGAACTTAACGACGCCAAGTCTTGTGGTTTTCCACCATTTTCGGTGCTTTTCTTCTGAGCGGCGCGAATAATCTTCCGCTCCGTCAAAAGGTTTTGTAAGCCTTCGCGTTCTAGTGGCACAAACCAGCTCGAGTCAAGCAATGACGTTGTCAATAACGCTGTGCCGCCTTGAGGTACAGCGGTAGAAAAATTACTATTCGGCTGAGGCTTATATTGGCCAGTTTGATCCCGAAAATCATAGACTGAAACTAATATCTTTCCTTTCGGCTTTGGTAAGGCAACGAGGTCGTTATATGTCGCGCCTCTAGGCATTAAATTAGGCTGCTCGTCAATATCTGGCATGGAGAGCGAATAAGAACAACCTGTCATGAGCAAAACAAAAAATCCGACAAATATCCCTTTCATTGGTAATGATTCCTATTCTGTCCGTTAATCTGGCGTTAAGCCGGCAACTTTAATTTCCGTTGACTCACCCGTCGCCTTATCGACGATTTGTACAATTAGGCCACCATTGTCATCTGCTATATTTAAATAGAAATCGTCCGTTTCTAGCTGCCCTGTATTTCCTTGACCGACATCCGCGAGTAATTGACTTATCAACCGCGATTCTAGACTCGACGCTAAACGATCGAGGTTCGACTCCTCTTCAAAACCGAGGTCTTCATCATCTGGCTTGTAGTCATTGATGGCATTAGCCACATTAAACAAGTGAGAGCTGTTCAGTGCATTGCCACCAAAGCTTGGATTAATCGGCGTATAAACCAATTCTGTCGCAGCAACTGAAATACTCAACGAAGCGATCAGTAGCGCTACGATAGGCATAATTAGATTGTTTCTCATCAATAATCCCTTATAACTCATCAACATCTAAATCAAATGTATCTTTAAACAAACGCTCTGCTTCCCAACGGATAATGTATGAACCAATTACCCGCACTGCCTCTTGCGCTTTTTCGTTAGCTTGACGCCTCCCAGGCGATAATGCGGTTCTGTAAATAACCTGCCCTAAATGTTCGATCCCAATGATGCTACCCGAAAAAGCAGTTGGCCGTTCTGTTACAGTGAGGTTCTCATTAAAACCTTCATGTTTATCATTAAGTAACTGAGAAAATGAGGAATAAAAATCCTCTCCAAGGCGAGTCATGGTTCGATCAATAATTAAACCTGAAATTTCCCCACCATTATCTTGCAACTGGGCACCTGCCTGAGAATCATAAGCAAAGCTCATATTGGAAAATAATATAAGAGCAGAAAATAATATAAGCCTTTTTTTAACCACTGGTTACTGACCACGTTATTTAATCTATAAAAACTCTATCACATCATTATCAGGCGAACGCCAATATACACGTATAATCACCTTAATTCTCAAAAGTGAGATTTAATAATTTTAAATAAATACAACAAGTTAGAACAACCCTAATACGCAAGAATTAGATTTTACCTTGTGAGTTACAACTTTGCTATCACAAAAAATTTACAACAATACTACTTAAGAGAAAATTATATTTATTATTTTCGATGCAAAGTTTATATGCATTTTATTATTTGTGATCACATAATATTCGAGATCCAAAATACTTTAAGGAGGGCAGAATGAGGTATATCACCAATAAGGTTAGTTGTGTGCTTGCTTTATTTCCCCTGGCTATATCGAGCTATTCATACTCATATTTTGAATACTCAGAAGATCTTGCTGATCAATTTGGTGAATTTGAGGGGACAGAGCTGTTTAACGAGCTTGATAGTCAACTCATGCATGTCAACAACCACGCTGAGGTCGTCATCAATAACTCTTCTGGGTCGAAGATTGTCATTGACCAGACTCACCAAGCATCGGTAGTAACAAGGCAAAAGTGGTGCAGGTAAATTCCACCATGTCTGAAGCTTATATCTTGCAAAAAGGTGCTGACAACACCGCTTTAATTGCTCAATCACAAGGCAGCAATAACTACGCTAGCATCCGTCAAGCAGGGCAGGGACACAAAGGAGAGATTAATCAAGTAGGGAGCGATAATACAGCATACCTAAACCAGTGCAGCATCGGGGGATGTCGTCACATACCAAGCAGTAGTGAGCTCGGTATAAATCAATACGGGCAAGACAACTTCGCCGCTGTCTATGATACGGGAAATTCAAACTACAGCATAAATCAAACTGATGGTGATCAAATTTTGGTCATCAGCAATATGAATCGCGGTATTTATATTCAGCAATGACGCTGAGTGTAAAGGATAACTCTATTAATAATATGGAAAATAAAGGATCTATTCATGAAAAAGTTAGCGATAGCCATCTCAACCATCCTAGCAACAGGTGGGGCATATGCCGGTAACGAAGCAACAACCACACTTACAGATTCCACCGATGATATCGTCAAGATTACCCAAAATAATGGTTCATCGACATCATCATCTTTAGGTAGTGATGCAACTGTAACACTTAGCCAAACCGAAGATAATACAGTTGATGTGCTTCAAAACGGCTATCAGCACAATGCCACTGTTGATGCAACAAACGCAACATCTTCTGACTTCGATGTCACTCAAAAAGGTAGAGAACAGACAGCAACAGTGACCACCTTCGGTAGTGAAAACATCGACAGTGATGTCGACGTATTGCAAACTGGCTATAAGAACACTTCCTCTGTATCCATCGATTCTGGTGATGAGAACACTGCCGACATTACAGTTAAAGGCCGTAAGAACGTTACAACTGCACAGTTCAACGGTGGTAATGACAGTGATGTAAAAGTCTTTATTGACAATTCCAATACAAACAAAGTGACCAACACCGTTGCTGGTGACGAAAATGAAGCCGAAGTAACGATCACAGGCCGAAGCCATCGTAACGAAGTGGTTACGACGCAAACAGGCAACGATAACGATGTTGATGTCGATATCGAAATGCGCAGTTCAGACAACAAAGTGTTTGTTACTCAAGCCGATGGTGGGGAAACGGACGTAGAGATTGAACGTAGCAGCACATGGAACACCGTAACTGTTACTCAGTCTAGCGGTGACGATGTCGACATCGAGATTGAAGACAGCAGTGACTACAACACAGTAACTGTCACCCAATCTAATAGTGGTCAAGCACACATTGATGTCGAAGATTACAGTGACAGCAATACTGTAACTGTGACACAGAGTAATGGTGGACACACTGACGTTGACGTTGAAGACTACAGTGACAACAATGTTATCTCTGTTTCACAAAGTAATGGCGGCTATATCCATGTGCAAGCTGATGAGTATGCAGACACAAACACGGTAACGGCTAGCCAAAGCAACGGTGGTTACATGGACATTCACCTTGAAGATGACGTGTACTTGAACACGGTTACGGCAACACAAAACAACGGTGGTAATATCAACATTGATGTTCTGGATTGGAGTTACTGGAATAACGTTACCGTCACACAGCAACAAGGCGGCACAGCAGCTGTACGCATTGAAGATGACAGTGACTCGAATATCATTAATGTTCAGCAAAACAATGCCTCTACCGCAAATGTTGATGTTTACTGGGGCAGTGACAGCAACCAAATTAATGTCACTCAATCAGGTGTAGGCTCTGCAGACGTCGACGTGTTTAATGATAGTAGCGACAACTTTATTGATGTTGTTCAATCAGGTACGAATGCAGCGACGGTCGGACTTGAATACTCATCAGGTAACGATATTGACGTAAACCAAGTGTCTTATGACTCTTCAGCGATTGTGAGCCTAGTAACCTCAAACGACAACATTGTCGATATTTACCAAACGGTGAATGACTCTGCATCTGTTGTTGGCTTAAACGCAACTAGCTCTGAAGTCTATATTGTTCAGAATTAATTGTTCGCCTCTGTAACCCACCTTAGTTTGGGTTGACACTTTTAACTTAAAACGCCCGATGGACGTCATCGGGCGTTTTTTATGGTATTTCACAGACACAAAAAAGCCCCTCAAAGAGGGGCAAGTGTTTCCATCGCTTATAGTTATAATTTGCCGTGTGAATTCGATTAACCGAAGTCGCCGTTTACATAGCCTTTAGTACGATCGTCTTTTGGCTCAGAGAAGATGATTTGAGTGTCGTTATGCTCTACTAGCTCACCCATTAGGAAGAAAGCCGTGCGGTCTGAAATACGGCGCGCTTGCTGCATCGAGTGCGTTACGATAACAATGGTGTAGTCTTTTTTCAGCTCTTCCATCAACTCTTCGATTTTATGCGTCGCAATTGGGTCAAGTGCTGATGTTGGCTCGTCCATCAGGATGACGTCTGGTTCCATTGCGATAGTACGAGCGATACATAAACGCTGCTGCTGACCACCTGATAGACCAAATGCATGTGACTTAAGGCGATCTTTAACCTCGTCCCATAGCGCCGCACCACGTAGTGAACGCTCTACTACTTCATCAATGTGCTTTTTATCTTTAATACCTTGAGCACGTAGACCGTAAGCCACGTTCTCGTAAATGCTCATTGGGAAAGGGTTTGGCTTCTGGAATACCATGCCTACTTTGATACGAAGATCTGCAACATCAATGTTGCCATAAATATCTTCACCATCCATATCTAGCGTGCCGGTAATTGTCACACCTTCAATCAAGTCATTCATGCGGTTTAGGCAACGAAGTAGCGTTGATTTCCCGCAACCTGAAGGGCCAATGAGTGCCGTTACTTGACGGACAGGAATAGGAAGATTGATCGATTTAAGTGCTTGGTTATCGCCGTAAAATAAATCTAGATTTTCAATATTAAACTTGTTCATTTGCTTATCTCTCGTAATTCTTAAATTCGGTTTGTGTAATTGTTCGGTTTCGATAACGTTTAGTAAGTTGCTGTATTAAAACGCTTGGCAATCAGCTTAGTGAGCATGTTGATCAGCAACACAACCACGATAAGCACTGTGGCTGTACCGTAAGCCTGATTCCATTCATCAACGCTGAATAGCTCAGTAGTTAGCTTAAATAGGTGAACAGTTAACGTACGACCTGAGTCCAATAGAGAGTCAGGAATACGCGCCACCATACCCGCGGTGAGGAAGACCGGAGCCGATTCACCAATTACACGACCAATACTAAGAATGACCGAGGTTAAGATACCTGGCATTGCACTAGGCAAGATTAGACGCCAGATAGTGTAGATCTTTGACGAACCAAGGCCATATGAACCTTCACGGTACGTCTGTGGTACTGCCATTAACGCTTCTTCCGTAGTACGGATGATAACTGGCAGAATTAGGATACTCAGTGTTAAAGCACCCGATAAGATTGAGAATCCTAGCCCAAGGATGACAACGAAGAATGTCATACCAAATAGACCAAAGATAATCGAAGGAATACCCGCAAGAGATTCGGTACAGAAACGGATGACTTTCACCAGTTTACTGCCGACTTTGGCATATTCTGTTAGGTAGATTGCGGTCATGATCCCAAGTGGCGCTGCCACAGCAATAGATGCAATCACCATGTAAATGGTTGAAATGATCATTGGGAAAATGCCTTGTGAATCACCCGTACGTGAGTAATCGCCCGTCACGAAGCCCAATCTACATGCTGTAGGCCGTTTGACAAAATGTACCAGATAATCCAGAACAGAAAGCCAACTGTCACTGCAGCCGAAGACCATACGAACGCATTTAGAATCTTGTCTTTACGTTCTCGAGTTTGTTTAAGTTTTGCTCTATCCATCTTTAATTACTCCGAACGCTTAGTGAGCTTTTTCACGATTTAGGTACAGAAGTGCGGCGTTCAGTATCATGATGAATACCAGTAAAACAACACCCGTTGCGTATAATGCGTTTGCGTGGACACCACTTGCGTATGACATTTCAATCGCAATGTTTGCAGTCAGTGTACGAGCCGAATCCAGAATGCCCTCTGGCATAGCTGGCGCATTGCCCATTACCATGATGATTGCCATAGTCTCACCGAGAGCTCGGCCAATACCTAGGATAACGCCTGTCATAATGCCCGAGCGAGCAGCGGGAACTAGCAGAGTAAAAATAGTGAAGATCTTCGAAGCACCTAATGCAAGAGAGCCTTCTTTGTAAGTACGAGGAACTGCGCGGATAGACGTTTCTGACACGGTAATCACAGTCGGCAGAATCATCACACCAAGAACGATGATACCGGCAAGAATAGTGTTACCAGCCGGAACTTGGAAAACGTCTTGAATCAGAGGAACGATAATCACAAGGCCGAAGAAACCGTAAACAACCGAAGGGATACCAGCTAATAGCTCTACTGCTGGGCGAATAATGTCAGCCACACGCTTGGGCGCAATTTCAGCAATGAAGATAGCGGTAAGAACACCGATTGGAACACCCACAACCACAGCGCCTAAGGTCGATACCATAGAAGCCACAATCATTGTCGCAACACCATAAAGCGCTGGTGGTAGCCAATGTGTTCCAAGAACAATGCCCGCTACACCCGCTTCTTTGAATGCAGGAATACTTTCCATAACAATGAAGTAAGCAATAACGGCTAATGAAACGATGCCGATAATGGCACTGGTTAAGAATAAGCCATGGAAAATACGTTCACGCCAATCAATACGTTTTTTTGAGCGCAGCGTGGCAGTTGGCTTAGCCTTAGTTAAATTTTTACTATCTGTCGCGATGGTCATAATAAATCTCTCAATTTCAAGCAAATGCTGAAATAGAAGCAAAAAGGCTCAGCCCAAATGCAGGCTGAGCAAATAATCGTTATTTAGTGAGTCACAGATTAGTTAACTGTGATGTAACCTTTGTTAGCTGCTAGGCCTTGAGCTTCGTCTTGAACCATCCAGTCTAGGAACTGTTGAGTTTCAGCTGAAGGCGCACCATCTTTGTAAAGTACTAGGAATGGACGAGCAACTTTGTAGCTGCCGTTCTTAACGTTGTCTACCGTTGCAGCAGCGCCGTCGATTGCTAGCGGTTGAACTGTTTCGTCAACAGTACCTAGTGAGATGAAGCCAATAGCGTATGGGTTGCTTGCTACAGATACTTTCAGTGCACCGTTGCCGTTAGCAACTTGAGCGCGTTGAGAGATTGCAGAAACTTTCTTACCTGCAACTTTCATCTTAAGTTTTAGAATGTCTTCGAATGCACCACGAGTACCAGAAGCTGTGTCACGAGTGATTGCAACGATTGGCTTGTCTGCACCGCCCACTTCTTTCCAGTTTGTAATTTCGCCTTTGTAGATTGCTGTTACTTGGTCAGCGGTTAGCGCGTTAACTTCATTCTTTGGGTTAACCACAACAGCGATTCCGTCGCGAGCAATAACTAGCTCTTTTAGGCTCGCTTCTTTCTCTTCTTCTTTTAAGTTACGAGAAGAAATACCTAGGTCAGCGCTGCCATTCTTAGCGGCACGGATACCCGCAGAAGAACCAGGAGCTTGGATTTCGATAAATACTGGTTCGCCTTTATTCATGTAAGTTTCTGCAAAAACTTCAACCAGCGGAGATGCACTGTTTGAGCCAACTACAGAGATAGTTTCTTTAGCAGAAACTGAAGTCACTGCCATTGCGCTTAAAAGTGCGATTGCACCGATTACTGTCTTTTTCATCACATTTTCCTTTGTTGGCTTTATTGCCGTTAAGTTTTACTTGAACGGTGCTCACTTTAGGGGGCTAATGTGACAGTTGTGTTTCACTAAATTGAAGGCTACATGACAGTTCCATACCATCCAGATCATGTGCACAAAATTAATACAGGTTTGTAAGCGATTATTTTCAACACCAGAAAAACGCATAACGAACTGTATAAATTACAGCCGTTTAGGGTGCATATTGCGCTGTCGCAAAAATGATACCCTCATTCCACATTGCAATTGATTTATTTCACTATAGAATTAAAATCTACCTCTCATAATTGGTAATGATAATTATTACTGGATATTAATAGAGGATTTACAATGCGCACATTTCTCAGCAGCTTGTCGATTAAGATTCAAGTTGTTGTTCCTGTCTTACTTACTTTGATACTTCTGGTATCGGGCGTAACTTACAGTACCAATAATCTCAAATCCGTTTTTTCTCAAGTTTCACAGTCCACTGAAGACTTGGTCGAGCACAAAGATCACCTAACGCAAATCATCGATAACACATACGGCATGCGAATCAGCGCGATTTACAGCCTGTTTAAAGCCGATGAAATTCGAGTTCTACCTACAGTCTTGAATGAGCGTCTTCGCGATAACAACACTTTATTAGATTCCCTTAACAGCGTTGACGGCTTACAAAATGAAGTGCGCCAGATGCGCGACGCGATGACCCACTATGTCAATTACTCTAATAACACTATGCTTCCGCTGCTAAAGAAGAAGCACAGTGGTGTGGCACTTAGCCAGTCATTCGAGCAAGAATATGCATTGGCATCGGACAGCTATCGCGACGCAGGTAAGCAGATGGTCAAGGCCATTTCAGACCTATCAGACAAGCTCAATACACTTGCGGTTAATAAAGTTAAAACTAACGAGCAAGAGCATGCTAGTGAGTTAACGCAAACTCTCGTAGGCCTTATTGGCGTTTTAGCGCTTGCTGCGTTAGTAAGTTGGATACTGGCCGGCTGGATAGTTGCTCCGATTAAACGCCTTCAAGCTGTCATGAAAGAGGTTGCCTCTGGTAACTTAACCGTTGAAGCTGAAACCAATGGCAACAACGAGGTGACGGCCTTAGCGAAAGATGTGAATAGTACCGTGGTACAACTGCGTGAAACGGTTGATTCGTTGGTCAGAATCAGTGTCGATGTCGCGTCTGCTTCGACTGAGCTTGCTGCTGTAATGACGCAAGCAACGGTCAACTCCGATGAAGAGAAAAAGCAAGTTGAGCATGTGGCCTCTGCGGTTAATCAGCTTGATGGCGCTGCTGCAGAAGTAACCGACAATGCAGCCGCAGCAGATAACGCTTCTAAAAGTGCGAGCCTGCTTTCACGTAAAAGTGTCGAAATGTTCGAGCAATCAAACCGAGCGAACGCAAACATGGCCGATCAGCTCACCGAAGCCGCTGATGTGGTTAGCGGGCTAAAACAGCAGTCTGAGCAAATTGGTAAGGTGATTGAAGTAATCGAAAGCATTTCCGAGCAAACCAACCTGTTGGCGCTCAATGCGGCTATTGAAGCGGCTCGTGCAGGTGAAAGCGGCCGTGGCTTTGCCGTGGTTGCTGATGAAGTCAGAATGCTCGCGGCGCGCACACAAGAGTCAACCAAAGAGATCCAGTCAATCATTGAAGAATTACAGAGCCAATCTGGCCGTGCCAACGACAGTATGACTTCAAGCCTTGAGATGCTACAAAACAACCAAGCACTTGCAGGTGAAGTAAGCAGCTCACTGGTTGAAATTGGTCAGTCGATTGAGCAGCTTTCTGGCATCAATACTCATGTTGCAACGGCGTCGGAAGAGCAAAGCCAAGTCACCAAAGATATCAACAACAACTTGGGCAATATCTATGAGTTGGTGAGCCAGAACGTAACGGGCATTACCCAATCAGCTGCGGCAAGTCAGGAGCTTTCTCAATTAGCAGAGAGGCAGAAGTCACAACTGAGCTACTTCAAGGTTTAGTGATCTCCCACAGACACACCCGAAACAAAAAGAGGGCAAACCATAAGTTTGCCCTCTTTCTTTGTTGTTCAAATACTTATTGCTCTAGAACTTACTGTTCTTACAGAGATTAGTCTTCTGCTTTCGGTGGCGTTTTCTTCTTCGGAATAAAGACACTGTCACCCACTGCAACATTCTGATGGAAGCTCTTATCGCGTTTAACTGGCTTCTTCGCCATCTTCTTACGCTGGGCAGGCTTACCTTTGGTCGCTTGTTTCCCTTTACGGAAATCCGGCTTCTTCGGTTTAATCCCTTTGAATTTACCCTTTAGACCTTCCAGTTCAGAGAAGTTAAGATCTTGCTGAAGGTATAACTCAACGCGCTTGAAGCTATCCCAATCTTTAGGGCCAACTAAAGAGATTGCATCCCCTTTATTTCCCGCACGACCAGTACGACCCACGCGGTGAACATACTCTTCTGTGTGTTTCGGCATGTCAAAATTAATCACGTGCGTCACGTTTGGAATGTCCAAACCGCGAGATGCTACATCGGTAGTGACTAGAATCTTGAACACATTACGCTCAAACTGACTCATGATGGTGTTACGTTGAGTCTGATTTAAGCTTCCACTCAGAGCAATCGCTTTAAGTTTACGTTCATTCAACTTTTCAGTCAGGCGATCGGTATCAACGCGAGTCGCAGTGAAAATGATCACCTGATTGTATTCAGCCTCATCTAGCACACGATCTAAAATTGCTTCTTTATGATCCAAGTGATCACACAGGTAGAATTTTTGCGTGATGTCTTTATGTTCTTGGTTCGAAACACCAATAGAAATACGCTTTGGCGCATCCAGCATTTCCGCTGAAATATCGTTAACTTCAGCGTGATCTAATGTTGCTGAAAACATCAATGTTTGGCGGCGGCGATGCTTTGCGGCATTGTGGATGCGGCGTAGCTCTGGTGCAAAGCCAAGATCTAGCATGCGGTCAGCTTCGTCTAGAACAAGCGTTTCTAAGCCATCCAGGTAGAGTGAGCGATGCTCTAGGTGGTCAGCCAAACGTCCTGGCGTTGCCACGATAAACTTAGGGTAACGACGTAGCGCTTTCACTTGATCGTTAAAGTTCTCACCACCAACGATCAAAGTCGCATCATAAGACAAGCCGCCCAACATTGAACGCAGCTCACCGTACACTTGCTTTGCCAACTCACGTGTTGGCGCAAGAATAAGTCCGCGCGGATCCTTTGCAGAAAATGATTTTGTTTTTAGAGACTTATGCAGCATTGGCAGTACAAACGCTAGTGTCTTACCAGAACCTGTCTTTGATGAAGCAAGTAGATCTTTTCCAGCAATCGAAACCGGAATGGCTTGCTGCTGAATTTTTGTCGCCTGTTTAAAATCAAAGTGCTTAAGGTTTTTTAATAAGCGGTTATCTAAGCCTAAATCTTTAAAGTGCAAAGGATTCTCCAATGGTATGAGTTTCAAATCGCCGCCTCGTTATCGCAGCGAAAAAGTTTTAACGCGTAATGATACCGTGAAAACCGTCAAAATGGATAGAGATCACACTAAATTTAATCAATTTATGATGATTGCTCTAACCAATATTTACTCCCAAGAATGAGACTTGCGTCAATTATTGCAGTAATTACCTAAAATCTTGGGTTTTTTTGACTTTTTATCGCTATGTGTTCTCTATGTTTATGACTACAATTTATGGCGTCACTATATGATAAAGAATGTATAGGACGATATTGATACGAACTTTAAAGCAAGGAATTAATCTATGAACAAAGTGTTAATCGCAGCTGCGGCGTCTTCTGTACTTCTACTAGCTGGTTGTGCAGCTCCAGACCAAGCAACAACAGACAAACTAGACGAGCTAAGCAACCAAGTAAGTCAACTTTCTCAAGAAGTGTCTTCACTAAAAGACATGCACGCTGCTGATGCTATGAAAGCGAAAGAAGCGGCTATGGCTGCTCAAGAAGAAGCAGAGCGCGCTAACGAGCGTATCGACAACATTGCTCAGTCTTACACTAAATAGTAAGTCTGAAAAAATGAAAAAGGGCCTGCAACTGCAGGCCCTTTGAGTTTCTTAAGAATTCTATTTATTGCCGTTTCCTACAGCCTCTCCGGCTTACGCGGTGCAACCACTTCGACAGGCACTCCGTTTTGAGCCAATATTGCAGCTCTTGCTTTCACATCAGAAAAGTTCGACGCTTCAAGCCACCAGCTAAGCTCTAATGGCACTTCCAGATCTTTCTTGGTGCCATCGCTTCTTGTCAGTGGCTCATGAGCTTCTAAGAAAACACTTCTGTCCGGCTCAAGGCTTACTTTGATTGGTTCATCAACGATGGTGACTGGCGTGCCGCGTTCCACTTGAGCAAATAACCACTCGATATCTTTTGGTTCCATACGGATACATCCAGCACTTACTCGCAGCCCAATCCCGAAATCCTTATTAGTTCCGTGGATCAAATATTCACCGGAACCGTACGCTAATCGAAGTGCATACTCACCAAGGGGGTTGTCAGGGCCAGCAGGAACCACAGGCGGTAACTCAATGCCTTTGGCTAGGTACTCTTTTCTAATCGATTGAGGTGGGGTCCACGTTGGCTGTGGGCGCTTCTGGCTGATCTTAGTCGACATCTCTGGAGTGTCACGACCAATTCGCCCAATACCTACTGGGAAAATATGCACCAGTTCTGTGTTTGGTTCAAAGTAGTAAAGGCGTAGCTCTGCCAAATTAATCACAATGCCTTCATACGATGAGTCGGGCAAAATAAACTTAGTCGGAATAGTGAGTACAAACCCTTCCTCTGGCAAAAACGGATCGACCCCTTTGTTGGCAGCCATCAACGACAAAAAGCTACATCGTATTGCTTGGCTATATTCGCCAACGTTTCCCCATGTTCGACCACGTGATACTGTGTGCGGCCAACAATACGGCTTCCTTCAATAGGCAAATGGTAGGATGCTGCCCATGCAGTACTCGATAAACAAGCGATTAATACTGCAGCCGCTCGTCCCCACTTCTTTGTAAACATCAACGCTTACCCTTTCCTTTTTTAATCATTGTTAAGGTTAGCCTTGTTTAAGTGCTTGAATCAACATCTCATCTAAGATATGACCGACTATTCACACTCTAATAGACAGCATGTTGTGATAACAAATCGATTGCCTTAGCGATTTCAACATATTTAGTTATCAATGATAATTATTCTGACTAAACGGCCATAGTTTGTGACCAACTTCTCAAGAAACCCTAGTTTATAACGCTAGTATTGCTGCAAATAGTCTTACGAATTTAAACAGAATTCGTTATATGCACAGATGCATAAACAACATTTGGAGTAACAACGATGGCAACCCCTCATATTAATGCACAACCAGGTGATTTCGCAGAAACGGTTCTTATGCCAGGCGATCCGCTACGCGCTAAGTACATTGCTGAAACATTCCTAGACGATGTAAAGCAAGTTTGTGACGTTC
This sequence comes from Vibrio aestivus, assembly GCA_003263845.1. GTDB lineage: Bacteria > Pseudomonadota > Gammaproteobacteria > Enterobacterales > Vibrionaceae > Vibrio > Vibrio aestivus. The sequence goes on along the minus strand of JYJN01000092.1, from coordinate 9,704 downwards.
GCAATATGTTTGGTTTTACAGGTACTTATAAAGGTAAAAAAGTATCGGTAATGGGCCACGGCATGGGTATTCCTTCATGTTGTATTTATGTTCACGAACTGATTGCAGAGTACGGCGTTAAAAACGTAATCCGTGTAGGTAGCTGTGGTGCAGTACGTGACGACGTTAACTTAATGGACGTTGTTATCGGTATGGGTGCATCAACGGACTCTAAAGTGAACCGCATTCGTTTCAACAACCACGACTTTGCAGCAATCGCTGATTTTGGTCTTCTAGAAGAAGCAGTTAACCAAGCTCGCTCTCAAGAAGTGCCAGTTAAAGTAGGTAACGTATTCTCTGCAGATCTTTTCTACACACCAGAAGCAGACATCTTCGAGAAGATGGAAAAACTTGGCATCCTAGGTGTCGATATGGAAGCGGCAGGTATCTACGGCGTGGCTGCAGATCTAGCGCGAAAGCCCTGACTATCCTGACTGTTTCAGACCACATCATTCGTGGTGAAAAACTGAGCTCAGAAGAGCGTCAAAAATCGTTCAACGACATGATGAAAGTAGCTCTAGAGACAGCTATCAACATCTAATCTCCTTCAATAACTAAAATCATTGAAAAGTAATATCGAAAAGCTGCCTGCTCGTTCAGGCAGCGACTTAAATTCCCGAGGGGGCGATTGTGTCTAACGGAGAACTGCCCAAGGAAGCAGACGGGTTACAACTCAACTTTTGTAAAACATTGGCGTGTGACAACTTTGGATTGAGTGATGCAAAACATTATGTTTTGCAACGCGCGAACCCTAAACGACCAGCGATGGTTTGCCGTGAATGTGGTGCTTTCCCCCCTTACTTAACAACCAAGACGTCCTCGATGAGTTGAGCCGTTTGCGCCAGCAACATTGCGAGGGGCTACCTGCATGTAAAAATCAGGACTGCGAAAACGCCGGTCTTTCTGTCCATACTCACAAACACCTTTATCATGCATTTGGCTACAGTGGCGATAGACAACGCTACCGTTGCAAAAAATGCGAGTCCACTTTTGTTGATAAATGGTCAGGCATAAACCACAAACTCGATTTTCAAGAGAACTTACTCGGATTGCTTTTTATGAGCTATTCGGTGCGAGAAATCTGTCGCAAGCTTTCTATCAATCCCAAAACTTTTTATGACCACTTAGATCATATCTCGAGTCGTTGCCGTCGTAACCTAGCAATGATCGACGCTCGTTGGGTGAATCACGCTAGTGAGTACCAACTTGCCTCTAACTTTTCCAAGCTGCAGAAACACAGCGGAAATGGTGTCATTTGGATTGCAACCACAGAAGCTGAAACAGGTTACGTGCTCTGCCAGCATGTAAATTACTCCACTAACGAAGAACCGATTAGCGAACTCGATCACGACCCATACCAATCTCCAGCTCGTTTTGTATCAAGAGAATACTCGTCTGAGAGCAATACCGTTCCATCTTCTCCTTCTGATGACTTGAAAGAGCGCATTGACCAAAAATACCAAGCGATTTTGGCTCGCGGTAACGTTGAAGATCCTATGGGTAACTTAAGCACTTTTCATTACCCATCAAAAGGAGCTCTGGTTCGGCCACCGTATACTTCTTATGCGCACTTTTTGCACATTATGAGCATGCTCAACGATGAAAATAGAGTCGCATTATATCTTCCTCAAGATCCGCTTTTGCGATCTGCGGCATTAAGTGTCTGCTTATCGCGTATTCAACGACAAAAAATTGACCTCATGTACGTGGAAAAAGATCCACAATGGGACAGTTTTCGTAGTTTTGAAAAAATAGACATTGTACATATGGGTTGGTGGCGCGATCGCTGGGCAATCGCGAAGCAAGGCAAAAGCTCTAAAGGCGTTTGTTACCTAGCAGGGGACAATCCTCAGCCAAATCAATGGTTAATGAAAGCAAGCATCGACAAAACTCAGTTTTATCAAGACAGGTTTCAACTGCTCTTTTCCGAGTTCATCAATGAACCGAGGCGCAAACTTCGACCTGGTGGTTTGCTTCCTATGCTCGATATTTTCAGAGCATGGCACAATCTGTGCTACCAAGATAAAGACGGTAAAACAGCGGCACAAAACTTAGGCTTAACGCAGAAACCTTTGACACTACGAGAACTGCTTTCATAATTAACGATAGTGTGAAGTCCCCCTGCAAATAGTTTAAGTTTTGGTACTTTATCTAGAATGCATATAATCGGCCTCTTATACTGTTATTGATATCATTGAAGTTTTTGTGTTGTTGAAGGATTAACTCATTGGATAAAAACCAACATCTTCTGGAAATAGAGATTGAGCAGCTCAAGCCCAGGATTGAAGCTGAACCTGAAAAGGTGTTGGCCATCGCTGAACAGTGCGCAGCGCGAGCTCCCAGATTCTATATCCAGAAGGCGCTATTGCTAGCCAAGTGATCATGTCACGGTGCTACTGGTGCTTGATGGACTACCGCCGAGGGTTAAAAGTCATTAAAGAAGCCCATGGGCGCCTTTCTACACTCGACACCGACAACTTCTTACCCGAAATTCTTCACATCTATGCCCTACACTATTGGGGCCAAGCCAAGTACTACTCCGCCCAACAATACTGGATCAAAGCCTTAGAACAATCGGCGCTGGTCGATGAAGTCGAAATTCAAATCGAGTGTCTAATTGGACTGGGCAATGTTTGGCGAATCACTAGTGAACATAACCTAGCAAAAAGCACACACGAGTTAGCAGTCACTGTCGCCAATAACATGCGTATTGGCTGGTTGGAAGGTAAAGCTCGCATCTTACTGGCATGGGATCTGTACTTACTCAACAATTATGTCGAAATGCTCAGTGTTCTTGATGGAGCAGAAGACATTTTGGAAGGAGTCAACAACAGCACTTGGCACGCAGAGGTATGGGATTTTCGTGGCTTAGCCCTACTCGGGCTGGAGCGATTAGAAGAAGCCGAAATTGCCACTAAGAAAGCCCATGACCTAGCGATCAAACACGAACTCGTCTGGATGAAAGCGCACTCCTACATCAGCCGTGCAAGGCTAGAGCTGCTTCGAAACCATCCAGATAAAGCGAAAGCTCTGTTAGAACAGGCGGAAAGCTCCGCTAACTCCTTCGATAATGGGGAACTGCTGTCTCAAATCTGTTTTCAACAGTCCCGAGTTGCCGAAGAGAGTGGAGACTATGAAAACGCACTAACCGCCTTCAAGAAATACCGTACCCACTCAATCAACATGCTTCGTGAACAAACCGCTCGCGTTGGGTTAGACAAAGCGCGAGCTTCAAAGCGGCAGCTTGAGCAACGCGCTCGTAAGCTGATAAACCGAATTCGTGGGCAACACGATTTTGATTCAGAAAAATTGCTCACTCAAATGGTGTCGGAAACCTATTGGTGGGAACAACTCGTCCTGTTTAAGACTGAACTTAAACGCTCAAATCATGCGGTCATTATCATTCAGCACGACGATACTAATTACCTTGAAGTTTGCGCCGAAATCGCCCATTCACTCTGTAATAAACGAGACCTACTTTCCCGCTTAAGCAGTGATCGTATAGGCCTATTATTAGCGGATAAAGGTGAAGAAGCGCATAACGTATTCCAAGTTTTAGCGAAAATGATCGAGATTTATCCTTGGCATCGCAAAGGACTCAAAAGCACACTACCCATTGTGGAATACCAAGACATTTTGACCTTCCCATTTACATTACAACAACTTGAAGACAGCAAGACACAGGATGCGTTGAATGGACACTCTGCTAAATAAAATCAGTGACTCTGGCTTAGATGCCTCAGCTGTCACAGGCGAAGAGGCCATTATATTCTGGAACCACATCAGGCAACATGTTGCAACGACGGCAATCGAACAGGCTCAATGCTTAATCATTAGCTCGGAGTATCGAAGCGAACTAAAGCAAGCTCAAGCAAGTATTGATGAATTGAAAGCAGCGTTGAATCTTCTTTCTTTACCGCAAGATGCTGAGGTTATGCTTGAAGTCAAAGAGAGCTTGAGTGAACGTTTAGTGGATTCAGGTGATTATCATGGCGCGCTGAACGAATACATTTCGGCTTCCACTATCGCGGTAGAACATGGTTATATCGACGCTTACGCGATGGCTGTGTTAGGTATGGGCAATTTATGCGATGCGTATGGTGATCACAACCGCGCGCTTCGCTACTACCAAAAGATCGACAGCATAGACCATGCCATTTCAAGTCGTTCACTGCGTCTTCGCTATAAACTCTACATGCTTTCTTGCTACATCGAACTCAATCGTGCTGCAGCGGCGAATGATCTGATTCGTGAATGTGAAGAATTAAGTATTCTAGTGAGTGATAAGATCCTAACCGGTCAGATCCTACTGTATCAATCAAAGCTCTATCGCATGCAGAAAAAGCCTGAAGAAGCGCTTCAAACTATAGGCAATGTGCAATACAGCGCGGGTAACATTCATTCTGATTGGCTGTCAAATATGGTGCGCTTAGAGTTGGCCCATTGTTTGAGTGAAACAGGACGTTCTCATATCGCGCAGCTCGTTTTGCATTCAGCCGACAAGCGCATCAAAGGCCATGCCTCACCGATTCTTTCGAAAAAGCTGAGCGATTCCCTTAGCGATATTTACCAGGCTCAAGGCAATTTCCAGAAAGCGTTAAGCTATCAAAAGACCGGATATCGCATTGAATCGGATTTGATGAAAAACATCCCGATCACGGAATTAGGGGCTAGCCAGCTTCGACGACTTTCGCGCTTCGAGCTACAGTTAAAACTTATCCTGTCTGAGCTTGAAAACAAAGAGCTTAAAGAAACTACTGAGACACAGAAAAACACCGTGGCTCAGCTGCAGCAAGACGTATTTACCGATCCTCTGACCAATCTGCATAACCGCCGTTGGTTGGATGTAAAACTTAAAGACCTCTTACTCCATGACACACCGTTCGCTTTGATGGTGATCGACATCGACCACTTCAAATCGATCAACGACGAACTCAGCCACTTGGTTGGCGATAAAGCCATTGTGAACGTATCGCATGAACTCTCCGCCTACTTTAAGTTCAGAGGCGCATCTTGTGTGCGTTTCGGCGGGGAAGAGTTCTTGGTTATCTTAGAGAAATCGACACTTGAGCAAGCAGAAATGCATGCCGAAAACTATCGAGAACGCATCTTCCAGTTCAAGTGGAATGATATCTTGGGTGAACGTGGCTTGACTGTAAGTATTGGTATCACGCTCCATAGAGAAGGGGAAAATACCCAGCGCACTTTCTATCGTGCCGATAAAGCTCTCTACAGGGCGAAAGCCAACGGCCGAAATCAAGTTTGTACAGAGTAGCGCAAGGCGCTACTTTTTTTGTCCTTACAATCTTTAGATATACTAAATCCGCTCCCAATCAAAGAAAGAATAGTGATATTCCCGCAACTGCGCAGACCGTACCGAAAATAGTACGCTTGGAGATCGACTCCCCTTTCACCAAAGAGATAATCAAAATAAACAATGGACTGGTTGCAATAAGTGTTTGAGCAACGGCAGGGTTGGCATATTTCAGCGCGATTTGCTGAAGCCACAGCGCCAAAAAGGTGCCGACAAATATGGCACACAATAACCATAAAAATGCTCGTTGGCTGAGGATTTTTAAGTTAGACAACATATTTTGTATTGGAGATCTTTCTAAGACTAAGACCACGCCAAATACGGCGACAACACCGACGCTCAAACGTACTAAAGCCCCAAGCAATGGAGACATATCTGCAGCAACCAGAGCATAGTGGGAAATAACAACCCCCGAAGCTTGGCAAACGCTCGCTAAAAGGCCAAAACCAATACCAGACCAACTTTGCTGCTCACCGGCTTGTGACGGCTGAAAGATCACAAAGGTGACCGCCACTGTCGTGACGATCACGCCTAACCAAGCCTGAATACCGAGCACCGAGCCAATTAATACCAGCGCTAAAACGCCTGAAAGCGGAGGCGCGAGAGATTCAAGTAGCAAGGTTTTGTTAGCACCAATACGCTTGAGTGACGCGAAGTAGGCAGAATCACCAATTGCAATACCAATAACTCCAGACAACGCTAAAATCAGCCAGTGGTTTATCTCAATTGTTGAAGTATCAATAGGAGCAAACGGAAGCAATATCAGCATCATCAAAGAAGCGATGATCCCTTTAACAATATTAAGCTGAAGAGCACTAAATTGATGACTAAATTGCCCGTAAATCCAAGTTGCAAACGCCCAAACACAGGCCGCGCCAAGCGCCGCAATTTCACCGCCAAATTCCATCCGTACTCCCGCCTGTACACTTAGCCATCAATTAGCATGCACCAGGTTATAATATGTTGTTTTTTATATATACTTTTAATGGTGAATTACTTATCTTTTACATGATGCACATGAAAATCAAACCATCATAGACAAGGACGTTTGTATGTTTCTCGATTATTTCGCTCTAGGTATATTGATCTTTGTCGCGCTCGTCATCTTCTACGGTATCATCGTTATCCACGATATTCCTTATGAAATTGCCAAAGAGCGTGAACACCCACATCAAGACGCTATCCACTATGCAGGTTGGGTTAGCCTTTTTACTCTTCATGCCCTTTGGCCATTTTTGTGGATATGGGCAACATTGTGGCGCAAAGAAAGAGGCTGGGGCTTCCAGAAGCTTGAAGCCGAACAAATGGATACACACCATCGTGTCGAAGCACTGATTGATCAAGTGGCAAAACTTGAAAAAGAAGTCGCTGCTCTTAAAACACAATCGCAAGAGTCGACGACTGTCACTCCCCGTCAAGGAAGTAATGAGGAGGAACAATAATGGACTTACTTTTAGTTCTTACTTACGCTGCTATCTGTATCACGATCTTCAAAGTCTTTAAGATCCCATTAAACAAATGGACGGTTCCGACCGCCGTGCTTGGTGGCATCGTGCTCGTGGGTACGCTTATCTTACTGATGAACTACAACCACCCGTTTACAGCGATTGGTAACCAAGTTTATTCGACAACGCCAATTGTCTCCGGTGTTCGTGGCCGTGTTATTGAAGTGCCTGTAGAACCAAACACACCGCTTCAACAGGGTGATGTGCTATTTAAGATTGACCCTATCCCGTTTGAAGCGGAAGTGGCCAAGATTAAAGCTCAAATCAAAGAAGCAAGCCAAGGGGCTCTTGGTCTGGAATCTAGTTTCCAAGAAAGCCTCGCCGCGCAAGAAAAAGCTGCTGCTGAACGAGACAAAGCTAAGCGTGAATTTGATCGTTACCAACGTGGCTTTGATAAAGGCGCGTTTACTGAACAACAACTTGATACTCGCCGCCAAGCTTACAAAGCCGCCGAAGCTCAACTTAACGTCGCCATAGCAAATGTCCAACAAGCTCAGATTTCTCTTGATTCTGAAATTGGTGGCGAAAATACGACCGTTGCAAGACTGCTTGCTGAACTACGCAAAGCCGAGTTTAATTTAGATCAAACCGTTGTACGTGCCCCTACTGAAGGCTATGTGACCCAATTAGCACTACGCCCGGGAGTAATGGCCGTTCCTCTGCCATTAGCGCCTGTGATGACCTTTGTGCACACTGAGAAACGTTTGTATACGGCAGCATTCAGACAGAACTCGCTTCAGCGCCTACAACCGGGTTTTGAGGCTGAATTCAAGTTCCGCGCGATTCCGGGCCGAGTCTTCACTGGACGCGTTATTGAAGTGATTCCAGCGGTTGGTGAAAGCCAATTCCAAGCACGTGGTTCACTGGTCGGCACCAGTGCGTTGCGTACTGATGGTCGTGTGTTAGTGAATCTAGAGATCACCGACGACATGACCGAATACAACTTACCTATGGGTACCGCTGTCGAGGTTGCGGTTTATTCCGATAAGTTCACTCATGTTTCTGTCATGCGTAAGGTACTGATCCGAATGAAGAGTTGGCAGAACTATCTCTACCTCGACCACTAACTTTGGTTGTCCTTAACTCGTAAAACCAAAAAGCCTCGTCAACTGACGAGGCTTTTCTCATTCGACTCACTCCAAATTGTTTTGAAGTACGTAATCGCTGATTACTGCGATCAGTCTTTATCAATCGCAAACGGCGACCACGCTTGACGCGTTGGCATCACTTCTAATCGGTTGATGTTGATGTGCTCGGGAAGCGTCGCAACGTAAAACATCTGCTCCGCGATATCTTCCGCATTTAATGGCTCTGTACCCGAGTACAAATCATCTGATGCCTTTTGGTTACCCTTGGTTCGTACTAGAGTAAACTCTGTTTCAGCCAAGCCTGGTGCGATATCCGTAACGCGAACGCCTGTGCCTTGTAAGTCACAGCGTAAGTTGTAACTAAACTGCTCGACAAATGCTTTAGTCGCACCATAAACATGGCTACCGGGGTAAGGCCAAGAGCCAGCAATAGAGCCGACATTGATGATTGAACTGCCTCGGCCCGAACGAATCAGGATCGGTAACATTGCATGAGTCACGTTGACCAAGCCAGTCACATTGGTATCGATCATCGTGTGCCAATCTTTAAGATCTACGTCAGGGGCACCTTGAGGTGCAAGCGCTAGGCCCGCGTTGTTAATCAATAAAGACACGTCAGCAAACTCTGCAGGTAAAGACGATACGGCTTGTGCAACCGCATCCGAATCTCGAACATCCAATTTGATCGTATGCACAGGCACATCCAGTTCACTTTTTAGAGCAGCTAAACGCTCTTCGCGTCGACCTGATAGAACCAAAGACCAACCGTCTTGCGCGAAACGTTTTGCTGCTGCACGCCCAAACCCTGACGTCGCGCCTGTGATGAAAGCGATCTTCTTCATTATGACTCCTAAACCAACCTTTGCTTTGTCCAGTGCCTACTGGGATTTAATTCTACGTTACAAACTACCGCAGATGGCAATTGAAGAAACATTAAGTTATCCATTACTCTTCACTTATGCCACAATACTGCACTCTTTGGTCGCTAAAGCATCGTTAAAACGAAGGCTGCAGAGACTTTTCATAAAACCTCGCTGTATTAAGAGACTCAAATGAATTTTCGCGCTGCTATTTTTGACATGGATGGACTGTTACTCGACACCGAACGCGTTTGCATGTCGATCTTTAAACAAGCCTGTCAGGCGCAGAGTGTGCCTTTTCTGGAAGATGTCTACCTTTCGATCATTGGTCGGAACTCAGCTGGTATTGAACAAACCATTCGAGAAGGTTACGGCCCAAGTTTAGATTACCCAGCGCTGCATAATGAATGGCGAGTTCGCTACAACGCTGTGGTGAAGCATCAAGCAATCCCAGTTAAAACGGGGGTTGTTGAGCTATTGAAATGGCTCAAGGATCAAGATGTTCCTGCCGCTGTCGCCACCTCGACGAACAAAGACGTAGCTGAAATAAAGCTTCGCTTGGCTGGCCTCGACCAATACTTTGATCACATCACAACTGGCTGTGAAGTGAGTCAAGGCAAACCTCACCCAGAAATCTACCTGTTGGCGGCTTCACGATTAGGTGTCGATCCTAAGTTGTGCCTTGCGTTTGAAGACTCAAATAATGGTGTTCGCTCCGCTATTGCTGCGAAAATGCAGACCTATCAGATCCCTGACTTGGTCGAACCATGTGCTGAGGTGAAAGCACTTGAGCCAATAATTCGAAGTTCACTTTTGGATGTATTGAGCGAGCTGAAACAGAGTAAGTAATGACTCTCACAAAATACTTTGTTTGCTAGGGCGTGTTGAACTTTCGAGC
>JYJN01000091.1 GCA_003263845.1 Vibrio aestivus | reverse complement strand
CACATTCTCTCACAAGGTGACACCGAGCAAGAGTTCACTGGCGCAGACATGAGCACCAAGCTCAAACTTCTTGGCGTTGATGTAGCTAGCATTGGTGAAGTTCACGGCAAGACAGAGGGCGCGCAGTCATACACTTACTGTGATGACATTGAACAAGTGTATAAACGCCTAATCATTTCTAAAGATGGAAAAGAGATCGTTGGTGCAGTCTTAGTCGGCGATGCTGACGCTTACGGTACCTTGCTGCAAATCAAACAGAACGGTATGCCACTGCCAGAAAGCCCATCAACACTGATTTTGCCGAATGTGGCAGACGACCAATCCAGTGCCATGGGTATCGAAGCGCTGCCTGACACCGCAATGATCTGTTCATGTTTTGATGTTACCAAAGGCGACATCAAACAAGCCGTTTCCCAAGGTTGCACCACGATGGCTGCGCTAAAAGAGTCAACCAATGCCTCGACTGGCTGTGGTGGTTGTAGCGCGTTAGCTAAGCAAGTACTCGACAGCGAGCTCGCTTCATTGGGCGTTGAAGTCAACAACGACCTATGTGAGCACTTCGCCTACTCTCGCCAAGAGCTAGCCGACATCATTCGAGTCAACAAAATCCAAACCTTTGATGAGCTGCTGGAGTCTCACGGTAAAGGGCTTGGCTGTTCAACTTGTAAACCAACCGTTGGCTCCATCCTTGCCTCTTACTGGAATGACTACATCCTCAAAGAGGAACATACCGAGCTGCAAGACACCAACGACATCTACCTTGGTAACATGCAAAAAGATGGCACTTACTCCGTCGTTCCCAGGGTGGCGGGTGGTGAAATTACGCCCGACAAACTCATTGTGCTTGGTGAGGTAGCAAAAGAGTTCGATCTATACACCAAGATTACTGGTGGACAACGTGTTGACCTGTTTGGCGCTCAGCTTCACGAGCTACCACTGATTTGGCAAAAACTGGTGGATGCCGGTTTCGAAACAGGCCATGCCTACGGTAAGTCCGTCAGAACAGTGAAATCATGTGTTGGCAGTACTTGGTGCCGCTATGGTGTGGGTGATGCGGTTGGCTTTGCGATTGATATCGAGAACCGCTACAAAGGTCTGCGCTCTCCGCACAAACTTAAGTTTGCGGTATCAGGCTGTACCCGCGAGTGTGCCGAAGCACAATCTAAAGACATTGGTGTAATCGCAACAGACAAAGGTTGGAACCTTTATGTGTGTGGTAACGGCGGCATGCGCCCAAGACATGCAGACTTGTTCGCCTCTGATCTCGACGACCAAACCTTAATTCAATACATCGACCGATTATTGATGTTCTACATCCGCACCGCAGACCGTTTGCAACGTACTTCTGTATGGCTTGAAAACCTAGAAGGCGGTATCGAATACCTTAAACAAGTCGTTATCGAAGATAAACTTGGGCTTGCTCAGGAGCTTGAAGATGAGATGGCGCGTAACATCGAAAACTACCAATGTGAATGGAAAACCACCTTGGAATCACCTCAAAAGCTCAAACGCTTTAAGCACTTTGTGAACAATGATTCTGGTGATGCCGATCTGAACTTTAAACAGCTTCGCGGCCAGCGATTCCCAACATCTTCAAAAGGATTAAGGCAGAACGAATCTGTGATTGAGGTGACCGAAGTGGGCTAACTCACAAGCGTTCATCCGCGGAATCGTATCCGCTAATTTTCAACAAACTATTTTTTAACTTAACGTCAACGACAGGGAGAGCCCTATGAGTGACTGGCTAACTGTGTGCCAAAAAAGTGACTTAGTTCCTCAAACCGGAGTCTGCGCTTTTTTAAACGGCCATCAAATTGCTATCTTCAACTGCCAGCGAGAAGGCAAGCTGTACGCAATTTCCAACTACGACCCCATTGGCAAAGCCAATGTGTTGTCACGCGGAATAATTGGTTCCATTAATGACGAACCTTACGTTGCCTCACCGCTGTATAAGCAGCATTTTCACTTAGAGACAGGGGCCTGTTTAGAAGAGCAAGACATTACGCTCTCCACCTATTGTGTGCGGGAGCTGGACGGCAATATTCAAGTTCAACTTCCTCTACTCAATTAACTTCAAAAACATCGCCGCATAATCTCTAATAAGGAATTAAGACTATGGAAAGTAATTCTTTTTCGCTGCTGTCATTTAAAGGCAAAATGAAGGTCCTGCATTTAAGCTGGATCGCCTTCTTCATTACATTCGTGGTGTGGTTTAACTTCGCGCCGCTGCTACAAATGGTCAAAACCTCACTTGGTTTAACCACTGAACAAATTAAAACCCTACTGATATTGAACGTCGCCCTAACCATTCCTGCGCGAGTGTTGATCGGTAGCCTGACCGACCGCTATGGTCCTAGATTGGTCTACTCGGCACTACTGGCCGTATGTTCCATCCCATGTTTCATGTTTGCCTTGGCAGACTCATTTTTACAAGCCGCCATTGCTCGCTTCCTGCTGGGCTTCATCGGTGCGGGCTTCGTCATTGGTATCCGCCTTGTTTCTGAATGGTTTCCGCATAATGAGCTCGGTACCGCTGAGGGCATTTATGGGGGTTGGGGTAACTTCGGTTCCGCTGCCGCTGCGTTCACACTACCAACTATCGCATTGCTGTTTGGTGGTGAAGAGGGTTGGCGCTACGCCGTTGGCCTGACAGGTGTGATGAGCTTGCTGTTCTCTGTTGTTTTCTATCGCAGTGTTACAGACACACCAAAAGGGGCGACATACTTCAAACCAAAGAACTTGTCAGCGATGGAAGTGACTTCTAAAGGTGATTTTGCCCTGGTGCTTATCATGAAAATCCCAATGTATGGCGCGCTAGCTCTGCTTGCATGGAAACTCTCGCCATCGGGTGTAGGTATGCTGTCTGACTTTGCCGTTAACGCCGTATACATTGGCTTGGCTGCGCTCTATCTCTACGAAGTATCGCAAGTATGGAAGGTGAATAAGTCTATCTTTACCACACCGGTGGAAGAAGTACACCGCTACAAGTTCAAACAAGTTGCTGTTCTGAATGTCCTTTACTTTGCCACTTTTGGTTCAGAATTGGCGGTTGTTTCAATGCTTCCTCTGTTCTTCTTGGAAACGTTTGAGCTCTCTCCTGTACTCGCGGGTATGGTGGCTTCAGCCTACGCTTTCATGAACTTGATGTCGCGTCCTGGTGGCGGTTGGATTTCAGATAAATTCGGTCGTAAACCGACTCTACTTATCCTAACCGCAGGCCTTGCATTGGGTTACTTCCTAATGGGTCAAGTAGGCAGTGACTGGCCACTATGGTTAGCAGTGGCTGCTGCAATGGCATGTTCTTTCTTCGTGCAAGCAGGTGAAGGCGCAGTATTTGCGACTGTACCTTTGATTAAGCGTCGTATGACAGGTCAAATCGCGGGCATGACGGGTGCTTACGGTAACGTGGGTGCAGTGGTTTACCTAACGGTTCTCTCTTTCGTTTCTTATCAAACCTTCTTCTATGTCATTGCTGCAACCGCAGTGCTTGGCTTTGCCACTCTTCTATTTATGGAAGAGCCAAAAGGCCAAATGGCAGAAGTCAATGAAGATGGCAGCGTGACGTTAATCGACGTCTCTAGCTAAAAATCGGGGGAATATGGCTCATCCGCTTATCACCGCTAATGGGTCGTATTCGTTCAAAAGCCTTGCTTAGCTTTTCGCTTCGCGGGGCTTTTGTTCTCCAGTAAGTTTCAAGCTCTGTTTAATCAAGCAGCAATTGGACTTATCGGATGATCAATAGGAGAGACAACGATGGGTAACCTTGCGAATCAACAAGCCAATACCATTCTTTCGACCCAACACATAGCCGTTGGTGGGTATTCTCACGCCGGAAACAAAGCCATCAATCAAGATGCTCTAATGGCAAAAATTCCTGAGAAACAGTACGACCTCGACTTTAAAGGAGCCATTGCCTGTGTCGCCGATGGTGTGAGCAGCAGTGAACATGGTCAGCAAGCGAGCCACACCGCAACAACGCAGTTCATTCTTGATTATTACTCCACCCCGCACAGTTGGGGCGTAAAGCGCTCCGCATGTAAAGTACTCAGTGCTCTAAACTCATGGCTGTTTCAGCAAAGCCAAGCTTCTAACTTGCCGCATAATGGCTATATCTCAACTCTAAGCTCGGCCATTTTTAAGTCCAACACCGCACATCTGTTTCACATTGGCGATAGTCGAATCTATCTCATAAGAGATGAGAAAATCCGCTTACTCACCCGCGATCACTCAAGAAAAGTGATGAGCCAGCAACAAGTGCTGACACGCGGTTTAGGCATGGATAATCGACTGGATATCGACTACCAAACCATCAACCTAAAACCCGGTGATCGTTTCTTGTTTACCACCGATGGGGTGCACGATGTCCTATCTCATGAAAGGCTATTCGAGCTCGCCAGTGCCGAACAGCCGTTGGCAAAAGTTAGCCAAGTTCTATGCGAATACGCCCAGCTGGAAGGCAGCCAAGATAACTTGACCTGCCTGTTAGTGGACATATTGTCTTTGCCGAACTTAACGCCCCTTGAGTACAAAACGCGCTTAATGTCTAAAGCCATTCCACCCGTGTTAAGTGTTGGTCAAAGCATCGACCATTACAGGGTGACACACATACTTCACAGTGGAACTCGCAGCCATGTTTATCGAGTCACTGATGAACACACTAAAAACGAACATGTATTAAAAACACTCTCGCCGGATGCGTCAGACGATACAAGTGCGCTAACCCAGTTTGCCAACGAGTATTGGGTGGGCAATCAGCTTAGCAGCCAGAATGTCATGAAGGTTATTGCCGCACCAAAAGGGAGTCCGTTTTGTTATCAGCTTTATGAGTACCTGTCCGGCACCACGTTACGCCAATGGATGTACGATCACCCTACTCCATCACTTTCCGACACTCGTCAGATACTAGAGGCTATCATCAAGGCTGCCCGTGTATTTCAGCGTGCGGATATGGTTCATCGTGACCTAAAACCTGAGAACATCATTCTAACCAATGACGACCGCGTTGTGATTATCGATTTGGGTTCTGCGTCTGCGCAAGGTTTAGAAGAGAGCATCAGTCAAAGTGATGAAGATACGCCACTTGGAGCGATGAACTACATTGCACCTGAATACATACTCGGTGAGAGTGCCACAACGCAATCCGATCTGTTTTCAATTGGTGTGATTGGCTACGAGATGCTCACAGGGCACTATCCGTATTCAACGCAGTCAGGTTTAGACTTAACCCAAGGGCGTAAGCGAAAGTGGCTCTATATCCCTGTCACTAACTACCGTGGAGAGCTACCGCTTTGGCTGAATATGGTGTTTGAAAAAGCTTGCCACCCCAACCCGCGATCACGTTACCAAGCGCTCGGAGATGTAATCGCCGACTTACATTCCCCGAGCGAAGAATGGATGAGAAAGACCAAACAACAACCATTAATCAAGCGCAACCCACTTAAGTTTTGGAAAAGTTTAACCGCACTGCTGCTTGGCGCAGCCTTGCTAGAGCTTTGGGTTATTCTTGCGCGCTAAGTTCAACGACTAGCTAACGCTTTAGCTCGGTTGATTGACTCAACAATCGCAACGCGGTCGATATCGCGCTGACCGCTGTCTAGGATTTGCACCCAAGTGTCGATGGCGTCTTGATAGCGAAAACTGTAGAAGTGATCATTGGCAAGCAAAGTCAGTGCAGGAAGGCTGTTTGTCTCAAGCTCCAACGCTTTGGTTAGCAGTAAGTCGACTTGAGGCGTAATGCGTTGTGACGACAGGTAATACAAAGAGGTCGCTTTAGCCGCGAGCTGGCTAGCTGTCGGTGATGGCGAAAGGCGAATCGCATAATCAAAGCAGGTCAGTGCTGAGTCAAACTCATTTTTAAGCAAGTATGCATGCCCAAGCTGAAACCACAGCTCTGCGTTATTTCTGTCTTGCTTGATATCCGATTGCAGCTCTGCCAAGTACTCATTGGCAGACGCAGGTTTCGCCAGTGGTTTTAATAAACTAGGGGTTTCACCTCGAACTGGAATAAACGTCAGCCAAGCGCACACGATGATCACACAAGACATGCCAAGAGCTTTTAAACGCCACTGCTTAGGCACTCGAATACAAACTAAAAGAAGCAATAGAACACTGGCACCACCTAGCGCCATCACTACACTTTGTTCCATATCAACTCCCGCGTAATCTCATCATGCGAAATATCAGTATATCGTGATAATCTATTGATAACTTTGATCACTGCAGAAATTACTCTAATGAAAAAGAAAGTGGTTCCTTCCGAACAAACACAGCAAGAGGCAATGAAAATTGCCAAAGCAACCCAAAAGCCTGGGCAAACCAAAGAGCAAACTAAGCTCATTGCGCAAGGGATTGAAAAGGGTATCGCGCTGTATAAAAAACAGCAAAAAGAGCGCAACCGCCAAGCGGATAAAGCTAAAAAGAAAGTACAAAAAGCTAAGCAAGCTATTACTGGAGAGGCCAAAGTTGAAGCCGCGACCATTGTAGAACCACAATCAACGAGCTCAGAAAAACCATCTATACTCCCTTGGATGCTGCTTATCGTTAGTTGGGTCGGCTTTATTACTTATGTTGTCCAGCAAGGTTAGCCTTTCGATAAACCAATCTTATTGAGAATAAAAATGATTAAAAAACTCCTGATCTCTGCGCTCGCTATACCTCTATTAGCGGGATGTGCTAACCCTTCAAACATGCCTGTAGCAGGCTCAGAGGATATTCACATTCGCTTAGATAAAACCTTCAGCGTGACCGAATGTGAATGGCTAGGTGACATTACAGGCAGTGAGGGACATTGGTATAGCTATTTGTTTTATACTAATGACCAAATGATTCAGGGTGCTGTAAACCAACTAAGGAATAATGCCTTAGAGTTAGGGGCAGACACTATTGTGATGATTCACCCTCAGGACTTTGTTACTTCATTTTCCGTGTTTGGTAACGCGTATCGATGTGAGTAATTCACCTCTTAATAATACCAACAAGAAAGGCCTGACAATTGTCAGGCCTTGATTATTCGCAGATACAAGCGTTGGCGTTTATTAATACTTCAACCAACTCGCAGGTAGTGATTCTGCATTACGTCTTAGTAGCTTATCGTCATAAGCTACCACATCGTTCGTTTTCGCCGGGCGACGAGATGTCAAAGGATCAGAACTCAGGTCATTAATCTCCGTGCCATCATCTACACCATCACCATCGGTATCGCGTGAATATGGAGACGTGCCATTTTGCAGTTCAACGTCTGACATCACGCCATCTTTATCCGCATCATGTGCCGCAGAGAAGTCCTTGCCCGATGTGTTCGCTCCAAGCTCACGCTGTACAAACAGTGAGTTACCGTTGTCGTTAGAAGAGCCCCAAGTCGTTACCGTCCCGTCTACATGAATGGCACTGAACGAGCCACTAGATTTAAAGATTTTCACAACTTTCTTGGCTTCAACAGAACCATCTAGTAGCGTCGCATCAAGAGCAATACGTGCATTCACAGCGCCATTGATGTAGTAACTTGGGATGATTTCAAAATCGCGGATACCCCACTGAACAACTGCGCCATCTTCACGCAGCGCGATAATGGTTCCGCTGTCAATTTGTACATCAATGACCTTAACGCTGCCGTTAAGCATTTCTTCGGGCATTACGGTACCTTGAATATCCCCGTACCAATCAGCAATACCAAATTCACGTCCCCACTGTAGTAATGAACCATCGGCCATTTCAGCGACAAAGATGTGTTCATTGGAGAAGATACGTTTCACTGCTTGTGCGGACAGCGCGGCTTTTGTCTCAGCAGGGAAGTACATATCTGTACCCCAAGCTTGGCTCGAACCATCCTCTTTAATCGCAGTAAAACCAACATTACTTGCATGTAAGCTCACAACTCCCGCTTCAAGTTGCGCAGGGTCCTCTGGCATGGTGCTACCTACGTACACAAGGTCTTGGAACACTTTAGTCCAATTGATACCATCTGGGTCATTAGGATCACCATAAGGTTCGTCTTTCAGCCAATCCGCATACTCTGTTTTAGTTTCATCCTTCCAAATCCAGCTTGGTAAGTCGCCACGGTTGAATTCAGCCGCGCCGCCTTTGGTCACATCACCCCAAGCAATCACTCGTCCATCACTACGTAGAGCCGCAAAAGCACCTTCCGTGGTTGCTATAGACACAGTTGCAACATCACCATTCAAGAACATCTGTTTTTCACCCAAGTCCGCACCTGAGCCGACATCTCCCATGTAACAACTGAGCCATCACCTTTAATGGCAGCAAATGCACCTCGCGTGGTATAAATGGCATCAATCATCAAGTGGCGATCTTGCTCACGACTACCTGGGCCATGCCCTGGCACTTGCAACGCTAGCTTATCTTGATCCGCAGCAGACACATTGCCCCAAGTCACAACACTGCCGTTGTCCATAAGCGCGGTAAACGATGTGTTCGTTGCATGTAAAGACACTACTTTATGCTTACTGCCGTCTAAGTCTTGCTTATACTGCTCAAAATCACCTAGGTCTTCAGTACCGAACATCACAACCGAACCATCACTGCGAACGGCAGCAAATGCTCTTTCACTACCGACGATCGTTACCACTGGAATCGTGCCATCTAGCCCTTCTGGCACTGTGATCACGCCATCTGGATTTAAACTATTCCAAACAATCACAGAGCCATCTTTGCGCAGTGCTGCACCATAATGTTGGATAGAGAACATTTCGGTCGCCTTTGGCCCAGCCGTGTTCATCTCTACCACAACAGGCGTTTGTTGTTCGTAGTCATTTCTATCCATGTTGATTCGCCATGCGACAATACTACCGTCATTACGCAGAGCAAAATGGTAGAAGTTATTGTTAATCAGTGGATGCGAGTTCACTTTCATTGACGCAACACCTGATGCCTTACCAATCGCATTTAAGCTACGTTGCGTTTGCACAAGATCTAGGGTGTTGTTCTTGTGGTCAAGAATGAGGTCAATGTTGTGATCAACCGTTTCTCCGCCAACGTTCTTAACTGGAATCGTAAAGCCTGCATCTAAGATAAGCTGCTGAAGCTCGTCTGCATTCCAGTCATCTTGACTGACTGGTGAGTCAGGGAAGCGCTCTTGCGCGGGCCAAAGTGCACTTTTTCGAGCGAACGCCGCAAGCGAGTTAATGGTAGCGACTTGCATTTTAATCGTATTGAAATCGTAGTTACCGCCATCAAACAGGGCTTCAAAGCGATAGTCTTGCTCGCGAACAATATCCGTAACGCCTGCCATTTGGAATGCATACCATAAGAAGTTCATATTGGCATTTGGCTGTTGGAATCTTCCAAATATTGCGTTTAATCTAGCAATTCGCTGATGAGTGGCTTCAAGGTCAATGAACGCTCCATCTAACACGATCATGCTGTGAAAATCGGCATCGTACTTAAAGTCTAAATCTGAGAAAATTTCCTCTAAAATCTCTCGTGAATTTTGGCGATCCAAATGTTGATCAGGGTCTGCTAAATAATCTTCAAGGTCTAAGTAACCTTGTAAACGATTTCGGGCAGCATCCACTGAGTAACTGCCATCACCGGAACTCAGTAGAGTCAGTATTTGAGCCACGTTTAACTGTGTTAAATCTGGTGAACGTATGTCTAAGGCGTCGAACAGAGCAGTCAGCTCACCCTTTCCGTCGTCAGTTGCGAGCATAGTTTCGAAATCAGCATGACCAAAAAATTCTGTTAGCACTGCGGCTGCATTGATCTTGGTCTTCAGCATGTTTAAATCAAAGGTATTATTTGCTTCTGTCGGCTGAATAATCTGAGCGTAATCAACACTATCAACGATCACATTGTCTTTAAACAGCAATGCATCTTCTAAGAAAGCTTTCACTTCATCAGAAGTTTTCTCACCATCCCAGATTTCATCAAGTACATCCCACTCATTGGTTACTTTAGTCACTTGCAGACGAGTATTCGCTAAGTCGACATAATTCTGTTGAATATCAATCCACTGCAGGTAATCATAATCTTCTTTCAGTTCAATATTCGGAAGTAGGATTTGCAACAGGGTGTTGGTCATGTCGATAGACTGGTTTTGGCCTGCTGCGTAAGTTTGTAACATTGCAATACCATTAACCCGAGTCATCGTATCAGCAGGCTCAAGCCAACCATTACGCTTTACGAAAAACTCAAGAACTTGACTCTCTGTTAATCCATCAAGTGCTGGAAGATTGATTGGCTCGTTACCAACAAAAGCACGTAAGGAATCAGAGAATTCCTGCTGACCGGCTTGATTGCCCAGTTTTGCAGACTTGTCAGCATCCAACTTCCACGAAAGTAGTCTATTGATTTCTTCAATGCGACGATTAATCTCCTGCTTATCAAAATCTTCATCATCTTCAAACTGAATCGCAGCCGTATAATCTATCTTGTGAGAGACACCTTCAATTGCAGGGAAAAGCTCTGTCGCTTTTAAGAAGTTAAGTACTGCTCGCGGATTACGATCATCATCAGCAATCTCTTCAAGGCGTTCAATCAGGCGTTTCTCTACCCCACCCTTTTGTGCAATGTGTTCGTTCTTTTCCAAGTGGGCTTTAGCTTCTGCAGCCTTAACTACTCGTATTTTTTGGTGAAGATCAGCATTAACGTTGGCGACTTCATTGGAAAATTCAATAAAGAAAGTGTTAAACGCCGTATCGAAATCTTCGTCTACTTGCTCTACCGAGGCGACTAACTTATCCACCAAGGTTTCAACGGCATCATTGTCTGAATCTTCGAGCAGTTCATGAATCTCATGCGGAATCGTAATGCCTGCAACATCTGGGTCACCATCGCTATCAAACGACTGTAGGATCTGAGATACCTTGATCGGCGCAGGTAGCTCAAGCGGCGTAACGACTTCACTCGCTTGCGTAGAACCTAAATGCAAATCACCGATATAGAACGAGACCATTTCGCCTTCGTTAAACTGATATTCACCTTCTGAATCAGTGATACCTGTAAGTGAAACTGTACCGTCAGGTTTCGTTGTTTCATACTTCAAGTTCGCTACCGCACTATCGGTGAACACACCAATTTTAGCCTCTGAAGTAGGCTGACTAGAGCCTGAGTCACCATTACCAGATGAAGTACCTCCGCCAGTAGAGCTGCTGCCCCCACCGTCTCCGCCGCCACAACCCGTTAACGCCACCAAGATAGCCGTGGAGACTAGAGTCCTTGTGATATTCATTAATTTTCTCCAAAAAATAACCACCAAAATCCCACACAGAACCCATTGATATCTAAAGAGGCAAATAATGTGAGATTAAATCAACATAGATCTTAATGTTTTGTTTAAGATCTTTTGCGGATGCATATATCGTAAAAATATTATTGACCGATAGATTGATCTAAATGATAATGCGTCGCAAATCTTAGTGATAACTAATCTCATTATCAATAGGATTCATAAAATAAATTTTTAGGAAGAATCAGAGAAATAAATATGCAAAACAAAATAAGTGGCTTTTTGAAGAGTGAAAAAGGGGTTACATCCATCGAGTACGGAGTACTAGCGGCTGGCCTAGCAGCGGTTATTGCGGTTGTACTTGGCGATGACGGTGCATTCACTCAAGCACTTACTGGCGCATTTGAAACGGTGGCAGGATCAATACAAGAACAAACGGCTGGAGGCTCTGAAGGTAACTAATGCCTGTTGAGTGGAGTCTAGCCTACAGCGTGTTTTACCTATTATTAGCCTGGTCAGACATTCAACATAGGCGGCTTCCCAATAAAGCAATTTTACTGCTGTTAGGGGTTTGGACTATTTCGTTGGTTTATAACCAAAATCTACCTCCTCAAAACCCTACTTTGCTTAGCTTGACGCTCATTTCGGTATTGCTTATCGGCTTGGGATTACAGTCCATTTTGGGTGCAGGTGACACAAAGTTGATTGCAGCGAGCTTACTGGTAACAGCGGATCCAAAACTTCTAATCTCAATCGGTATTTTTGGGGGAGTCGTGAGCTTGGTGACTCTCCTAACATCAAAGATCGCTCAACAGAACAACGATGTTCCATATGGCGTCGCAATTTCTGCCGCCACTTTGCTCCACATTTGGAGCACCTAAAGGAAATGAATCAAACCCATGAAAAGTAGAATTATGGTGTACCTAGTCTTCCTCGGCTTAGCCGGAGGCGGTGCTTGGTTTTATACCAATAATCAAAATGCCACTTCCAACCTAATCCCAACTACTGACAGTAATCAATCAGTCGAAGTGGAAGAAAACGAAACTGGCCCAGAGCTTTTGGTCGCAAGTGAACCTCTGCCTAGAGGGACACTCATCACCAAAGAACACTTTCAATGGCAAACTTTCTCCAACTTCGAAGGGGATCTGAGCAGAACCTACATAAAAGGAGTTGCTGACGCACAATCACTTGAAGGGTTTGTGGTTAGAACCAAGGTTCAAGCTGGCGACGTTCTGACACCAGCCAACTTCATTAAACCCGGTGAACATAACTATTTATCGGCAGTTCTCAAGCCTGGAAAACGCGCGGTGACCATCCCGATTGATATGGTCTCTGGTAGCTCAGGTCTGATTAAGCCCGGTAACCATGTCGACGTCATCCTTTCAACCAACCAAGAAGGTTATGGCTTACGAGGAGATGAGTTATCTGGGCTAATCGCCAAAACCATTTTGCAAAAAGCACGGGTGTTGGCCATTAACCAAAGCGTCGACAACCTGAAAGAGTACGATGCGTTTGACGTAAAAAAACACGGCACTGCAACACTAGAAACCAGTGCAGAACAAGCTGAGTTGCTGACCATCGCGCGGAAGATGGGCGAGCTGTCTCTGAGCTTGCGGAGTGAGTTTTCAGACCCAACGACAAGCACTGCTGACTCTCTAGCCACAGCTAGCGAGGTAGTCGAGATTTTCACCGCCCCGATACAAACCCCAAGCCTCATTTTGATGCACGGAACCAAACGTCGAAACCTAAGTGTGCAAGATAGCGGCACTGAAGTGGTCGGCGAATAATTCTAGGAAGAAACATGTTTATATTTAATCTTTTGCGCAGTTTTTCTAGTCGCTCTGTGTTGACTGCGTTGATAGCTTGTGTCTGCGTATTGGCCTCTTCAGCCGCCTCAAGCACCACACTAACCAATGCAAAAGGCAGCCTTCTGCTTTCCGTTGGCCACGCCAAAAAGGTGGCATTAACTTCGGCTGCCAATACCGTGTTCATTTCTGATCCGGAAGTGGCCAGCTACCAAGCCACCTCTGCCAACACGCTGATCTTGTTTGCACGTAAACCGGGTAAAGCAAGCCTTTTCGTGCTTGATGCAGAGGGTAACGATGTGTACTCCGCAAACATCAGTGTTGGCTACGACACATCCCGTATCGCTCCAATGTTAAAACGTGAATTTCCAAGCTCCAATATCCAAGTTCGCAACCATGGTGATGGCGTCATGCTGTCGGGTACGGTTCCTGATGCTCAAACCGCTAGCCAAGCGATTGAGCTAACTAACCGCTACCTCGCCACACTCATCAGTAAAGAGGGTGAAGCACCGGCTGCGGCTCAGCAGAGTGGTGACAACGATTCACTGGGCAACGGCCAAGGCACGTTCGGCATCATGCAGGGAAAAGTCATTAATCGCCTAGCGATATCAGCACCAACGCAAGTCAACATTCGAGTTCGTATTGCCGAAGTTAGCAAACAAGTGAAAGAGAACTTTGGTTTCCAATGGAACTATGCGTCAGAAACCGTTAAAGACTCACTCAACAGCATCACCTTTGGCCTTACTCGCGATTTGCTTTGGAAAGAAAGCCCGATCGTTGGCGAATTCGCTGGTAGCGATGCCGTCGGTATGGTGGACATTTTGGCCGAAGAAA
The DNA here is from genome assembly GCA_003263845.1 of Vibrio aestivus. Taxonomy (GTDB): domain Bacteria; phylum Pseudomonadota; class Gammaproteobacteria; order Enterobacterales; family Vibrionaceae; genus Vibrio; species Vibrio aestivus. The sequence continues at coordinate 32,325 of JYJN01000091.1, read as the reverse complement.
ACCTGGTGACAGTACTGGCAGAACCTAACTTGACCGCCACCAGTGGCGAAACCGCTTCGTTCTTAGCGGGGGGAGAAGTCCCTCAAGTGGTTAACAATGGCAGCAATGAAGCACCATCGGTGGAATACAAGCAGTTCGGTGTTCAACTGGCTGTCACCCCGACCATACTCTCTGGCAATCGTATCGCGCTGAAAGTGAAAACCGAAATCAGCGATATTTCTGCGGCAAACAGTGTCACCATTGGTGGGGCCACCCAACAAGGTTTTGATATTCGACGTGCAGAAACCAGTGTGGAACTGGCATCGGGTCAAAGCTTCGCACTTGCAGGCTTGGTTAAACGCAATGTGACCGATGAGCTTCAGCACCTGCCTTGGGTAAACCAAATTCCAGTGCTTGGCCGCCTATTTGAATCGAGCCGCTTTCGCAACAACGAAACAGAGCTTGTGATCATAGCCAGTGCTTACCTCGTGGAACCCACGCAAACACCCCTTGCCACGCCAATTGATAACGTGCACCTGACCAGCCCATTCGAGCGATTGATCTTTGGTAGAACACTCAAACCCATTGAGGGATATGAAAGACCACCTGCCGCCATCGCCAGTGAAGCTTTCAAAGGCTTCGAGTTTTAAGGACGAATCATGACACACACTCAAACAATTATTGCTTTAACACTGGCAGCGACACTGTCTGGTTGCGCATTTCTTGAGAAAGGCGTGAGAGAAGACATTGGTAATCGTCTTTCTGAACCTTATCAAGCGCCACAGATTGTGGTTGATATTAAAGAACAATCGACTCCATTAAATGCGAAGGCTCCTGTAAGCTCTTTCGTTGAGACCATGCGCCAATGGCACGGCCCTTCTTTAGTCGCAGTTGAAATAAAGCTACCAAAGAGTACAAGCCAACGAACGCGCAAACGACTGGAAAGCGCGTTTCATCAAGGTCATTTTGATGCTCAGCTTCGACTGACGAACCACACAACATCTGATTTCACGGTCACTACTTATTCCAGTGTTGCCAATGTCATCGGCTGCGAGAACCCCGTTGCCAAACCAGAAATTCGTGATGGAAAAACAGGCTATACACCAAGCTTAGAGTGCAGCTCGCTAATGAACTTAGCAGCCAGCACAGCGAACCCAAGAGATCTCCTTAATGGTCGAGACCTCATTCAGCCAACTAGCATCAATGCCACCAGCGCTTTGCAGAACTATCACACTGGCAACGTGATTCAGCCTTCTCTTCAAAACGTCTCAGTAGGAGGTGCCCAGTGAGTACTATTCAACGCAATACGGCCTCGACGTTGGCCGCTTGCTTCCTCAATGAAAATGATGGCCTGACTTTCGAGCGCCGTTACCAAGGTTCAGGGTTACAAACCTACTGTCATGTGGGTGACTGGCAACAAGGTCTAGATAAGTTTGTGCAACTGGCTAATCTTGATGTCCTAATCGTCCAAGTAAAATCCGGTGAAAAGGCCAATGCCGTCACCAAATTAATCAAGCCGAGATTGCAGCCAAAGACGCATCTCATTTTGATCGGTGAAATGATTGATGTCAGTGGTTACCGACAGCTTCTTTCTTTAGGTTGTAGTGACTACCTAACCGGTGATGTTGAACACGACCAGTTATCCCATGCCATTGCTGGGTTTACGCAGCATGAGAGTCATCAGAACCATGATGCTCGAGGCGTCTTGGTGTGGGGTGTAAAAGGGGGCGTGGGTAGCACAACGCTCACTGCCGCTCTCGCGCATTTGTTTGCTAAAGAACATCATCGCTACACACTTGCAGTTGATACTAACCTCTACACCGGCAACCTAGGTTTTGCTCTGAATGAAGACAATCACGGACAACTTTCATCGCTGCTTACCTATGTCGATGAGCTAGACGACCTATTGGTCAAACGCAGTATCGTAAACGTTCAAGAGAACCTATCACTGCTCAATGACTCGCTGGATATCAACCAAACATTGCCATTGGACGGCAGTCAATTTGGTGCGCTAGCCCAATTCGCCAATGACCATTACTCTATGCACTTATGGGACGGCAATACCGGTCAATACAATGACCTCACCGCGATTCTAGCCTACACCAAAGTGTGTGTGTTGGTTTGCGATCTCAGCATGAGCAGTGCTCGAGCGTTAGCCAAAGCCCTCTCGCATTTAGAACATTACCCTCATGTTCGCCCATTAATCGCCATTAATGCGACACGCAAGAAGACCCATCACTGGTTCACCATTGAAGAGCTTGAACAGTCTCTCAACGTGAAAGTGGACTACCAGATCCCATTTGCGGACTCACTTCTGATCAAGGCCCATGAACAGGGTGAAATGGCCATCACTTCAAACTCTTCATGGGCGAAAGCCGTTCACAACGTCGCGGCCGATTGCTTAGGGCTAGCCGTGAATCGTAAGCGATTTTTCTCACCTAAAGCGTGGTTGGGAGGCAAATCGTAATGAACCACCTAGAGCGGTTCCAGCACGAACCCAATCTCAACCAACATCGACAGGCGCACGCGCAAAAAATAGCGGCAATGCGCCAAGAGTTGATGGATAACCTTGATCCATCAAAAGCGCTGTCAATGTCGGTGTCGGAACTTGAGTTCTCGATTTTCCAAGACCTGAGCCAAATCGCGATCGACAATAAGATCACCATGAACCTAAGGGAGCAGCAGCAGCTCACTAAAGAACTGGTGGATGATATCTGTGGTTTAGGGCCACTTGAAAGCCTGATTAACGATGAGTCTGTGTCAGATATTTTGGTGAACGGTCCTCATCAGGTCTACGTGGAAAAGCGTGGGAAGCTCACTCTATCTGACGTCATGTTCCGCGACCAAACTCATGTCCATAATATTGCGCAGCGGGTTGCAAGCCGCGTCGGACGCCGAATTGATGAATCATCACCAATGGTCGATGCGCGCTTGGATGACGGCAGCCGTGTCAACATCATTGCTCCGCCATTGTCTTTGAACGGTACTGTGTTATCCATTCGTAAGTTCTCTAAACACAAAATTTCACTCGAGCATATGGCGACGACGAAAAATCTGTCGTTGACCATGGCGAGAGTGCTGGCCGTCTTTGTTCAGGCCAAGATGAATATCTTGGTCTCTGGCGGAACAGGTGCAGGTAAAACGACTCTCCTCAATGCTTTGTCTGCTCACATTGGTGATAGCGAGCGTGTGATCACCATTGAAGATGCCGCAGAACTGCAACTGAGCCAACCGCATGTGGTGAGCTTGGAAACACGCGCCACCAGCATTGAAGGCTCTGGCGAGGTGAATCAAACCGATCTAGTCAAAAACGCACTTCGTATGCGCCCAGACAGAATACTACTGGGCGAAGTTCGTGGTGCAGAAGTGTTCGATATGCTTCAAGCGATGAACACGGGTCACGATGGATCGTTATCCACCGTGCACGCTAACACACCCAATGATGCTTTGATTCGACTTGAAAACATGTTGAGTATGGCTCAATCCAAACTCAGTAATGAGCTGATTCGTAAACAAATTGCCGCTTCGATTGACGTAATTGTGCAGATTGAACGCTGCCGTGATGGGCATCGACGCGTGACCAAGATTTGCGAAACACAGGGCTTTCACGATGGTGAAATCCAGTTAGCCACACTGTTTGAGTTTCAAGTCGAAGAGAATGACGATGCAGAAAGCTTGATTGGGGAGTTTGTTCAACGAGCCAACCACAGCGAAAAGCAGGACAAATTGATGACGGCGGGCGTATCAAAGAAGTTAACCGCACTGTTGGCAGAAGCAGGGTTTGAATCATCATGACCCTATTACTTTTCTCTTTAGGCTTTGCAGCGGTGCTGTTACTTGTTCAACGAGCAAACTACGTTCAGAGGAGCAAAGTCATCGCTCGTTTAGACCGCCAGCTCGGCACCTACGGCCAACGCAATCAAAGACGCATCAACGAAAATAAGGCTTTGCCAAGCCCTTATTTGTCAAAGTGCGTCAAATGTTACTGCCTGTCCCAACCTTAGCGGGCGTAGTAGCAACTTACTTCGTTTCAGGCGCAACGCATTATCTAATAGGCCTAATTGCCGGCGTTGCAATCTTCCTCTTTACCCGAAAGGCTTATCAGGCTAGAGAAGCTCAAAAGCGACTTGAGCAAATCGAGCACGACCTGCCACAAGCCATCAACGTTTTTGCTCGTGCCATCTCGGCGGGAGTTCCGATTGAACGCGCGATCCTCAGTGTCAAAAATGCCTTTGATGGCCCCTTGGGTCAGGAGTTTGAACGAATGCACGACGCTTTGTTACTTGGCGTCCCTTTTCAGCAAGCGCTCAACGATTCAGCCAAACGAGTTGATAGCGGAAACTTTCAATATTTCACCGCAATACTGAGCCTAAATGCCGAAACTGGTGGGCCACTGGTAGAGGTGCTCACCAATCTCTCCGTCGGTCTTCGTGAGAAACAGAAACTCGATAAAAAAGTGCTGGTGCTCACCGCCGAGCCACGCATGGCTGCACGTGTTGTTACTGGCATTCCCATCGCTTTACTGGGAATGCAATTTGTCAAACAACCTGAGCAGTTAGAGTTCTTAATCAATCATCCAACTGGGCAACAAGTCGCCCTGTATGCGCTTGTCAGTATTTCGGCTGGTCTACTTATCATTAGACGGCTTACCAAGGTAGGTCAGTAAACTTATGTTATTCGTAATCTCTACTATTGCTGTTATAGCCTGTCTTATTTTTGCTTGAGCATCGACTCAAGCAAAATAAGTATCAGAAAAACAAACAGCGCTTTTTGGGTATCCCACAGACTCGCATTCACTTTTCACAGAGAGCAATGAGGCTGGGTGTGAAGATTGGCACGGTATTCGAGTCCAAGCTCATCAGTGAAAAAGATCACCACCAACTTAAAACCTTGCTTTTGCGAGCGGGTTTCTTTGAACGCCATGCATTAGCTTTATTTCTACTCACCAAATTTGGCCTGATTCTGGTCGGAATCGCCCTAGTTGGAGCTGTGTTCCTACTCAACCCAGAACAGCTCAGTGCCAAAAGCATGCTCATTGCCCTTGCTGTGATTTTCGGATTAGGCATCGTGGTTGAAAAATGGGTTGAATGGCAAGGTGAGCAAAGGCAAGCCACCATTAGCCGGTGTTGCCCAGACATGATGGACATGATGGTGATCTGCGCGGAAGCCGGTGCAGGGCTGGATGTCTCACTAGACAAGGTTGCAAAGAAACTCGACACCATTTGCCCAGAACTCGCACAAGAGCTTCATCTCGTGGTGGACGAACTCAAAGTGCTTCCCGATCGCAGCCAAGCCTTTCGCAACTTAGCCAATCGAACACTGGTTGAAGAGTTAAAAATTATGGCGACCACTCTTAACCAAGCGATGAATTACGGTTCATCGATTGCGAAAACACTTCGAATCGTTGCTGCTGATACCAGACAAAAAAGGCTTCTAACCATGGAAGAGATGGCCGCTAAAGTCCCTGCAAAAATGGGCGTACCTTTGATTGTGTTAGTCCTCTTCCCAACATTGATGTTGATAGCAGCCCCTGCCTTAATCGGCCTAATCGCATCGCTATCGTGAGGATATTTAGCATGAAACACATTTTTACCCTACTGCTTGTAGTTGGCTTAAGCGCCTGTGCTCAAACTCAATCACCCGAGTTGGCGAATGAGCGCGAAACTCAATTCAAGGTGGCGGAACTCTCTGAGCAAAGTGGGCAGTTTCAGTCTGCGCTTAATCTCTACCAACGACTCTACGACATCGAACCCTCTGACGATGTGAGCGTTGCACTTGGCAGGCTCTACTACCGCCAAGGGGAATGGGTAAAAGCGCAAAACTATCTGACTCAAGTTTCACCCGAAGGCGGCTCACACCAAGAGGCGCAACTGTGGTTAGCTCGCACTCATCTTAGCTCGCCAACCCAAAACAGGCGCTCCAACACATTCCACTGCCAACCCCAGACGCTACTTGGGCGAATTTACATGGTGTTACGCTCGACTATCTGCAGCAACACAATGAAGCACAAGCGATCTATCTGGAACAGTTGAAGGCAATCCCGCTTAACACCCAGATCAGACGTAATCTTGTCTACTCGCATCTGTTATCTGGCGAATACCAAGATGCTCGTGAGCAGCTCGATATTCTTTACGAGCTAGGCTATCGGGAGCAGCAATACACCATGCTCGACGCCATTGTCACGCTGCTTCAAGAAGACAATGAGCAAGCGCTACGCCAACTTGAGCAATTCTCTTCGCCATTTGAAGTAGAACGCTTTGCGGCGCAACTTCGTCAGCTCAGGGAGCCATGATGCGAAATCAAAAAGGCGTATATTCCGTTGAGTTCGCGATGTCGTTTCTCATCTTATTGAGCATCGTCTTCCTGGCAATCGAAGTCAGTCGGTTTATGCTCAGCCGAGCGATTGTTGACCTCAAGTTCAGAGAAATGGTGATGGAACAACGAACCAACACAACCACTCCCATTGCGAGCTTGATCCAACAGTATTTTAGCGACAATGCGCTAGTTAACGAAAAGCAAATCGAGATTACTGCCCGTGCGTGTCAGAACATAAATGCCTATTTGAGTAGTGCCTGCTCGCAGGGTACAGGCTTTGCGCAAGATATTGTTGAGTACCACTTGAGTTATCAATACAACCCATTTATCCCAATGTTTACCGAAGAGATGAACAAATACTGGCGCTATGAAAGCTACCTCATCACTCGAAATGAACCTGACTTCGAGGTGAGCCAATGGTAGCTCAGAGAAACCAACCAGTTCTGCCCCATAAACAAAGCGGCGTTGCAATGATCGAATTACTCGCCACCGCCATCGTACTGATGGGCGCAATCTGGTCTATCGCTGCCATTGCAAAGTTGTATTTGCTCCAAGACAGATTACACCTTGCGGCCGTGACCATTGGTTCATTGGCGGCCGACACCCCACCTCAAAATGATCTTAACTTGAGATTTGAGTCCATTTTATGCGGCAAAAGTCAGGCAGCTCTGCGATATGACGAGTGCCCAGAATCCACGACCAGTGAATTTTTGTATCAAGCGGGATTAAAGGTGGTAGGAGAAGAGCATGCTAGCCGTTTTGCCATGCGATTTGAGTTTGTCAGCGACCCCCGTATCGCTCAGAGCCAAGAATATGCAATTTCAGAAACGATTGGCCAAGGATCGTGCAACCTACATCCATTTGTGCCCGGAGGCGTTAGGATCAACAGCTACCTGACGGCGCCAAGTTCTACCTCGACTACGACCTTGAAGAACCGAGCTCATCATCAGTTCGTTTATGTAGCTGTCTGTGTTGAACCATTGGGAATTGCTGGGCAGTTGGCCAACCTGATTAACAAACCACTTTTTGCTGACTCTATGTCGTTAAGACGTTACTGGTATGACGGTGACTACATTGAATAAATCTCTTAAACACCAGCAAGGCAGTGTGTTTGGTCTGATCCTATTTTCGATCAGCATCATCATGGTAATTTTCTTGGTTGCGATGAGCGCGACCAGACTCGTCACACTGCAAACTCGGCTGCATCATGCTGCGACAACGCATTGGCCCTGATCGCTCGTGAAGGCCTCGCCGTGGATGAAGACGAAGCGCAATATCTCGCGCGGACTTTCGTCGTTTACAACTTACCAATAGGTATCCGCAGCGATGCCCTTAAAAACCGAGGCGATTTGTCGTTAACCATTGGTGATTTGGGCTATGAAGAGAACTTGTTCCTCAAGATTGAACAGGAAACGCAGCCTATTACTACTGTTCTGCCTGCATTTACCTCAAGCGTAGAAAAACGGCTCATCCGCCAAATAGAGCCAATGGAAACCGTTTTGGTATTAGACGCGTCGCGCTCTATGTCAGACAAAATTGGCGGTGGATTAAAACCGTCTGTGCTGATGCCAACCATCCTTGACGACTTCGTGGAGTCTCTTACCGGAGAGCAAATCGTCGCGGAAGACCACCACATAGGGTTTGTGCCCTACTCTGGTTATGTGAACATTGGTGAAGCCTATCAAGACAGACTTATAACCCCTTCCTCTCGCACTATACCACCGAGTTTAGCTGCGGTAGCAGCCCAATATGGCTACGCGAATGACTTCCTAAACCCACTTGGTGTTGAAGGGCAACGTGATGGGGCCTGCGTAAAACGCAAAATCGACAATACGTCGATGCTCAATCAAATACTCGACCTTCCCGCGAACGCAAATCAAGGCTTTGACTTACTGGTTTATCACCCCGATGAACCGCTAAGCGAACCGGACTTAAAAGATGAGATCAACCGAGCGAACAGCGGGCGTGTTCCAACACATCTATTACCGATTACGCAAACACACTCTAATGGCAGTTATATTGGCACTGCGGGTGCTTGCCCTTCAATGGCGTTGCATGAAGTGAGCGGCCAAACCGTCTCTTTAAGAGAGCGTACGAGGCAATACTACGCCACCCATACCACGGGTGGCGATCAAGGCTTGATATGGGCACTTCGCCTGCTAGACAACAGCTGGAAAAACAGTGTTTGGCGCGACCCTGGTTTTGATTTAACCGATCCCAAGCAGCGCATTGTTCTGTTTACAGATGGTCGCAATAACGTAGGACTAGAAGATGATGCGTTTATCCAATTACTACAACACTCTTGCTCAATCATGGTAGCCAATGAAATCAAGCTAGATGTCATCCTGTTTGACCAAGGAATTAGCGCGGAAGAGCGTCAGCAATATGAACAATGCTCACAAATCACAGGCGGCCGCTATCACTACGTACTCGGTGATGATTTAGGCGCATTACAACTGTTTTTTGCCCGTATGAGCATACGCCAATACAAAATTCGCTTTATATGAGATGAAATTATGAAAAAAGGACTATTTATGGCTACTGGATTCCTAGCGACTGGGCTAGGATTCTTGGGCGTTTTTCTACCTCTGCTCCCCACAGTTCCGTTTATCTTGCTAGCCATGTTCTGCTTCAGCAAATCGTCGCGACGCTTCGAACTCTGGCTTATCAATCACAAATGGTTTGGCCCGACGGTTCAGCGGATCAAGAGCAAAGAAGGACTGACTCGCAAAGAAAAACTACGGATACTGATACTTAGCTGGACTTCAATCTGTTTAACGATTGCGTTTGTTTTGGATCGAACGAGCGTTCAACTGCTATTGGCGGGATTCTACTGACTGAAACATGGTATTTAGCGCGCATGCCAACCTCTCCCGCTCAACCAGCATAGCCGCGATAGGATGAGGCATGTGGATGACGGAAGTCATTCGACATGTAAGTGGGCTGATAATGTCTCTTAGTTAATGACAGGCACCTGCGTGCACAGTACTAAGAGACATTCGCTCACTCAATCTGGGTATGGTTCTAGATGTGACCGGCTATGCGTACAAGCTAGGCGTGAAAGCCTAATACTTCCGCGATGTCGGTTTCTCTTGCCAACACCCATTGGCTATCAAACGGTCCCCAGTCTGATAACTGGTAATAACCGTCATTGTGTCGACGCCCGTCTTGAACAAACATCAACTCAATACCAATCCCAGGCAACGCCTTGAGTACATCTTGAATAGTACGACGAGGCCAGCCCGTTCTCTCGATAAGTTTTGGTACATTTGGCCTATCAAGCTCTCAACTAGCAAAGCTAAATATAGGCGCCTTGCAAAAACAGGACTCAACTCCATTGATACCTCCTTTCCTGTGATGACTCATTATTTCTAATTTGACATGAAACCTTTTGCGCTTGATCAATACTTTTTCAATCGTAACGATTTGAAACTTATTTTTTTCATTATGTAAAATAATTACTTGCACATTTTGTGTCTGGGATCTCATCTGATAGGATTCATCAACTTGAGAAAGATAATTAAGGGAAGATGATGACAATCACCATGTACGGTATTCCAAACTGCGATACCATCAAAAAAGCAAAGAAGTGGCTTGAAGCAGAAGGAAAAGAGTACGCATTCCACGACTACCGTAAACAAGGCGTTGATAAAGCGATGGTTTCAACCTTCTGCGAGAAGCTTGGTTGGGAAAACGTCGTCAATAAGCGCGGTACCACTTATCGTCAACTTACCCAAGAACAGAAAGATTCATTAACACTGGAAACAGCGATTGAGCTGTTGGTCGAGCAGCCGGCAATGATTAAACGCCCAATCCTTGTCGCCGGTAATGACTACCACCTTGGCTTTAAAGCGGATCAATACGCAGCAATTTTTTCATAATAAGGATATTTGAATGACCGATACTCCAACTTTGGCGCTGGCAAAAGACTTGATTAGCGCCAATCGGTAACGCCTGAGGACGCAGGCTGCCAAGAAGTCATGATTAACCGTTTAAAGGCTCTTGGCTTTGAAATTGAAGTCATGGTGTTTGAAGATACCACCAATTTCTGGGCTCGCCGAGGTACCGAAGCCCCTTTGTTTACTTTTGCAGGTCATACTGATGTAGTGCCTGCCGGTCCACTTGAGCAATGGCACACTCCTCCTTTTGAACCGACTGTTATTGATGGTCATTTACATGGTCGTGGCGCTGCAGATATGAAAGGCTCTCTAGCCTGCATGATCGTTGCTGTGGAACAGTTCATTGCGAAAAATCCAGATCACAAAGGTTCGATTTCCTTCCTGATCACATCAGACGAAGAAGGCCCATTCATCAACGGTACGACTCGCGTGGTTGATACCTTGATGGAGCGCAATGAGATCATCGATATGTGTATTGTCGGTGAACCTTCAAGTACTCATGCTGTTGGCGATGTAGTTAAGAACGGTCGTCGCGGTTCTATCACGGGTGATCTTCGTGTGAAAGGTATACAAGGTCACGTGGCCTACCCCCACCTTGCGAACAACCCGGTCCATCAAGCTTTGCCTGCTCTGGCTGAACTAGCAGCAACAAAGTGGGATGATGGTAATGAGTTCTTCCCACCGACAAGCTTCCAAATTCCAAACCTTCAATCAGGTACTGGCGCGTCAAACGTTATCCCTGGTGAGTTTGATGTGCAGTTTAACTTCCGTTTTAGTACTGAGCTTACCGATGAAGAGATCAAACGCCGTGTTCACTCAACACTAGATTCTCACGGTTTAGACTACGATTTGAAATGGACGCTAAGTGGTCACCCATTCTTAACGGATAAAGGCAACCTTCTGGATGCGGTTGTAAAGGCGGTTTCGGATGTGAACCACAAAACACCAGAACTGCTGACAACTGGCGGTACTTCTGATGGTCGTTTCATCGCGCGCATGGGCTCTCAAGTTGTTGAGCTTGGTCCAGTTAACGCCACCATTCACAAAGTGAACGAATGCGTTAACGTCGCGGACCTTGAAAAGCTGACGGATATGTTTGAGAAAACGCTTGAGAACCTTCTAGCCGCTGACCAATAAGAGAAAACTATGAATGTTGAGCAGTTAACGGGGCAGTCCGAAACCCATCTAGTCAATACCAAAGTGGGTCAGAAGGCATTTCTTGTACACCAAGACGTTGCTGAGGATCTTCTTCGTCTGGCTAATGCTGCTCAACAGGCTGGTTTTAACTTCCATATCGCGAGTGGCTTTCGTAGCTTCGAACGCCAAGCCGCGATATGGAATAATAAAATGCTTGGCAATCGGCCGATACTCGACAGCAATAGCCAACCTTTAGATGCCAGTCAGCTCACCGACCGAGAAAAAATATACGCTATTTTGCGTTGGTCTGCCCTGCCGGGGCAAGTCGCCATCACTGGGGTAGTGACTTTGATGTGTTTGATAAAGATGCCTTGCCAGAAAACACTAGCCTAGCGCTTGAGCCATGGGAGTATTTCACTGGTCACCAATCGGATTTTTATCAATGGCTTGTGACTCATGCTGAACAGTTTGGCTTCTACTTCCCTTATCGCGAAGATAAAGGTGGAGTGGCGCCAGAGCCATGGCACATCAGCCACCGAAGCATCGCAAATGCTTGCCTCGACAAACTCACGCCTACTATGTTAATCGCTCAGCTCTCTGAAGGGCGGTAGAAGGGACAGCCACGCTAAATCAAGAAATTGACAGCATCTATACTCAATTTGTCGCCAATATTAGCCAATAGAGGACGTTATGGAGTTCATTACCAACCCTTGGGTCATTTCATTTATAGCCATGGCGATTATCATTGGTAATTTACTCGCGATGAAGTACGTAGGGCGAGTGACCAATAAAAAAATGCCCAAGATGACTCGCAAACAAGAACTAGACAAGCTTATCGAGCTAGACAAAAAACTGTCCGACCACGCTAAGGCCGTTGAAGCTAAAAAGAAAGCGTCCTCCAAAGACGCCGATTCAACTCAATCAGAGTAGTTCTAGAGAACCCTATAGCTGGGCTTCTATCGCCTTTTTCAACGCGCTGCTACTCGGTGATGTAGAGCTAGGAAAAGCGGCCACCACTTCCCCTTCATTACTGATTAAGAATTTATAAAAGTTCCACCTTGGATTCATTCCCGAGCTGTCTCGAATAGTTTGAAATACGGGATTTGCCTCTTCACCAAAAAGAGAGCTTCTTGCCATCATGGGAAACGTCACACCGTAGTCTAGATAACAAACATTCGCAGTGGTTTGCTCACTGCCTCTGTCTTGGTTGAAATCATTACTCGGGAAACCTATCACGGTTAGGCCTTGGTCCTTGTACTCTTGATGCAGAGCCTCTAACTGTTCGAACTGAGACGTGAATCCACACTGACTTGCAGTATTGACCACCAGCAAGGTTTGCCCTTGGTATTGCTCACACAGATTCACATTGTCCGTCGAGTTCAGCAGTCGCTGAGTAGAATCCAATATCGCGGGACAACCGCTTGTTTCCGCGTGTACAAGCGAAGTAGAAATGAGATAGACAGTCATCATCACAATGGCTAAACGTGTTGTCACTTTCATGGGTTGATCCCTTTTCACGGTGAATTCATCGACAACATTATTTACGTCATTTAACATATCTTCGATCATATCTCGCAGCAGAACGTAAGCCAACGTGTAAACCATAGACGCAAAAAAGGGGCTCAAGGCCCCTTTTCATCTTATATGCTCTGAATGAGTGTTACTGTAGCTTGTCTACAACAGAAGACAGCACCGGTACCATTGATTCCAGAAGCTCTTCTTCCACTGGTTTTCCGCTAGAGTCCGTCACGTTAATCGACGTTCGGTTACCCAGATCACCAAATAGGAAGGTGTAAGTACCACCATTTAGGTCAATTGGCTTCAAGCCAACCTCTTCCCAGAACTCATCATCTGGCGATGCGTATTTCGCAACGACGGTACCTTGAGACTGGTTACGCTCTTCGAGAGTAAAGCCCATCGCTGGAAGCAAATCTGGCAGTCGCTGCCAGAATACATCGTAAGACGTACGCGCGATAATTACCGGCAGGCCACTTCTATCTGATCCCATTGTAATTGGTATCGACTTAATCAGCTCTTGCGCTTTACGCTGAGCTTCTTGACGAAGATCCAAGTCGTAACGTGCCGTTACTAAGTTGGTCATCAGAACGTTGTAGCGCTCTTTATTGGTCAATGACACTGGCACAACATCGCCGTTTTCACGCCAATCAATCAGTGAAATCTTGAAACCATGTCGGTTGTTAGCAAACAGCTTTTCTATTTGGTAACGAGAACCTAGCGGTACACTTTCATCTTCTGATTGCCATGTCACCCAATCTGTCTCGATACGCTTATCTGATTGCTCTCGAATCGGGATTTGGCGTTCTTCCATCATGGTGATCGCAGTCTGCCATACCTTGTTTGCTTCGTCTTCTCGAAGTAGCCAAAGCGTTACTTCACCGTTTTGACGCTCAGTACGAGCACCTGGGATCAACTCTAGGACTTGCTGTGGCGGGCGGATATCAACATCACGACCAATACCACCAGGGTAATTGCCCTCTGGGATATTGTAGTTTGGATAGAATTCTGGCACCGCACCTTCAGGAAGCGTCCATTCAGTGAGTGCTGGGGTATCTAGATACTCAAAATCGTCTTTCGCCTGACGACGGCTAGACGGATCACTTGAACACGCACTTAGAACAAGTACAGCTAGTGAACTGATAACTAGCTGATGGGAAAATTTCATTGAAACTCCTAAAAGAGCCGAAGCACGTTACGCGATGTAGGCTTCGGCTATCTATTAAAATTATGAGATACGAGACTCGGTCATTGCTTGGGCAACGATAGGGCGAGCTTGTTCTGATAATTCTGTTAGAGGTAGACGTAGATCACCATTTGCGATCAAGCCTAGCTTATGTGCCGCCCATTTTACTGGGATTGGGCTCGATTCTACAAACAAGTTTTTGTGAAGAGGCATTAACTGGTTATTAATTGCTTCAGCTTCTGCGTAGCGACCTTCTTTAGCCAAACGGAACATTGTTGCCATCTCTTTAGCCGCAATATTATTGGTCACAGAAATCACGCCTTGTCCGCCTAAACGAACAAAATCAAGGCCAGTGCTGTCATCGCCACTCAATAGAATGAAGTCTTCACCACAAAGCTCACGGTGAATCTTAACGCGGTCGAGATCACCTGTCGCATCTTTAAGGGCAACAATATTTTCGATCTCTGCAAGACGTGCAACGGTTTCTGGGTGCATGTCTACCGCAGTGCGGCCTGGTACGTTGTAGAGAATTTGTGGGACGTCGCTTACTTCAGCAATCGCCTTGTAGTGCTGGTACAAACCTTCTTGCGTTGGCTTGTTGTAGTATGGCGTTACGCTTAAACAGCCAGCAATACCAGAATCGTTCAACAAACGGCTGAACGTCACTGACTCATGCGTTGCATTAGCGCCAGTGCCCGCAATAACAGGGATGCGGCCTTCAGCAAATTCAACTGTCTTACTAACTACCTTGACATGCTCTTCTACCGTAAGAGTTGCGGACTCGCCCGTAGTGCCAACAGCAACAATGCCATCAGACCCAGCGGCAACATGATAATCCACCAGTTTTTTCAAGCTGACGAAATCGACTTCACCATCCTGAGTAAACGGTGTAATTAATGCCACGATACTTCCTGAAAACATGTCTTTCTCCCTAATTTGATACTTTCTGCATGGTACTGTATGGCGATTGATAAACACAAGAGGATTAACACGCTTAAATCGCCAGATTGGGTGAATATTTACGAGATGTTAGAGATCTAACCACTCACTCGCTGAATTTAGCCGTTATACCCTACCTATCCATTAGATTGTCAGCCAAAAGTAAGCCCGTCACATCGAACTCATAAAAACACGCCGTGACACATTTTTCTATTATTCAACTATGCTAAGCTAGTCCGTAATTCTCCATTTAATAAAGAACGAAGTGATAATATGACTCAACATCTGGTCATTACTGCCGTCGGCGCTGACCGCCCTGGCGTCTGCAACCAAGTTGTACACCTAGTCACTCAATCTGGCTGCAATATCGTTGATAGCCGCATTGCTATTTTTGGCAGCGAATTTACGTTGCTCATGCTGCTTTCTGGTAATGCCAACAATATTACTCGCGTCGAAACTACCTTGCCACTATTAGGCAGGAGCATGACCTCATCACCATGATGAAACGTACTTCAACCAGTGAGATTCAAGAGCACGCTTACACGGTAGAAGTGTTTATCGAGTCTGATGACCGAGTTGGTTTAACTGAGCAGTTCACCCAGTTTTTTGCCGATCGCAACATCGGCCTCTCTTCTCTGAGTGCTCAGACAATCAATAAAGCAAAAGTTCAGTCCGATAACGATCAATTCCATATTGCGATCAGTGCACTTGTCGAATCCGACTGCAACCTAATGCAACTACAAGAAGAGTTTAATACTCTCTGCCAAGAACTGAATGTTCGCGGCACGCTCAACTTTCTACAAAACAGTCTTTAATAAGGAAAATTACATGAATACTTTGACTGCTGGTGATGCAGCACCTGCATTCTCTTTGCTCGACCAAGATGGCAATACCGTTTCTCTAGGTGATTTCAAAGGCAAAAAGGTCCTGTTCTACTTCTACCCTAAAGCGATGACGCCAGGCTGTACGGTTCAAGCACAAGGTCTTCGTGACACTAAAGCCGAGCTGGACGCTCACAACGTGGTGGTATTAGGCGTCAGCATCGACCCTGTAAAACGTCTGGGTAAGTTCATTGAACGAGACAACCTGAACTTCACACTCTTGTCAGACGAAGACCACGCGGTAGCCGATCAGTTCGGCGTTTGGGGCGAGAAGAAGTTCATGGGTAAAGTCTACGATGGTCTGCACCGCATCAGCTTCCTAATCAACGAAGAGGGTGTGATTGAACATGTATTCAACAAGTTCAAAACCAAAACTCACCATGAAGTGGTTCTAGACTACCTAAACAGCAAATAACCGCTCAATATAAAGTAAAGACAACGAAAGTAGATTCGACGAATAAAGGTTATAGCTTCAAATAACCTTTATTCATTTCAAATTCTTTGTCGAATAGCCGGTGCAAAGCTGTATTTCTCTCATCAACCTTTGCTTGGGTTTTACTGTCAAATACCATAATGACATCGTCTTTACTTGAATATGCTGGCCATAAAGGCAATCTGTCACCATTCGGATTGCCTTTTTTAGCAAAGTTAACCCAAGCGCTCGACATCAAGTCCGCTAACTCCCTATCCTCTTGTGTCCAAGGTCTGTCGACCTTATCGAGATTGTTAAAGGCATAGACCAAATCCCCCATGTGATACGCTCCGTGCTGTGCGCTGAGCTCTCCGGGAGGGGCTTTGCTAAACGAGTAAAGATAGATGGGTTGCGTGCCAGAACTGTTTTGCTGATGGGCCCACTTTCGGGTCGCCCAGTGGATTGACTCATTTTTTATCGCAATAAAATTACCCCAAGCCTCGGCATCCGTTTCAACAGGACAGAGCTTTAAATACTCTTGTGCATAATCACCAAATACGGTTTTTACCCAAAACTCAAATGAGTCGAGTTTGACTACATCATGGGGTATTGTCGCCGCTTCATCTGACGTACCGCCAATCAACATAGGCACATCAATTTGTCGCCCTTTCTCATAGATGCTAGCGACACTCTCTGGCAACAACCAACCATCCACAACTGGCCAAGCCTTATAAGCTTCGCCATCAATTCCTCGGGTGAGAGTTTTCTCAATTGTTCAATAGAAGTGACGCCCAAACTGTTCGCGTATCGAATGCCTGCAGCTTCGTTAATTTCAAGCGTTTGAGTGCCCTTTCATCGCAAACACAGAACCGCTTTGTGCGATGATCTTATGAAACAATCCCTTTGCCTTCGGTGAGACGGACAAAAGGTGTGCACTGATTGCACCTGCTGACAGTCCAGAAATGGTGACGTTTCTTTTGTCACCACCAAATTGGCCAATATTGCGCTGTACCCATTTTAACGCGGCAATCTGATCAAATAGGCCATAGTTTCCCGATGTGTGATTTGGCGATTCTTGTGTCAGTTCCGGATGTGCCATGAACCCCAGAACACCAACTCGATAATTAATGGTCACTACCACAAGGCCCTTTTGGGCAAGGGCGGTTCCATCAATAGCGTCATCACTGCCCGACCCCAAACAAAACCACCTGGGTAGAACCACACTAAGACGGCAGTCGTTCATTAGTTGCAGACTCTGGCGCCCATACGTTGAGATATAAACAATCCTCGTCGTAGACATGCGGTTTTGGCAAAAAATCTCTTTGATAGAGAGATCCTTGCTCAGGCAGTGTCTGAATACTTGATGCACCATATTCATTGGCTCTGCGTACTCCTCGCCATTTTTCAACCGGTTGAGGTGGTGCCCAGCGAAGATTACCAACCGGAGGCGCGGCAAAGGGGATGCCTTTGAATACTGAGATATTAGTAATGCGATCAACGCTTCCCAAAATCAGGCCACTATCTATTTCAATTTTTTTGTCACGGGCATCAGACAAAGGGGGAGTTTGAGACATAGGTGAACACTCTAACGTAGCGTGAGAAATGAAGGTTTTGTTAAACATAGAGGGGTGAGTTAAGTCACTTCGCTTAGGAGGGGAGTATCCCAAAGGGGCCAGCATCATGGATGCTGGCCTACGTTTAGATTTAGAAATCAAGCTGTACCGATACGCCCACTGTGCGTGCTTTTTGTAGCAGCGGAGATGCGGTATATACCTGCCCACGAGCTTCATAAAGAATCACGTCGTCTGAGTCGAACAAGTTGTTTGCAAACAGTTTGGCATGACCATAGTCAAAGACATAAGCAATCGAAGCATTAACCGTTGTGTAGCCAGAGATCTTTCCTACTTCGTTATTGTCTGTCGTTGAATAGTAATCACCGATGTACTGAACGTTACCATTGAACTCAAAATCACTTAGCCAGTAATTCACACCAGCAGCGCCGGTAAACCCTGGCGCACGAGAAAACTCTTTGCCTTCATAAATTGTCTGCGTGCTATCGCTAATTTTCGTTTTCAATAGACCCATATTGGCGAAAACGCTTAAATCTTGGGTTGCATACCAATCTATAGTTGCTTCAGCACCATAAGACTTTGCATCATCCAAGTTCGAAATCTCTGCACCCGTTAACTGTTGCAAATTGTCGTAATCGTTATAGAACACATTGGTCGTCAATTGCAGGCTTTGATCAAGTAAACGATGACGCGTAAAGAACTCATAGTTCCAAACCGATTCTTCATCAAACATGTAGGTTGAACGTGCGATGAAGTCCACTCCTGCGCCGCCAGAGCCAAACCCTTTTGCCGCACTCACACCAAAGGTGTTATTTTTGTCTGCGTTCCACGCTATGGCTAGCTTAGGCAAGAAG
Source organism: Vibrio aestivus (assembly GCA_003263845.1). Classification (GTDB taxonomy): domain Bacteria; phylum Pseudomonadota; class Gammaproteobacteria; order Enterobacterales; family Vibrionaceae; genus Vibrio; species Vibrio aestivus. The sequence continues at coordinate 13,637 of JYJN01000091.1, read as the reverse complement.
TCGCTATAGGTTTCATCAAGCTCCAAAGCAAATGGACCCTGACCACCCTTCCTGTAGCGTTTCTCACTTTCATAGCGGCCGACCGCCGTTAAGACCAAACTTGAGGTTAGGTTATAAATGGCTTGTAGGTAAGCAGACTGGGTCTTAGTCTCATCCTCGTAAGAACCCATACCATCAATAAAGTCATCTTGGCTGTTACTGAAATATCTCGCCCCAACTAAAAGATCCAGTTGCTCTGAATCAGAGATGTATCTCAGCGTTGGTTCGATATGGTATTCCTTACCTTGAATATTGGCCGTGAATCGATCACCGGTAGGAACAATTCGTTTGATTTCAAAATCGCTGTAGTTAGTGTTAAATGCCAGCTCGACGTTAGGTGTCACACCATAAGTTAAGTCCCAAACGTAGCTACTTGTTTCACCTTCAGATACCGGACGCTTCGACGGGAAAGGAGCGAATGGAGAGTCGTCAGGTTCATACTCCCCTTGCGGAGCACGATGGTCATTATGTGAAATGCTAAGCGTTGAAGACAACTCGGGGATTTTACTTGGCTCGACCAATAACTTAGCGCGAATGACATTTGACTCTATATCTTTAGAATCTCCCGCCGGCTCATAGCTCACCAGTGCGACGGCACTTTCTTGATACTGCCTATCCGCGCTGATACGAAATGCGACCTGATCATCCACAAGAACATCGTTATACACGAGGGCAGTCTGCTGAAGGCTATTGCTTCCTAAACCACCCTTAACTGAAAACTGACGCTCAAAAACAGGCGCGTTGGACTTCAATACCACCGTTCCGGCAATCGAGTTACGCCCCTGAATGTAACTTTGTGGGCCAAGGTAAACCTCTGCTTGCTGCACATCCCACATTGAGTTTTGCCCATAGGCGAGCTCGTTGTAAGTGAGTGAACGTCCATCTAATGAAACATTCAGTCGTGGTTTAGAACCTGAAATAAACGCTGCCGCACCCACACCTGGGCCTGAACCATCAACGCCTCGCACTGTCGCAATCTGGTTTCCATAGCCAGTATCAACAATGTTTGGACTCATTCTCAATAAGTCCTGACTGGTGTTAATCCCCTTTTGCTGCATTGAGTCTTGATCATAAACGACAACACTTGCGCTGGTTTCTTGGAGTGAGCGTTCAGATTTGTCACCGTAAACCACCATAGTCGGTATTGCACCATCTTTGGTCTCGCCTGCGGCAACGGCAAGCCCTGCTTGCATACCAAAACAGGCAACAGCAATCGATGCTGCAAGAGTACTGAGTGAGTGTCTGTTTGGTTGGCTTTTCGCTAAGCGCTCCTTGCGCAATAATTCCATTTGGTCATTCTCCTAGAGTTTGCCGGTCGCCGTATGACAAGCACAGATGGCTTGCTGACCTCGATGTTAAGTTCGTAGGGGATACGGCTTCGCACTGCTTTGTTAATTTTCCGACACGTAAACCACGTGACAATAGTAATTAGGGTCATGCTGTAAATAGGTGATTCGCCCAGATACTGGCGTACTTCTAGCAGCCCAAGCCCTTGATTTTTTTGGTCAAGTTATCGACCTATATAATTTATGATTTTGATAACCATTCTCATTGACGGTTCGTATATTACTAAGGCTTGTAAGCACATACTTCTGAATTTGTGCTTTTCGAACAAGCAAGTAAGTGGAGCTGAGTGGACATCGCCATGACAGAGAATTTCACCAAATAGACGGTGGGTTGAGCGCTGAAAAAACCGGATGACTCATCGAAGACTCATCCGGTTAACTTAGGATTCTATTAGTTTTGGGGTCTATTAACTTAAAGGCTATATTGCCAAAAGGGCTTTGGAAAGACTTAACTAAATTCAGACAACATCAGGGATCAAGGGGGCTTTGGGCACAATCATCGGCGAGCTTGTGACTGGATCTGAGACAATGATGCTATCCAAGCCAAATACTTGCTTAACTAAAGACTCGGTCATTAACTCTTCCGGAGAGCCTTGAGCAACAATTTTTCCGCCACTTAACACAATCATATTATCGGCGTAACGGCAGGCTTGGTTCAAATCATGCAACACAGCAACAACGGTATTACCCAATTGTTGTTTAAGTTTTTTAAATAGCTCGAGCAACTCAAGTTGGTGTGAAATATCTAGGTAGGTCGTGGGTTCATCTAACATAAGGATTGGCGTTTGCTGTGCTAACAACATCGCAATCCAGACACGCTGCCTCTGCCCGCCAGACAAAGCATCAACCGTATGCTCGGCAAACTCTTCAATACGAGTCACTTGCATCGCTTGTTTCACCGCTTGCTCATCTTCAACACTCCACTGGCTGAACAGCCCTTGATGTGCATGACGACCTCGTGCAACCAACTCTTCAACCGTCACTCGTTCAGGGGTCGGCGAGCTCTGAGGTAAGAAGCCGAGCAGTTTAGCCACCTCTTTGCTTGGCATGCTCAGGATCGGTTTGCCGTTGAGAGTGACATTCCCCTGCTTTGGCTTGAGTAAGCGGCATAGACTCTTTAGAAGCGTCGACTTTCCGCAGCCATTTGGCCCAACGATAACCGTTAATTGTCCCGTCGGTATCGTCACATCGAGCGATTCACATATGATTTTTGAGCCGTATCCTAGCGTAAGATATTCAGCGCTCAGTGTTGGGTGTCCATCCATTACAAAATCCAAAATAGTCATAAAACGTTACTGAGTTATCGGCTTCGGGTGATAAGCCAAAGTAAATAAAACCCACCAATAATTCCGCACACTCTTCCTATTGGCAAATTCACATCAATTGGTATTAGTTGAGAAATCAGGTCTGCGATAAGCAGTATCAGTGCGCCCATCAAAGCCGAAGAAACAATCGGTAAGTTTGCGGTGTTTCTTAATCGAACCATTAGTTGCGGAGCCGCTAAAGCAATAAAAGCGATAGGCCCAGTTGCTGCCGTTGCTAACGCCGCAAGTGCAACACCAATCAGCGTCATTATCAGCCGCAATTTTAATACCCGAATGCCTACAGACTGAGCACGCAGTTCTCCGAGCTCTAATCCAGCCATTGCCGATGTGAAGAGCTTGGCGTACGGCAAGAGCAAAACGACTCCAGCAAACACTGCGAATGCGTGATCCCATGTTCTGGCATGCAGCGAACCAGCAAGCCATAAGTTGCCTGTAATCGCGCTATCTATCTCTCCTTTAACCAGCAATAAGCCATTAAATGCACTGAGTATCGCACCGACACCAATACCGGTTAACACCAGGTTTTGCCGCTTGATGGTGCCGCTTGATAAGACAGCACCAACACAACAGCAGCCGTTGCTAGCCCACCGACAATCGCTCCAATCGCAACTTGAAGAGAGCCACCAGCAAAGTAGATGATTTGGATGAGTGCGCCAGCCGCCGCTCCTGAGGTAAACCCGATAATGTCGGGAGAGCCTAATGGATTACGGGAAATCGATTGGAAAATCGCTCCGGAAACCCCGAGTGCAGCGCCCGCAAACACAGCAGTGATCACTCTCGGTAAGCGGATATCCCACAATATCTTGGCGTGAAAACCTGCTTCAGCACGCTCCGGAGACAATAAAATCTCCAATACCTGATGAACAGTCATCGGTAGTTTACCCACGCTAAGAGCAAACATAGTGAGTGCGCATAAGCTCAAAGCCATGATCGCTGCGAACGATACATTCTTTACATTGACGACAATCGACGCTGATTGACAGCGTAAGGCGTACAAATGTCGAGAGGAAAGCACTTTAGTAACGGTAAACACACTAACGCCTAATTAAGTACAAGAAGAACGGGCCACCAATGAGTGCCACCATGATGCCAGCGCTTATCTCATCTGGGTAACCGATGATACGGCCTAATATATCGGCGATAAGAAGTAATAAAGCTGAAATCAGCATACAGGCAGGTAAGAGTTTTTTATGGTCAGTGCCAACGATTAACTTGGTAATATGAGGCGCCGTCAAACCAAGAAAGCTAATAGGGCCTGCCGCGGCTGTAGCGCTGCCCGCCAATATCGTCACAACAATGAATGACCCCGTCCAGACAAACGCAGGATTGACACCTATAGTCAGGCCTTTTTCAAAACCCAATACAATGGAGTCTAGCGGCTTAGCTAATGCCAATGACAGCAGCAGCCCACCCCAATAAATAACGAAACGGGAACTAACACGTCATAACCGCGCCCTTGCAGTGATCCAACCGACCAATGGCGATACTGGTGAAACACTTCTTGATGACTATTGATGGTGATTAGACTAGTAATCGCCAAGAGCATTATCGTTAGCGCCGTACCTGATAGGACAACTCTCACTACATCGACCTTTCGCCCTTTACCGGCAATAAGGTAGACCATAAATCCAGTCATCGCTGCGCCTAACAATCCTAACCACACATATGTGGATAAGCTTGTCAGCCCGAATAGAGAAATGCCCAGTACGATCATGGTCATCGCTCCCGCATTCACACCGAGGATTCCGGGATCAGCTAATGGGTTACGAGTGAGCGCTTGCATTATGATACCCGACACGCCAAGCGCTGCGCCCACAATCACAGCCAGCAAGGTTCTTGGAATCCGCAAATGGTGAACAATGAGGTGCTGAGAGTTGTTGGCATCAAAGTGAGTCAGTGCTTCTAGTGTTGTTGCCACCGCAATTTCTCGCGAGCCAACGAAAATGCTGATGAGCATTAACGCTGGCAAGCTGATAAGCGCAGCAATCAAAACTAGGTTAATTTGTCGCTGACTTGTTCGAGCAACGGGATGAACTAGTTGAGTCATTTCAATCGTAGTGCCGTTTCTGACATCCTAGCGACCAAATCGCGCAAGCATATTCTTGACGATCTCTCTGGAACTGTAGAGATCCACTCGGAAGGTGTTTTCCCCTAGACCATACACTTGCTGGCTTTTCACCGATGGTAAGTTTTTCAGTACCACATCAGACATCAAACTCTGTGCCCGTTCATCAGACGCCTCGAGCAAAAAACTCGTTTCAGCACTGAGCTCTGTCAGCTTTTCATAGTTAACCAGTACAAAATCGCTATGAAAGATTGGGCCGGTATGCCAGCTATCATCCGATGATTCGATCTCAAAACCCAAATCAGAAAGCAACAGCGCATGCGCCCCTTCTGATTTTGCCACTGCATTGGTTACGCCCGGTCCATGGTAACTAATAATATTGACCCTACCATCAGGCAAATCTAATTGAGCCTTGGCATCCGCCACTAATTGGTCGAAATCAGCGACCGTCTTTTCAACATGCTGTTCATTACCCAGAGCTTCTCCCAATTGCTTAGCAAGTTCCTGCCATGACTGAGTGCTGTAATCGACAATAATAGTTGGGGCAATAGACTGAAGCTCTTTAACCTGATTAAGCGCAGAGTCGGCACCGGATTTGGATACAACAATCAGATCTGGCTGTTCAAGGTAAGCAGACTCAAGGTTAACACTGCCTGCAGGCCACAATTTCTTTACCGAGCGCTGATCCGCAACCGGCTGCCATTGTCCAAAGAATCCTCCAGTCGTATCTGTCGCCGTTGCGATTAAAGGTGCGTCAATAGCCAGCAAGGTCCCAGTAACAGTGACAGATGTCGACAGTACCCTTACTGGCTTAGCTGGGATTGTTGTCGTGCTGCCATCTGCGTTAACAAAACTCTTGGGCCAAGCCAATACGGTGGCTGAAGTGGTCGCAGTAAGCAACGCGACCAAAGTTAAGATTATCTTTTTCATCAATAATTTATGCTCATAAGTAAATACGTTAAATATAACGAGTTAAATGGAATAGATTAGAGAGCTTACTCAGTTGCCGTGATGGTAACTCGATTAGCAATATTGGCGCTCTCCCACTCCTGTGGACGGTAAGGTATGAGGTACAGCTCTTTATTGAGAAACATTTGTAGCTGGCATGTGCGCGCTTTGGAATCAACCCCATCGCGCTGACCGTGCGCCAATAGAACCTGCGGGCAAACCTCACCATCTTGCCACTGGGTTAACTGCAGATAGGCAGTACCAAACAAAATGTAGCAAAGCCGTCACGAGTTAACTCTGCGGGCATTTCGCCGTTGAGAATGCCTTGCTCATAAGATCCGCCGTGCATGGCTATTCGATGATTATCTGCTGTCTGATAGAGGACACTTCCCCACTCAGAATCCAAAGCAAAACCCAGTTGTTCTAACTCTGTCACTGACTGTTCCACTGCCGCCAATATCTCTTTCTGACTTGAAGGTGTGATTGATATTTGAGAGTCCACTTCTGGGTCACCAAACCCTGCCACCTTAACTAGCTTGGCCCGAACCAACTTGCCCCACAGCTGATGAAACAATAGTGCTCCACGGCTGTCTGCGTTATTTCTACGATCCCAGCTCGCTAACACCTGAAATGCTCGCTTGACTGAGGTGGTGCAATCACTTGGCTCTAACGTCAAAATCCAATCAAGAAACGTCTCTGCCGCGTAGTTGCGGTTATCAAACACCACCTCTAGCGCCTGCTTTGCACTAACCTTGCCGCTTGAACTAATCTCCTGCATTCGCTTGTAGGACATTATCAAACGAGGATCATAATCGAGACGCGCAGCTGCCAATGTGCGCTGCTGTTTATGTTGGCCAAATACCGATGGATAGTCCGACTGCTGTTGGCCAAACTCGCTGTATTTGTAGCTGTTGTTGGTGTTGTGAATAATGCCGCGAGAGACAATATTGGGATAAAAAGACTTGCTTGCTTGCAGTGGCCTCTGGTTTTGGCCACGAAACGAGTTTCTTGTTTGACTTCCATCCAAGACGTTAAAGGCAACACCTTTAATACCAACATGAGCCTTAGCCATCGCTTCATCGCTGATCGGTGGAACATTACCAGCGACTACATAACCAACGTCACCATGTTTATCGGCGACAACAAGCTGACAAAGCACGCCACGATGCTCTTCTATCTGCTCGATAAACTCTCGAGTCGAACGCGCCTTTGCCGCAGATAAAAACTGATCCAAACCCTTTGCATTCCTTTCACCCGGATTGGTGATGGCGTACCAGCTGCAGGCTTATTTGGTGACTGAGGTAGTTTGAAAAGTGTCCCTAAGTGAGATTGTGCAAACAGGAAAGACTTCGTGGCAATCTCACCAGATTCTTGCAAGGTTTCAATCTCTATTGTGCGCATCGCGGCAGATTGATATTCGCCATCCACTACGTACTTAATTGAGTTATGTTCCAGCTTAACGTCCATTAGCTGCAGGACGTAGGGCGTGACTGTCGCAGCATCCAAGATGCTCCAAGAGACATCCGCATTGTAACCGGTCAGTGGCAGCGGAAACCCTAAGAATGTGGTACCTGCCACATCCAATTTACCCGGAATCGTAAGCTGGCACTGATGCATGTAAATGCGTAATTGATGCGGATTTCTTTGCCAAGCTGAATGAGGGTTACCCACCAAGATAGCACCATCACCTTCAACCACATCGCCACCGTAAGCCCAAGCGTTGCTGCCAAAGCCCCCTTCGACTTCAACTGGCGTATTATGTGGAGAAGTGCTCTCGCTTGAGGAAATGACGTGAGTGCTATTGGCTGAATCCACTAGATGCGGTCCAATCTCAATCAACTCCTTCATGACCCCAAAGCGCATGGTGAAACGTACGACATCATCAACCTCAAACTGGACCATAGGTTCTTGGCCGACGACTTGCTGGTATTGTGTTTCAGAGAGGCAGTCGACAAAGTAATTTAGGCCGTTTACATAGCCAGTGATGTAATCTTGGGTCTCGGGTTTCAATCGTTCAAGCTCTTCTTTAACCCATTCATCAGGAACCCTAAGCTTGAACATTAAATCAGAGTTGAGGTTAGTCGTTTTAAGAAAACCCAGGGTTGAGAAGGCTTCTGGCCCGTAGTATTTCGATCGCTGACCCCGCATTGCGATTGCCTGCCCAACGAGTTCAACTAACCTATCTCGAGCATGAGCATACCCATAGCCAAACCCTAAGCTTTCATAGTTATCGGCTTGGATACGAGGGACATCTTTGTCGCTCCAAACGATCTCTACTTGGCTAAATTTTCCTTGGCTTTCATAGGTTAGTGTTTTGCTCTCTGGAACAGGTTGAGAAAACTGAGTCATACTACTTATTAGTCCTAGTATTGGAGATTCCCTGACACGCGACCAACAAGCGGCTTAAACAACAAACGAATCCATTTGATGATCTCAACACTGGTGTCTCAATGTCCTTTCTTTTTGATGTGATAATCATTATCATTACCAACCAGCGATGATACGAAGTTTTATCTCTCTATACTTCTGAATTTGTGCTTTTTCCTACCCTATTTTTAGTGATAGTGAGAATACTAGGTGGAAGCATTGAGCTCGCTCAGGAATAAATCATTGATATACTAACGATTTTTATATGGAAGTAACAAACAAGACTATTAACAATGCCATTGAGTACATTTTCAACAACCTCACCAGTGAACTCGGGGTAGAAGAAGTTGCAAGTCATTGCAATTTATCAAAATTTCATTTCAGTCGACTATTTAAAAAGTCTACCGGCGAAAGTATTTACTCTTTAATAAAACGCTTGAAAATGGAAGACAGTGCCATTGTGCTAGGCACGAATACCAACAACAGTATTACCAATATTGGTTTGGGCTATGGGTACAGCTCATCCAACTACAGCTCAGCATTTACTAAGCATCACGGGATATCTCCAGCAAAATTTAGAAAACTCAAGAAAGAGAAAAAGTTTGACTTGGTCAGCCATTTCGATGGGACCAAAATCATATACCAAGAGTTTGAATACTATGATAAAGATGCTGTAATTCGATACCTAGAGGACATACGAGTACTCTACCGACGTTTCATTGGAGACTATGATGATCTAATGCTTCACTGGCCTAAATTTATCGACGAGCATAAGAGCCTCATAAAAGATGATTCACAGCTAATTGATGTGTGTTACAGCGACCCAAATATCACTGACAAGAGTCGCTGTGTTTATGATATTTGCATAAAAATAGACAGTGATACTGTTATACCGCCCCATATCACCACAGACACCCGTATTATCAAAGGTGGGAAGTTTGCCTCCTATACAGCGAAAGGCAACCCAAGTGACATTGCCCATGACTATAAAGGCGTTTTTAACGTCTGGCTGCCAAACAGCGGTTATAGCCTGGACAACAGAACTCGATTTGATTCATATCGAGTCGTTAACCCCGAAGAGCAATATTTCGAAGTGGATATCAATCTTCCAATTCAATAAAAAACGCCAGCATTTGCTGGCGTTTTTCGTTTAAGCTCGATCTAAACGATGAACTTATTGAGCAATTCATCTTGCTCTCTCACATTCTCAGTTTGCACCTGCATAGCGATATTCGCCGATTCTGCTGCATCCGAAACTTGAGTCGAAAGATCTTTGATTTTCACCGTATTGTTATTAATTTCTTCTGCAACCAAACTTTGCTCTTCAGCCGCTGAAGCAATCTGTAGATTCATATCCGAAATCTGTTGAATCGAGCTGCGAATCCGTTCAAGAGCAATATTGGCAGCTTGCGCTTTATCAACCGCCTCAACCGCCGTATTTTTACTCTCAGCCATTGCCGCGGATACCGAACTTGCGCCTGCTTGAAGCTGTTCGATCATACTACGAATTTCAGTCGTCGACTCCTGCGTACGCTGGGCAAGCGTTCGAACTTCATCGGCAACTACCGCAAAGCCACGCCCTGATTCACCCGCACGTGCTGCCTCTATCGCCGCATTTAGTGCAAGTAGATTGGTCTGATCGGCAATATCGTTGATTACCTTCAAAATGGTTTCGATATTCGCCGTCGCCGATTCTAAACCATGAACTTCCTCGACCGCTTGGTCGATACGAGCTGATAAGTTGTCGATAGATACGGTGGTATTTTCTACCACTGTCGAGCCTTCTTGCGTCGCTTGATCCGCATCGTTCGCAGCGCTTGCAGCCCCTTGAGCATTGTTAGCCACTTCTGTCGCTGTGACGGCCATTTCATGCATCGCTGTTGCCAATTGTTCAAGCTCGTGTAACTGGCTTCTTACTGCCTCAGCTGACTCTTGAGCTCCAGATACGGTCATCTCGGTGCCACGCATGATTTCTGCGCCAATCGCTTTCGATTGTTTAATCTGATTCTGCAACGTCTCAGTGAAGGTATTGAATCCCGTAGCCAGCTCTGCAAACTCGGCGTCGGTATTAGTATCAAGACGCTTAGTCAGATCACCCTGCCCAGATGCCACGTCTTTAATCGCTTCATTCAAGGCTCGCAATGGAGCCAATAGCACTTTAATCAGGAAGGTTAAACCAATCACACTCAGTACTACGCCAACCAAGGTGTAGATAATCGAGCTGGTGCGTAATGAATCAATTGCACTAAAGGCTATTGATTTGTCAATCACAGCACCCACATACCAATTCTCAGAAGGCACTTTACGTAGCTCAACGATTGAGTCGATACCATCAATCTCTACATGCTGAGTTCCCTCGTTGATCGACACACCTGGCATGTAGCTACTCAGTGATTCACCATTTTTCTTCACATCTGGGTGCGCGATAGTCATACCATCTTGGGTCACAATAAACAGGAAGCCTGCATCAAAGAGGTCAATACTGTTCACCAAATCCGCTAAACCGGATAACGCTACGTCGTAGAACATACTACCGATGAAGCTGCCATTCTCACGAACTGGTGTACCAATAGAGATAATCACATTCCCCGTTGATGCATCAGCATAAGGCTTGGTCACCACCACTGAACCTTGCGCTTTGGCATCTTTGTACCAAGGGCGAGCACGAGGGTCATAACTCTCATCCGCATCCCATGCATCATCATTTTCGATAAAGTGACCATCGGCGTCATAACCCAGACCCGCGGCAATAAAACTGCCTTTCAATGTCGGAGTTTCAAGCACGCGCTTCACATAGTTTTGGTCACTCGGTGCCAACTCAATCACATCCGTAATGGATTCAGCGAACGCCCGATTACTTTCCATTTCAGAAGAAACGGTACTTTCTACCCCAATGACTAGCTCTTCCAAGCTGCTATCTACTAAGAGCTCAACTTCTTTTTTAACGGTGCTGAGTTGTTGAAAAGAAAGTAAAGACACTGTGACAAGCAGCAATGCAGACGAAGCAGCCACAATCTTTTGGCTAAATTTCATAATATCCCTCGGTGAGAATAATTGGCATTATTGACCTTATGATTCACTTAGCGACATAACTCACTAAATCTTTAACAATAATTTATACTTTTAATACTAGTACTAACATTTCTACTTATCAGCATAGATGACCAGATAAAAAAGAGCGCTACTGATAAAGTAGCGCTCTTCTAAATTTTATTATGCAACAATAGAACTAGGCTGCCCTGTCTATGGGGTCATCATCATCGTGACTAGGCAAGGCATTGATTACCGCTTTGACTAGGGTCGCCAGTGGAATGGCAAAGAATACGCCCCAAAAACCCCACAAACCGCCAAATACTAAGACTGAAACGATAATCGCAACAGGGTGCAAGTTTACCGCTTCCGAGAATAAGATCGGAACGAGAACGTTGCCGTCTAGTGCTTGAATGATGCCGTAGGCTAGCAGTAACCAATAGAATTGTGGCGATAGACCCCACTGGAATAAACCAACAATCGCAACCGGAACAGTCACCGCCGCTGCACCGATGTAAGGAATCAATACCGAGAAGCCCACCGCTACCGCAAGTAACACAGCGTAGCGTAAGTCTAAAATCGCAAAGGTGATATAGCTAACACCACCCACGATAAGAATTTCCAGAACCTTACCACGAATGTAGTTAGAGATTTGTTCATTCATCTCAATCCAAACTTTATCCGCAAGTTTGCGATTGCGCGGTAAGAAAACACTGGTCATGCTCAACATCTCTTGCTTGTCTTTAAGCAAGAAGAACACCAATAAGGGCACTAAAATCAGATAAACAGCCAAAGTAGCTAAACTCACTAACGACGCTACAGAGCCTTTTAATACATTTTCACCCAGCACTAGCGCTTGGTTTTTAGCGTTGGTCACAATGGATTCAACAATCTGTAAGTTTGCTAGCTCTGGATAACGCTCTGGAATCGTCGCAATAAAGCTCTCTAATCCTGCGTACATGTTAGGAATATCATTAATGAGGTTGCCAACCTGCTGCCAGATGGTCGGTACTAAGCCAAATACCGCCAAAATCATCACGCTAGTAAACGAGAGGATAACGAGCACAACGGCCAACGTTCGAGGCATCTTCCACTTTACTAATTGGCAACAGGCCACTCAAGCAAGTAGCAAGCACGATCGCCACCAGCAATGGAGCGATCAGATGCCCAAAGAAGTAGATGGTGATAAAGCCGAATAGCAAAATCGCTACTAAGCTCACCGCGTGCGGATCGGAAAAACGTCGATAATACCAACGACGAACCATTTCTAACATGTACGAGAAACCTTTTTAAAACTTAGCTTAAGACACGATCTCGCCTGCAACGCAGCGCAGCAAGAAGAAGTCATCACTCGTAATCTGTTCTACAGAGTAATGATGACAAGTTAGATACTTTTCTATATCCCGCTTGGAACTAGGATCTGCGATATAGATATCACACACCTCGCCAGGTGCTAAACGCTTTGTGTGACGTTTCGCAAGTAATAACGCCATCGGGCAACGCTCTTTACGCAAATCAAGAATATTCGGTTCCATTCTCTAGCTCGATGCTTATTATAGAGTCGTCATTGTATCTCGTTTTAAGTAATGCGCTAGGCCTTGTTTACCTTTAGAGACGATTTTAACACCATTTTTTGTCTGGGCATTACCATCTTGCGCCCTCTGGCTAGTTTTTCACAATTGGCAAATATGCTAGCGTGGTCACTATGGAACTGACCGCATGATACAGTGTCAATATAACAATCAGAGTTGTCATCACTCAAACAATAAGAACACGGAGCCTCTTCTTTCATTATGTTTAAGCGTTCAAGATCTTTGATCTGCCTTTGCGTTGCAGCGGCCTTGGCTACACCTTCCGTTTCCACGGCAAACAGTCTCGACCTTCCTGATATTGGTACTGCTGCTGGGGCGACTCTTACCATAGATCAAGAACTGATTTACGGTGACGCATACATGCGTATGTTGCGTAACAATCTTCCGATCGTAAACGACCCCGTATTAAATGAGTATGTTGACTCAATTGGCCATCGATTGGTCGCCAGTGCGAACGACGTAAAAACACCTTTTACCTTTTTCATGATTCGCGATCGCAACATTAACGCATTCGCTTTTTTTGGTGGCTATGTGGCTTTGCACTCTGGGCTATTTTTGCATTCACACAGTGAGAGTGAATTAGCCTCGGTGCTTGCTCACGAAATTGCCCACGTTACCCAGCGCCACCTCGCAAGAAGTATGGAAGAGCAAGCCAGACGTTCTCCGGCGACCCTAGCCGCACTAGTCGGCTCTATGCTGCTTGCTATTGCTTCGCCAGAAGCAGGGATTGCCGCCGTTACAGCCGCGACAGCAGGTAGCATGCAGGCACAAATCAACTATACCCGTAGTAATGAGCGAGAGGCTGACCGCTTTGGTATCGCAACATTGGCTAAAGCAGGTTTTGACGTCCAAGCTATGCCACGATTTTTTGGCCGTTTGGCCGATGAGTACCGCTATGCTAGCACGCCACCGCCAATGTTACTGC
>JYJN01000090.1 GCA_003263845.1 Vibrio aestivus | reverse complement strand
GAGTGATTCGACTTCTGTTGCGAGAAGCAAATCGAGATGAACTGCCCCAGTGAAGTGTGCTTTCGATAGCCTTGAATCATTGCGAAGAAGCCAGCCAAAAACGCAGAGCCAGTAACTAAAAAACCAGTGGTGAAGCTTGGCGTTTCGAAGGGCCAAATATTATAGAAAATCAGCCTGTTACATAACGCCCAATTAAGGGGTGAACAACGCCTTCCCCTAAACCTAAAGCATTGTGCCATAAACACTAAAACTGAAGTAGAAGCAAAAGTGCCAAGCGTTGTGAATCCCTCTTAAATTGCTTGTTATGTATGTGCTCACGATAACCATGAAACTATTGAACCCCAACCCGTAGCTAATGAGATTAACAAAGCAAGAACCGAAAGAACTAACGACAAAATGGTATGCCAAGTAATCTTCCTACTACGACGTAACGATATTTCTGTTAGCACAATTTCCCTCAAATTTTCAGCTAGATCAGTAGATAGAAGTTCCTCTTCCAGCTGTTCGAGGTTCATTTTTTTATACTGTGCAATCAATCGATTTTTACTCATTTTTACCGCTTATTCTTCAAAATACATAACGCCCGCTTAACTTGCTGCCAACTGCACCGAACTCAAACAGGCCACCGTAATCACAAAAGCCAAACCGAACCAAAAATGCCATAGGTTGGCAGTCAGGTTGAAGCGTTTGTTAGGGCTTTATTCCAAACAAGGCGCCTAAGTTCTTGAACAGCACTCTAAGCCTAATTCCAATACCATAAAAGTTTGGCTCCAGCATTAGTAACTCAGAACCACTTGCAAAACTTGAATTCTGTCCTTTAGGTGTCAACTTACAACGTACGTAAAGTCTCCGATTTTCCTTATCTTCTGTTTCATGACTCACCAATCCTTCATCCACTAGAACTCTCAATGTCTCTCTGTATATATAGAGCTCATTCTGGATTGGATTATCATCAAAACTATATCCGTTATCCCATGAGCGCATGACATCATTGTAATTTTTGAGCTTTCTATCAGAGGCGGAGTCTCGCCTTCAATGTAAAAAATATCTATATCTACAGGAGTCGGAAAGCTATCGTTTAATAACTTCAGAATTACCTTTCTAGATTTTTTGTAAGCTACCTTATTCGACACAGTATGTCCCTACACATTAAGCATTTGAAAGTAATAGGTAATATATCATGACGATTTGACTATCGACAGAGTTTAGCCCTAACGCCCGATTAAGTAGCCCGAAACGCACAACGATAGGTTCTGCATAGCGCCGTAACCACTGAATTACCTGCAAACCAAAAATGCCACGCGTTGAGGGTCTGCTTAAATTGTTTGTTATATGCGTTCTAAAACTTAGCTAAAAAACTCAACCATATCACTATGGAACGATGCCATTGCCACTGTAGTTGTCGTTAGTTCTGACCTGACTTCCCAAGGTTCTGGGCCGTCATTTTCACACACGGAAAGTAAAACGTTAACGTGCCCTAGAGAATCACAAGTAAAAGTTAGACTGAGATCTTGTTCAATTGACTGAATTAGAACGTTTCCATCCCAACCCTTCCAATTTTCAGCCATAAATTGAATATTTTCCATCCAATAAGCTGTATCTGAGTAACCCCATATACGTTTGCTAAAGCTCATAAATGGAGACTTATACGAAACATAGAAGTAATCCCCGTCACGGTCGAAGAAGCAAATTTCAGAAGATGTTTCTGCCGATCTTAGAATTACATTTTTCACCTTTAATTCAATTCCTTGCTGAGCATATAACGCCCGATTAAGTAGCCCGAAACGCACAACGATAGTTTCTGCATAACACCGTAAACACAAAACTGCCTGCAAACTGAAAATGGCACGCGTTGAGGGTCTGCTTAAATTGTTTGTTAGGCGCGTTGTTACGACATACCTACATAGCCATCAATTGCTGCTATGTTGCCAATCCACCGTTGAACATTGGGATAGTGCGATAGATTAAAACCACCTTCATCCGCAACATGAGTATAAGCATATAAAGCAATATCTGCGATGGTTGGTCTGTCACCTACAAGAAAAGCTGTTTTAGATAATTGAGCATCCATTAACGCTAAAGCTTTATTACCCCCAGCTTGTAGAGAATTAAATTCATCTACTCGACTCTGCGGCATACCTTGATACTTTTGAATAAATCTTGCCACTGCAATATATGGTTCATGTGAGTATTGCTCAAAGAACAGCCACTCATAAACCTTTGCTTTGTTATAGCGGTCATTGGGCAGGAGTTCCGTACCTTCAGCGAAGTAGCCTAAGATGGCATTTGATTCACAAAGTGTACTGCCATTGCCTAACACTACAGCCGGAATTTTGCCGTTTGGATTAATGGTTAGAAACTCAGGTGTCTTAGTCTCGTTTTCTAAGATGTTCACATGAATCCATTGATGCTCGATGCCAAGGAATGACAGAACTAACTTTACCTTTAAGCAGTTCCCAGACTGCAAATCCCCATATACTACCATTTACTCTCCATGTTCTATTTTCTGATACGCGCC
>JYJN01000089.1 GCA_003263845.1 Vibrio aestivus | reverse complement strand
CGAAATTTAACCGCGAAAGATCAACACGCCCTAGTAACCAATAATGGTTTTGACCGCTTTATGGTCAGAGCCTGAGACACTTTCACGGGTTGAGCGAGAACAGATTCGCCAACCCGTTTTTTGTGACTTTATCCATAGATGATCGATACCGATCATAGTAAATGCCGGTGTAGGAAACATGGGATTCCAATTCGGCCAACTCGCTACGGCAGCCGAATCAAAACCGGGGAATAACTTCGCATACCGAATACTGGTTGCCGAAAGATTAAAATCGCCAACAATCAACATCTCATCGTTTGCATAACTCTCAACCATTCGCTCGATCGTGCTAATAAGGGCATTACGTCGATGCCAAAGCTCTAAGCTCCTTGGAGACGGGGGTGCGCAGTTAAAAGGTGAACCTGTCGGCCGGGACTTAACTTCCAAGATCCTGAGATCACATGCTGCCTATCTGGAGTGGTATATACCGACATCTCTTCAAGGGGATGGCGACTAAGAATCATTTGGCTAGACGGATACCCCACCCCTTCCTGACCGCCATATTGATAAGGGTAGATATCGCTCAGCAGCTTAAGTTGCTCACCGATCTCTGGTGCCACCTCTTGCATGACAACGAGATCGCTAGGGTGTGTCATCAAATGATTGATAAAGTCATTCGGGTTTTGGTTCTCGTAGTACAGATTAAACTGGACAATAGACACTGGGCGATCACACTGGTGACGATGGAGCGTTGTGGAAGGCAAAGTCAGCATATAATAGACCGTCATAACAACCACACTGACTACTAGGTGAGCCCAGCTCTTAAGAAACAGCAATAGGCAAGACGAGAGCACATAGTAGGCTAAAAACAGTGCAGGGAAGGCAATGATGTTTTCCACCCACCAGATATTGGGGTAGAGGCTGAGCCCTCCCCAAACCATGATAGGGGCGGCAACCACTACCCATAAAATCCATTTCTTCAAGGCCAAACCTCGTTCAGAACCTTTGACTCACTAAGTATTAGCGTAAATCGATGATTTTTCCTCAGTTCTTTCTCGATTTTGAAGCATAGAGAAATTAGAAGGAAGATTTTCAGACTGAATCAATAATGAGATTTAAAGCATATGCATAAGTAAACCTAAAAAAAACGCTCTTAAACACAACATATTTCCTTCAAACTGGGCATTTTCGTATACGCTTAATAGATAAAACTATCAGTAAAGTGGTTCCATGAATGTGCTCAAGAGCCTACTGGCTCTCTTTGTTTTCACACCTATATTGCTCAGTTGCAGCCAAGAACAACCACCAATTAAAATTGGTGTCGTGCTGCCACTGTCTGGCGCATTTAGCAATTATGGGCAGAAAGCACTCAAAGGTGCACAATTAGCGGTGGAACAGATCAACCAATCTGGTGGGGTTAAGGGCCGAAAATTTGAACTCGTTGTTCGCGATAACGAAACAACGCCGGGAAAAACCGTCAAGTTCAGCCGTGAACTTATTCAAATTGATAATGTATTAGCACTGCTTGGCCCCGTCAGCAGCTCGTCGCGTTACGCAATGAGCGAAGTAGCCGAAATGCACAAAACACCCATGTTGTATGGAATCGACTACGAAGGTCGTCACTTTAACGAGTATCTCATTTGTTACAGCACGATTCCTGAGCAATACATTAACCCCCTTATCCCCTATGCTGTTGATAAGCTTGGCGACCAGTTTTACATTTTCGGCTACGACTATATTTGGCCGCATCGCATGTCAAAACGAATCATTGAGCAGGTTGAACATAATGATTCGACAATTTCCGGGGTAGAGTTTGCGCCATTTGGGGTCTTAGATTACACCCATGTATTGGATAGGATCGAACAGTCTCAGGCCAATGTTCTTATGCTGATCCTTCCTGGTAGTGACGGCTTTCGCTTCCTTCATCAAATGCATCAATATCAATTTTCTAGGCCGATCGAAGTGATCGCCTTCGCCGCTGACGAAACGTATCTTGCCAACGTTCAGCACGAAGCATTAGACGGTATCTACACAGCGCTTAATTTCTTCAGTGATTTAGAAAGCCAAGTTGAACGAGACTTCGCAAAACAGTTTAGACAGATGCATGGGAGTGACAGTATTGTCACCTACTCCACTAAGTCCCATTACGATCTGATTTATCTGCTTAAACAGGCCATTGAAGCGAGTGAAAGCAACGACAAACAATCGGTCATGAACAACCTTGAAAACCTCACCCTGTACGAAGGTGAGTCTATGATCACTCTCAGAACTGACCACCACGTTGCCTTGCCCATGTATCTCGGTCAGTTCCAAGGAGACGCGTTAAAAGTGGTGCACAGTTTTGGCGTCATTGAACCCGATGATCAACGATGGGTGACGAATGAATAAAATTGGAATTCGTGCCTTCATCATTCTGCTACCGCTTGCTATTTCCATCATTGCTTTAGGTGTGGCTTTTTATAATGCAAAAAGCACCTTGTTAAGTGATCACTACAGTCAATCCGCCCAGTTGGCAGCCACTCAAGGGGCGCAAGAGATGCGCCATTACATTGACCAGCGATTCGCCGAATTCGACGCGATAAGCCTTACCGCTGCCAACTGCGCCATTTCACCCAAAAAACTCGATCTTCAACTCAGTCAATCCGTCAGCCTACGCTCAGGGTTCTCAATGTATCTCACCACAGATATTGATGGCCGCGTGATTAACTCCGCACTCTCTTCAAATAAGAGCAATCGTTACGTGCTGCGTAAAAAGCTCTCCGGCACACCCATTTTATCTCGTGAAGGCCTCGCACTACTCAGCTACTCCCATCGGCTCTGGGAGCAAAACAGCCCGAAGTATTTTGTTAAAGCGGAAGAGTTAAGCCGACGTTTACATATACTCAAATCCCGAGGCGAAGAAAACTCATTCGAAGCGAGGCAACTAAGCTTAGAACTGGCACAGATCCGAAAATACAAGAAGCTACCTCAAGCCGTCATTACTCTAGCTCCCGCCGCTCAAGTTGAGCAACTGGGGCTGATTTTCGATACTGCGACATACTACTTTTCGCGCCCTATGATGAACTGCAAAGGCGAACTTCAAGGCTACTTCACCGCAGTGTTAGACAGAACATTACTTGAAGATCAGATCTTTACCATTCGCTCCAGCTTTGCCCAAGGCCAGATAGACGCAGTAGACATTGCCTTAGTCAATCGTAAGACGCTTCGCGTGATGTCACCCATCACCTACTTACAGGAAAAAACACTAAGAAAGTATGACCTCAATGAAACCGATGAACCGACTCAACGCAACGAGCTAGGTGCCTACTGGTCAATCACCGCATTACAGGAACACTTGATCGAGTGCTGACGGTGAGGGATCTCGAGCACCTCACCACTGACAATCAAAAAAGGTGTCAGCCTAATTATCTTCATTCCTACCTTCTCTCAAGATGAAAAACGGAACGACATTGCCAAGGAAGTAATCCTTTATGTCTCGACTGCTTTGGTACTGTTTATTTGCTTAACCCTGTACCTAACTAGCTACATCGCGTCGCCAATCAATGAGTTGAAGTCGCGAGTCAAAGAAATTGCATTGGGCCAACGCCAAAAATCAGTGCTTTCAGCCAGAACGGATGAGATTGGCGAGCTATTTGATGCCTTCAATCAGATGGCCGACACCATTTCGCAAAAAGAACAGGAGCTCACCTCATTAGCAAACCACGACTCGCTTACTGGTGTGCTCAATCGGCGTGCACTCATTCATTCGGCTACCAAAGAGGTTACCGTGACTCCTCGTAACCCAGCCAGCCTTTGCATGATAGATATTGATCACTTCAAATCAATTAACGATCACTTCGGACACTCTATTGGCGATCAAGCTCTGATTGAGTTTTGTCAGCTAGTGACTCAAGAAAGTCGCACTAAGGATATTTTTGGTCGCGTAGGAGGCGAAGAGTTTATATTGATTCTGCCAAGCACCGACTTGGATCAAGCCTACGCAATTGCCGAGCGGATAAGAAGTCACTGTGAAAAGTACATCGCCGATGATCTAGGGCTGGATAAGGCGATAACCGTCAGTATTGGTGTCGCCCTATGGCAAGAAGGGGGCTTTTTAGCTGCCGTATCGCAAGCCGATAAAATGCTTTATCAAGCGAAACGAAATGGCCGCAATAAAATTGAATTGCAGACAGATTTGAACTAACCCGCCTGCAATGAGGTTGGTTGCCTTAAGCCAATGAAGGTTCCGGCATTGATTCAATAGAAGTTGGCTTTAAACGACGCTGCAGCAGCGCTAGCAATAATATACCGTTACC
>JYJN01000088.1 GCA_003263845.1 Vibrio aestivus | reverse complement strand
AAAGGTTCAAGACCCGTATTCACTGCGTTGCCAAACCTCAAGTTATGGGCGCATGTTTGCAGCAAATCAGAAAACGCCGCTTCAGCACTGGAAGTGGAAGCGAACTCCGTTTCGGACAACCCACTCGTATTTGCTGATGACGGCGATATCATCTCTGGCGGTAACTTCCACGCAGAACCAGTAGCGATGGCCGCTGATGCTTTAGCACTTTCTATCGCAGAAATCGGTAGTTTGTCTGAGAGGCGCATGGCTCTTCTCATCGATAGCGCATTGAGTAAACTTCCTCCTTTCCTTGTCGATAATGGTGGTGTCAACTCAGGATTTATGATCGCCCAAGTAACTTCAGCTGCGCTGGCAAGTGAGAACAAAACTTTGGCTCACCCTGCCTCAGTTGATAGCTTGCCGACTTCGGCAAACCAAGAAGATCACGTATCTATGGCAACATTTGCTGGCCGCCGCTTGAAAGAGATGGGAGAAAACACAAGGGGCATTCTAGCCGTGGAATATCTAGCAGCCGCTCAAGGCTTAGATTTTAGATCCCCTCTTACCTCTTCAGTGAGAATTGAAGAAGCAAAACAGATCCTGCGAGAAAAAGTGCCTTTTTACGACAAGGATCGCTATTTCGCACCAGATATTGAAAAGGCAAACGCGCTACTTAAGCTTGCGGTTCACAATCACCTACTCCCTGAGTCAATATTGACCAGTATTTAGCGCTTAGTTTTGCTCTATCAATTGATCTCAATACGCCTGTAGCACGCTGCTGCAGGCGTTTTTACTCTATTTTACAAACAGTAACACTGGATGGACCATTGAAACTAGATTCTCATATATAATTCGACGCAGTTTTGGCTAGATAGCGTAAATTATGTTTTTAACACCTTATTTCTCAAATCAAGATAATCAGTTCCAATTTACCCGTGAACAAGCAAGCCACTTTGCTAAAAAAGTTGCTGGCGACTTCAACCCAATTCACGATGAAGACAACAAACGTTTCTGTGTACCTGGCGACTTACTTTTCGCCGTGCTCCTTCAAAAAGAAGGCATCAGCCAGAAAATGCGTTTTGATTTCTCCGGTATGGTGAATGATGGTATTGCACTGAGCATTGAGAATAAGTGTGAAAAAGAGAGCGCATTGGTCGATGAGAAAGGAAAAGAATACCTGCATATGTCACGTGAAGGCGAAATGAGCCATAACGCTGACTTCATCGAACACGTAGTGACAAACTACGTTCAATTCTCTGGCATGAACTTTCCACACATCATGGTTCCTCTTATGGAAGAGCAACAGATGATGATCAACTGCCAACGCCCATTAGTTATCTATGAAAGCATGGAAGTTGAATTTGACCGCCTAGATCTGACTCATCCTGAAGTTGAATTTACCGGAGCAACATTCGACGTTGAAGGTAAACGCGGCTTAGTAACACTAAACTTCGCATTCAAAGAAGGTGACGAAGTGGTAGGTAAAGGTGTGAAGCGCATGGTTGCCAGTGGCCTAAAACCTTATGACCAAGCGTCAGTCGACGATCTAGTGAACCGCTTCAATGAGCGTAAAGATATGTTCTTAGAGAAGTTCGCAGCTGCTGCGTAAAATAGAACAAACATGAAATCTAAAGAAGCCGCTCGATTGAGCGGCTTTTTATTTAGCTATTGAATTCTTTTTCTTAAAGGCAGTAAACCGAATAGGGCCAATGTAAGCCAACCTAGTGAACCGCCGCTTTCCGATGAACCAGAAGGGCTCGAAGTAGAGGAATCACCACTGTCTGGTGCTCCAGAAGGGCTCAAAGTAGAGGAATCTCCATCTGAATCGCTACCAGGAGTATTGCTTACCGTAGTAGAACTGTCACTTCGCATATTAATTACCTGTACTGAATCGTTACCAGCAGCTGAGCTACCACTATTTCTATAGGTAAGCTTGATACGATTTGATCCTAGAGGCAACGAAAGATTCTGTACATTAAACTCTCCTTCTCCAGATAATGCATCGACAAACTCTCCATTAGCGTAAATATACAATAGACCCCGGTACAGTTCCGTAGAAAGAATGATATCAAAAGAGATTTGACTTGGAGGGATTCCATCAATAAAAACTGTCGATTCCTGCGTATCTCCAACCGACGCGGCACGTATACCATTATTAATGGCGGTCCATTGATATTCGTTACTATAGACACCTGTATTTAGCCATGGAATAGAACTTTCTAACAAAGAGTTAGCTGTGGTTGCTACCTCAAACTCTAAATAACTTACGATATTTGAGGTAGTCCCACCTAGAGTATAACTTAAGTACAGACCATATAGCTTAGAGCCGTATTCACCATTATTGTAAGAGATGCTTATGGCACACGATTGGCCAGGGCCTAATATACCTCTATCACTACACTCGTCACTTATTATAGACGCATCAACATCACTTCCTTGCAAGATAGGAG
This sequence comes from Vibrio aestivus, assembly GCA_003263845.1. Taxonomy (GTDB): domain Bacteria; phylum Pseudomonadota; class Gammaproteobacteria; order Enterobacterales; family Vibrionaceae; genus Vibrio; species Vibrio aestivus. The sequence goes on along the minus strand of JYJN01000088.1, from coordinate 36,518 downwards.
ATGCATACGAAAAATCAATATTTTGATCCGAATAATTCGTGTAAACAAAATCGTGATATTGTGCTCCGAGAGGCTGAACGCTTTTATACTCTTGGTATGAATAACCTAAAGATGTCCTGTACTTAATCCAATCAGAATAGTAGCTCAAATTTGTATAAACACCGTAAGTTCCCTCGGCTCCACATTCGTTTGCGCCCCAGCTTACAATGCCTAACTGAACACCAGTCCCACTGACGATTAAGGGACCTCCGCTATCTCCGCGACATGAATCAAAACCTGTAGATTCAACGCCAGAACAAAAAAAGCCACTATCTACGTTCGAGTCAACATAGGGAAGAGAATAATCAAATTCTGCATAAGAGTATGTGTCTGAGCAGACTTGTTGGTTTATTAAATTAACATTGAGTTCCTGTAGCTGCTCAGGTACAACAGCTGTGCCAGTTGGCACCGTCGTGCCCCAACCAGCGACCGTTACCTGAGCACCGTCTATAGTTGCACCTCTAGTAGAACTACTTGCAATCTCGACCGGGGAACTTCACTGGTCGGAATCGCTCTTTCAAGCTCCAATACTGCTATATCATTATCAAGAGGGCGGCCAGAGGCGTACCACTCATGAATATGAATTTTCTTGACAGCTACTCGCGTACCTTGACTTGCTTCTTTCGATAAATCATGAATTCCCACTACAACGTCAAAGTGATATCTAGATAACCCCTCGACACAATGCGCCGCAGTTAGTACATAGTGCTCATTGATCAAGCTAGCGCCACAAAACTGGCCACTGTAGCATCTTGATCTTTAGCGACCAAAGCCGTCATATATGCCAATCACTTTGGTCAGACGTCGTTCCACCTATAATACGCGCTTGTGGATCCGCCATAGAGATAGTAGAGAACGTTGTAACACTTAACGCTAATAAACTAAGCCGGATAGGATTCATGTTTTTACATTCCTTATATTTATAATCCGACACTAGAATACTGTAACGTGAATATTACATCTAAGAATCTATTGAATTTTATAGAAAAATGCGATTCACCCAAAATATTAGATTGCACAAAGTTAGGTTTCAAATCCAACGTCGGACGCGTTGTTTATAGAGGAGATAATCTTCCCTAAACAAAGCCTCCAGTGCTCGCTCTTCGGGCTGGATCTGGAACCTGTTCATGTAGAGAACGAATAATACTGGGCACAACAGACTCGCCCAGTTCTCAAGCCAGTATCCCAAACCAATCAGAAGTATTAGCAGAGCGACATACATAGGGTTTCGTGTATACGCGAAAACACCGGTGTCTACAACTGATGAAGCATTCTCGGGTTTGGTGGGATTAACTGTTGTCTTAGCGCGGCGAAACTCCCAAACACCAGCGAGACCGATCACTCCTGACACCACAAAACACACGAAGGCAACAACTGCCGCGAAAGGTAGATCAACATTTGCCACAGGAAACATTCTGGAGAGTCGGTGCATGACAACAACGAATATTAGAAACAGCGCGACTGGCGGTACTTTAAGTTCTAACTTGCTCATCTGCTTTCTCTTGAGGTGGTTAAATTAAAAAACCCAACGATAACGCTGGGTTTGACTTAAAAGGTACTCATTACCAAGCGACCTTGCTAAACGATTTGCAGTAATGCTTGAAGAGGATGTATCGGACTAACACCTTCAAATCGTTTAACCTGACTTCGGCAAGAATAGCCTGTTATCAAGCATCGCTCTTTTGGCAACCGCTCTAGATTCGGCTTCCAACTCAAACCATAAATGTCTTTCGACATTTGAAGTTTATCGACTTCGTGACCAAAGGTTCCTGCCATACCACAACAGCCAACAGGCACTGTATTTAGTGTGGCACCAAAGTGAGAGAATATCGCCCCCCACTCTTTCTCTGCATTAGGTAGCTTGGTTTTTTCCGTACAGTGAGCCATTAGGTACCAAGGCTTCTCTTCTCTGCTCGTTGATGATACCTCGACACTCTCCAGTTTCGGCAGTAACCACTCATGAACGGTTAGAACGTCAAAGTCACCACGCTCTTTGCCAAGAATCTCTTGGTATTCATCGCGGTAACATAAGACAAGAGCAGGATCGACACCCACCATTGGAATACCCAAATCGGCGACTTGAGAAAGAAACCCTGCGGTGCTTTGTGCTGTTTTGGCGAACTGCGACAAGAAACCTTTGATGTGCTGAGCCTTACCATTTGGCTTGAACGGTAAAATGACTGGCGTTTGGCCAAGTTTACGAGCTAAATCAACAAAATCCTCGATAACCTGAGCTTCGTAGTAGCTAGTGAATGGATCTTGAACAATCAGAATATGATTGTCTTTTTCCTCTTTTGATAATGCAACTAAACGCTGCATATCAAAGCTATCAATCCCTTTGGTTCGGTTTGCTAGTGTCGGCGATGACAACAGCGGTGCGTCCACATAGCCAATGGTTTTCGCCGTTGCCGATTGAACCCAACCTTGCTTCAGCACAAGGTTGATCGCGCTAGGCGCTTTCGCCATTAACGGAAGCATGCTCTCGATATTGGCAACCAAGTAATCTTTTGCTGGTCTTTGATAACGCGTGTAGTAAAGATTCAAGAAGCGTGAGCGGAAGCTAGGAACGTCCACTTTTATTGGACACTGACTGGCACAAGCCTTACATGCTAAACAGCCATTCATAGCCTCGTAAACTTCATGAGAGAAATCGTACTCATGGCGCTTATTGATCGTATTTCGAACACGGTCAATCATCGTCTTAACAGGCGAGGTTCCATTTAAAGACTTCTGTTCGATATCGAGAATATCGACACCTTGCTCAGTCAGTTGTCGTAACCATTCGCGAACTAAACCTGCACGGCCTTTCGGAGAATGACGGCGGTCCGCAGTTACTTTCATTGAAGGACACATTGGCGAAGAGGTATCGTAGTTGAAGCACAAGCCGTTACCGTTACATTCCATTGCCTGTTTGAAGCTGTCACGGACGGTTATGTCGATCTGCCTATCATAGTAGCCACGTTTAGTATCGGTGACCTTCACAAGCTCATCAGTACTCTCAAGCGGCGTACAGATCTTACCTGGGTTCATCTTATTAAGAGGGTCGAAGGCAGATTTAACGCGTCTAAGTTCGGTAAACAGCTCTTTCCCAAAGAACTCCGGCCCGTATTCAGAGCGGAAACCTTTTCCGTGTTCACCCCACATCAAGCCGCCATATTTTGCCACCAGCTTCACAACTTCATCGGAGATTTGATGCATCAATGCTTCTTGCTCAGGATCACATAAATCTAGAGCTGGACGAACGTGAAGTACACCAGCATCAACGTGACCAAACATACCGTAGTTAAGCTGTTTCTCGTCAAGTAGATCTCGGAACTCAGCGATAAAGTCAGCAAGGTTCTCGGGCGGTACACAGGTATCCTCAGCAAACGCAACAGGCTTCGCTGCACCTTTTGCTGCGCCCAATAAGCCTACGGCTTTCTTACGCATGTTATAAATTCGGCCGATTCCCGCCAAATCATTACACACTTGATAACCAATCAAGCCACCTTCGCCCGCTGCAATCATCGCATCTAATTGCTTAGTAAGCTCTGCTACTTGGGCCTCAACTTCGCTTTCATCTTGTCCCGCATACTCAACCATATTGATGCCGAGCATCTCTTTGTTAGGTACATCTTCGAGTAAGTCGCTAACCGTATGCCAAACAATGTCTTGCTTCGCCAAATTTAGGACTTTTGAGTCGATTGTTTCAACCGATAGCGCTTTGGCTTCAACCATGAACGGGGCATTTCTCAACGCTGCGTCGAAGCTATTGTATTTTACGTTGACGAGAGTTCGTGCCTTTGGAATCGGAGTTAGATTAAGCTTCGCTTCGGTGATAAATGCTAGAGAACCCTCTGCACCGCAAAGCACTCGAGTTAAATCGAACTCATCTGATACTTCATCCAGTGCATTCTTCAAATCGTAACCGGTCAAAAAGCGGTTGAGTGGTGGGAACTTATCAACGATTTGCTGACGTTTCTCACGACAGACTTTTTCAGTGATGGCAAACGCTTGAGCGGCAAAAGTATCAGACTCTGGTCCACCCAATGATTTATCCGACTCATAAACCGAACCATCAGCGAATACCGCTTGCAACGACAATACATGGTCAGAAGTCTTACCGTATTTCAATGAGCCCTGTCCGGATGCATCGGTATTGATCATGCCACCTACCGTTGCTCGGTTACTGGTAGACAAATCTGGAGAGAAGAAGAAACCATGCGGCCTTACTGCATCATTAAGTTGATCTTTAATCAGACCCGTTTGAACGCGCACCCAACCTTCTTCGGCATTTATCTCCAATACATTGTTCATATGCCGAGAGAGATCGACCACGATACCCTTAGTTAAGGATTGACCGTTCGTTCCGGTACCACCACCGCGAGGAGAAAAAGTAATGTCGGCAAACTCTTCTTGAGCGCCAAGACTCGCAATGATTTGAACATCGGAGGTGTTTTTAGGATGGACAACCGCCTGAGGTAACTGCTGGTAAACACTATTATCGGTGGCGACCGCAAGTCGGCTTGAATATGTAGCTTCTATATCTCCACTGTAGCTGGTTTCTTTCAATTGCTCTAAAAAACGCAGCACCAATGGATCGACATCGGATTGAGATTGAAGTCTTGGTAACATTTGCTTCCTGCCCCTACTACGCTGATCCAATCAGCTATGGGTAATTGTTATATATACCCAAATGACTTCAAGGTACTGAATTCAGAGCGAAGTCACTGGTCCCAGTTCAAGGAAAAAGACGCAGTGGAATAACTGGTTATTTCCAAGTCATTTGACACAGAAATGGAATCAGTGACTCGCTCCCAAAGGGCGAGTTTGCATGGCTCACATACTTTGTTAACGATTTTCAATTTAGAACCACTAGATTTTCAAATCGTTGCCTCGTCTGCAAACCATGCAAATCTCGCTGAATCTAGCACCATGAGGTAATTTGGGTATAACGATTCTTTGAGTTTCGTCACTTTACAACATTTAAATGGTGATCAAAACAATAACTCAGTGCCAAAATAGCCGGAGTACTTTCTTTTCTCTGTTTTTTGTCCAGACTTAACAGAGTTATGTGCAAATGATTTGCCGTATTCAAGAGTGAAAACAATAATGAAAAAAAACAAAGTAGTTACAACGGAAGATATTCTATTAAAGTTATGCCAATCAGTTTCAGGAGTGCTGACTTCTGCAACGGACTCTCCTATTAACTATTCCGCGATGGTTCAGAAAATCAACAAAACAAGTTTAAAACCTGACTTCGGGTGCTTCGTACTGTTCGATGGTGGATTCTCTGGTTTAGTCGTCATCAACTTTACTGCTAAAGCTGCACTAGAAGTCTATACCAACTACATGCGCAATATGGGTATGCCAGAGGAAGAGTTGGCGGTGCTGCACACATCTGATGAAGTTGGTGATGTGTTGGGTGAGTTAATGAACCAACTTGTCGGTGACTTCACCAACAAGATTCGAAAAGAGCTACAAACCAACATCACTCAAAACCAACCAAAAATGCTCTCTTTGAACAAGCAGGTCATACTCTCGGTTGATACCAACTTAGACAGACCTCAAGCAAGGCGAGTCACCTTCTCCACCGCCAACAACAACATCTTTTACTTGGAATTGGCTATGGACAAAACTGAGTTCATTCAATTGGAAGAGTTTGAAGTTGCAGACGATGAGTGTCCAGATTCAATTTTGGAGCAAACTCAACAATCGATGAGTAAGAAGCCAGAGAAATCTACAGAGCCACAAGTGAATCCTGATGATTTATTGGATGAACTAGGCATTTAACTAGAAGAATAATTCAGTTTAATCATCAGTAAACGGTCAGCATTGCTGACCGTTTTACTTCTTTCTGCATCCTCTCATTCGTTGAATCTTTCCCTTCGTAACTAAAAACGTTAAAATGTCCGACTTCGAAAATTTACAGTGCAATTTTGTTGTCGATGGATAAAAAGAAAGCCCTTAAAAAAATAGCCAAATGCTTAGAGCTCGGTAACTCCGCTAACGTTAACGAAGCGGCAAATGCCATAAAAATGGCTCACAGATTAATGCTCAAATATGGTCTTGATAAGGACGATATCGAGTTCATTAAGATGGGAAAAACTCAGTCGACACACCTGCTTCCAGCGAACATCAGCTCAACACTTTTGCGTGTTATTCGTGGCATTAACACTAAGTTTGGCGTAGAGGCAGTGCTTCTTAATCACAAAGGCCTGAAGCGAGCTGAATTTATCGGGGAAGCTGATCGTGCCATATTCGCAGCCTTTGCGTTTGATATCATCTATCGAGAAATGAATGAGCATACTGGCCAGTTCCGCAATAGTTTCTCAGGTTCGGGGACTAGCTCGTTAGAAGTCACTCGCCGTGTTAACTCATTTGTTTCTGGCTGGGTAGAAGGCGCGCTCGAAAAACTACCAACGATTACTCCTGACGATGAGTCCAACAACAAAATCAATAACTACATCGACAAAGAGTTTAAGAACATTGATCGCGAAACCTTCAAGCAGCAACTGAAAGAAGCCATGAAAAACTTAACTGCTGATTACGAAGTAGGACTGAAAAAAGGCCGTAAAATCTCTGTGAACCGCCCTATCGATGGCGCTCCTGAGAGGAAATTACTCAAGTAGCTATAGGGATCGCCTCTCCATTATTGTTCTTAATATAATTAGCCCCTAAACTCTATTTAGGTAGTTGAAGCAATTCAACGCGTTATCATTAAAACCTCCAAGGACGAAGGACGTTGAAAAGACTCTTAGTCATATTCTTAACACTGATTGTTTGCCCACTGTTGTGGGCAAGTCCAACCGTGCAGCAGTTGCAAGAAGCTGAAAATGGTAACGTCGAAGCCCAATATGATGTGGGCACTATTTTTTGGGCTGACGATGAGAATAACGAGTCCGCAGAAGAAGCAGAGTATTGGCTGACGCTTGCAGCGCAAAGTGGGCATATCAATGCTAAATACAAATTGGCCGAACTCCACCTCAAACAGCCATTGAGTGATGATTCAATTTACAACGCTGTTTTCTGGCTGACAGACTTAGCCTTATCCGGGGAAGATCGAGCACAACTGATTTTGGGCCAGCTTTATGAGTCCGCCTCTAAACCAATCAATCCATTGAAGTTAGCAGAAGTATGGTACCTTCTCTCATCGAGACACTTTCCAGCAGCTGAAGAAGCCTATGCTAAGATTTTAGAGAAGCAGTTTAATAATCGCAGAGCAAGTCAAGTCTCATCAATCGATCAGTTCTCCGTAGCCTTTGAAAGCGTGGAAGTGGAAGGACAGCCGCCCGCAGTTACCCCTTCATCTGCATCAGCCAATAATCGCTACCTCGACATTATCATCACACTCGCAGTAATCTTACTCGTCTCTATTACCTTACTTGCGGTCAAACGGCTAAGATCAAAACAGCGCCACGAACAAGCAAATGAGCGGCTCACTCTCAAACAACAGGTAAAACAGCAAAAGGCCGTCATTGATAAACAAAGCCGCCAATTGAAAAGCTTGTTCAATCAACTCAAAAAAAGTCAGCAAACGACCAAAAATTCATCGGACGATCAGCGTCTCACGGTTGCGTGTGCGATGTTTGGATTCACCCCAAAATCCATTCCTAATGAACGCGTAATAAAAAGCCGATTTAAGCAATTAAGTACGCTCTACCACCCAGATCGTTCGGGCAGCGATGACGAGATGAAGCGACTCAATGCAGCCTGAAAGTTCTCCTTACACATGTTAACAATATGTAAAACACACTTCCTTGCAATTTTGCTTTAAATACGGGCAAAACCAGTGCTAGCAATCGATCTCCTTCGCACAACCCGTAACATATACTTAACCCGATTGCGTGATTTATGTCATAATACGCCGCGACAATAACTACTAGATAGGCAGCACCTAAAGAATAAGGTGGGGAGAAAAAATGTTTAAAATCGAAGGTACTTGCGATTGGTGTAAAAAACCAAGCCTACTGACTCGACACGAATACATTGATGGTAAAAGCAATTACTCATGTGAAGACTGCTACGAACTAGCAACACTTGATGTACGTCAGTTCAATATCGATGAAACGCAAGAACGTGAGCGATTAGAAGCTCGTTAAATACAAGCTAAAACACCTGTATAAGAAAGCGCCTCCTAGGCGCTTTTTGCGTTTCTTAGCCTCACCAACTTCCCCAATACACCTATGAATCCACCAACAAATGTGATCAAACGACGATCTTTGAGTAAATATTCACCAAAAAATGCTTGATCTTCCGTTCAAAGATTACTACTGTATACACATACAGTATGTATAAAAGGACAGTAACCATGCTTAACCAAGTAACCCAAACATCATCAATGTCTCGTCACAATGTATTGGCTCAACCAACCATGCCTATGAACTTGGCTGATGACGTGATTGCCGAGCTTGCTCGATTATCTCACGGTGATCAATGGATTATGGTTACAGCGAATTGTCCTCGTCCACATCACCCTCAGTTTTCACAGTACAAAGCAAGCTGCAATAAGATCATTCAGATGATGCCTTCGCAAACTCTTTCTGAAATCGAAGTTGTCATGCGAGCTATTCAATCCGGTAATGCAAGTGCTGTGATCGCGTCTAACGATATTGATATTGCGAATCGTCACTTTCTACGTGTTCTCGCTGCACAGCATCAGTGTGAAGTCTTTTTTGTTGAAGGCAGAGCTAAACAGTACCACTAGTAAGTTCAACAATATTCACTGTTATGCCTCCTATTTTAGGGGGCTTTTTTTAATTCTATGTGAACCGAATTTTCGTGAATGGCATTATTTAAGCAAACGTTTGCTTTTTTCTGGAACAGACAGATAGTTCTGGTATGATGCGACTCATATTGGTGGCCTCATTTCTCCCAATGACTGCCATCGAATCACTTTCTTGATGTTTCAAAATATAGGAATTGCAGATGAACCTTGCAGATCAAGTTTTAGCCGTTAATGACGATCTTCCAATTCGCACCAACAAACCCGTACACAGCGGCAAAGTTCGCTCAGTTTACTGGTTGACTGAAGAAGATAGCCAACGCCTAATTAAAGAGAAAGGCTACGACGTTGCTCCTGACGCTCCGCTTGCCATTATGGTTATCAGTGACCGTATTTCTGCATTTGATTGTATTTGGCACGCAGAAGGCGGCTTGAAAGGTGTTCCTGGTAAAGGTGCAGCTCTTAATGCAATTTCTAATCATTGGTTCAAACTGTTTAAAGATAATGGCTTAGCAGATAGCCATATCCTTGATATTCCTCATCCATTCGTTTGGATTGTTCAAAAAGCCAAACCTGTGATGATTGAAGCCATTTGCCGTCAATATATTACTGGGTCTATGTGGCGCGCTTACGAAAAGGGTGAACGTGAGTTTTGTGGTATTGAAATGCCAGAAGGCTTAGAGAAGGACAAAAAGCTGCCAGAGCTACTGATCACACCGTCAACTAAAGGTATTTTGAAAGGCATCCCTGGGGTACCGGAAGCAGACGATGTTAATATCACTCGCCAAAACATCGAAGAGAATTTCGAAGCGTTTAATTTCACAAAATCGGATGACATTGCTTTGTATGAAAAACTGCTTAAAGAAGGCTTTGGTGTCATTAGCGATGCTCTTGCTGCTGTGGACCAAACTTTTGTCGATACTAAGTTTGAGTTTGGTTATGTAACAGATGCAGCTGGTACAGAGAAGCTGATCTACATGGATGAAGTAGGCACACCGGACTCGTCACGCATATGGGATACCAAACAATACCAGCAAGACAAGATAGTCGAGAACTCGAAAGAAGGCTTCCGTCAGTTCCTACTGAATCACTTCACTGATCCAGACATACTGTTGAACAAAGAGCGCATGCCAGAACGTGAAGCTCTGGCTCGTGACAACGCCCTGCCTGTTGATGCTCTAATGGATATTTCTCGTACGTATACTGGTATCGCGGAAACCATAACTGGCAAACCAATCGTATTAAGCGATAATCCAAAGCAAGAGATCATCGATGTATTGAGCAAAGACTACGGTCTAATCGACTAATACAACTAATAGCTTTCGCTAGTAGTGATATAAAAAAACGCCGGCTTCTTGCCGGCGTTTTTTGTTTACTCAAATAGTTCGATTACAGCTTAAAGCCTTGAATCTGGCTTTCAAGCTGCTCTGATAGTTGAGAAAGTTGTGACGCTTGCTCCGCAGCCTGTTTCGATTCTTCAGAGAAAGCATCCGAAACATCTCGGATCCCTTCCGTATTACGGGTGATCTCAGCGGTAACTAACGCTTGCTCTTCTGCTGCTGATGCTATTTGCGTTGCCATCTCGCTAATGCGTTCTACTGCATTTTCGATCTGCGTTAAGCTAACGGATGCCATATTTGCATCGTCGACACTCTCGCTCGCCAATTTATCGCTGCCTGACATAATGCCAACCGCTTTTTTGGTCGTGCTTTGCAATGTTTCAATCATGCTTTGGATTTCAGTTGTCGATGCATGCGTTCTTTGGCTAAGTACTCTCACTTCATCTGCAACCACAGCAAATCCACGACCTTGTTCTCCTGCACGAGCCGCTTCAATTGCAGCATTCAGCGCGAGCAAATTCGTTTGCTCCGCGATTTCTTGAATAGTAGATAGAATCGTACTGATGCTGTTTCCGTGGGCTTCAAGATCTTTAATCACACTTGCCGCAATTTGGACTTCGTTCGCCAAGCTTTGAATAGACTTCTGGGTCTGCCCCACTCTCTCTGCACCATGGTTAGCTGCTGTCACCGCCTCACCCGAATTTTGCGCAGTTTGCTCAGCACTGTTCGCGATCTCTTGAGTCGCAGCCGCCATCTGATTGACCGCTGTTGCAACCATATTAATCTCATCTTGCTGAACTTGAACGCGAGCACTACGTTGTCTTGCTGCAGCATTTGTTGATTGAGCTTGCTCTGTCAGCTGAGCCGATACAATATTTAGCTGCGTGACAATGTCATGCATCTTGCTAACGAAAGTATTGAAATTGATAGCCAGCTGGCCTACTTCATCCTTGGTACGAGGTTCAATGCGCTGGGTAAGATCAGCTTCGCCTGATGCAATCGTTTCTAGCGCATTCGATACACGACGTAGATCCCCTAACAGCATGGTTACTAACCAATAAAGGGCAAAGACGACAACTGAAGAGATAATGATTGATGCGGTGATAAGGCCGACAACCAATCTATTAAATGCAGCTTGCTCAGTATCTTTATCCAGTTGTAGGGCCAAAATCCAATCTGTACCTTCTATTGGCTGGAAATAGAACAGTTTTTCTTGTCCGTTAATCACTAACTCTTCAAGCTTATCGCCCTGCGAAGAACGCGTAATTTGATTCATCGTTAGTTCGCGAGATAAGTTTGAAATTGGCTTCAAGGCTAATGAAGAGTTCGGGTGAGCGAGTAAAGTCCCATCTTGAGCATCGATCAACATGCCATGAGCTTGATCGCCAACATCAAGGCTAATCACGTCATTAACCAGTTGATCAATCAATACATCTGCACCCACTACACCCACAAAGCGGCCATTGTCATAAAGAGGCTCTGCGATAGTAACGATAAGGGCTTGTGTAATTGCATCTTGATAGGCAGGAGTAATGATCTGCGTACCAAATTTTTGCGCATCGATATACCAAGGGCGCGTTCGTGGGTCATAATCTGTGCGGTTTCTTTCTGGATAAGAACGATGCATCTCGCCATCAATGGTGCCGAAAAAGATGTCATCGAAGCCACCAGCATTTCGTGCTTGTACAAGAGTCGATGTTAAATCATTTCCCTGAAGCGCAAATTCATTCACCGCTTGTGAAATGCTTTTGCGAATTTCAATCCACTCGGCAATCCCCACAGACGCAGCGCTACTCACACCTTCAGCGCGTTGATAAATGCTCGTTTTGGTCGTTTCATAGAGTCGATTAGCAGCAAGTGAGGTTAATGCACCTGCCATCACTACAGTCGCCAGTATCGTGGCACCAAGTAGTTTTTGTTTTAGAGTTAAGTTCATGTCAGCAAAATCTATAAAATGTGGATACGCGCGCATCCTAACTGACACGCTATAACATGCACGTTATATCGCCAATAAAATTGATCTTAACTCATTGATTGTGAATAAATAATAATCAATATGAATATAACTGGCCAAGTAATCTACTACATCTATTTTTCCCTCATTTTATTGAATACGCTTTATCTGGCACTTTGGTGTAAACTAAACAAAATTGAACAAATTGGCGCAACGAATGGAAGCAGAACTGCTTGAAATACAAAACTTCTTGGCTCAATACCCACCTTTTAATGAGTTACCCGAAGAAGTGCTCGAACACATTACTCGTCATGTAGAAATCTCTTACTATCGACAAGATACGCCGATCATTCACTTTGGTGATGAGATTCGTGACCTATTTATGGTTCGAAGTGGTGTCGTTGAGCTCTTTCGTCGTAAAGGTGAGCTCTATAATCGCTTAGATGAAGGCGACCTATTTGGTCAAATGGGGCTTCTGACCAATAACAAAGTGCGCTTCCCAGCCAAGGCAGTTGAAGACACCTTGGTATACTGTATTCCTGCCGACATTTTTCAACAGCTTTATGATGAGCACGATTCGTTTGCGGATTTTGTTGAAGTGGAGGATAACGCTCGACTCCGCCAGGCTATTTCTAGCACCAATGAGCAAAATGACTTGACGACCTCCAAGGTCAAAACCTTGCTAAACCGCGAACCACTCAGCGTAGTTCGGACAGAAACCATTCAAAACACCGCGATAAAGATGGCCGAAGAAGGCGTATCGTCAATTCTTGTGATCGACCCTGATGTACAGGACGACGAAGACGATGAAGAAGATCGCAACCCAGTTATCGGCATCATTACCGACAGAGACTTATGTACTCGCGTGTTAGCAGAAGGACTTGACCCCTCGGAGCAAGTTTCATCAGTCATGACAACCGATGTGATATCTCTTGATCACAATGCGTACGTGTATGAAGCGATGCTGACTATGCTTCGCTACAATGTCCATCACCTACCGGTACTAAAGAACAAAAAGCCTATCGGCATCATCGAGACAACCGATATTGTTCGCTATGAATCTCAAAACTCACTGTTGCTAGTAAGCAGTATTTTCCAGCAGCAAACGGTGGAAGAGCTGGAGACGTTATCTGAACAGGTCAAAGACAGTTTTGTGCGCTTAGTTAATGAAGACGCTAACTCTCACATGGTAGGCAGCGCAATGTCGGTGATTGGCCGAAGCTTTAAGCAACGCATTATTGAGCTTGCTGAGGAACAGCTTGGTTCTCCCCCTATCCCATACTGTTTTCTTGCGTTGGGTTCTATGGGACGTGATGAGCAATTACTCGTCACAGACCAAGATAACGCCATCATTCTTGATGACAGCTACGTCGCAGAAAAGCATAACGCCTACTTCGAATCCTTGGCTAAGTTTGTTTGTGATGCGCTAAATAAATGTGGTTACACCTATTGCACAGGCGACATCATGGCGACTAACCCTGATTGGCGTATGACAAGACGGGAATGGGAAGCGTGTTTCGCCGACTGGATTGATGACCCAAACCCTAAAGCCCTCCTTAATGCTTCAATTTTCTTCGACCTAGACGGGGTTTATGGAAAACTGAAGTGGGCTGAGCAACTTAACGGCTTTATCGTCCGACGAGCGAGAAAAAACAACCGCTTCTTAGCTTGTTTAGCTCGAAATGCTCTCAATCGAACCCCTCCTCTCGGCTTCTTTAAAGACTTCGTGATGGAGAAAGATGGCCGCCACAATAACAGTATCAACCTCAAGCGGCGTGGTACCGCTCCGCTTGCAGATCTAATTCGTGTTCATGCTTTAGCAGTGGGTTCAAGGTCACAGAATTCTTTTGAGCGCCTAGATGACATTATTGATGCTGGAATTTTACCAAAAGGTCGCGCTCAAGATTTACGTGATGCAATGGAATTTATCTCTATGGTTCGAATTCGACATCAAGCGTTAGACGTGGAACAAGAGGTTGAACCTGACAATAACATCGAGCCGGAAAACCTATCCGATTTTGAACGACGCAACCTAAAAGATGCGTTTCAGATTTTGAGCAATGCTCAAAACTTCTTGAAGTTCCGCTATCAAGCCAGCAACAATTTTAAGTAGGTCGCTATGATTCAATCTCTATTAAAACCACCTAAAATTGATTGGAAGAGTAAGTTCAGCCAACGGTTAGAAACGGCCGTTGACCAAAGCCTAATCGACTACTACTCCGCTGAAATTCCACTCTCTAATACACCTCTTAATGAGGTGACATTTTTGGCAATGGACTTTGAGACGACGGGGTTAGACCCAGACAAAGATGGAATCATCACAATTGGCGTGGTGCCTTTCACGTTAAATCGAATCTTCATCAATCAAGCCAAGCATTGGGTTGTTAGACCGAAACAAAAACTTGAAGAAGAATCTGTAGTAATTCACGGAATTACCCACAGTGACATTCTCGATGCACCAGACTTTTCCGAAATTTATCAAGAGATTTTGAAGTCGATGGAAGGGAAGATTCTGGTCGTTCATTATCGCAAGATAGAGCGAATGTTCTTCAACGTGGCCCTCAAAGAGCGTATTAAGGAAGGAATTGAGTTTCCTCTACTTGATACTCTGGAAATCGAAAATCAAATTCAGCAGCGTACTACCGGCGGGATCTGGAACAGATTGAAAGGAAAAAAACCAGGTTCACTTCGATTAGGCAATCGCGGACAAGATACGGACTTCCGGCCTACACTCCTCACCACGCGCTAACCGATGCTATTGCAACTGCAGAACTTTTACAGGCGCAGATAGCTCATCATTTTGATGACAAACAGCCTATCAGTGACTTTTGGTTGTAGCTAAAGGATTCTAAGACTAAAAAGCGGAGCCCATTTGGCTCCGCTTTTTCATAAGTCATTTATTGCTGCTTAATTACTATCGATGTTTACTTACGGGGTTCTGTTCGCATGCCCAGCAACAAGCTTACACACATCAATAATAGAACAATGACAAATGGTAGAGCAGTGGATATCGCCCCTGCTTGAAGAGCTTGCACCGCTTCCGCGCCACCAACCCAAAGCAATGCTACAGCAATAGCACCTTCCATAAACGCCCAGAAACAACGTTGTAATACAGGAGCATCCACTTTACCACCAGCAGTAATGCTGTCGATAACCAGTGAACCTGAATCCGATGATGTAATGAAGAACACCAGAACAAGCACAACAGCGATGATAGACAACATAGAGCCCCAAGGAAGAACATCAAACATCTGGAACATTGCCAGTGAAACATCAGTCAACCCTTCTGCTCCTAGCTGACCGACGTTATTAATCACTTGATCAATTGCCATTCCACCAAATACAGACATCCAGATTACTGTCACGGCTGTCGGTACCAGTAGTACCGCTGTCAGAAACTCACGCACGGTTCTACCTTTTGACACGCGTGCGATGAACATACCAACAAACGGTGACCAAGATACCCACCAAGCCCAATAAAACACGGTCCAGCCTTGGAACCAAGCTTCGTCAGCACGGCCATGAGGGTTACTCAAAGGGATGAAGTTTTCTACGTAGGCCATCAATGTTGTTGGGATTGTTCCTAGTGATACCGCCCAGCCGATCAGGCCAACAAGAATCAGCAACAAGAAGGCGATGATCATATTGATATTACTGATGACTTTCACACCACCATCAATACCACGCAAAACCGAAACAACAGCAAGTAGCGTTACCACGGTAATGACAACGATTTGCAGCCCCATCCCAGCGTCTAAACCAAATACATGATGGATACCGCTAGCGGCTTGTTGTGCACCTAAACCAAGCGATGTCGCAAGGCCGAAGAGCGTTGCCAATACAGCTAATATATCGACAATGTGACCTGGCCAACCCCACGCTCGATCACCCAGAATTGGATAGAAGATAGAACGAATAGATAGTGGCAAACCTTTGTTGTATGCAAAAAATGCCAACGAAAGCGCTACAACACCGTAAATAGCCCAAGGGTGCAGACCCCAGTGATACATTGTTGCCCCTAATGCAAGCTTCGCCGCCTCCGGTGTATTAGCTTCAACGCCTAATGGAGTTTCATACCAACCTGTAAAATAAGCAACAGGCTCGGCAACACTCCAGAACATTAAACCAATACCCATACCCGCAGCGAATAGCATCGAGAACCAAGAAAGGTAAGAGTAATCGGCTGTCGCATCTTGGCCGCCTAAGCGGATTTTTCCAAATGGTGAGACAATTAGCGCTAAACAGAAAACAACAAAAAATGTTGCCAGACCATATGAATAACCAATCAAAGCTACCTATAATCTTCCACTTCATTCCATCCAATGCTGCTTTCGCTGTCCCAGCATCGAGGATAAGTACTGCCACTAGAAACAGCGCAATAAAACCAGCACTTACTCCAAATACTGGGTTATGAACATCAAACCCCCACTTCTGTACATTATCCTGGCCAACCGTATAGTCGGTGCTGTCGATACTGTACTTATCAATACCTTTAGTCATGATTCCTCTCTGTTTTTAGAAGCACAAAGTACAAGCAAAAATATTCGCTTTATACAAAGGCTCTTTTCTTTCAACCTTGTTATTGTACTAGAGTTACATTGTTCTTCCAGTAAACGGCTGAAATGCATTCAATTTCCTCTGTTTTTGCGTCTGTTTGCTCACAAATAAAGCAAAACTAATAGAACAAACGTCAGGTTCTGTAATTCACTTTCAGCGCTGCTGCATCAAAGGTCGAATTTAATATATAAAAAAGCCGAGCATAAGCTCGGCTTTTCAAAGACTCATTGAAACTAAAGTTTACTCTTCAGCGTCATCTTCTTTCGGTGTCTCAGCCTCTGCTTGAGTCGCGTTTGCTTCAGGCTCTTGACCTTCTAGCTCACCCTCTTCAAGTTCCACTTCTTCCACTTCATCGATACGTTGCAGACCAACCACTGATTCGTCTTCTGCTGTACGGATAAGTGTCACACCTTGAGTATTACGACCGACTTGGCTAACTTCCGAAACACGTGTACGAACAAGCGTACCAGCGTCGGTGATCATCATCATCTCGTCGCCTTCTTCTACTTGCACCGCACCAACAACTGGGCCGTTACGCTCAGAGACCTTGATTGACACAACACCTTGTGTCGCACGGCCTTTCGTTGGGTATTCCGCAAGTTCAGTACGCTTACCGTAACCGTTTTGAGTCACAGTTAAAATATCGCCTTCGTTGGCAGGAACAATTAGAGACACCACTTGGTCATTATCTGCTAGCTTCATACCGCGAACACCTGCCGCTGTACGACCCATTGCACGAACTTTGTCTTCGCTGAAGCGAACCACTTTACCTGCTTTCGAGAACAACATGATGTCGCTGTCGCCGTTAGTGATATCTACACCAATAAGGGAATCGTCATCACGTAGGTTAACAGCAATTAGGCCGTTAGCACGTACGTTAGCGAACTGATCCAGTGAGGTCTTCTTAACCGTACCGTCTCCAGTCGCCATGAAGATGAACTTCTCTGGGCTGAATTCAGATACTGGCAAGATAGCCGTAATACGCTCATTTTCTTCAAGAGGAAGAATATTCACGATTGGCTTACCACGTGCCGTACGGCTCGCTTGAGGCAGTTGGTAAACTTTCAGACGGTAAGTCTTACCGCGAGTCGAGAAACATAAGATGTTGTCATGAGTATTCGCAACAAGCAGACGCTCGATGTAATCCTCTTCTTTCATCTTAGTTGCACTCTTACCTTTACCACCACGACGCTGAGCTTCGTAATCGCTTAGTAGCTGGTACTTCACGTAACCTTCGTGAGAAAGTGTTACCACAACATCTTCACGAGCAATTAGCTCTTCCATGTCGATATCATGCTTGCCGCCGTGATCTCAGTACGACGTGCATCGCCAAAGCCATCACGAACCGCTTCAAGCTCTTCACGGATAACTTCCATCAAGCGCTCTGTGCTAGCAAGGATGTGCATCAATTCTGCAATTTCTTCTAGAAGTGCTTTGTACTCATCTAGAATCTTCTCGTGCTCTAGGCCTGTTAGTTTGTGCAGGCGTAGGTCAAGAATAGCTTGTGCTTGTTGCTCAGTCAGGAAGTACTGACCGTCACGAATACCGTATTGATCTTCAAGCCAATCAGGACGAGCGGCATCAGTACCTGCACGCTCAAGCATTGCAGCTACGTTACCAAGATCCCAACCACGAGCAACAAGACCCGCTTTCGCTTCAGCAGGTGTTGGAGCGTTGCGGATAAGGTCAATGATTTCATCGATATTTGCAAGTGCTAGCGCCAAACCTTCTAGGATATGAGCACGGTCACGAGCTTTTCGCAATTCGTAGATAGTACGACGTGTTACAACTTCACGACGGTGATCCACAAAGCACTTCAACATGTCTTTCAAGTTGAATAGCTGTGGCTGACCGTTATTCAGCGCAACCATGTTAATGCCGAAAGTCGTTTGCAGCTGTGTTTGCGAATATAGGTTGTTTAGTACGACTTCACCTACAGCATCACGCTTACATTCAATAACAATACGCATACCGTCTTTGTCAGACTCATCTCGTAGTGCACTGATACCTTCAACTTTCTTATCTTTAACAAGCTCAGCAATCTTTTCGATTAAACGAGCTTTGTTAACTTGGTACGGGATTTCAGTAACAATAATGGTCTCTTTACCATTCTTGTCCGCTTCTATATCCGCCTTCGAGCGCATATAGACCTTACCGCGACCTGTCTTATAAGCATCAACGATGCCTTTACGACCGCTAATCAAAGCCGCTGTTGGGAAATCAGGACCTGGAATGTAGTCCATTAGCTCATCAATAGTGATCTCTTCATTATTGATATACGCCAAGCAACCATCGATTACTTCCGTCAAGTTATGCGGAGGAATGTTAGTTGCCATACCTACCGCGATACCAGAAGCACCGTTTACCAGTAGATTAGGAATCTTTGTAGGAAGAACTGCTGGGATCTGCTCAGTACCATCATAGTTTGGTACATAGTCCACAGTTTCTTTGTCTAGGTCAGCTAGAAGCTCGTGGGCAATTTTTGCCATGCGAACTTCGGTATAACGCATTGCCGCCGCTGAGTCGCCATCGATCGAGCCGAAGTTACCTTGGCCATCGACTAGCATGTAGCGAAGTGAAAACGGCTGTGCCATACGAACAATAGTATCGTATACCGCGCTATCACCATGTGGGTGATATTTACCGATTACGTCACCTACCACACGGGCAGATTTTTTATATGGTTTATTCCAATCGTTGCCTAGTACATTCATCGCGAAAAGAACGCGGCGGTGTACAGGTTTTAGGCCATCACGCACATCTGGAAGAGCACGACCCACGATAACTGACATCGCGTAGTCTAGGTATGAACCTCGAAGCTCATCTTCAATGTTTACGGGCGTGATCTCTTTAGCTAGATCGCTCATAGAGCCATTATCCCTCTATAGTTTGATCGTATGTTTGATACGTACAAGGTCGAAAAATATAACACACTATTGTCAGGTTCGGCATTACTTTCCCTCTCCTTTTATCAGGTTGTGAGCTTGGTTGTGAATCAAGTGCCGAGAAATTGCACACTTGAATCATATCCAACTGAAAAAAGGTTACTTTTTAAGCATCTGTACTCAAAGTTATCTGTGCTTGATGAAAGACCAGAGGATCAGGTTATAATGCACAACAATCAAGGAATCAGTTTTATACGAGTTGAGCGGTATGTCTAAAGCACAAAATGTCGACCCAAATGAAATCAAAAAATTCGAGGACATGGCTTCTCGATGGTGGGATTTAGAAGGTGAATTCAAACCTTTACACCAAATTAATCCTTTGCGCCTCAACTATGTTCTCGATAACGCTCAAGGCTTATTTGGTAAGGAAGTGCTTGATGTTGGCTGCGGTGGCGGAATATTGGCAGAAAGCATGGCTAAAGAAGGGGCGATGGTTACCGGTTTAGACATGGGTAAAGAACCTCTAGAAGTCGCTCGTCTTCATGCTTTAGAAACCGGCACTAAGCTAACTTACATTCAAAGTACAATTGAAGATCATGCTGCTGAAAATGCAGGAAAGTATGATGTTGTAACCTGCATGGAGATGCTTGAACACGTTCCAGATCCCCTGTCAGTTATTAAATCTTGTGCCACGCTAGTGAAACCCGGCGGACACGTTTTCTTTTCAACGCTCAATCGTAACTTCAAATCCTACTTATTTGCGATTGTTGGCGCCGAGAAGCTTTTAAAGATTGTTCCAGAAGGTACTCACGACCATGAGAAGTTCATCCGCCCTTCTGAACTGCTTAAAATGGTAGACAAAACTGACCTTCGCGAACTCGGTATCACTGGCCTGCATTACAACCCACTGACAGACAGTTACCGCCTTGGTCGCAATGTCGACGTTAATTACATCGTGCATACGCAACTTGTCTAATTTGCAAACTATTTGATTTAAGAAACGGCAATTAGAAAATTGCCGTTTTTTTCATTTCAAACGTGCGCTAGATTCCATTTTAATCGCTTCGATTAATAAGTAAGTTTTTTATCAAAGATCAAGGAATTTTTTTTAGTTCGTGGTTACTTCTAAACCGATCTCGAAAGCGTATTTTTCTCCACTCAATCGTGCTCTTAGATCTTCAGTTAGTGGATACTTACTGTTTTTTTTGTTTTTGTCAGTTATCCACAAGTCATCCAAGATCTGTAACTTGAAAACCAGCCGTGATAGCACTATCTTGTAATTCGAAAACGAACTAACCCCTATATGTAGTGTTTCGACATCAATATATAGATAGACTTTGATCACAAAGCCTCAACGAAATTTACAATCGTTTCATAACAAAGATACAAAAATAGGGCTTTTATCAGTTTTATTAGGGAAATAAAGCAGAATGAACCAACAACTTACCGTTACTAAACGTAATGGCCGCAAAGAAAACATAGATCTAGAGAAGATCCACCGTGTCATCACGTGGGCTGCAGAAGGTCTAAACAACGTTTCAGTCTCTCAGGTAGAACTCAAGGCTCACATTCAGTTCTACGAAGCATCACGACTTCTGACATCCATGAAACCATCATCAAATCTGCTGCAGATTTGATCTCAGAAGAGACGCCAGATTACCAGTACCTCGCAGCTCGACTTGCAGTATTCCACCTACGTAAAAAAGCGTACGGCCAATACGAGCCGCCAACGCTGTACAACCATGTTTCTCGTCTTGTAGACATGGGGAAATACGACAAGCACATCATCGAAGACTACACTCGAGAAGAGTTAGACGAGCTCGATGCGTACCTTGATCACCGTCGTGACTAGATTTCTCTTATGCGGCTGTAAAACAGCTAGAAGGTAAGTACTTCGTTCAGAACCGTGTATCTGGACAAATCTACGAAAGCGCACAGTTCCTGTACATCCTAGTCGCCGCTTGTTTATTTGCTAAGTACCCTAAAGCGACGCGTCTGGATTACGTTAAACGCTTCTACGATGCGACATCGACATTTAAGATTTCTCTACCTACACCAATTATGTCTGGTGTACGTACGCCTACCCGTCAGTTCAGTTCTTGTGTTCTTATCGAGTGTGGCGATAGCTTGACTCTATCAACGCAACTGCTAGCTCAATCGTACGCTACGTGTCTCAGCGTGCTGGTATTGGTATTAATGCGGGTCGTATCCGTGCGCTAGGTTCTGAAATCCGTGGTGGTGAAGCATTCCATACTGGTTGCATCCCTTTCTACAAATACTTCCAAACAGCCGTAAAATGTTGTTCTCAAGGTGGTGTGCGTGGTGGTGCAGCAACGGTATTCTACCCATTGTGGCACGGCGAAGCTCGATCGCTAATGGTATTGAAGAACAACCGCGGTGTTGAAGAAAACCGTGTGCGCCACATGGACTACGGTGTTCAGTTGAACAAACTGATGTACCAACGCCTAGTTGAAGGTGGTAATATTACCCTATTCTCGCCATCTGATGTTCCTGGACTGTACGACGCGTTCTTCGAAAACCAAGAAGAATTCGAGCGTTTGTACGTTAAATACGAGAACGATCCTTCAATCAAGAAGGAAACGGTTAAAGCCATCGAAATGTTCTCTTTGTTAATGCAAGAACGAGCGTCAACAGGCCGTATTTACATTCAGAACGTGGACCACTGTAATACCCACAGCCCATTTGACTCAGAAGTTGCGCCTGTTCGTCAGTCAAACCTATGTTTGGAAATCGCATTACCAACCAAACCACTGGCAAATGTAGAAGATGATTCAGGTGAGATTGCACTTTGTACTCTGTCTGCGTTTAACCTTGGTGCGATCAAATCTCTCGATGATTTTGAAGAGCTATCTGAACTGGTTGTTCGTGCACTTGATGCGCTACTGGATTACCAAGACTACCCGCTACCGGCGGCATACAAGTCGACAATGAATCGTCGTACTTTGGGCGTGGGCGTTATCAACTTTGCTTACTACCTTGCAAAGAATGGCGTGAAATATTCAGATGGCAGCGCAAATGGCCTAACTCACCGTACGTTTGAAGCGATTCAGTACTACCTACTGAAAGCGTCTGTAGAGCTTGCGAAAGAGCAAGGCAAATGCCCATCTTTCCACGAGACAAACTATGCGAAAGGCCTTCTGCCTATTGATACATACAAGTCTGACGTTGATGCGATTTGTGATGAAAAACTTCATTACGACTGGGATACGCTACGTGAAGATATCATGGAATATGGCCTACGTAACTCAACGCTAACTGCACTGATGCCATCAGAAACATCATCGCAAATTTCTAACGCGACGAACGGCATTGAGCCACCACGTGGCTATGTATCAGTTAAGGCATCGAAAGACGGTATCTTGAAGCAAGTCGTTCCAGATTTCGTAAACTTAAAAGAGAACTACGAGTTACTTTGGGACATCGGCTCAAACGACGGCTACTTGCACTTAGTGGGAATCATGCAGAAGTTTGTTGACCAAGCTATCTCTGCGAACACCAACTATGATCCAAGCGTCTACGAGACGGGTAAAGTTCCAATGAAGAAGCTATTGCAAGATCTTCTAACGGCATACAAGTTTGGTGTGAAGACACTTTACTACCACAACACTCGTGACGGTGCCAAAGACGAACAGTCTGGTGGTGTTGCAGTCCAAGAAGACGATTGTGCAGGCGGCGGTTGTAAGATTTAATCGACAACCCACAAATTAGAACAGTGAATTATCTGCCCTTCTTTTTTAATGACTAAACAAGAAGGGCTTAAAAGGAATTGAGGCATTTATGGCTTACAGTACTTTTTCTCAAAACAAAAATGACCAATTAAAAGAACCAATGTTCCTTGGTCAATCGGTAAACGTTGCGCGTTACGACCAACAGAAATTTGAGATTTTTGAAAAGCTGATTGAGAAGCAGCTTTCTTTCTTCTGGCGTCCGGAAGAAGTCGATGTATCAAGCGATCGTATCGACTACAATAAACTTCCTGAGCATGAGAAACACATCTTCATCTCTAACTTGAAGTACCAAACGCTACTAGATTCTATTCAAGGCCGTAGCCCTAACGTGGCGCTACTTCCTTTAGTATCGCTTCCAGAAGTAGAGACTTGGATTGAGACATGGTCGTTCTCTGAAACGATCCACTCTCGTTCATACACACACATCATTCGTAACATCGTAAACGACCCTGCGATTGTTTTTGATGACATTGTCGAGAACGAACACATCCTTAAGCGTGCTAAAGACATCGCTCATTACTACGATGACCTAATCGCACTGACTAACGACTACCACCGCTACGGTGAAGGTACGCACACTATCAATGGCGAAACCGTTAACGTTAGCTGCACGACTTGAAGAAGAAGTTGTACCTATGTCTGATGTCAGTAAATGCTCTTGAAGCGATTCGTTTCTATGTAAGCTTTGCGTGTTCATTTGCATTCGCTGAACGTGAACTGATGGAAGGTAACGCGAAAATCATCAAGCTAATCGCGCGTGATGAGGCGCTTCACTTGACTGGTACTCAGCACATGTTGAACCTGCTTCGTAACGGTCAGGACGATTTCTCGTTCATGCAGATCGCTGAAGAGTGCAAACAAGAGTGTTTCGACCTGTTTAAGGAAGCGGCAGAACAAGAGAAAGAATGGGCTGAGTACCTGTTCAAAGACGGTTCTATGATCGGCTTGAACAAAGATATCCTTTGCCAGTACGTTGAATACATCACAAACGTGCGTATGCAAGCTGTAGGTTTAGGTCACGCGTATCCTGAAGCAACGTCAAACCCTATTCCATGGATTAACGCTTGGCTGTCTTCTGATAACGTTCAGGTGGCACCGCAAGAAGCAGAAATCAGTTCTTACCTCGTAGGTCAAATCGACAACGAAGTGAATGCCGACGACTTCGAAGGCTTCGAACTGTAATGGCGAACATTACAATCAACAAAATCACTACCATTGAATCTAATGCATCAAATACGATTTTGGAGACAATGGAACAAGCAGGCCTGGAACCTGAATACAACTGTCGCGAAGGACACTGCGGTGCATGTAAATGTACGCTCGAATCTGGCGAAGTTGAATACGTGGGGTTTGCAATGGCTTACACGCAAGGAAATGAAATACTGCCTTGTATCTGCAGAGCAAAAAGTGAATTGAAGCTGAATGGCGTACTGTTCAGTGCAAAAGCAAAAAGAGCATAACTATTCATCTAAGCTCTTTTTGAATCAACGTTGATTGTAGAAAACATAAAGGCCGGCGCTAAGCGCTGGCCTTTACTATATGCGATAAAAATTCGTCTGCGGTAACCATAGATACGGCTTTGTCAGCGACTTCACGCCCATCATCATCGAACAAAGATAAGCGAAAGCCTGTGTCATGTCCGTTGTAAGATTCTTGAGGAGCTTGATGCCACAACGAAACAACGTTGTGCTCATCATCGCTAAATGCCTCTCCTAACACAACTTTTTGACTTGCCACCTGATACCAGACCAATATCTTTGATTGATAAAACATGTCTGTCTCCTTGCTCACCACTGATGCGAATAGTCAGTTTACAAGTTCGCCACAAGAATAGAAGGCTCAAAAATGAGACAATTTTATGGAACGTTGAAAATCATTCATTTAGCGATTAGAACAAATCATTCTAAAAAAACGATTCGGAACCACAATTAATATAAGCCACATATCCATTCAGTTACATGCCTATATCAACACTTACTAATTTGACAAAAACCAATCTTAGGTTACGACTCAAGTAAGCCTCTAGGAACGTGCATCTCTTTCACCGACTTAAGTGAGCTGTATGAAACGAATATAGCTTACTAGATAAGTAACGTCTCAGCATATCGGCAGCTACGGTGCCAATTACCAGTTTTTGTTCTTCTATCGAATAATGTCTATTAAAACTTAGAGTCTGGCCCCACTCCCCTTCCGGTGCAGAAAATGCCACGGTAAAACTGTTATCGATCAAGCGGCCAGTCACCAAGGAAATGTCTGTTGAGCACTTATCTCGGGTTGCTCCAGCAAGCGCAAAGGTAGCCGCTAGCGGATCTTTCTCTTCTCCACCAATATCCAGAGATTGCCCAAGTACCCAACCATGCCCACAGTATTTCGCCGTTAAGGCATTCTCGTGCAGCCAATTGGATAACCAACCCTGCGTTGATTGCTCTGAAGTCGAGATAGACAGTTTTTTCTCGGCTACCAAGTGCCCTAGATGATCCGATAAACTCTCATCCACACTCACCACATGCTTCTCAATGAGCTTGAAAATCAGTTGGAGTAATTTAACTCGAACATCAAGATCTTGTTTAGGACCAAAAAGTTTTACCTCGATGTACGGGAGATAAGAACGATATCCGAGACTATAACCATTGGGTAATGATACTTTATCAAGAACATCAGCTAATCCTGACTCAGACGTACCAAACGTATAGAGCTTGCTGCAATCAAGACCAGCCTGTTCAGGGAACTGATGTTTTAAATCAGGAAGGATTTGGCTTTCCGCCATGAGCTTGAACTCTTTTGGAACGCCGGGAGTAAAATAAAATAGGCAGCCGTTTACTTCCAGCTTAAAGCCGCAAGCCGTCCCAACCGGATTATCAATCAAAGTGGATTGTTCAGGCAGCATGGCCTGCTTAATGTTGCTTTCTGGCATAGTGAGGCCGCGACTTGCAAAGAACGCTTCTAACCTTTCTTGCCATTCGGGGAAAAGTACCAAAGACTGCTCAGAAACCGCAGCTGCCGCTTCGGTCGACATATCATCTGTGGTTGGCCCAAGGCCACCATTAACAATGACAACGTCACTATTAAAACTGAGCATTAACAGCTCTTCAGTTAATGCTTGTAGCGAATCGCCTACTGTTGAGCGTTTTACCAGTGGAAAGCCATGTTCAAAAAACAAGCTTGATAGCCAAGCTGCATTGGTATCAACAATATCGCCATGAAGCACTTCTTCTCCAGTACTTAGCATCGCTATTTTCAACATACTATACTTTCCTCACGTGCTTGTTGCATTCAAGCACTTATAATCAATTTATGAAATAGATGTGTAATATTTGTCGGTAAAGCACATCTTTTTGGTTTAGTTTCCCAGATAACACAATTTGCAGTTTCTATTCTTCTGACTTTATTAGATAATTGTGAATCTGATCATTAAAATTTCTCAAATTTTGGAGCTGTCCGTGTCTATGAAAAACATAGCTGCCATGATGTTGTCATTTTCTGCGTGTGCTAATGCCTCAAGTTATGACTCAGTAAAACACATTGAGTTCAGTTACACGGTAGATAATCATAAAGACTACTTTTTCCAAGACAGCCATCGCTACTCAAAACAGCCAACATTAGAGTCACCTAGCAATCGCTATGCCGTCTATTTACAAGAACCAGAATTAACAATTGCAGACCCAGAACTTCCCAAGTATCTGCAAGTACAAGATGGTAAAGACTGGGACTACCTAATGGGGCAAACCTATACTATTTTAGGTTTGAGTGTTGCCACGGTTGGCTTAATGACCTTGTTACCAGAGTCAATTACCAAGTGGGACGAAGAGTCTCGCGACTTGAGTAAACTGGGCAGCAAGTGGGTAGACAACGTGAAAGCAGGTCCAGTTTGGGACCGCGATGAGCACTTTCTAAACTACGTCATGCACCCATACTTTGGCGGTGTCTACTATACAGCCGCTCGTCACGCTGGATTTAACGAGTTCGAATCCTTCTTATACTCGGCAACTATGTCGACCTTCTTCTGGGAATACGGTGTAGAAGCTTTCGCAGAAGTTCCTTCTTGGCAGGACTTGTTCATCACACCATTCTTTGGTGCAGTTGTCGGTGAAGTCATGTTCGAAACCGAACAAGAAATCATTGCATCGGGCGGTGAAGTCATGGGCTCAAAGCGGATGGGTGATGTCTCTTTATTCTTCCTCAACCCTGTTGGACATATCCATGGTTGGGTTACTGATGCATGGGGTGGCAGTGCCGAACTCCAATTTAATAATTCGCCATGGTTCGGTAATTATGAAGCGGCGAGTTTTGCTATGGACGCCGGTGCGTCCTACGATAGGCAGTTCTACGGTGTTGAACTAAAAATTGGTTTCTAGCCAATAAGTTATTTATGAGAAAGCGGCATTCAATTGCCGCTTTTTTTGTGCCTTATGCAACAATTATTGCAACACAAACCCGCGACAGCTCTAAAAATTGACACTCGTCAAACCATCCTAGCCACTAACTTCTAAACTGAAGATAAGCATTCATGTAACTACTTGTTCTACTTGCGCTTTGGAGGCCCAATTATGAATAGTACATTCATTGTTAACTTTGTTGGTAAGGCGACTCCAGCAACGATCAAAAAGCTTGCTGCTATCACTCACGAAAATGAAGGCAAATGGTTAATCAGTAAAGTGAACTTTATTGAAAACCAAGTGGCTGCAGTTATCAAGGTAGAGCTTCCCAAACAGAATGTAGAGGTCGTGAAGCGAGCATTCCATAACCATCCCGAGTTACTTGTGCAAATCGTCGACACTGACCCATTCAGCCATGCAACCGATACTATCTACCAGTTGCGCCTTGACTCGAATGACCGATCTGGCATCGTGAATGAAATTACACACGTACTCGACGGTCAAGGCATTCATATTCTGGATATGGACTGTCAGCGCGTATTCATTGCCGGTGGTGGTGGCTTGGGTTCTAGCTATTTACAGCCAATATGGCAGTAAAGCTACCAAGTAAAGTCAGTATTGAAGACGTAGCAGACGAGCTAGAAGCTTTGAGTGAGGATACTCGCGTCGTCGTTGAAGCGTAGACCAATTTCTAGCAACAAAAAGCCCGCTCAGTGTCGTTCACTGAGCGGGCTTTTTAATTCGAATCAAGTCGAGACAATAGCTTAATTAACCACTCGACTATTAACTCACTGACCACTGAGACAGTGAGCGTTTGAAATCGCTGTAATCAAACTCGTTGAGCTTTTCTACTTCGCCACTGCTGCGCTCGCAATAGATAGATGGCATACGAAGTCCATTAAACCAATTCAGCTTCACCATGGTGTAGCCTGCACTGTCCATAATGTGTAGACGTTGACCAATTTCCAATGGCTGATCAAAGCTAGCTTCACAGAACTGGTCGCCCGCAAGGCACGAGCAAGAACCAATCACATAGTCATGCTTACCGTTTTCAGATGCTTCTAAGATAGAAGCCGGTTCATTATAGATTAACGTATCTAAACGATGCGCTTCTGTCGCCGAATCGACAATCGCCGTTGTTTTTACATTCTCAACGATATCAACCACAGTCACCACTAAATCCGTCGTTTTCGTGATGATCGCTTCACCGGGTTCGAGGTAAAGCTGAACGCCATGTTTCTCAGAGAAAACCTTTAGAGCAGTTCCTAACTTGTCGATGTCGTAGCCTGGCCAGGTAAAGAAAACGCCGCCACCTAAGCTCACCCAATCTAGCTCGTTTAAGTACTCACCAAACTGTTCTGAAATAGAATCAAGCAATCCAATAAATGCATCCACGTCTTTGTTTTCACAGTTCATGTGGAACATTACGCCATCGACCGACTCGAATACTTCGGGCTTGATATGATCGGCTTGTACACCTAAGCGCGAGAACTGACGAGCAGGGTTTGCCAAGTCTTGGCCTGCGTAACTGACACCTGGGTTTACTCGTAAACCGAGTGACGCTTTACCTTCAACAATATGACGATAGGCCGCAAGCTGCGATTGAGAGTTGAAGATCATCTTATCGCAGATGTCTGCCACTTCTCTCACGTCATCTTCGCTGTAACCGACACTGTAAGCGTGAGTTTCGCCACCGAATGTTTCATGGCCGAGCTTGACTTCGAACGGCCCCGAACTTGTTGTGCCGTCAAGATAAGGCTTTATGATGTCGAACACGCCCCATGTCGAAAAGCACTTCAATGCCAAGACTAACTTCACACCTGAAATCTCTTTCAAGTATTTCGCTTTCTCTAAGTTAGCGATCAGCTTATCTTCATTGATCATGAAGTAAGGTGTTTTCAGTTCGCTGTTTCGAGTCTTACTGATATGAATATTGCTGTTTTGCATGAAAAAATCTTCATCTTAAAAATCGAACAAAGCCGACGCACTTGCATCGGCTTAAATCATAGTGAACTAAGAGTCGATAAACGCTTATTTCAATTTATGGATGATTGGCTGACCTGGCTCAAGCTCTTGTACGTGCCAATCTAGACCAATGCTCGGCATCGTTTCCAAGAACGGATCTGGGTTTAGCTGTTCCATGTTGAACACACCTTTATCTGCCCATTCGCCGCGGAAGAACTGAAGCGCAGCTGTAATAGCTGGAACGCCAGTGGTGTAAGAAATCGCTTGGTGCTCTACATCTTCGTAAGCCACTTCGTGGTCTGCATTGTTGTAGATGAATACGCTGCGCTCGATACCGTCTTTCTTACCTTGAACCCAAGTACCGATACATGTTTTACCTGTATAACCTGGTGCAAGAGAAGTTGGGTCAGGTAGTAGTGCTTTCAGTACGTGTAGAGGCTGAACAACCGTGCCATCATGCAGTGTTAACGGATCTGGCTCAAGAGACCAATGTCACGCATACAGTTGAAGTAGTTCAAGTAAGCGTCACCAAAGCCCATCCAAAACTCAATACGTTTTGCAGGGATGAACTCTTGCATTGAACGAACTTCATCGTGCGCCATTGAGTATACTTTGTGGCTACCCACTAGTGGGAAATCAAACTCAAGCATACGTGAGTGACACGGAACTTGTTTCCACTCTTCGTTTTCCCAGTAGAATGAGTCGCCTTGGATCTCCAGCATGTTGGTTTCTGGATCGAAGTTAGTCGCGAACTTCTTACCGTGGTCGCCTGCGTTCACATCCATTACATCGATGGTATCAATCTCATCAAATAGATGTTTAACCGCATATGCTGCGAATACCGACACTACGCCTGGATCAAAACCTGCGCCCAGGATGCCTGTGATGCCTGCTTCAGCAAACTTTTCACGGTAGCCCCACTGCCAGTCATAAGCTTGTGGCACTTGTTGGCCTTCTGAACAAAGGTCAACCGCTACAGATGTATCTAGGTAGTTTACCTTCGCTTGGTAACACGCTTCCATGATGGTCATGTTAACCCACGGAGGGCCAGCATTAATGACAAGATCTGGCTTCACTTCATTGATAAGCGCGACTAGAGCTTCTACATCGTCTGCGTTTACAGCGCGAGCTTCTAACTTCTTCGATGCATCTTTCAGATTGTTTTTCTTCTGAATCGACTCGATGATTTTTTCACACTTGCTCACTGTGCGTGATGCAATCGTGATATCACCCAGAACATCGTTGTTTTGCGCCGCTTTGTGTGCCACTACCCAGCCAACGCCGCCAGCACCAATTTGTAAAACTGCCATAGTTTCGCTTACCTTATTTGTTTGTGTTGTTATCAGCCACTTCTATTGCAAGCTGCTTGATATCATTCAATAGTTTTTCGAAATCTTTCATAGAAAGAGTCGGATTTAAAATCGTAAATTTCAGTGCTGATTTACCATCGATCACTGTTTCGCCTAGCACCGCGATACCGCGTACTAGAGCTTCTATTCGAACTTTTTGATTGAGCTTGTCGAAGCTTGCCGCATCGCCTAATGTCGCGCGGAAAAGTACCGTTGAAAGTGCTGGGCGAGCCAACAGCTCAAAACCTGCAGATGCATCCACCAAATCAGCCACTTGCTGAGTTTGCTCTAAAAGATGATCGTACATATCCCCCAGCGCTTTCGGGCCAACGCTCTGCATGGTCATAAAGACTTTCAACGCATCGAAACGCTTGGTGGTTGCGATAGACTTATCAACCAAGTTTGGTAGCTCGTCGTGCTCACGGTTTAAGTAATCTGCATGATGCAGTAGGAACTTAAAGTTAGCCTTGTCATTAACAAGCAGCCCACCGCAGCTGATCGTTTGGAAGAAGAGCTTATGGAAATCCACACTGACTGATTCAGCACGCTCAATACCGCTTAGTCGGCCTTTTGAACCGCTCAAAATCAGTGCACCACCGTAAGCGCTGTCAACGTGCATCCATAACTCGTGCTTGCTCGCGACATCAGCAATGATATTAAGATCATCAATCGCGCCGTGGTCAGTCGTGCCCGCAGTACCAACGATAGCAAATGGAATCAAACCTTGCGCCTTCGCATCGGCAACGACTTGCTCAACTTGTTCTGCTTTCATGGTGCCATCGATATTTGCAGGCACTGAAAGTACCGCTTTCTCGCCAAGGCCCATCCATGATGCTGATTTTTGAACCGTAAAATGCGCGTTTTCAGAGCAAACGATTCGAAGTTTATCGGCGTAATCTGGAAGACCAAGTTTTTGAATCGAGTGGCCTGATAACTTATCGGCAATCCAGTCGCGTGCTAGCAGCAAACCCATTTGGTTGCTCTGCGTACCACCACTAGTCATGATGCCGTCGGATTTCGCGCCAAGCTCGTATTTATCGCACAACCAGTTCACCACTTTTTGCTCGACATACGTTGCTGATGAAGCTTGGTCCCAAGAGTCCATAGATTGGTTCAGTGCACCAATCATCGCTTCTGCCGCAACTGACGGCATCAACGGTGGAGTATGAAGATGAGCAATACAGTTAGGGTGCTGAGTAAAAATAGCATTCTTAGCCACCAGGTCCGTCGTGCTCGAAATCACCTCTTTCAGGCTTTTGTCAGATGAATCAAGGTTTACAGCGTTGATCTGCTCTTCAAGCACTTTTGGATCTAAACCAGAATATGGCTTGTCCACTTTCTCAAATATCTCTTTCATAACGCTGGTGGTGTGATTCATCACAGAAGCAAACTCATCGGCACCTGTTTTGCCAGTGTGAATGAAGTGCTTTTTCCACTCAGTTTGATTTGGCATCTCTTCGTTTTGAATAAGTTCAGCACCCGCCGCAAGCATCGCAGCTTCAAGTGTGCGAAGCGCAAAGTCGATCTGTTCAAATGAGATAATAATTGGCGGCAGGAAGCGAATGACAGAACCATCACGGCCACCCTTTTCAACCATAAGGCCGCGCTCAAGCGCTGCGCGTTGGATCTTTAGGGTCAGCTCACCATCAGAAGCGGGCTCACCAAATTTATTTAGCTCACCGTTCGGCTTTTTGATTTCAACACCCAACATCAAGCCTTTACCGCGAACTTCCGCAATACAGTTAACGCGTTTTTGGATGTTTTCAAGACCTAAGCGTAGGTACTGACCTGCGATATTGGCATGCTCAACAAGGTTGTCACGCTCAATGATTTCTAATGCTTTTGCACCTGATACCATCGCTAATTGGTTACCACGGAACGTACCTGTGTGCTCACCTGGACGCCAAGTATCGACTTTCTTGTTGAAGACCAAAATCGACATTGGCATACCGCCACCGATTGCCTTAGATAGACAAAGAATATCTGGCTAATGCCCGCTTCTTCAAATGCGAAACGGTAACCGGTTTTACCTACACCACA
This sequence comes from Vibrio aestivus, assembly GCA_003263845.1. Taxonomy (GTDB): domain Bacteria; phylum Pseudomonadota; class Gammaproteobacteria; order Enterobacterales; family Vibrionaceae; genus Vibrio; species Vibrio aestivus. The sequence continues at coordinate 3,560 of JYJN01000088.1, read as the reverse complement.
TTGAATCTCGTCAAGGATTAGCAAGATGCCATGCTCATCACAGATACGGCGAATCTCGCGTAGCCACTGAGCTGGAGCTGGGATAACGCCACCCTCACCTTGAACTGGCTCTAAAATGATCGCTGCTGGCTTCATAATGCCCGCTTCATCATCATTCAGGAGACGTTCAATATATCGGATGTTCGCTTTAGCACCTTCTTCCCCACCAAGGCCAAACGGGCAACGTAAGCTGTATGGGAATGGCATAAAATGAACGTCAGACATAAGGCCCGTGCGGCGCTCTTTTGTGCCGAGGTTGCCCATCATGCCCATCGTACCGTTTGTCATACCATGGTAAGCACCACGGAAGGCAAACATGGTATTGCGACCCGTTGTTTGCTTAGCCAGTTTGATAGCAGCTTCGACCGCGTCGGCACCCGATGGGCCGCAGAATTGAATCGCAGAGTCTTTAGCAAACTCTTCAGGCAAGAAAGCTTTCACTTGGCGAATGAAGTTCGCTTTTGCTTCCGTTGTAATATCTAACGTTTGGTATGGAAGACCGGAGTCCAACTGGTCTTTCAGTGCTTGGTTTATTTCTGGATGGTTGTAACCCAAAACCAAAGTACCTGCGCCCGCTAGGCAATCAAGGAAGACCTGACCACGAGTATCTTCAACAATCGCACCATAAGCCTGTTTGATGGCGATTGGCAATCGACGAGGGTAAGAACGCACTTCCGATTCATGTTCTGCCTGATCAAGAAGAATTTGGTCTGGCGTTAAGTCGTAGATCCCTTCCACGATTGGGACCTGCGAAGAAATACTGGTTGCAATAGCAAGGCTATCGACTTCAAAAGCTGTGCTCATACGGGGAAATTCCCTAACAAATATGTGGAATAAAATTCAATTTTTAGGCGTACGAAAGCCTAAAAGCTGTAAATTTGGGGTGCACTGACGCGGTATGGACGCGACAAAGCCGTCATTCAAGTTTGATGACTAAGAAAAAGGAAGCCTAATTCAAGGTTCAGTGATGCTGCTGTCCTGCAGAACTGGACACTTTGGAAGAATATTGCTGATTTTAGTTTGTATAGTTACTGTGTTCACTGTTGGGTTTCCCATTCGCAATTCGCTACCTGCGTCATTAGTATCCCGTCTATCAACAAATGCTTTGCCGATACCTACCCTACGCAATGTCACAATCAGCTCGAATGGTCACTGCGCGTCTCCCCCAGAATGTCGTGAACTTTATTTTGTTGTGAAAATAGTTCAACGTCCGAGATTGCGCGCGAAAATATCATAATTTTAAAGACTCTGGCAACTGTTTTTACTTAGTAAGTTGTAAATAAAAAAGGCTAACCAAGCGGTTAGCCTTCTGTCAGAGCTGCCGTAGCAACTTACGCAGCATCTGTTTTAAGAATTTCGGCCATCAGATTAATGTCATCTAACGTATCTCCAGGGCCGATATAGTCAGCAAAAATTGTCTTACCATCATCGATTACAATCGTTTGACTTACATCATCAGTAACGATATTTAATGCGATGTCATCACCATCAATTGAGGCTGATGTGACTGCAAGCAAATCATCTATATCCACATTTTCATCGTCAGAAAGCACATCGGTAATGTCAATGATGTCCTCAAAGCGAGTAAAATCTTCAACGGTATCGGTTCCACCATCCATCGTAGCTTGCAGCCACTTGAAGGCATCGGTATCTTCAGTACCAACTAATGTTTCATCGCCCAATGCTGCCGCTTGTTCAATGTATGGCGGAATTGTCACGGTAGCTTCATCACTCGTCAGGCCACCAGCATCGACTGCCACAAAGTTGAAAGTATCATCTGTAGTAATCGCTTCTTCACCAGATATATCGCGTAGAACCCAGTTACCACCGGTGCCTTCCATTGACATACCAACAATCGGGTTGTCTTCAGAAGAATGACTGAACTGCTCATAAAACAGCTGAGAACCAAGGTCTGAATCCTTGTTATACGTAACCGTTTCTTCAGTACCATCCTGATAGGTGTAGGTCACTAAGATATCTGAGCCATTGACAAAATTCTCTTGCATCCCATCAATGCCGAAGGTCACCTCTTCTAATGGATTTTCTGAGAAATCAATGATAATTGTTTCACCTGGTGTCATCCCATTACCGTGGTTTTCTGCCAAACCAAACCCGATGTGATTCTCTGGGCTAGTGTACTGACCAAATATGCCGTTGCCATTACCTTGCGGATTATTATCTATAAGAGTAATGAGAATAGAAGCGCCGTTTGCCAGGGTGACTTGACGTAAAGTACCTGATTCACCAACCGGAGAGCCCCAGTTATAAAAACCTTCTACAAGATCGGGATCTTCTGGAATACCACCAAGTTCAAATGTATTCCCTTCATCTTGCTGATACTCGATTTTGGTTGGATCCAATGCTGTGCCTGTATCATCGCCAGTATAGAGGTCATCAACCGTAAGTGCGCGTCTTTCTCCTTCTTCGTCCGTGTAATAAAGCGTACCTTGGGTTGGAAGTGAGGTAATCATCACCATAACCGATTCACTATTTCCAGGAACGGCTTCATCTATATCCCAAATATGGTCAAACTCTGAGTCTTCCGAGTCAAAAACAATAGGAATCGGTGAATCTGGATCTCGAAGGTAAGCTTCAAAGCTTTCTGCGTCTGGTGCTTCATTCACGTTAAGTTCACTTAGGTCAACATCCACATTTGTTGATTTAGGGTCGCCTCCGAAATCTCCTACCTCCGTCGCCGTCACTACCAAATTATGCACGTTATTAAGTGTTTCAAAGTCATTGGTAAAGGCATTCGTGCCTGCTTCAGTTAATCTGATCTCCCCTGTTTCACTATCAATCGTAAATAGTGGATTAAGTTGGTCTACATCGCTAGCTGTGTAGATATTGGTAGAAATACTGTATGTTACCTCTTCTCCGTCCGCATCAGATGCAGAGACCTGCCCTAGAACCGTCTCATCGTCATTATTTTCAAAGTAACTGAACTCGTAGCCATCTGGTTCAGTAAACTCTGGCGCATTGTCATCTAAGTTGATTTCATCAAGATTAACGGTGATATCGGTATATTTCACATCACCGAGACCATCAACCTCCGTCGCCCTAACAATAATGTCGTGTTCATTACCTTTCCCACTCGAAGTCATTGGTAAACGCCAACACACCGTCTGCAGTAAGTGTAATCGCACCGGTTATTGCATTGATTGCAAAAAGCGGTTTGGTTTTCTCAGTATCTTCCGGTGCGTAAACATTAGTTTCAATGCTATACGTCACGTCCTCTAAGTCAGCATCTACTGCTGTCACGGTACCGAGCACATCGTCAACACTTGAGTTCTCTTCATACTCAAAGGTGTAGTCATGAACCGGATTGCCATCGTCGTCCTCGAAGATCGGCGCGTTATCATCGAGATTCACTTCGTTGAGGTTGACTGTGATGTCGGTGAACTTAACGTCCTCTAGCCCTTCTACTTCGGTAGCTCTTACTACGATATCGTGTTCGTTACCAAGCCACTCAAAATCGTTGGTGTACGCATTGACTCCAGCCGCTGTTAGCGTAATTTCACCGG
>JYJN01000087.1 GCA_003263845.1 Vibrio aestivus | reverse complement strand
ACATTACTCCATTGAGTGCCGCAGTTGCTGCAGTTTACATTTCCGGCCTTAGCTGGCGTACCCAATCGTAACTTTCAGTATAGCTACCGCGTGCCGCAAGCTCCCATTCTGCACGAGTCGGCAGACGATATACTTTACCTGTTTTGGTATTAACCCAATCGATAAAGCCTTGAACGTCAGCATAACTCACGTTTATGACGGGTTGATTGCTTCGTCCCCAGCCCATATCGTCCGGATATTGGCAAACTTCTCCTTCGACACAGGGCGCTTTTATAGGGCGATTTTTATAAGCCCAGTCCGATTTAGGGCTTTGGCATCCCCCATCAGAAACGCAAGCATCCCATTGCTCCATAGTGACTTCATACTTTCCCAACCGGAAAGCAGGAACGGAAACTGTTCTGGTCACAAACTCAGGATCACCACAGATTTTATCGTCGTCAGGGCAAGTATAAAGTTCAAGCTACCACCAGGAATATTCACCATTTCCAATGGGCTAAACGATGTCTGAGCCGCGGCTTCAAACGAAATAAGACTGGCACTCGCTAAACAAAAAAACACACTCAAAGATCTTTTCATACTATCCTCTGCCCAATGACCGTGACGGTTCAGAATACGAAACCAACAACCTTCAGAGTCATCATAATGTACTGAATTAACAGTATTTTACATAAGATAACTAACATAAAGAACCAGCAGAACGACTGAATGAATAGTTAAAAGGAACGATCGATTCAGAGAACGTTTCTATATCTGAAAGTCATGTCCCTGTGCTGTTCCTGCAGAGGTTTCACTTTCAGGCAACGGAGTTATTTTCGGGACTCGTAAGGTAAAATGAACGCCTTCATTGAGTCTTGAGTCAAATCCTAACGTCCCCTTAAGCTTTTGGTTGGTTAGGTTAAACACCAAGTTTAAACCCAAACCAGAACCGCCTTGCCCACGTTTGCTGGTAAAAAAAGGCTCGAAGATTTTTTGATGCAACGACTTGTCGACACCGCAACCGTTATCACGATAATGGAAAATGATGTACTCACCTTCGTCTTCAAACAGGATTTCGATCTCTGGGCTCTCTTGGTGAACAAAAGCGTGACGGACACTATTCATAATGAGATTGGACATAATTTGGGTTAACACCCCTGGCAAGCTGTTCATGTGCGTATCATTACTTCCCTCCAACGAGGGCGTAACTGGAATCTTACTGGTCTCTGGGTGAAGTGAGGTAATCAGCGCTTCCAGTACTTGTTTAACATTGAAATCACTCCGACTTTCAGACACTTGATCTACGGCGGTTTGCTTAAAGTCTTGAATCAATTGCGCTGCACGGCCTAGATTACTCTCAAGCATATTGGTGCCTTCCTGAATCTGATCCATCAATTCAGTAAACTGCCTGCGAGTCAGCGTTTGGTTTTCGAACATCTTATTAAGCTCTATCGCCGTTTCTTTAATCACAGAGGCTGCGGTTACCGAAACGCCTAGCGGCGTGTTCACCTCATGGGCAACACCTGCTACTAGCCACCTAATGCGGCCAGTTTTTCAGATTGAACTAACTGCTCTTGCGCCTCTTGAAGTTGTTCTAGACTCTGCTCTAAATCATGAGTGCGAGTTGCGACCGTTTGCTCCAGGTTTCGGTTAAGCTTTTGCAGCTCGTGCTGCGCGCTCTTAAGTTCCGTAATATCGATAACGCTGCCTCTGAATCCCTTAAAGTCACCGTTTTCAAACTTAGCCTTGGCTTGAAACATTACATGATAGTGCTGCGCGCCAATCTCAAAGCCTTCTTCACATAAAGAAAAATCTTGCTCAAGAGCTAACTGCACCCTCAAATTGTTAAGTAGTTCAAACTGAGGCAATTCTTTTATACAGGGTTTGGTTTTCGCATCTATGCCCCATGCTTTTTCCATCATCTGTGAGCAATAAATGATTCGGCCATCTGCATCAGTTTCCCACAACCAGTCAGAGGCGGTATGAGCAAAATCTGAAAAGCGTTCTTGTTCTGATTTAATGGTTCGATAGAGGGTGGTGACATCATCGGTAATCTTGTTGGTTTCTTCTGCAAGCCAAGTGAGCTCATCATCTTTTTCCATAATCCATTTATTAAATGGAAGCTTTAACGGTGGAACTGGATAAGTAGGATCAAACGCGCGTAAGTATCTCGCCACATCAAAGATCCTTCGGTTAACGCTCTTATGAAATACCATCAAAATAACGTAGCAAACAAAAATGGTTTTGATGGCATTGAGCAGTAAGGTGATAAAAAACTGCTTTAGGAGAAAGGTGTAGATTGAGTGCGTATCGGATTCGACATAAATCTCACCAATCACTTCCGGCTTTACATCACGAGATTCCTTGTGCATCAGAGGGTATGTATTGGTAAGTGCTTGTTCCCTTACTTTGACTCCGGAACTGAACGTATAGCGACCTGAGCGTATTTCTAGATAGTCAATCTTGGGTAAATTCACTAATCCATCAAGGCGTTGTTGAAGCAACACAAGGTCAAAATCCCACAGAGATGCGGCTAACAGGCTCGCATGAACATTTTGGATCTCTTTGTGGCGTTGGTCTACATCACCAAACTCTTTGTTGTAATCCCAGTATAGCTGCATGAGGGTTGTCGCAAGCGTCATCGCGCCACTAAGCACAATCACAATTAAAATGATTCTTCGTCCTATACGGCTATAAAAAGGGTGTTCAGCGCCCTCTTCAAACTTGCAAGATCTTCCCATATCGCATCCAACTTCGTCCATCATAAAGTTAGTATAGGCGTAATGTTTCGTAATGATTCGAATCCTGTGGACTATACTTCATGGCAGAGGAATCGCTTATGAAAATACTACTCTTCCTTTGCTTATGGAGCGCTAATGCACTCGGCTCAGCCGTATTGCTAATTGAAAGCTATCACAGTGAATTTGCTTGGGACAAAAGTTATATCCGTGGAATTGAGAAGCAGCTATCTGATGATGTAGTGCTCCATAAATTCCAGATGGATACTAAGCGGCTACCTAAAAGTGAATATGAACAATCAGCCACCGGGCGTTTGAAGCCTTTCTAGACATTAAGCCTGAAATTGTCATTTTGGCGGACGATAACGCACTCAACTACATGCTGCCAAAACTCTATAACGAACCCATTTCCATTGTATTTCTTGGTATTAATTCAAATCCACGCAAACTGATCACCCAATATCAAGCCGTGCCAAAATTACAGGTATGTTGGAGCAACCTTTGTTCGTAAAAACAATGAGCGAGATAGAGGCGATGCTACCTATAGACAGGCGTAAAATCCGGGTTATGTTTGATTCTGGTGTCACATCTAAAATTGCTGAAACGTATATGCGTAGCCAGTACGATGCTATCAATCGTTCATTAGGTATCGACGTTGATATTCTCACGATTGGAACGCAATCCGAATGGCGACAAAAGATACGCTCAGCCTATAGAGACGGTGTGGGCGCGATTGTCGTTGGTCTATATCATACTATCGTCGATGAACAGGGAAGTAATGTTTCAGCCGATTCCATACTATCATGGACAAATGAACACTCGCCGGTTCCTCTTTTTGGTTTCTGGGATTTCTCCATTGGTGAAGGGAAAGCGGCTGGTGGTGTCGTGCTTTTCGGTCAAACTCAAGGAGAAGCGGCTGGTAAGTCTGTGATGGCTATTTTAGAAGGAGAATCGGCAAACGATATTCCAATTAATGTAGGTAAAAAAGGCAAAGCAATCTATCACGCGAAAGAGATGGCTCGGTGGGGGCTGACCCCTCCTACCGATTGGATAGAAGTCGATTAGTCTTATTGATAATAATATCCCTCCATAGCCTTTTGAGATTGTTCAAGTTAGACTAAATTTAACGTTATATGTGTTTCCGGAGCGCCTCATGAAATCAAGCATTTTGAACCGCCGACTATGGGTAGTCACTCTACTCTGCTTAATGAGTTTGCGCTCTTACGGTAACCCAACAGATTTAAGAGATCTCTCTTTTTACACCGAAGAGTACCCGCCCGGTAATTATCTGAACGATGGTGTCATCACTGGTCATTCAGTAGAGATACTCTTGGAGGCTAGCGCGCTCGTAGGTGAGCCAGTAAGCCGGGAACAGGTCACTCTTCAGGCTTGGCCTGAATCGTACAGCACCGTTCTGACTCAAAAGAATACGATTTTGTTTTCTACCACTCGTTCTGAGCACAGGGAAAATCTGTTTAAGTGGGTCGGACCAATCGTCGATGTAAAACTGGTTGTACTAGCAAGAAAAGATTCAAACATAACCTTGGATGTTCCCCTTGATATGGCCAAATACAAAATAGGTGTAGTCAAGGATGGAATTGGTGAACAAACACTTCTTAATTTTGGCTTGCCAAGAGACTCGATGCAGGAAGGCACGCACGCCACGGCACTTTTAGAGAAATTAATGAAGAAGCGAATTGATCTACTGGTTTATGGCGAGCGAGGGGCGAGCTGGTGGTCTAAACAAGTAGGGATCGATCCAAATTTATTCGAAACCATTTATGTTCTTGAGCAAGGCAGCATTTATTACGCAGTTAATAAAGACACCGACGATTCAGTCGTCAATAAATTGCAAAATGGTTTGAATCAACTAAAACAACAAAACCTGTCAGGCAAAAGTCGGTATGATGAGATACTAGACAAGTTCTAGTGTTACAGCGCTTGGGCAATTTAAAAGCAATAAACCCAATGATGAGTCATTGGGTTTGATGTTAGGGCTTTAGGAATGTTGTGAATCATACTCAGACGAGGCTTGCTTGAGCTTGTGAATATCCGAAGCGCACAGATAACGTTTCATCGCGTCGAACTTTTCTTGCGGCCACTCATAAATCGTCAGAGCCAGTAAGTCCTGAATAATCTCAGGATCAAAACGAAGCCTTATCGCTTTTGCAGGTGTACCGCCTACCACGCTATAAGGTGCAACATCTTTCGTCACCACACTATTGGCGGCAATGACCGCGCCCTCTCCGATCTTTACTCCGGGCATTATCATTGATCGCATACCTATCCAAGCGCCATCACCAATCACAGTGTCACCCCTGCTTTCATAAGCCTCTTCGATGAAATCCATAAATGGATACAGACAAAACCAGTCCATACGATGAGTATGATTACCGCCCATCATGATCACGGCCTCTGCCCCAATGCAGACATAATCCCCAATATGAAGCTTGTCGATTTCCCATCGAGGCTCCCAGTTGCGACTAACCTCGTCGCCGTGCAAATAGCGCACCACGGATTCTTCAAACCCATTGTCCCAACAGTCACTGTAGTAGCTGTGTGTACCTTTGATTGTGATGTTAGGGTTGGTCACTACTTCATGGAGTAGCTGATACTTCGACCAATGTTTTTTATTCATAATTTTCTCCGACGAATTGCAAATCTATTGAAATAAGAATGGCAAAAATCGTCAGTGAATGCGGGGCTGTTTGAGTAGAGGGTTGCACAACATGAGAAGACTCCAATGATATTGAGCCGGAGTCTATCACAAATGGTGCTTGCAGATTTGCAACTAAAGATCGCTAGAATGACATGAAAGATTAGGAGCTTGAGTTACAGTTTCTTGATCATCGTGGTTGAGCCAGAGAAACCAATCAACCATTTTAAGTACGGGAAAGACTCGACACTTGAAGCAACAAACCCTTTAGTTTCATAGAGCTTTTGGGCTCTAGGGTTACTGTCGATAACATCAAGGCGGATAGACTTAAATTTGTGTTCTTTCGCGTAGTCTATGATTTGGTCTAGCAACATCGATCCTATGCCTTTCCCCCTAGCCTCGCCGTCAACCACTATGCCATCCATGACTAACTCACCTTCTCGTGGTGCACGCTCAAACAAACTGAACACCACACAAGACCACAAACCTCGAAGTAAGCCTAATTCTTTAATCAGCCTTTTGCTCCCAAGCCGCCAGTAAGAGAACCTGTTCCATCGCTGAACCCTGCAATCCCAACGGGTGATCATCTGAAAAGGCGACAAATGAATATTCAGAAACAAAACACTTGGCCAACACAGCCACTCGCTTTTCCTTGCTTGATATCGCCTGTTGGAATTTAGGCCCAAACGCTTCCTCATATAGCCGCGCCAGTCTTTGCCTGTGTTCACTTCCCCAACCTTGAGTCACTTCGATCGTCATAAAATCCCTTGAGTCATTGATTTATCATTAGTTTAAGGCTCTGTAGCAAACCCATGTAAGTAAGCCATAGGCAAAGTGCCAATGATTTGAAATCCCATCCTTTTCCATAGCCCTACTGCGATTTCATTTGTCGCTACAACACTGTTGGCCTGCATAGCTTTAAAGCCGATTTCAATGGCTGTGGTTTGTGAATGTTCACAGGGTTTTCGAGCAATACCTTTGCCGCGAGCCTTTTCAGAAACAATATAACCGCAATTACAGATGTGAGCACTAGGTCCCGCAGCATTGGGCTTTATATAGTAAGAACCCAAGACGTCATCACCTTCAATAAAGACAAATGTTTTTGTCGGCAACTCACACCAAACAGCATAAGCTTGATCAATTGTCATATCGGGGTCGAATGCATACGTTTCTTGTAGTGAAACGACATGAGAGAAAGTCGGCCAGAATTTTTTAAAATCTAATTGAGTCATTTCTCGAATCATGGAACCTCCTACCTCTCAAATTAAAAATCGGACACGTCTCGCCCGAGACTTTCGCATGCTATGTCACTCATTTACAATTCGCCAGTCAGTATCTCGATTTCTTTCTGTTTTTCTCAATAATCGAATATATATGGAGCTCATAGGCTAAACCCACACCCTCTTGTATACGCTAGAGTAAGGGGTTCGAAATTCTGTTACGTTTCCCTTCCTTCTTTTGATAGCCCTTTAACTCTCGTCTTCATTGAAACAAAAAAGCTGCTCGATCTCGAAGAGGCAAGAAAGAGCAGCTAAAAACTCATGAGCCATGAGTAAAAAGGATATGTAGTTGGATTACTTACAAGTAGTCACGAGTAGACGTAGAGTATTATTTGTCTGCTAACTGTTTAGCCGCAGAGCGCATTAATGCCGGCCCCTTGTTCTCGCCGTAACCCGAGTGATAAGGGTTTGTTGAGAACATGACGCCAACGAAGTCTCGGTTAGGGTCGACGTAGATCATCTGACCTAGGTTACCGCTTTTCGCCATTGCACCGTCATCGTAAATGAAATCGAAATGGTACGACTGGTAGTTCGACATGTCGTTGAACGCACCGACTGAACTCTTCTGCTTGGTTGAGTCTTGATGCTTTCGCGATTGCCACTTTCGTGAATGAGGTTAATTACATTTTCACTCACGACTTGCTCAGTCGCCACTGCACTCCAACTTGGTGTAAATAGCGTACCGAAGCGAGCTTTGTCTTCTAATGTCGATAGTACTAAGCCGAGTGAAATCGCCGTGCCATCTGGCGCTTGGCTAAACAGTATTGGCTGACGAGCAGTCGTCTTGTTCCATATACGATCTTCGAATACACGAGTGAACGTTGCCTTTTCAATGTTTTCAATCATCTGAGTCAAGGCCATGGTATTGATGGATGCGTAGCGGAATAGATCACCTGCCTCTTCACCCGCTAACTTGTCTGTGTCTTGTGCAACGTTAATCCAGTCTTCATGCAAGCCTGTTGAGTGGCGTGGTGAGCCTGTGATTGAAGCAAAGAATCTGACAACTGGTGAGTCTGGGTTTAAGATCGACTCCAACGTCTCTTCATTGTCTAAACCTGTTGTGTGGTTAAGCACATCAAGAACAGTGACATCATCCCAAACCGTTTGTTTTAGCTCGGGTACGTAGTGACTCATTGGCTTACTTGTGTCGATTTTTCCTTCTTCAACCAACTGAGCAACGATCAGACCGACGGTCGTTTTTGCTGAAGATGCCCAAACATGGCGGTCAGTCGGTTTCATACATGGATACGCCTCATACACGACTGCACCTTTATGAATAAGCATAAAGCCCTGCGTACGGAACTGAGGATCGGCGAGGTAATCCTTCATGGTCATCTCGCCTTTTTTAGCGGTTGTAACCATCAAGTTATCTAGGTCTGTCTGAATATTACGTTTAAGCGGCTTGTATTCTTCATTCGGAGAAGCCACAGCCGTAGTCATAAACTCATTCATGTTCATGTTGTAGTACAGGGAGTGGTCGCCCCCCATTTGCCAGTGGAAGTTGCTGAAGCTCGTGCGAGCCGCATCGACAAAGTCTGGTGTGAAGGCTTCTTTAGCGCGTTCAACAGGCAATACGACCCGAGCACCATCCACTTTTAGCGCAGCTTCGACTGGATTTTCAACCACAGCCTTTGATGAAGCGCCTGCGAGGACTGAAGTGGATAGTACGCAAATCAGTACGGCAATTGGTTTTAGTTTCATTCGATCTCTCCTGTAAATCTGGAGAAATCATATAAGCTAGAGTCAGCACCTTATAGGTCATATGGTGACATTAGGAATGTAACTTGGGTATAGTAACGTTCGACTCATACTTGTTCTGAAGGTTAATCGATGAAAGCGACTAGCAAACCCACTCAACTATTAGTGACTTCTTCGAATAACTTGTTTCCCTACATTGAGTACTGCAGAAAAAATAATATCCGTTGGCGTGCGATTGCAAATGAATGTGGAATTCCGCCTCACATGCTGGTGGCAGACCAATGGCTACCAACCAATGATGTACTTAAGTTTCTGCATCAAATCGAACTTGTACACGGCAAGAAAATAGGGATAGAAGCAGGCCAGTTGGCGACCATTACCTTGCTCTCTCCTAACATCGAACAACTTATTGCATCGGTGGACTCTTTAGACGAAGCGATACCTGTTCTGATCAAGGAGATCATCAGCCTGTCTAACCATGTGACTATTTGGACAGAATATAAAAATGGTGAATGGTGCTGTGCCATCGAAGTTGCTACCGCCCATCAAACTTAGGCTTTGAACAAGCAGAATGGTTTAGAACCTGTGCATTGGTGAAATACTGCCAACAGTACTTGGGAGATGACTGGCAACCAGAGAAGACTAAGCTGATTTCTAGCCAATCGCGCTACTCCGAACTATCTAAGCAGTACCCAAACTCAGAAATTACCTTTGGCGCTGAATACGGTGCTTTAAGTATTCCACTTCGAGAAAGCTATCGCCCGTTGACGATTAGCCAAGCACAACCAAACTGGTTTGAGTCCGTACAAAAACTCATAGAGACCTATGCGTTTCTCCCTTGGTTCAGTATTGAATGGTTTGGTGAGATGTTAGGGATGTCGAAAAGAACGCTACAACGTAACTTAAAGAGCCAAAATATGGTATTCAAAGAGCTCAAAGAGGCGGCTCGTTTTAATAAGGCAAAAGAACTTCTGACCTATACCGACTTATCCGTTCAAGAAATCAGTTGGCAAGTCGGCTACACCGACCTGACTAATTTCAATCGTGCTTTTAAAAAGTGGGCGAACGTGACGGCGCCGAGTTACAGAAAGCACCACTCTCGTTAAAACGTATTCAGCACTACAGGTCGCTGAGCTAAACCAAAGGGCGAGTGCATCATGCAAATTAGCTGATTATTGATCTTATTGGTTTGAAACAACATTCTGCTTGATACTTTGTTCACGTAACCTAAGGGGCGTTTGAGCTACGACATACAATGCAATTGGCCATGAAGTTTAAGCTACTTTGGTTAAATAAACGGGTTAATTTAACGAAGCTTACCAAAGCTATAAGTTGTAAAGAAGACTCCCTCATAGGAGACCTATCTAATAATTAAATAGTCAGGTACCCAGAAAAGCCATTTTTTTTACAACGAATCAGTTGAGAGCTAGTAGGTACGGTTCTAATGGTGAAGGCACTAAAAGCTATCCTGAATACCCTATATAGCGTGGTATTATTAAGAAAGTGAAACTGCATAATAAGCAAGCGAATGATGACAAATACCTTGATAAACTCCGCTATAACAGGGACATAAATTCCAAGCTCTATACTGGAGGCTCAGTGCTCCAAGGCTCTGGCTTCATACCGAGCTCATAACCATAACGATAGAGAGACTTCATATACTTAGGGTCAAACCGCAGCTCAGGTTCTATTTCATATTGGAAGCTTTCATCTATATGGACAAAGTAAAAATTCGCACTCACTTGCTGGGCTTGACGATAAATTCGCATAACGTCATCACGGCCTTGATATTTGATCATGGTATCCAGTGAACGCGATACAACACTTGATAGTGTCATCTTTGTTTCAGACCAACGAGGTAGAATCTCGCCATTTCGAATGACATAAACATTTAACGTTCGTTTATCGTCCTCCATAGAGCTTAAATCCCAATAATCGGGAAACAAAAGAACCTGCCTAGTAACAGCACCGTCAACATGCAGTTCTTGGTACGATTCACCTTTATAAGTCACATCAATTTGCACTGCAGGCATAATCCCCGGCACGGCCGCGGAAGCAAGAATAATGTTTTCGAACAGTATTTCAGATTCTTCTGTACCCAATTCCGCAATGGCCCCCATATTCCAAGACGTTAGGCGTTGTGTATCAAGATTGGTCGTTCCCATTATTAGGACCTTGCCGTCTTTGTACCTTATTGCAACTTCTTCCAATAGTTCCGACGTGATCGTTTCTCGAACTTTTAACTCAAAAGGTTCAGTATCAAAAATAGATGTCGAGTTTTGAATTGAGAACACAGAACGTGTGGTGAATAAATCAGCGTCACTGTAATTTGTATAGAAATCGATAATGTAACTATCGTAATCGCTGCCTAAAAATGCAAACACTGAAATAATTGCGCCAGTGCTGACCCCCGTCACCATATCAAACTCTGGTCGATCTCCTGATTCACTCCACGCAGATAGTAAACCAGCCCCAAATGCTCCCTTGCACCTCCTCCAGACAATGCCAATAAATTAACCTCTTTCGACTCTATGCCAGATGTCGCAAATCGACGCGATAATCTAGACATTAATTGTTCGTCAGGCACATCATCCCAAATACGTAAATTCTGGCTCGACGCTAGCTTCACATGTTGTGCTAGACCAATTGGAACACTTTTGTGCTCAATACTTTTCTCACACCCAGCTAGTAATAACGTAACAACAATAGCGGAGGCATAATGGCAAAGGCTTGTAGTCAATGCTTGTAATCTTAAGTTTAATTTCGAGCTCACATATACCCAATGCGCACTTTGTGAGGTCAACTGTTCTATTCCAGATTGAATTATGCTATTCATTTTTTTGTCTAAATAAAATCTCTTTAATACGAAAATAACTCTGTGCGAGCCTGCTAATAACCTAAGAAGAGCCACACCGACAAATGGTTGATGCGACTCTTTGCAAGGCCGAAATTCAAATAGAATAAATTAGGTCAAAATTATAAAGTAATAGCGCTTAATCAAGTCGACTCATTACTGGGAGTGTCTAATTACACTCATTTAACTTGAGGTTCAGAAACGCACGACACGTAGAGGTGCATCGTTGGTGAAAATCTCGTTACAGTTCCTAGGTAAAATAAATCAACACTAGAAAAAGAGACGTTGTCCAGAGTCTCGGACCAGTATCTTCCATCTGGCCAGCCAAATCGTGCAAACATTCCTTCATCAGTTTCGTTTTGATAGTTATACAGGTCTATCATTTCATTTGATGTCGTGCGCCTCCAATTTACTTGTCCGCCAAATTCGATCTGTGACAATTTATTACACCAACGGTCGTATTGACCATTGAACCCTTGACCGCCTTCACTTGGTGCTACAACCCCAATTCCATCTTGTCGAAACCTCGCGAAAACGGTTATCTCGTCAAACGCGCTTGCCAAAGTAACGTCAGCATAGGTATCTCCCATATTACTTGGAGTATTGTCCTTCTCATACTTCAAGGCTTGAATCATTTTCATTGAAGGGGAACTTGTAAACCACTTAACTTTTCCATCAGCAGAATCGATAACTTCCCTAATTTTTAAGCAATCTTGAGTTGCATTATTTAAATCTGAGTCATTTACTCCTCCACCCTCAAACTTACCTAACGCTTGCCCGACAACATGCCCACAAACCATAGAATCAACGACATTGAGAGACACTTCTCCACTGCTGATACCATCTAACTGTGCAACGACCTGCGTCGTCCCTATTGATTTAGGTATAGCCATCCCTTTATCCCCAAATAACACTATGTCTTGGGCTGCTGAACTCCAATTCACTGACGTTGTAACATCTATTTCAGTTCCATCATCATATTTACCTATTGCTGTAAACTGTACTGGTAGGTATTTGTTGGCATTTGCGGGCGTTACAACGATGTCATAAAGGCTTGGACTACTCGGTTCCTCTGGCGGTTGCGAGTCCTCCGGCGGTTGCGAGTCCTCCGGCGGTTGCGAATCCTCCGGCGGTTGCGAATCCTCCGGCGATTGCGA
>JYJN01000086.1 GCA_003263845.1 Vibrio aestivus | reverse complement strand
TTTTGCGGAGGAAATATGCCAATAAAGCAGTTTGATGAGTGGATAGACAACATCGTTTCTGAGTACGAAGAACAAGCTCAATCTTGCAGTAAGTTCTCAGGTGTATTTTCAGGTTATTACTCACCTGAATATTTGGCTGGGTGTAAATTCGTTGTCACCGACACCATTCCCAAGCCTGATATTCCCGAATTGCGACAAATCGGCTTGGGTGATTTCCTCGATATGGATTGTGGTGCGATCACGTATAAGCATATGTACTTCATGAAAGCTCAACATCAAGAAAACTTGGAAATCCATATCCATGAACTCATGCATACAGTTCAATGGGACCAACTTGGTGGCGTTGGTTTTCTTGAAAGGTATGTTCAAGAAATTAACGAATATGGCTACGATGATGCTCCTCTTGAAAATATGGCTTATGATATTGGCCGTAGCTTCAAAGCAGGCTCTGCTGCAATGGATGTCGTCAAGCTAGTGCGTCAAAAAATATAACAAACAATTTAAGCAGACCCTCAACGCGTGCCATTTTTGGTTTGCAGGTAATTCAGTGGCTATGGCGCTATGCAGAAACTATCGTTGTGCATTTCGGGCTACTTAATCGGGCGTTAGAACTTACTACTAAAAATCATAGAGTTAGAAATGAAAGAGTTACTTTTATTATCAGTTTTTCTATTTGGATCAAACGTTTTAGCACAAGAAAAAATCGACCTTGATAGCTCCTATCAGGAAATCGTTCCTAATGGTTATACCATAATTGAGGCTATTCATGGTGACCTAAATGGAGATAGTCGAGACGATATTGTTTTGATGATACAAGGTACAGATCAAAATAAAATTGTCACTGATGAGCTCCGTGGTCAGTTAGATCTCAACCGAAGAGGAATTATTGTTGCTTTAAGAAATAACAACAAGTACGACGTTGTTGTTGAAAATGACAATTGCTTCTTTTCTGATGATGAAGATGGAGGTGTATATATGGTTCCATATATCGAAATAAGTATAAAAAAAGGAAACTTATATATTCATTTTGCACATGGTCGATATGGGTATTGGAGGTACAACTTCCGTTACCAAGATTCGGATCTTGAGTTAATCGGTTATGACGAAAGCGCTAA
The DNA here is from genome assembly GCA_003263845.1 of Vibrio aestivus. GTDB lineage: Bacteria > Pseudomonadota > Gammaproteobacteria > Enterobacterales > Vibrionaceae > Vibrio > Vibrio aestivus. The sequence goes on along the minus strand of JYJN01000086.1, from coordinate 144,059 downwards.
TCGAGGTCCGAGAGTTGAGGAAGTTACTAGCATTAACTACCTGACAAAAAAGATGCTCACTAAAGAAAATGTTAATGAGCTTGACGATTATGACCCATTATTTAAAGAGGAGTGGTCAACCTTTGTCCTTGAACACAGGTTTAAGTTAAGTCAAATCAGTGACTTTACTGAATTTGGTGATGGTGTTCGAAATGAATAGACTCGCACCGAGGCGTAATTCTAACAAGCTGTTTAAGAGTGATATTTACGAGGAAAAGGCGCATTTTGGGGCTCAGCTTTCAAAACGATGATCCATATCTACACTTGCGACTTAATGTGGTTAAACCGATTTACCAATATCCACAGTTCCTATGACCTCGCTGAAAGTCTGAGTAAGTTCCCTCACCTAACTTCTAATAGTACGCATTGCTTCGAGGCTCTAAATGAATTGAGTGCAAGTCGTAAAAAATTAGATCGTGTAATAGCTGACTGGGTAAATTCAATTAGCGATATTGAGTTTGATTCTAATGTGGTCTATCAAAACTCTTCAGGTACGGAGTTTTTCGAACCCTTCGCATCGGTGTTACTGCACTTTTTTAATCACCAAACTAATCATCGAGGTCAAGTGACAACCCTAATCAGTCAAAGTGGTGACAAATCGTATTGTACTGACCTACTTGCTCCAATCGGAAAGTAAAAACATAACAAATTACTTAACAGAGACTTCTAACACTTGGCAACGTCAGTCGCAATTTCGGCTCCGTGTTTATGGCACAATATTCAAGTTGGCTGGTATCGCGTTATCGCCCGTTAGTAAGGCGTTAAATTTCATGGAGGAAACATTGTGGAAATCTGGAAGTTATTGTTCTTTATCCCTGCGTGTTTTGCGCTCAACATGACCCCTGGCCCAAACAACCTATTGTCTATGAATAACGCTCGTTGTTACGGCTTCAAGTCTGCTTTCATCGCTGGTCTTGGTCGCATAGCTGCATTCGCTGTAATGATTATTTTGGCTGCTTCCGGTTTAGCAGTCGTTCTTTATGCTTCTGAGACTCTCTTTCTAAGCATTAAAATTGTAGGCGCAGCTTACTTGTTGTGGATTTCCTTTAATCTTTGGCGTTCGGAAGCAAGTCCTGTTTCTGAGCTCGAAAGCACTCGTAATCGACTAGGTTTAGCTAAACAAGAATTTTTGCTAGCTGCCGGCAATCCAAAGGCTATCTTAATCTTTACTGCCTTCCTGCCACAGTTCGTTGATATGTCGGCTAGTGTAAATGAACAGTTCTTCGTTTTAGGGGCGACGTTCCTAATATTAGAAATGGGGGCAATATCGATTTATGCCATATTTGGATTGTATTTAAGGCAGTGGTTCACGAAGCCGAAAATGGCAAAGCGCTTCAATCAAGGCTGCGCTACCTTTTTAGCTATGTCTGGAACAAGCCTGCTACTAAGTCGCCAACAATAAAACTACAAATCGCTTAACTGGGACTCCTAACGCTTGGCCACTTTCATGAAAATCGGCTTCAGCGTTTAGGGCACAAATTTTATGTTGGGTGGTAAAACGTTGTCACCCATAACCTTAAAGATACAGAGCTAAAAGGAGACAAAGCTTGAGCAACTGGGACTCGATTGCGAATACAGTGGAATTCAATCTTGAAATTTGTGAATCTGACCTACTACGTACTATTCCAACAGAATCTAAAATTCTCGATTTCGGGTGTGGCTATGGACGTATATCAAAACAACTTCGGTCATTGGGATATTTGAATACCGTTGGGATTGATAGCTCACGTGAGATGATTGGTCGTGGTCTTAGAGAGTTTCCCTATTTAGACCTGCGCGTTTCTACCTCAACTCACTTACCATTTCCAGACAGTGAGTTCGATGCCATCTTAACCTGTGCCGTTATTACCTGCATCGATAATACTCAAGAGCGCAAGCGAGTATTCAACGAGTTAAATCGAGTCCTTAAACCGCAGGGCGTCATCTACATGGCTGAGTTCAGCTCTCTGGGGAGTATTAGATTTAATTCTGAGCAAGGCGTTTCAATGTGGCATAGTAGTCATGAAGAGTTAGTATATTTAGCTACGTCGATGACTGTATTAGTATCCAAGCAATCAAAAGCTGTGACAATGTCTGGGCACAACAGTCATGCGAGTCACATATTCGCAAGAAAAGCCACGTAACTCATCACCTAGTGATAGACCACTAACAATTGGCAGTTTAATTTACAATGGCTACAGTATCTTTAGTATAAATTTAGGCTGAGTAGTTTCGCGTTATCGATATCGCTCATTAAAAGGATTTTAATACATGAAGCAACTATTTTAGTGGAATCTTAACCCTAGAGAAAAGGCAAAACGTTCATTCATTTTGATACCTATCTGTAGTGGTTTAATGATCACGGACATATTAGCCATTATTATTCTTCGTGACTTCGACCTCTCCGTTTATCAAGAGATTGGGTTCACCTTAACGTGTATGGTTTTGATGCTCATCCAAGGGTTGTACTATAAAAGAAAAGCTCGTAGAGAACAGAAAGCAAGGCATAAAGCTCAATAATCGTGAATGCCAATCACTCTCCTATATTGACCTCTGTCGCCACAGTCAGGACATTTCATACATCAGGTAGCCGAATATATGGATATCATAGTAATCATCATTTTGTTTGTATTCACTACAATTTTGTTCCCTATTTTATTCGGTTTAGCCGAATTAAAAATTTGTTCCCTCAAAGCGGTCATCGAAGTTGAAGACAACAAAATAACCATTCGAAAATTGGCTATTGAACGACTTCTTGGTTCAAAAGGCATCACAATATCTTCAGCTAGCATAGTCCGTGTTCAATTTGCAACAAGCCCGATTGGAGACACGTGTGTAACGTTGTTCAATAAGTCCAATGGAGCTATCGATTTTTGGATACCGAGAGACTTAGAAAAAGCAGTCAAGAATCAGCTTGAGACGACCTGCTCACATGCAAAATTTGAAAAAGTTTAGATACTTACCTAGCGACTCCCCATCTATCTGTTATCAGTGAAAATACCCAAGTCTTGCGGATATACACTAAATTCCGGATAACCCACAACTTCAAGGACAAAGCAATGATCATCAATCATGTTTCAGTAGGTACTTCTAACATAGCTGCAGCCATTCATTTTTACGATTCCGTACTATCTACCCTATCCATCAAACGAAGTCACTATATCGAAAACATCGCTGCGGCTTACGGCGACCAATTTGAGTTTTGGGTATCGTACCCCCTCGAAGGCAAAGCTAACCCTAGTAATGGCTCTCACATTGCTTTCAATGCAGCTTCCGAAGAAGAGGTTGATAAGTTTTATTCTACTGCCATTGAGCTAGGCGGATGTTGTGAAGGCAAACCTGGTCTTAGACCCGATTATGGTGACAACTACTACGCAGCGTTTGTTCGTGACTTGGATGGTAACAAGATTGAAGCAGTCGTGAGTAAAGCGTGAATACAAGCCCTCCGGTCGCGTAATACACATTTACACTTGTAGAAATTTGGATTATCACCAATACAAACGGGAACAACATGAAAATTGTAATAGTGACAGACATCTTCGGTCTGTGTAAATCGACTGACAACCTTAAAAAGAATCTAGCTTCCCATAGGATTGAAAGCATGGTTGTCGATCCCTATCAAGGGGTGCGAAACAATTTTCTAAATGAGCGGCAAGCTTACTCCGCCTTCATAAATCAATGCGGTCATGATGAGTATTACTCCCTAGTTGCAGAGATTGTTTCAGTGGAGACCCCAGATTTTCTGATTGGTTTTAGTGCTGGGGCGAGTGCGATATGGCGAGTATCCGGTTTAGATAATTCAACTCTAAAAGGAATGGTTTGCTTTTACCCCACACAAATACGACATCACCTTAATGTCACTCCTAAAATCCCAGTAAAGATAGTTTTCCCTAGTGAGGAGGAAACTTTTGATGTGCATAGTATTAACCAGCAACTCTCTACCTATAGAAATGTTGCAACCGAAATAACTCAATTTCGTCATGGATTTATGAACACACGCTCCGCCGGATACGCCTTGTCTGGTGAGAACCACGGTACCAATATCATCCTAGAATGTTTGAAGCTCAACGGGTAACACTATCTACTGTCCGGTTGTTGCTCAATAATATGGTTGATGAATAAACTCTCGCTTTTAAAACTGCTGTAATTATCGTGCTTCAAATTTGACTTTCGCACTCAAAATAATAAAAAGCACCTTGAAGAAAAAATGGCTTTAAGTACCCTAGGCTCAATATTATAGTCTCAATTAACACTACATAATAAAACGCTGATCGGCCCCCTTTTAAGCTTAGCTTGTTCAGCCTGATATAATAATAGAAGTTGGAGTAAATCAAATGGAGTTGGTTTCACATTACGAAACGAGTATTTTAGTGCTAGGCCTTTCAGGCATGCTGTTTTTTATTCAGTTGCTCGTCGCGGACATCACTGGCATAAAACAAAAGCATCCACCTGGTACCGCTATCCAGGCTGGACATGATAGCTTTCTCTTTCGTTCTAACCGAGCCTTCGCCAATAGCAACGAGACCGTCGGGATATTGATTTTGTTTGTTCTTTTCTCAATATTCTCTTCAGCTAACCCTACGTGGGTCAATGGTTTATCGCTCATCTATTTTGTTGGCCGCATCGCTCACATGATCTTTTATTATGCAGATTTTAAACTGATGCGTAGCGTGTCGTTTGCAATAAGTACGATTGGTCTAATCGGCATATTTATATCTGGTATATTGCGTTGGTTATAAGTTTTATCACTATTTAATAAAGGCGTAGGTAGCGCTCAAACTCAAGAGCATACATGGAGGTTAATTGTTTTGGGTAAGCAGTTTTCAGAGTTATCAGATAAACATATCGAGTTTATCGCACAACAAAAAATATATTTTGTCGCAACAGCAGCTGAAAATGGCAGCGTAAATTTATCCCCGAAAGGTGGAGACTCCTTAAGAGTTATCAGCCCAAAGCAAATCGCTTGGCTAAACCTTACAGGAAGTGGCAATGAGTCTGCCTCGCACGTCATTCAAAACCCGAGAATGACGATTATGTTCTGCGCTTTTGAAGGCTCCCCACTAATCCTTCGAGCCTATGGTGAGGCGGAAGTCTTGCACTCTCAAGATGAAGATTGGTGTAGGTATGCCCTCTGTTTCCAGAGAGTGTCGCAGCTAGACAGATCTTTGTCTTAGATATCGACTTGGTTCAATCGTCATGTGGTATGTCCGTTCCGTATTTTAGTTATGAGGGGGACCGCGACGACTTGGCCAAATGGTCTACTAAACAAGGTACTGAAGGTATTGAGAAGTACTGGCTAAAAAAGAACCAAAAGAGTATTGATGGATTTGAAACTGAAATAGCTAAAAGATCGGGGTTGAAAGAGGAATAATCTAAAAAGTCATTATGTTTATTCAACACAATACACCAAAAAACACCCAGACCACTTACAATTGGCAACTTTTGTCGCAAAGTTGATGCGGCGTAATGGCGAGATACTCAACTAGGATGCTATCGTATTACCTCCTGTTAGACACTAGTCTATTAATCCAAAATTCATTTGAAAATAAACACAAGGAAATGTAGTCATGAAAGCAGTATTTTCATTCGATTCAATGTTAACTCCAAAACTTGTCACCATTCTATATTGGTTGCTCCTATTAGCTGCTCTTGTATCTGGACTAGCTACAATGTTTGGAGGCTATTATGGATTCTCAATCGAAAGTTTTTTCTTGGGTTTATTGACCATTATTGGCGGTGCTGTCGGTGCAAGAATTTGGTGTGAGCTTATGATTGTAATTTTTAAAATTAATAGCAACCTTCAGGCAATGAATGACGCACAGAAAAAAGAAGCTTAGTTTATTGATATAAAAGGTAGTCTAGCCATATCATTGAAAAATGGCTTCGCTACTAAAACACAATCTTTCACTTGGGTGCTTATACGTTAGCACCCATCATATAATGGATTACAAGCTCAGGAAGGTTCTATTGGAAAAATGTGCAATACTGTCAGATATTCATAGCAACGTTTTTGCACTTGATGCCGTCGCTAAGGATACCCGGTCTAAAAACGTTATTGCCTTCATCAATCTTAATGATATTTTGTATTTTCCTATCGCGCCCAAAGAAATCTATGATTATTTGCAATCTTTGGGGGCATAACCATATCGGGCAATCAAGACCGACAAATATACGAAGCAAAAGAGTTTGAGTTCCAATCAAACCCAACCATGCTGTTCATATTGAAACAACTAGGTAGTAAGGCACTAAGTTGGATGAAACAGCTACCATTTGACTTACAAATAACCCTCGAGATTTATGCCTGTCATGGAACACCAACCAATGGTTAAGTCCATTGTTGCTCTATTTTTTCTGACTTCAGTCGCTTTATTGGCAAGTGAACTAGATGTTTCTCAGCTAGAAGGTCAAAGTTACGAAATCGTGAAAGCTACCCTCACGTCACAAGGCTGGGATTCGTTACCTAAGCAAGTGGATGAAATGTCATTAACCGAAACGTATCCAGAAATTACATGTGGTTCAGGGTCAATGGCGATATGTTCCGTGGGATTTCGCAAAGACAACCGTTCAATTGCTTTGATTGTCACAAAGTCAGATAGAGAACTGATTGTCATCGGAGAATACTAGGTTTAAATCAAACAAACTGTTTAGTTGATAATCGTTCACTCAAGACAGTACAACGTCACTGCGGCACATTGAGCAAATAACCTAAGAACTTTATACCTTTTACTATAAATTCAGTTAATTACGCAGCTATCACACACAGGCAATCTGTTTTAAAATCCTTCTAGTAAGCAAAGACACTAGCCAAGTGTTATTCGCCATTTCTTAGTGCATTTAGAGGAGCTACTGGACTTGATTGACATTCTGATATTTGTTGTGCTGACAAGCTTTTACTTCTGTTCTGATGGTAGCGAGACTTCAAGAAAAGAGGCGGGCTTGTCTATCGCAGTTTATGCAATCTACTTGCTCATTTACCTATTTGTTCCTCCTTTTCCTGCTATGTCTTCAAAACACTTGGGGCAGCTATATGGTTTTTTACCTATGTTTTCATTTGCGGCAATCATGTTTCCACACTTTAATCCCAAAGCTCCGGAAGTCGTTACTAGGGTTATAGGGTGGTCTGGGTTGCTGCTTACTTTCTTTATGCTTAGCTACTGCAAACTGTTCGTCTGGTAACGGAGTCATATACCCTCCGAGTTAATCAATAGCAACAGTTACCACATTCCGTTTAGAACGTAGAAAAAGGTTTCTTAAGTTTGAAAAACATCATCTTCAGTTTGTTGCTGACAATTCTCACTATCGCGTTCAGCCCCAATTCAATGGCTCAATGTTCTATTGGAAACATAAACAGTGTCAGGGAGAATGCACTTAACCTCTACAGGGGTGGAAACCCTGACACCGCAGAGGTGCTGTTAAGTGAACATTATAATGCGGAGTGCCATTTTTATGCGATGTCCAAACAGCCAGACGACATTTTGAATCGCGGACTATGGCTAATTAGCGATTTGATGTTCTATCGGAATTCTATTGGTGATTATCTAGGCTGTTTAGCGCTCGAAGATGAGGTTTATTCTTCATGGATGGTGAGTGAACCGAATCGACATTCAGACATGGTTGAATCTGCACTCCAAAACAATATAGTAACCTGTCGGGATAATCTTGAAACTCAGTTTCCCACACAAAACGCTTGTCCTATCGAAGGGTACCAACATTTGATTGGCGTACCTGGTTCTTGGGCGAAACAGCACCCACTGTATTATGAAGTAGCGTGTATCGGCTTTAGATCGAATACACCGATGTTGACGGTATTCTCTGAGCGAGACGGTCCAAAGTTACATAGTGAAGGTATGAACTCTGTTCCCTCACTAGAGATCCTTTATGTCAGCGAAGTCATTGAGGGCGCCCCCCAAGATACTAACTCTAACCAAGCCTCTCTTCTGACCAAGTATCAGCAGGACTTAATCTACTTTAAGACAGAGCAGGGCCTATTGTGGCAAGACAGCAATTGCCATTCAATGGAACTGAGTTTGGGAGAGCAAGCTGGTATGCTTCTCTTGAATGGAAGTTCGAGCCCATGTGGAGGCGGGCGTGCTCTCTTCAAAAATCGTATGATTGCGCTCTTAGATTACCCCTTTGGGGCAACAATTATCCAAGCTCAAACCCACACCGTACGATAAGTTCTATAGCACTGTTAATGTAACCCAATAAGATTAAACGGATAAAGGCTCTATGATTCGTAAGCTCATCAACCATTTTGGCACCACTCTTTATGTACAAATTTGGGAACACCGACTTAAAATCACCAACATACAAACACTCAAAGTCATAGACGAAAAGCCTCTTCTCAAAGTGGACAAACATAAGCACTCAGCCAAAAAAATTATGGCTTATGGGAACTACCCTAGTGCGGAAGGTATCAATCCTTTTTCGCACCCTAGAACCCTGCTAAGTGATTTCTATGTTGCAGAAAAGTTGTTAAAACACCTTTTCAACCGCTCTATCCAGAAGCGATTTTATACCCCTTCACCTCGTATTGTGTTCCATCCCATGGAAAAGACTGACGGAGGCCTAACTATGATCGAAGAACGCGCCTTCACAGAGCTAGGGTTGTCTGCTGGAGCTAACAGGGTTGTAGTGTATGTTGGTCGGGAGCTAATCCCATCTCAAATAGACTTCAGCACCTTATATAAGAAGCACACTACCAATCAGTCACAATAAGTTTGACTTACCTCATAAAAAACTAAGCGAGCTATCAGAGAGTTGCCTTACTAAAAAACCGTAAAGGTAAAGAAACTTCATATCGCTCTGCTGAACGGGACTCAGTTCTCAACAACACGATGATTTTGCAGTACTGCTCTCTTTCAAATCAGTTATCGCCCCAATATTACACATATGCACTTTGGCTTATATGAATCTCAGATTAGCCTAGTGCTTAGTTGGGACTAAATTATGATATAAAACAATAAGTAACAGACCTGTCACTTAACGCGATTCTACTCAAAATCGTGATGATTTTGTTGTATCAAAGTTGTTCCAACCATTCGCTCAAAAATCTATTGCTGCTGCGTCCTACTTGCAGCCGCGAAAACATTATTAGGTCGATAAGGATAACTATGAGAACCATTGCAAAACTCAGTACTCTCGCTCTACTTGTATCAGCAAATACAAGTTTTGCATTCGAACTATTGCCAATTTCAGAAGCCCGGGACCGAATGCAGTTCTTAGAACTGTCCTCTGAAGAGAAACAACTCGTCGCAGACAAGGCCAAACTTGTTATTGATGGGCTCTATGTCAACAAGTTCCACAAGAATGAATACTATGGAATAAGCCCCACAACCGACGGGCATCTAGACCCCATCGCAGGCGTGACCAAGATTGCCAACGAAGCGCAATCCATGACGACCCACGATTTACATAGGTCGCTGAGCGAGCTATTTAGAAGTCAACGAGACCTACATTTAGCCTATTATTTACCAAGCCGATTTAGAGATCATGGCTTTGAAATGCCGTTTTGGCTAATTCGCGTAAAAGATGAAAATGACTATTTCCAAGTTCGTGTCGCGCAAACTTGGAATGGTATCAACTTGACACCAGGGGGCCAAAATCCCGAGGTTGGCGACATTCTCATTGGCTATCAAGGATTACCTATTGAAGAGGCTATGAAGACACTCATACCCAAAGGTAATGGCTCCAATCCTTATGGCGGTTTTAAAAACGCACTCCAGTTTATGACCTATCGTTGGGGTGGTTCTAATCTCCTCCCAGAGGAAGATACTGTAACGTTCCGATTTCGTTCAGCTAAGACAGGTGAAGAGTTCGAGGCTGAGTATGAGTGGATTGTTTATTCATATTCAAAAATTGGTGGAGACATTCAGCACTCCATTTCAAATATGAGTTTGCCAACACCCAATACATCAACAGAGGCCAAAGGAAAGGGCCCTCAAAGCGTCAACTATGAGCAATACCACTTCAATAAACATGTAGAACGCAAGACAAGTAAGGGAAGTCAAACCACCCTTAACGACAACAAATGGTATGGAGAGACGTTTGACTACCATACGGTTCAATACAATGGTCGAACCTACGGCAAGTTGAATCTGTATTCTTTCAGCCCTATGACTCATGGCTACCTGATTTCTTCTCTATACGAGACATTCTGTCTCAACAAAATCAACACACTGATGGGCTGTTGATTGACGTCAGTGGTAATTATGGCGGTTATGTGTATTACGCAGAGTCCATGCCACAACTTTTTACCCCGGGTGAAGCAAATGTCCATGGTTTCCGTATGCTAAACTCGGAACTAATCCAAGATCTTTCTCAGTATCAAGAAACAGAATGGTGGTTCAGCGATTTCCAAGCTAGGTTAGATGGTGTAATCGGCAGCCAAGAACTTTACTCTTCTAGCCTCCCTATAACCCCAACCGAGATAGCGAACTCCTATGGTCAAGTCTACACAAAACCTGTTGCGCTGCTGAGTGATGCTTCGACCTACTCCGCAGGCGATTTGTTTACATGTGCAATGCAAGATGATGATGCGGCAATCATTTATGGAATAGATCCAAAAACGGGGGCAGGCGGCGCAACAATCATAAATTATAGCGCTCTAGAACAACATCCAATAGGTCTTTTTTCTTCCCTTCCACTCGGTATCGACTTCAGTTTTTCATTTAGCCAAGCCATTCGTTTCGGCCATCATAAAGGACAGCTAATTGAAGATTATGGCTGCAGCGCCGACGTGGATGTTAGCCCGACACCAGAAGACCTTACCAGTGGCTATCAATCTATGTTTGCAAAGGTATATGAGGGGTTAGCCAATCAAGCCGTCACAAAGAGCAGTTTCCAATTTGCTGATGACTCTGCTGGCGACTATCAAATCACTCTTAGTAACAGTAACCCTGAGCTGAATCTACTTGTTAAGAATACAGAGCGAATCAAGTTATCGGTTGCTAGATACTGGTGGGAACCAATGGAGGTAGAAGCCACATACTACACATGGGCTTATGGAGAGGAAGCGAAACCTTTCACTTTACCTATCCCAACATCACCTATCGACGCCAATAGTTCCGTCGTTAGAGTTGAAGGGCAAGATGCGGGAGGAGCGCCTCTATGGAACTTTAAGCGTGAAATCATCTTCAATGATACGCCTTAAGACTTAGCGACCAAGTTAAGTCTCCATCAGTAAAGTTGGCAGCTTAGCGAACAGCTGCCAACTTTTTAAGTCACGTCACGAAAACTTAACTGCCTAAACCTTCTCCATAAAGATGAAAACTATGTAAAAATCCAATTTTTTTTGGCTGCTCTACTCATATTACCCATATGCACATTGAGTAATAACAATCTTCCCGTAACCTTCACTTGAATGATCGAAACATTCTTTACTCAAACGAATAGAAAGACAAAAGGGAAACTATCAATGAAATGGATTTTAGCTGTATTGATAGCTATTTTCACGTTTGCACACAGCACTGCTACCGCTAACGACAAGATTCTCAAACACGCTTTTCAAACGCACAAAAGCGATGTTCAAGTACTGGGCTCTGGTAGCGTGATCCGCATTCTTCCAGACGATAACGATGGCTCAAGACATCAAAAGTTTATTATTAAACTAAAGAGCCAGCAAACACTCCTTATTGCACACAATATCGATTTAGCGCCTCGCGTCGCTAATCTCAGTGTCGGAGATCATATCGAATTTTTTGGTGAATACGAATGGAATAAAAAAGGCGGTGCCATTCATTGGACTCACCACGATCCATCCAACCGACACCCTCACGGTTGGCTAAGACATAAAGGTAAAACGTACAAATAACTCTCCCCCTACTCAGACACATTGTTAAGAATCGCGAGTAAACACACAGCCACGGGCAATGACTTCGGTAGAATCAATGGCCATAATGACTGCGTTATTGAATAGGAAGTTCTACTTCTATTTCGAAGCCTACTTGTCTATCTGGAGAACACCATGAACTATGACCAATTCAATGATTATTGCCGTTCGCTTCCTGCCACAACTCATGTTGTTCAATGGGGAAACTCACAGGTATGGAAGGTGGGTGGAAAAGTTTTTGCCGTTGGCGGTTGGGGCAAAGATAAGCAACCCGCTATTACTTTTAAAACATCCCCAAGAAACTATGATTTCCTCAAGGATCTTGAAGGTTATATACCAGCGCCCTATTTCGCCAATCGAGGGATGAAGTGGATTCAACAAGTCGACACTGAAGGGCATTTAGATGAAGACCTAAAATACTATCTCTCAGAGTCTCATCGACTTGTTTCACTGGGTTTGAGTAAAGCTAAGCAGAAAGAACTAGGACTAAACCAATGAGACTAACTTATTGAATAAAAAGACTCATCAACCTAAGTCCCGCAACTTAACAAAACTACTTTCAAGGCAGTTAACATTTTAGTTATCAGCCTCACTTTATAGATGAGGCACTTGCATTAATATCGCCTTAATGTAACTTTTTGCATATATGAGTAAATAGATTTTCGATATACGGCCCAAATAGTTAACGAAACTATATCTATACCCTCCTAAATAAAATTGAACTTGGGTTAGCCCCTCTTTATCACAGGTGACTATAAATGAATATTCTTAGTGTTTTTCAAAGCAAAGTAGCAACTTTATTACGAGGAGAAGAACAACAAGTAAGTGAAAAACTTATCGAGCTAGCAACATTCTTCTATAAAGTAGATAAACGTGTATCGCTTGCAGAACAAAGCTATATCGATGAACTTTTAAAGACCATTGAATGGCATTCTACCGTTAGCATTGAGTCCTACCAGCGAGACTGCGTAGCAAAAATCAACGGTATCATTAGTCTTTCCGAAGAGGAAATATCCGTTTATCTCTCCGACCTTATGCAAGAAATAGTAACGCTTGGGGCTGCTGAGCAAGCAAAAACTCTGGCGGCAGAAATTTCAGATGCAGATGGTGAAATTGCTGATGATGAAGTTAGATACCTAGACCTTGTAAAGTCTTATAACTAATCGTTCAGACTTTACATTGTCACTACCGCTATGCTTCTCAAAGTGGCAGTAAACTATTAATAAGCCGTTCTTCAAAAATTGAAGAAACTAATCGTTGAGGCTGGGGCTACACTCCCAAAAAAACACGCGCCTGATTTTTCGTGTATTACGTAAAATTCAAGCGCGCTGCTAGTTGGCATCGTCTAGAAAGCCAAGTACTTATTATTCAGCTTAAAACGAACTAGGCATTCTCAGCCAACTCTTTTCGAACAATTTCCGCACCGGCTCTTAATGCGTTCAGTTTGCCTCTCGCCACTTCACGAGACAGCGGAGCCATTCCGCAGTTGGTGCACGGGTAGAGCTTGTCGGCATCTACATACTTTAGTGCTTCGCGGAGTGTATCTGCCACCTCTTCTGGGGATTCAATCGAGTCTGTCGCCACATCAATCGCACCGACCATGATTTTCTTGCCGCGAACCAGCTCCAATAGCTCGATAGGCACGCGCGAGTTATGACACTCAAGTGAAATAATGTCGATGTTCGATTGTTGCAGCTTTGGAAACACCTCTTCATATTGACGCCATTCAGAACCGAGCGTCTTCTTCCAATCAGTATTCGCTTTAATTCCATAGCCGTAGCAGATGTGTACAACGGTTTCGCATTTTAAGCCTTCAATCGCTCTTTCTAAACAAGCAATTCCCCAGGCATTCACTTCATCAAAGAAAACGTTAAATGCCGGTTCATCAAACTGGATGATATCAACGCCAGCCGCTTCAAGTTCCTTCGCCTCTTGATTCAAAATCTTAGCGAATTCCCAAGCCAGTTTCTCACGGCTCTTATAGTGGTCATCGTAAAGCGTATCAATCATGGTCATTGGTCCAGGAAGAGCCCACTTGATTGGTTTATCAGTTTGCGTGCGCAAGAACTTTGCATCTTCCACAAATACTGGTTTTTGACGACTCACAGGACCCACAACGGTTGGCACACTTGCATCATAGCGATCGCGGATTTTCACCGTTTGACGCTTTTCAAAATCCACACCATCTAGGTGCTCAATGAACGTCGTCACAAAGTGTTGGCGAGTTTGCTCACCGTCACTGACAATATCGATACCTGCTTTTTGCTGCTCTTGAATGGATATGCGCAGCGCATCGTGCTTACCATCGATAAGTTCTTGCTCTTCAAGCTTCCATGGAGACCAAAGTACCTCTGGCTGTGCTAGCCAAGAAGGTTTCGGTAAGCTACCTGCGGTAGATGTTGGTAATAATGTTTTCATAATCAGGACTCTCTACTCACAAGAATTAAGCGTAATTGGCAGACCACTGCTCAAGAATGGATTGGTAAGGCTCAATAAAGTGCTCTTGTGCGAACTTGCCCTGCTCTACCGCTAAGCGACTGCGTTCCTCACGATCGTAAACAATCTGAGTAAGAGAGTGATCAAGGTTCTTCAAGTTTGGCTGGTAACTCTGGCCCGCTACCGCATTGGCGTTGTAAATTTCTGGACGATAGATCTTCTGGAACGTTTCCATGGTACTGATGGTACTGATTAGCTCTAGGTTAGTGTAATCGTTCAGAAGATCGCCAAAGAAATAAAATGCGAGTGGAGCAACGCTATTTGGCGGCATGAAGTAGCGAACTTGAAGGCCCATTTTCATAAAATACTGCTCGGTAAGAGACGATTCATTAGGCTGGTACTCATAGCCCAACACTGGATGTTGATTCTCGGTTCTCTTATACACTTTATTGTCTGACACACTTAAGCAGATAACAGGTGACTTCTTAAAGTTCTGCTTATATACATCGGACTGAACGAAATGTTTAAATAACTTACCGTGTAAATCACCAAAATCTTCTGGGACGGTAAATTGAGGCTTATCTTTATTATGTTCAAGTAATCGAACACTGAAATCGTAATCGCGAACATAAGAAGAGAAGTTATTTCCAACAATACCTTCGGTGCGCTCGCCAGTCTTATTATCAAGAATGTTCGTTTTTAAAATTTCAATGGATGGGAATGCATCACCACTGCCCTCGATGTCCATATCAACAGAGATGATTTCTAGCTCAACAGAGTAGCGCTCACCGTTAGGGTTGTCCCAGTGTGCTAAAGCATTAAAGCTGTTGTCAATCATACGCAGAGCATTGCGAAGATTCGACTGGCGGCTCTCGCCTCTTGCTAGGTTAGCGAAGTTCGTTGTAACACGTGTATTATCTTTTGGTTGATAATTCTCGTCGAAAGTTATGCTGTTAACTGCAAATTTAAAATCCGTTGCCATTGCGTTCTGGTATCCTATTTCCTGATTGAAAGCTAAACTTTGTTCATACTCTTTTAGGGTTTAATCGTTTATTTATTTTATCCCAGCCCGTATTTTTCACGGTTTTATGCCAATTCTGAGCAGGTTACATTGGCACTCTGTAATATCGTATACAGATTCAAGAGCAGAGTATGTTTTATACGTGGGTACTATTTTTAATGACAATGGTTTTACTTCACTTTCAACATGAAAAATATTCATGATGAATATATGTTCGCTCGATACATGTATGAATACATTCATACATGTAGCATGACAAAGCCCTTTATTTTGGTTGTTCACGCCAATGAAAAGCGTGTAACCTCCTAGTCGACAAATCTGCTCTCGCCCTCAATTATTGAAAACCAACTTGCGCAACAAAGTGCATTCAAGCTCTATATATGACCACTTTCTTTATTCGCATGGATGCTTTTTGCGAATCTTAATCCAAAAGGAGGGAATATGACGGTACATACTCTGTTCAGTAAGAAATCAGATCTCTATGAAGTGGCTCGTCCACTTTATCCTGAGAATATCTATCAGTACTTAGCTCAGTTGGCACCATCAAATGGCGCAGCTTGGGATTGTGCTTGTGGCAATGGTCAAGCCGCAATCAGCCTAGTTCGACACTTTGAATCCGTTTCAGCTACCGATGTCAGTGAAGAACAGATTGCACACGCGAAACAACACAAGAACATTCAATATTCGGTATCCCCCTCAGAAGAAACGCCATTCGCAGACAACTCTTTTGATCTTGCCTGTGTTGCTCAAGCCTTACATTGGTTCGATTTTGAGAAATATTGGCCAGAAGTGAAACGTGTTCTCAAACCCAACGGTGTGTTCGCGGCATGGGGTTATGTGTGGCCTAGTGTCAATTCAGAGTTTGACCCGTTGTTTAGTAAAACGGTTCTAGAGGTTATTGAACCTTATTGGGCACCGCAGAACCAACTTCTATGCGATCATTACCAAAATGTCGAGTTCCCATTTACGCCAATCGATACACCTAAATTTGAAATGAAAGTAACTTGGACACTGGATGAATTTATGAGCTTCATTCGCACTTTTTCCGCTACACGCTTGTGCATTGAAGAACAAGGTGAAGACTTCTTCTTAGCGGCAAGGCAAGCATTGGTCTCAAGTTGGGGCGCCCCGTCAAACAAACGGGAAATTGATCTAGATTTTGTCTTCATCGCAGGTCGAATGGACCAAAACTCATGAAGAAAGTGATAGTTAGTACTATCGTAGTCATTGCCCTTTCTCTTGCTATTGGCTTGATGGTGGAAGCCCATTTCACGGTCACCTTCGGTGGTAAGGCTGTAGAAGGGCCTATGAAATTTATCTATAGCGCTTGGGCGTCATTGATTGTTGCTGTCATCGCTATCTTCATCGCAATGTTACTAGCACTTTTTGTAAGTGGGATTGGCATCTTGCTGATAGGGGCATTGGTAAGCACAATTGGTTTACTGATTGCTATTTTGTTCCCCGTCTTAGCTCCGATATTGATACCTCTGGTCATGGTGCTTGGTTTTATCTGTTTCAGTCGGTTCAAGAAAAGTCGAGCAGTCACACCCATCTCGAGTGCCCAAGAGCAATATCCACAGTCTTACTCAAAATAGGAAAGTCGAAATAGGAAAGTACTTGGCCTAAATCAATAACCTAGCCTCCTGTATTTTATAGATTAAGAGTAGTACAAAAAACAACCTGTACGTTTTTAGTCTATGCAATAAATATTTAATTACAGGGACATATCGCTATGGAAAGCTGTGGTAAATGTAAACAGTTCACTCGAACGAGGCACAATCAAAAAGATCTATGTGAAGCTTGGCAGCAACCCACTGTCGCAACTCGACAGGCTTGCGAATTTTACATTCCAAAAGCTCTAACTAGATTCAGCCCCAGCGAGAAGGCTATATCTTGAGGGAAGGGGCCTTGAGGGAAAGGGCTTTTAGGAAATGCCCTAAACCCAAAACAATCATCAGCAAGAAACACATCGTATTGGTCGTTACTAGTGAGCTGTCGGTTACGCATTCAGTCGATACGAAAACATCTAAATCATTGACACACTCGGCATAACAAAGCGCCGAACACAAGGAAGCAAGATGATCGACTCTTTCTACAACAAAACCTCGGGACGACAGGTACTCATTCTATTCGTTCTCACCAATGCCATTTACCTCACCATGCTCAATGTCAGTATTCCGACTCTGATAGGTTTTGCCGATGGCCAACTCATTTTTGATATGTCACCAGCAGGATACTCCTATCAACAGGCGCAAGGCTTACTTGCCGCTTTAGGTGATGAAGGCCGACAATATTATCTCACCACGCAACTTCCCCTGGATGTGCTCTACCCGTTACTCTTCACGCTGTGTTATTCAAGCCTACTTCTGTGGCTCACAAAAGCAGGAAAACTAACGAGCCGTATCTGGCGTTATTTCGCTTACACTCCCCTGTTAGTGAGCCTCTTCGATTACGCTGAGAATCTGTGCATCTGGCAAATGTTAACGCAATACCCAAATCTTTCAGAATCTTTGGTGCAACTGAGCAGCGCATTCACGGTCGTAAAAAGTACATTAACCATGCTCTATTTCGTCACTGTTTTGGCCGCACTTATTGGTATTGCACTCAATAAGGTTCTGGGACGTAACCGTACGGCTAAAGCCTAAGTCATACCGACGATTGCTTGCCATATACTGAACTTCCATCCAAAGTCGTTCGTAGTTACTCTTTGTCTTTTCTGAGTGACTACGAACAGGATTAAAATGAATCGAATCGCACCCGCAAAACTTCCCAACAGCAAATGGACGGCCATTGAACCAAAAAACCGCGAAAAGCACTTTCCGATTACCGAAGTAGAGTATGAAGAAGATGGTACGGTTTTATCTTGTAAACTCGAAGCCATCATATCTAAAAACGAATACCTCATAGACTGGACAGAACTAAAAGATGCCAGCAAATGGCAACAAGGTTGGAAATAATCAAATATAAGACAGACTCTTTAATTACTTAATTTATTCATTAGTTAGCTCCAACACTGATAGTCACATTCGCTTAAAGTAAACCGCTAGCATTTAATACCAAGGACGACTTCCCGTGAAACCTACTGACATTGGCCAAGCCTACGACCAAATTACCCACATCTGGCAAAGTGGCAAATTCAATATGAATAATGGCATCGACGCGCACCGACGAGCTCTGAGCTTCGCCAAACACAAAGGGAAAGCCTTAGATATCGGATGTGGTTGTACTGGCCGATTTATTGAACTGCTATCAGAAGAAGGCTTTATTCCGTCTGGTCTCGACGTATCTCAGGGAATGCTCAAACTTGCGAAGGAACGTCATCCAAGTGTCGATTTCATTCATGCGGATATTTGCCAGTATGAGTTTAATGAAAAGTACGACTTTATTACCGCATGGGATAGCATCTGGCATATCCCTCTGTCTGAGCAGCAAAATGTGCTTACTAAAATCGTCAACAGCCTTAACTCGGGTGGCCTATTTATATTTTCGTTTGGCGGCGTAGAGAAGGCAGGTGCGCATACTGATGACTTCATGGGCCCAGAAGTCTATTACTCTTCTCTGGGTACCAATGGCTTTTTGGCCCTGTTTATCGAACTCGGATGTACCATTCGTCACCTAGAATTTGACCAATACCCAGAAGTACACACCTATCTTATTGTTGAGAAAGGATAAATTTGACTCTAAATGTGAATCTAACCACAGGACTTTCGAGACGAAGAGATATAACATAAACCTCATATACCCAAGTGACTTCAGGATACAGAATTCAGAGCGTGGTCACGGGGTCCAATTCAAAGCAAATGATGCAGCGGAATAACGGGTTCTTTCCAAGTCATTTAACGTAGAAAATAAATCCGTGACGCGCTTCTGAAGGGCGAGTTTGCCTAGCTCGCACACTTTGTTAACGATTCTTAATTTAGACCCACTAGATTGTTGAATCGTTGCCGCGTTTTCAAACTAGGCAGTTCTCGCTGAACCACGCATCTTGAGGTTACCTGGGTATATCAAAATACTGAATAAAATCAGCGACTAATCATCAATAGGCAAGTTTGAAAGGAGTTCACTGCCCATGAGGTCATTGTTGAAAAGCACATTACTCGCCGCCTTGGCGTTAACGCTCATTGGATGCGAGGATAAAGCCGCGCAATACGCGAATCCTCCTAGCCGTCTAACAGAGCAAATCGATGCTTACTATCCACTTTCTTTAAAGTACGTCAGAAAGAATGAAGCTATCGTATTAGAACAAGGTAAACCCCTGTCTCCACAGTTTATCGAAATTGCGCGTAAAATTGGCATCAAACATCCAGAAAAAGTTCGCATCCATTACACCGAGGAACTACCTCTACCAGAAAACGAATCTTTGCTTTTCCAAATGCAGCGACTTGGCCTCGATTCTCCCTACTTAGTCGGCATGACATTTGGCTACGGGATTTGGATTGAAAATCGCGGAAGAGGTAACAAACAACTTATCGCACACGAACTCATTCACGTTAAACAGATTGAAGATAAGGGCCTTGAAGCGTTTACCAAAGACTATCTGTTGCAACTGCTGATCTTCGGCTACGCGGAGTCACCTATCGAGATCGAAGCCTATGAATTGGAAAGCCAGTTTTTGTAATGCTCCCACTACATTAGTACTGCAACGTTTGCTTTAAGAGGCTAACAATGAAGTTAATCATTTTTGATTGCGATGGTACGCTAGTTGATAGTGAGTTTTTATGCAACCTAGCACTAAGCCAACAGCTGACTGAATGCGGTATACCGTCGAATATCACGGCTTTAATCACCCAGTTTCGCGGTTGGAAATTGGCGAGCATCATTGGAAATATTGAGGCCGAATACGGAGTCACACTACCTACAGATTTCGAACAAGAATATAGATTGAAGATTAAAAGGTTGTTCAGCTCCAAGCTTAAGGCCAACCCCGGAGTCCACCAACTATTATCGTCGCTTGATATCCCTTTTTGCGTCGCTTCTTCAGCGCCAAGAGCTAAGATTGAACACGCTTTAGAAGTGACAGGGCTTTCCGCGTTTTTTAAGCAGAACATCTTTAGCGGGTATGACATTCAAGCTTGGAAACCCGACCCAACCTTGTTCTTACATGTGGCAAAATCGAAGGGACTTCACCCAAAAGATTGCCTTGTGATAGAGGACAGCTTAGTGGGTCTACTCGCAGCCAAAAGAGCTAAGATGCGCAGCATCTACTATGCACCACACAAGAAGTCGGCAGGTTTAGCAGGGATCACGCAGGTAAGTCATATGTCTGAGATTGGTGAGTTACTGACAGAGAAAGCTTTCTAGACCTTGATATGTACTACCTTGGTATGCACTAAATTCACGGAGTGAGAACAATGCAAAAAAGCTATTCGGGATCTTGTCACTGCGGACGAGTACAATTCGAAGTAGACGCCGACATTACCCACTTAAGGCGCTGTAATTGCACTGTGTGTACAAAACGTGGTTCACTGAATGTTAGAGTTTCCAAACAAGCCCTAAAGCTGCTCACACCAATCGAATATCTCTCTGTTTATCGTTGGGGTAGTGAAACAGCCCAAGATTACTTTTGCCCCAATTGTGGCATTCTGCCTTTTCGAATCCCTAGCACACTTACTGCTGAAGAAATACGAGCAGGAAAGCAGCCGTTTACGGGTTGGGCGATCAATGCTCGCTGCCTAGATGATTTAGACCTCGACCAACTACCCGTCACCGACATCGACGGCGCATCACTGTAGACGGCCAATGGGGCCAATTATTTGAGATTACACGCATTTTTACTCATTCAACTCTTGGCCTTTATTTGACCAACAGAATAATAAGCGTCGGGAGGAATGGATATGAGAAAGATACAATTTAAGAAACGAGCACGCTCGTTAAGCGCAGCCATCATTTCAGCTGTTGTGGGTTTTGGCTTCGTGCTATCGAGCCAAATCTTTTTTTCTCACGAACAAGGCTTTGTGGCGTATGCCATTGTTATTTTAAATAGTGGCTATCAGTACTTTGCTAATCGTAAAAACAACGACAGTAGACTGACTACCGACGCCAAGGATATTTATCTGCATGGCATACCCGCGGCACTCAAACATCGATTTCCAATCATTGGCTTACCACACATTCGTGTCACGTCTTTGACCAAGAGTGGTTACTATCGAGTAAGAGTCTATCGAAACTATGTCTCCAAAGAAGACTGGCAGCTTCTGCTTAGCATGTGCAGTGACTAGGGTAAGCCAAACCATGTAACAGCATCCGGAATATCGAGGCGAAGAGTTTATCGAGCTCGCCAAAGAAATCGCCGTCGATGGGAGAATCACACCCGATTTATTAGGCAGCGCCGTGACAAAGCAAGGTTACGATGAGCAAGATATCAAAAAGATCTGGCATTACCTCGCACGTTTTGGCTACCGAAATGTCAGTTAAAGAGCGACTTAAGAATAACAAGCTAAAATAATGACTCACGAGGCTTAAAACCTCTCGTACACATTAAGCAAGAGATAGGATAAGCACCGCTATGAATCAGCACGAAAAGTTAAACTATGTGGAGTTTTCGGCCAAGGATCTTGAAGCAACCAAAGCATTTTTCAGCGCCGTGTTTCAATGGGACTTTGTTGACTATAGCCCTGATTACACTGCTTTTTCTAATCAAGGATTAGACGGTGGATTTTTCAAATCCGATGTTTCTAGTCAAACTCAAACAGGTGGTGCCTTATTGGTGTTCTATAGCGCAGACCTACAATCTACTTACGATAAAGTTGTCGCTCAAGGTGGTACGATTCAGCGAGAGATCTTCGATTTTCCGGGCGGATGTCGTTTTCACTTTCTAGAGCCGAGCGGTAATGAGTTTGCAGTGTGGTCTGAATCGGTATCAGGAGCTCAAGCGTTTTTTGACTAAATCAGTCCAAAGTCCGAACGCTTAGCAATAATAAACGGCGTAACCTCGCTTTAGTCAACTAGACTGTAACTAGCGAGGTAAACCAATGAATGATAAACCGAAAGAGACAACTGAAAGCATCCCGCACCCGTGCATTAGGCACTGCTGTCTTAACGAAGAAGATGTTTGTATGGGCTGCTTTCGAACTCTTGAAGAAATCCTTCATTGGAATGAATCCACTGATGGCGAAAAGCGCTCAATTCTTAAGCAAGCTAAAATGCGTAAACAAGCCAGATAAACGTAATCACTGGTGTACTTTATAGAAACTAACACTGCGTTAAGTCTACTCGGCGAAGAAGCAAACTCATTAGTGAAAGGAGCTCAATAGTGAACAACCTCTTTGATAACATCCCCGAATCGCTTCCTAACGAAGTCTTTGAAGATATCGTTGCCACTAACAGTGTGCGCATCGAACGCATTCTCTCCCACGGACAAAGCTCTCCAGAAACGGGATGGTACAAACAGACCGAGCATGAATGGGTGGTCGTGCTCAAAGGGCAAGGAACACTCGAGTTCGAAGATGGAAGGGTCGTTACTCTCGGCGAGGGTAACTTCATCAATATTCCCGCAGGCGAAAAACACAAGGTGCTGTCGACCGCCAAGAATGAGGTCACGGTTTGGCTGGCCATATTTTATAGCGACTAAAACGAAAAAGTTTCATCGTATTAACATGAATAGGTTCAGAGTTGCGGCTAGACTTGAGAGAGTGATTAGGAGCCCTCTATGAATCAGCCGCAAAAGCCAATCAATGTCCACCGAGCCTATCACGCTCACATCTACTTTAATCAAGACACGCTTGCGCTCGCAACTGAACTGCATCATAAAATTCAGTCGCAGTTTGATCTTCGGCTGGGGAGCATTATCACTCAACCTATTGGCCCTCATACACAATGGAGCTTCCAAGTTCTATTTGCCCGAGAAGACTTCGAACGCTTCATTCCTTGGCTTGACGAAAACAGAGACTCACTTAGTATCTTGGTGCATGCCGATACGGGCAACGATCTTGATGATCACACACTCTATGCCTATTGGCTAGGTGACGAGGTTAAACTCGATTTGCGAGGCTTCTAACACTTAAACCTGTTTGGTATTTATAGCAAACCTGTCACACTGATATCGTCAATATGCACAATTACACATAGCAACATTTCAGGGACGACAATGACGGAACAACTCGCGATCTCGCAAAACTCTCTCCACCATGACCAAATAGAAGCTAGACTCGAAACACTTGGTTTAAAGCTTCCAATCGCTAGCGACCCACAGGGCAGTTATTGTAACTGTGTACGCACCAGCAACCTGCTGTATGTCTCCGGGAAAGGCCCAATGGCTGGCCTAGATGTAATTCCGAAAGGAAAGCTGGGCCGAGAGTACACCACCGAGCAAGGTTATGAATTTGCCAAAGCGACTGGGCTAGATATCCTAGCGGCCCTAAAGTTAGAGCTAGGGTCACTGTCTAGAGTTAAGCGAGTCGTCAAACTACAAGGTTTTGTCAATGCGACCGAAGAGTTCGAACAGCACCCTAAAGTTCTTGATGGATGCTCAGATCTGATGGCACAAGTCTTTGGCGAGAAAGGCGTTCACGCACGCTCTGTGTTTGGTGCGATTTCGGTGCGAGGCAACTTGCCCATTATCATAGATTCTATATTCGAAATCGAAGCAGATTAACCCATTCAAAGCCTTCAACTCAGGGCGCTGTTACGACGCTGCATAACCGCGCCTAAAACTCGATTAGACTCGGATCACGATTTATTTTGAGAAGTGAATAAAATAAAAGACATCAATCACAATTACGCATAGAAAGCACTCGTCACCTCAAAAAACACTTATGGAACATAGTTATAGCGACTTCGTTGCGGTATCAATAAAGCCAGCTTTACTCGTACCCTCATTTCGGAGAAGTTAACAATGCATAAGAAGAATGTCGTTATTACCGCACCAAGTGGCCTACACACACGTCCAGCGGCGCAGTTTGTGAAAGAAGCAAAAAAATACGCTGAAGAAG
The DNA here is from genome assembly GCA_003263845.1 of Vibrio aestivus. Lineage (GTDB taxonomy): Bacteria > Pseudomonadota > Gammaproteobacteria > Enterobacterales > Vibrionaceae > Vibrio > Vibrio aestivus. Next base: position 119,824 of record JYJN01000086.1, on the reverse strand, counting down.
TAGAGATCGTATCCAAAGGCAAAACCGCTACCGCCAAGAACCTGTTTAAGCTGCAAACGCTACAACTGGTTCAAGGTACGGAAGTAACGGTTCAGTCGGCTAACTCTCAAGCCGTGAATGACCTCGCTAAATTCCTAGAAAACGTCACTGGCTAAAACGAATCTGAGATCTTGTACAAAGTACCAACTCGATAATCCGTGGTACTTTGTACACTCTTGTACTCAGTCTCATTCAACGCGGTATGTACAATACAGTTATCTTCGATTACGGTAACACACTATGCAAGATGGGCAATTTAGCCCAATCTCTTGAAGCAGTGTGCAGTTCAACGCAAGCGGTCAAAGTTGGCAAACTTATTGAGCTATACATCCGTCAGCTTTATCAGCCAAATCAAGTCAGTCACCCTGAATGGGAATCTATTTGGCGCTTGGCTTTTGCTACCCATGGCGTTCCTTTTCATACTGAGCTGGGTATTCAGCACTTGGAACATTTCATTCGATCAGGTGAACTTTATCCCTACACACACGAGCTTCTTAGTACTTTAAAAAGCCAAGGGACTAAACTCGTGCTGCTTTCTAATGTCACGGGTAACACCGACATTTTTCAACAAGACCTTGAACGTCGCGAGTTAGCCCAATATTTCGATAGAGTCATTTGGTCGTGCGAGATTGGTTATCGCAAACCCAGCGAACAAGCTTTCCAAATTGCTCTCAATAGCATTGGTAGTCACGCCGCCCATACTTTGATGGTCGGTGACAATCCAATCTCGGACATGCAAGGCGCTAAATCTATTGGCTTATCGACGTTACTCGTCGCCGATCAACATAAAATATGTCCCCATTCCGATCACGTGACTTTACGAGATAACCTTCGAGAAACCCTGATCAAATTAACCAACCCTCTGTAGGGCTCTTCAAAAGTGCACCATCTTGCACATAATCAACAAAATTTTGCGTATCAACTAACATTTCCCATGTCGCTCATACTCCGGTTGTAGTCAATTTGTTGCGCCTAATCAATACTGGCTGTTCGCAACTAAAACCAAGGAGTGATCATGAATATACCCGCAGAAAGTGAACTAACCACATACGTAGAAGGCGCCTATTTTCATGACACATTTAGTGCAACATTGATCGACCCAGACCAAACCGCAATGGAAGCCTATTTAGCTATTTTTACCAAAACCCCTCCCATTGTCGCGGCCTTGATGAACATGAGAAATGCCATTGTGTCGAAACTGGGTTTAAAAAACCTTGGTGCCATGAATGAAATCAAAGAGTCTAAGACGGCACCTGACTATAAAGTCGGCGACATGGCTGGGATTTTCAGCCTTGTGTCTCTGTCTGACAGCGAGGTCATAGGCGAAGATAGCGACAAACACTTAGATGTTCGAGTCTCCTTCTATATTGAAAAACGAGCAGAAAAATCAATTTTGCACGCCACAACCGTTGTCCATGTACATAACATTTGGGGCAAGCTTTACATGTTCTTCGTCACGCCGTTTCACAAAATGATTGTGCCCTACTCCATGCGTTCCATCACTCAGAAGTAAAGGAAGATTGGAGTTTATGGAGATATCTCATCAATTAGAGCCTGGGGATTTAGGTCAAATAGTTAAGCAGCACGGGCTACTTTACGCCAAAGAGTACGGCTACGATTTCACTTTTGAAGCGTATGTTGCAGAGCCACTGGCACAGTTTGCCAAGCGCCAAAACCCGCGAGAACGCATCTGGCTAGCCAAAACAAATGGCTCTTTAATTGGTTCAATCTGTATCTGTGAAGTGTCTGAATGTGTAGCGCAACTGCGTTGGTATTCCGTCGATCCTATCGCCCGTGGTCAAGGACTAGGCAAACAGTTGATGGACCTAGCGATTGCGTTCTGCCAACAGCAAAACTATCAGAAAATCATCTTGTGGACCGTCGATGGTTTGGCGGTCTCAAAATCACTGTATTTAAGATATGGATTTACTATCAGTCAAGAAGACGAGCGAGAACTCTGGGGTAAAGTCCAGTTAGAGCAGCGCTACGAAAAACAACTCTCACCCGCGATATAAAAACAAAAGAATTTGCAGGCATCATAAGGAGTAGAGCAATGGAATTTCCAGTCAAAGGAGCATGCCAATGTGGTCAAGTCAGTTACGAGTTGTACCAAGCACCAAAAATGGTCATCGCATGTCACTGCGTTGAATGTCAAAAGCTATCGACTGGCCCATTCAGCGTGACCGCGATGGTGTCTGCCGAAGACATCAAATTTACCGGTGAATTGAGTGAGTGGCAACGCACAGCAGACAGCGGCAACAAGAACAGCGCTAAGTTTTGCCCAAGCTGTGGTAACCGTGTTTATCACTACAACCCAGACGATGCCGCTATCCTGAAGCTCAAGTTAAAACCCGTCAACTTAGAAGACGATTCGCTCTTTGAGCCAACCGCTCATGTCTGGGTGGAAAGTAAAGTGGATTGGTACGACATCCCTGAAGGCGTTAAATGCTTTCCAGCTAACCCAGTTAAACCCTGACTTATCATCGAGGAAAAACCATGGCAAGAACGTATCTACTGTTAACCATACTGGGTATTGTACTCCCCTACGGCGCATTATTGCCTTGGGTTCTCGAGCATGGGCTCAATATGACGCTGCTCATCAAGTCAATCACAACCAACTCAATCAGTTTGATGGCATGGTTAGACGTTATTGTCGCGGCAGTGGCTCTGCTGGTCTTTATTTCTGTGGACGGTAAACAGCATCAAGTTAAGCATCGATACCTTGCGGTAATTGGCACGTTCAGCGTTGGTGTGTCTTGCGGCTTACCGCTTTACCTCTACTTAAGAACTCGAACCTTATACAAGAAAAATAACAATAACTGGGGCTAAGCCCCTCAACACTGGAATACAATAAATGGACTTATCTTCGAACTTAAGAATGCTGGCCTGCTACAACCAGCGTATGAACAATCAGTTGCTAGATGTTTGCCAACAGCTCAGTGAAGAGCAGCTTCACCAAGATCGTCAGGCTTTCTTTCCGAGTATCATGGCTCATTGGAATCACATCTTGTTCGGTGATCTGATCATGTTGCAGCGCCTTGTAGACAATGAGATTGTCACTATTGACCGGCAGCTGCTTGCAGAACTTCCTACCTCTAAACGAATTACAGATACATTCGTTACCACCATGGATGAACTCCGAGCGTTACGCACCAAGGTTGATGATATTTACCTTCGTATGACAAAAAACTTCGATGACCAAGATTGCAATAAAACCGTCCGTTATATCACGACAGCAGGACAAGTCATTGAGCGCCGAGTCGCGGAATTTTGCCAACATGTTTTCAATCATCAAACCCATCATAGGGGCAGATGACCTGCTTGCTCGCTCAAATGGATGTCGATTTTGGCTGCACTGATTTACCAATCATCGTGCCAGAAGGTGCCGAGGTTTAAAGGTCACAGCAAAAGCAAGTCATCCAGTTTTTTGCTTTTGCTTTTGCTTTTGCTTTTGCTCACGTTTTACTAAGTCTCGGAAAAACCACCCGCGTTTTTACCGCATAAAAAATAATAAAAACAGCAACCTATGAAATAAATTACATCTTTCCAACAGCATTAATTGGCGATAAAGTGTTCAAAGAAAACAAAGCTCAACAAAAAGGAAATAGGACATGGAAATCAAAGTCGATAACCTTTCAGGTGGAGAAGTGATCAAGCTGCTCGAGGAGCATTTAGCCGATATGTACGCCACCTCACCGCCAGAGAGTGTTCACGCACTGGATGTTGACGCACTTAAAGCACCCGAGATCACCTTCTTTAGCTGCTGGAAAGAGAATCAACTACTCGGCTGTGTAGCCATAAAACAGTTAGATGTTAACCATGCTGAAATAAAGTCAATGCGAACCTCTTCATTCGCACGAAAGTCTGGCGTCGCAACCGGCCTTCTCGAGCATGTTTTGGATATCGCGCAAGAACGTGGTTACCGTAGGCTGAGCTTAGAAACAGGCACAGAGGCCTATTTCAATGCCGCGCATAATCTATACACCAAGTTTGGATTCCAAATATGCGGCCCTTTTGCCAATTACAGCTTAGACCCAAACAGCCAGTTTATGACGTTGGAGTTAGCCTAACCACCAGCGATTAAGTCAGGTTACAGCTCGGATTACATTGAATTTCAATACCAAAGAAGCAGAGAAACAAGGAGTTATCATGTTTCCATTAGAAGTTTTCATCACTTACACTCTCGCCTGTTTTCTACTCGTTGTCTCACCGGGGCCAGATAACTTGCTTGCCATGGGCCGAGGTTTAAGCCAAGGAAAACTGGCAGCGACAGTATCGGGGCTGGCTTCAGGAAGTGGAATACTCTTTCATGTAATGGCAGCAACTTTTGGTTTAACCCTGCTTATTCAAACGTCTGAGCTCGCGTTCTATGCGGTTAAAATTGTTGGTGCGGGGTATTTGATTTGGTTGGGCATCAAAGTGCTTCGTTCTCGTCAGCTATTTTCACTAGAAGAAACCAAAAAGCAGCCGCTCAAACACATCTTCGCAACGGGCTTTCTGTCTGCAGCTCTCAACCTAAACCGGGTATTTTTGTATTAGCGTTTGTACCTCAGTTCGTTAACCCAAGCCTTGGTTCTGTCACAATGCAAATGGTGGGATACGGAGTTTGGTTCGCCATTCTTACTGCGCTCGGTTTCAGCTTGATGGGTATTTTTTCTCATCAACTAGCCGCTTGGTTAAAGGCAAAACCAAGGCTCATTCTTGGACTGAATATTGGCGCCGGATTGACGTTCGTTTCATCTGGGCTGGCCGTTGCCTTCATGAAGCAAAGATAAGCGTAGCTATTTCGATAGCAACTATTCGATAGCAATTATACCGACAGCCATACACGCGATAAAACAAAAAGAAAGGAAGTCAGATATATGGAAACCGTATTAATTACTGGAGCCTCTCGCGGCATCGGTCTTGAGCTCACAAAACAGCTATTAGCACTCGAGTACAAGGTGATTGCAACATACCGCAACGCACCTTCAAATGATCAAATGAGTTTAAAAGACCATGGTAATTTAACCTTAGTAGAGCTAGAGGTGACCAATGAAAGCTCAATCAAGGCTCTCAGTGAATCGCTAGCAGGTCAGAAAATCGATGTTTTGATTAACAATGCAGGCATCATTGGCCCTGACGAGCAAGATCGCGACAATGTCAGCGCACCAAGTTGGTTAGAGACTTTCTCAGTCAACAGTATTGCTCCTTTACTGGTTAGCCGCGCAATTATCCCGTTAATGCAAGAAGCCCCCAACCCGCGCATTGTTACGATTTCAAGCCAAATGGGGGCACTTAACCGAGATGCGGTGGGTATGTACGCCTACAGAAGCTCGAAAGCGGCAGTAAACAAAGTCATGCAAGTCATGGCCTTAGAACTTAAAGAGCAAGGGATTACGGTTTGCCCTGTTCACCCGGGTTGGGTGAAAACCGATATGGGTGGTGACGAAGCCGACATTACCGCTCAAGAGAGCGCTGCCGGAATCATCAAACTCACTCAAGGTCTGACTTTGGACCAATCTGGTACCTTCTTCACTTGGGAAGGTGACATTCATCCTTGGTAAACCTTCAATACACCTCAGAATAAAATTAGAAAGAGAGTAACGTCATGTGGCTAAAAGAAATAGAGTTAGAATCAACCACCGTTAAGCTTATCCCGCTTAAGGAAGAGCATGCTGATGCCCTCGTGGAAGCGGCATCAGACGGTGAGCTTTGGAACCTTTGGTATACCTCGGTTCCCAACCATGAAACGGTAGAACGCTACTTGTCTGTAGCACTGGAAACCAAGAAACAAGGGCTTGCTATGCCGTTTGCAGTCGTAGACAAAGCTACAGAAAAAATCATTGGTACTACCCGCTACTGCAATGCAGACGGAGACAACAAACGTGTCGAAATAGGCCACACCTGGTATGCGAAAAGCTATCAGCGCTCAGCTGTTAACAGCGAGTGTAAGCTGCTACTGCTGCAGCACGCATTCGAATCATTAGATGCAATTGCGGTCGAGTTTTGTACCCACTGGCACAACCAAGCATCACGGCAGGCCATTGGCAAACTTGGTGCAAAACAAGATGGCATACTTCGTAATCACAAACGCATGCCGGATGGCTCGTATCGTGACACCGTAGTGTTCTCAATCATCAATCAAGAGTGGCCCGCGGTAAAAAATCATCTTACGCACCGATTAGCTCGGCACAGTAAATAGTTAAAATCTGCACGCAAGTAATCATAATCGCTCACGTGCAGTCTTTCCTCAGCGCGACCAACGTCTAAATGTCTATAGTTATAGAGTGTAATTAAGTTTGAGGGTTGCCATGAACGTCGTCATTGTTGCTTGCTTAGCATTAAGCATATCTGTTTCAACCTTCGCTTCTTCAAGTATTACAGCGACCAAGTCCATCACCATTGGGATAGAAAATATCAACTACTATCCGTTGTACGCTCACAACGAAACAGAGGGCACCTATACCGGCTACGTTCCTGAGCTACTGAGCCAATTTGGCGACGCCTACGGATATCAAGTGACCTACAAAGCTCTTCCTATCAAACGTCTCTACAAAATGTTTTACAGTGGAGAAGTCGATGCCAAGTTCCCCGACAGCAATTTATGGAATCTCGACTCTAGAGCAGGTCGCCCTATTACCTACTCTCTACCCGTCATCGAGCTTGAAGAGGTCATGTTCGTCCAGCCTCAAGACAAACAGCTTAAGCTTAATAGCTTTAATAAACTCGGAATAATAAGAGGAGTCACCCCCTGGAAACTCTCCTCTGCGATCGAAAGTGGCCAAATCAAAGTCGTCGAAGCCGACAACCCAGAAAGACTATTAGAGATGGTTTTTAAAGGGCGAGTTCAAGGTGTCATTATGGACCAAAACGTTGGGCGATTTTTGCTTTCCCAAATGGATGACAATATCAGTCTCGCCATCAACACTCGATTGCTTGAATCGGAAGGAGGTAGCTACCATCTATCCAACATCAACAATCCCGATATTATCCGAGATTTTAACGACTACCTCTCCACCTACTCTAGCGAAGTCAAAGCGCTACAAGAGAAATATGGAATCAAGCCGCCCTACTAAGACCGTCCAACTATGGGCAGAAAACGAATCTCAATTAAAGTCTATATACCCAAGTAACCTCAAGATACGTGGTTCAGCGAGAATTGCCTAGTTTGCAAACGCGGCAACGATTCGAAGATCTAGTGGTTCTAAATTGAGAATCGTTAACAAAGTATGCAGGCTAGGCAAACTCGCCCTTCGGGAACGTGTCACGGACTCAATTTCTACGTTAAATGACTTGGAAAGAACCCGTTATTCCGCTTCGTCATTTGCCTTGAACTTGAACCCGTGACAACGTTCTGAATCTTGCATCTTGAAGTCACTTGGGTATAAATCTCAATACGATAGATATTAGTTATGATAAGGTCTAAATAATAGACACTCAGTAGTACGAAAGGAAAACACCATTAACATTAGACACTTAGAATCTTCAGATATGGCCGATCTGTGCGAACTGTACAGCTTCACTTCCGTCACAGTGAACACATCTCAAGTGCCTTATTTGAGCTCGGATACGATTTCCGGTTTGTTCTCTAAACCAGACCATTACACGCTCGTTGCTGAAGTTGATGACAAAGTACTCGGCCATGTCACGCTGTTTATCAGCCATAAGCTGCGCGACAGACACAGCGCGGGGGTGGCGATTGCGGTTCATCCAGATTCACACGGACAAGGTATTGGTAAAGCTCTACTGCTAGAGGCTATTGACCAAGCGGATAACTGGTTGAATCTAGTTCGCTTAGAGCTTGAAGTTCAAACTGACAATGAAGCCGCGATCGGCCTTTATCAAGCCTAGGATTTGAAATTGAAGGGACAAAGCGAATGAGTACATTCAAAGCTGGCAAATACTGCGATTTGCACTTTATGTCGCGATTAAAATTTACTCAGTAAATCTATCAATCTAAATACAGATGAGTGTGTAGAGTTAGAAGTAGGTATCTAGGATGACATTATCAATCTCGCCACTATCGCAAGATGACTTTGAACAAGTAGCAGCCATTACCCTGCATGAAAGTCAGATCCCTTTTGCCGGCACCGCGCAAGAGTTCTTGGCCGCAGACAACCCAACCATCCCACGCTTTGTGGTTAAGCAAGGCGAACAGGTTATTGGTTACTTTCGGCTTGATCTCGATTTCTCGGTGGCACACAGTTTTTTGCACAGCTGATGATATTGGGTTAAGAACCTTTGTGATTGATCAAAAGCACCAAGGTAAGGGCTTTGGCCGGCAAGCAATGAAAGCACTCGCACCCTTTGTTGCTGAGCATTTTCCAGAGAAAGAAAGCATCTACTTAACGGTAAACTACCGAAATCCTTCAGCTAAAACCTGCTACGAGAAAGCTGGATTTAGGAGTCAAAACGACCCCTATTTAGGCGGGCCCGTCGGGCCTCAGTACATTATGTTCATCAACATCCACCCTTAAGCCCTTTTGCTAACCGATACAGGAGATATAAATGAAAATTGAAACTGCTCAGCAAACTGATCTAGATAACATCCAAGCACTGGTTGCCGATACCTCTGAACATGATGTACTGCCATTGCTCAGTGAAGAAGGTCGCCAAGTCTATCAAGAGCATGTAGTAGGCAGCTTAGCGTCGACTTTAGATCCTAAGACCTATGTATCGATAAAAGCTGAGCTAGATGGGCAACTGGTCGGTTATGCATCCCTTCGTGACGGTAATTACTTAACCCATCTGTTTGTCAGCAAGTCTTCTCAAGGTAGTGGGTTAGGAAAGGCGTTACTTGATGCGCTATTGTCTGGCACCGAAAACGAGCAGGTAACACTCAGATCGTCCATTAATGCGGTTAGCTTTTACCAAAAGCATGGCTTTGTCACGACGGGACCTGAAGACCAGGTTCACGGAATACGCTTCGTTCCAATGAGTTGGTCATCAAATAATGCATAAGAATGCACCTTTGATATCGGGCTGGATAGCTGCGCTGTTTAGCTTGGTGGGGCTCAGCTATCTCATGAGCTCTGACTCTCATTTCCCGATCTATGAGTGGCCTTATCAAGCTTTCCAAGGCATTGTATTTTCTTTAGTTTGGGGCTTTGGCGTTTCTACGACCATTGGTTACCTCTACGCATTACTCATCGTCGTATGCGTCGCGGTATTGGCCTTTGCATGCGGGCATAAGATTTCCCGCATATGTCGCCGTTAACGGTAGAAGCCTCAGACCCTAATTTTCCTCATGGAGGCTGTATGTTAGGAAAACACCAACGCGCTTATACTGAGTTTTATCACTCCACCCACACCAATGAACACTTAGACACCAAAACTGAGCTATTGGTCGGCTTAGCCGCAGGTATGGCGATGAACTGCCTACCCTGCACCAACTACTACCTAAAACAGTGTAAAAAAGCTGGAATAACGAAGGGCGAAATTTCGGATGTAACAGCTAAAGTCATGGCGGTGGCTGCCGGACAAAAGAAACTTCAAATGCAAGAGGTGCTGGATAAATACGACATCGACCTAGACAGTTTTGAATAGCATCAGAAGACTCAATTCCAAACGAACGCTTCAACAAAGATCAAAGTAACGCATTAAGGAATAACTATGTCACAGACTCAGGTCGTCATTGTCACAGGGGCCAGCCGCGGCATTGGCGCAGCTACCGCTCAGCTCTTGGCATCTAAAGGCTATGCGGTTTGCGTGAACTTTAAAAGTAACCAGACCCAAGCAGATAAAGTCGTCGACAGCATCATTCAACAAGGCGGGAAAGCCATCGCTGTCCAAGCGGATGTTTCACTTGAGGCAGACGTCAGTCGACTATTCGACATCACGACTAAAGAGCTCGGTGCAGCGACCCACTTAGTCAATAACGCGGGAGTTTTATTTACGCAGTCAACGCTTGAAAACATCGACCTTGATCGATTCAACCAAGTGATGACGACCAATGTCAGCAGTTGCTTTTTATGTTGTAAGGCGTTCTTACAAATTAGTCAGAATCCAAAGGCGATTGTGAATGTCTCCTCCGCCGCCTCTCGAACGGGCGCGCCATTTGAATATGTTGATTATGCAGCGTCTAAAGGAGCGATGGATTCACTCACGAAAGGGCTTTCATTAGAGCTGGCTGACCGCGATATCCGCGTCAATGGCGTTCGCCCGGGTTTATTGAAACCGAGATGCATGCCGACGGTGGCGAGCCGGATCGTGTTAAACGCTTAGCCCCTACTATTCCGCTAAAACGGGGTGGTACAGCGTTAGAGGTTGCCCAGTCCATTGCTTGGCTGCTGTCTGATGAAGCCTCTTACGTGACCGGTTCTTTCATTGACATTGCCGGTGGGCGATAAAAAATGGATTGGGAAATGGAGCAGATAATTTGCTGGGGTTATTGAAGTTCATCGTACTCTCCAATGCTTTATTGGTTGGGCTATTGCAATTAAGTAGCCAATTAACCGGGGTGCCAGAACTCTACTTTGTTAGCGACTATTTTTTCTATGCACTGATCGTGTTTTGGGGCTTAGGGTCTCTGTTTATTGTTACCCCTCATAGCCGCTTCAAACACCTCAAGCACAGCCCGAATAAAGCGACTCGAACAGCGGCTTCTATGGTAGAAAACGATACCTCTCTTGATACCGGCACTCATGAAAGTTTGGATCTGTCTTTAGGCGTCAAACTGTTTATCTCAGGCAGTGTGAGTCTGATTGTCTGTATCGTTTTGATTACGTTGGGGTAACACAGATAGATTTAAGGAACTCGAGAATGGCAAAGATCATCCTATCTGGACATATAATTATTCCAGCAAACCAGCTGGACACAGTGCAAGCAGCATTAGTGGAACACATCACCCTTACACGAAGGGAGGCTGGATGTCTGGTTTTTAAAGTAGAGCAATCTCAGACAGATCCTTGCCGATATGAGGTTTATGAAGAGTTTGTCAGCAAGGCCGCCTTTGAAGACCATCAAAAGCGCGTTGGACAATCTCATTGGGGAGACGTCACTCAAGACGTTGCGCGATACTATTCCATTCATGAAGAAGTGGATTAAACTCAATAGACTTAGGGCGTGTTAGCGCACTCGCATTCAAGGAAACGAAAATGAATCATTTAGATGTACTCGATTTTTGGTTTAAGGAGCTAGAACCCAAGCAATGGTGGATTAAGGATGTCGAGCTTGATGAGGCGATTCGCTCGCGCTTTCTTAACCTGCATAAGCAAGCTGCAGCTTGCGAACTTTCCGATTGGCGTGAGACAGCGAACGGCCGCTTGGCAGAGATCATCATCTTAGACCAGTTTTCTCGAAACCTGTATCGCGACACGCCGAGCGCTTTTGCCTATGACGCGCTGGCTCTAGGGCTTGCGCAAGAAGCCATTCGCAATGGCGACGATCAAGTACTCGAACCCGTCGAGCGTAGTTTTTTATATATGCCTTTTATGCACAGCGAATCTCTGCCGATACATGAAAAGGCCGTCGAGCTTTTTACTAACAACGGCATAGAGAATAATTTAGATTTTGAGATCAAACATAAGGTTATCATCGAGCGCTTTGGCCGCTACCCGCACCGAAATGAGATACTAGATCGCTCGTCGACAGCCGAGGAAATTGAGTTTCTAAAACAACCGAACTCTTCATTTTGATCAAGCTAAGTAGAGGGCAACTGCTTCTTAAGTTCTAACAGCATTAAGTAGGCGCTCTCGCCCGTAAGGTGATACGGGTCGAAATCAGGGCCACTGGAAAATTGCATACTGAGCATATCCGTGATTTTTCCGACCTTAATGTGGCCCATAGACCAATCACCAAATGAGCGACTGCTAACTTCTTGGAAGTACAACATGGTGACATTGTAGTGTCGTCTATCTTGTAAGATCCGTAGATAAGTGCGATTCACCTCGGTTCTTGAACCTTCCAAACATTGTAGAAAAAAATGTTGGTTGTAACTTAATAGACCTGTGATGTGATGATTAACATTGTTTTGCCTAGACGTCGTCAATATCCGCTCAATGTCGTTAGGCGAACAATCCTCTGAGATGGTACTTACGTATATTAGGCGAGTTAAGTACATGGAATCTCCTTAAATTAAAACCACCTACTAATAACAAATATAAGTCACTTCCGCATATTTGCGAGAACTGAAGATATTAAACAGTATATTCAACACCCAGCACGGAGAAGCCAGTGTATATATCAAAGAAATTTGAGCAAAAGGATCACAAGCAACTATTGGAAGTCATCAAACAGTATCCATTTGCGACCCTAATTACGCAATCGCAGGGCGTGGATAGCGGTATTAACGCCATGCATCTGCCTGTAATCATTCGAGGTGACGAACATTCCCTTCGCCTTCAAGGCCATATCGCCAAAGCCAATCCACTTTGGAAAACCGCAGATATAGAAAAAGAAGCGATGTTGATCTTTCATGGGCCTCATCACTACATCTCTCCAAATCATTACCCGACTAAAAAAGAGCACGGTCGAGCAGTGCCAACTTGGAACTATGTGACAGTCCATGTAAAAGGTCGACTTCGATTTGAGCACGATGCCAAATGGCTTCACCAGTTGATACAGGACTTAACCGAAGAGCAAGAACGGCACGAACCTAACCCTTGGACCGTGGCCGATGCGCCACAAGCTTACATCGACAAAATGTTACCCGCAATTGTTGGTATTGAGCTCGTTGTCGAGTCACTCCAAGGGCAATGGAAGCTTAGTCAGAACCAACCAGAGCCCAATCAAACCGGTGTCATTAACGCACTAGAAGCTCTCGAACATTCAACGGCTCACGACATTGCAGCTATGATGAAGCAAGCCCAAAGGGGACAAGAATAATGGAACTGGATATTTATGTGGTCGACGCGTTTACCGACCAGCAATTTAAAGGGAACTCAGCGCAGTTGTGCCTATTAGCGAGTGGTTGAGCGAAGACTTGATGCAGAACATCGCAATAGAGAATAATCTCTCTGAGACTGCTTTTATCAAGCCCTTGTCGCGCAACCATTTTGAGATCCGCTGGTTCTCTCCCATCACCGAGATCGATTTCTGCGGCCACGCCACACTAGCAGCATCTTATGTGTTGTTTAATCACTTAGGCGTAAAAGAAACGATTGAATACAGCACCAAACAAGTCGGCAACCTATTTGTGAGTCAGTCAGATGAGCGACAAATTGTCATGAGCTTTCCAAATCAAGCGCCAGTGCCTGTCGTGCAGATACCGGAAGCTTTGCAGTCTGGACTGTCCATCCAACCCCTAACCGTATTGAAAAACCGTCAGGCTTTCTTTGCCGTTTACGATAACGAAGCCGATGTTTTGAACGTCAGCTATGACGCAGACAAACTCAAAACACTTGCCCCTTTAGATGTTGTAGTGACAGCTAAGAAAGGCCCGCAACTCAATAGCAGCGAAACGACTCAAGGTAACGATTATGACTTTGTCTCTCGCTACTTTTGGCCCGCCAATGGGGGAGAAGAAGACCCCGTGACGGGCTCTATCCATTCAGGGTTAGCCCCATACTGGGCCGAGCGACTCGATAAAACCGAGTTATTGGCCTTTCAGGCGTCAAAGCGAGGTGGGTACTTACATTGCGCTATCAAGCAAGATCGTATCCAAATATCCGGAACGGGTAAGCTGTACCTAAAAGGAAAGATTTTTGTTTAGAGAAAATTCGAAGGGAAGCGAATACATGAAACCAGTCATTTTGTGTGATTGGAAGATCGTGGAGCCAGTAGACGGTGCGAAAGAAACCCTATCTCAGCTGAGCACTAACTATGATATCTACATCGCCACCAGTGCGGCTGAGTCCTCTCCTAAAGAAATTGAACAGGCCTTCGCTCGCGTCGGTCTCGACCGCTATATTAAGGGCTATTTCTGTCAACAAAACCTTGGCCTCGCGAAAGGCAGTGTCGAGTTTTATCAACGTATCTGCCAAGAGCTCAGCGTTGAACCAGAGCAAGCCATCATGGTGGGAGATACGCTTGCAAAAGATATCTTTCCTGCGCAAAAGGCTGGCCTTAATGCAATTTGGTTCAATCCTTCTAAGCAACCCGAGGTAGGTGGAACACCTGAGAATCAAGGCCATGAAAGTGTAGAAAAAATAACGCCTCAGTTTTCTCACATGTCAGAACTTATCCAGTTCCTTTCTTGACTTTTGCGGCAGCTTCTTATGAAACAAAGTGCAACTATGCGCACATTGAGTTACATCAAGTTTTTACCTACTAAGCTGCGCTACCTTGCCTGATGTCACCAGTTGCTCTCAGTAAACTGGTTTACACATCAGACAAGGAGTCAAACCATGCGGAAACTGACCATTGATACCTTTCAAAACAACGTCATCGATTCGACCATCAGTGTACCACTCAGCTTAGCCAAACTTGCGACAGGCCCAATGTTATCTGGCATACCTCCTCATCAAGCGAGATTATCAAACAGGCCATGAGCAACGAACAGTTCAGTGGGGTGATACTTGAAGTTGAAGAGCATCAATCTCACGAACGCACCGTATTTTCTATTGTGTAACTCACTAATTGCATAAGCTAAACAAATAAAAGCTAGACCTTAAGCATGCACTTGTTATAACTTCATAAAGTACCATATTAAACAAGGAGTTATACCATGCAGGGATACCGTATTACCGCCGACCAAAGTGAAATGAACTTTGACTTTGTGTATGACTTCATCTCAACCAGCTATTGGGCAAAAGGTATCCCTCGAGATACTTTCGATAAGTCAGTGTCTAATTCTCTTTGCTTTGGCGTGCTCGACGCAAACAATCAGCAAGTGGGCTTCGCTCGTATAATCACAGATACAGCCACTTTCGCTTATCTTTCCGATGTGTTCATCACCGAGAACGAGCGCGGCAAAGGCCTAAGCAAGCTCTTGGTTGATTTCATCCTAAATCAACCTGAGACCCAAGGTTTAAGACGCATTATGCTCGGTACTGCTGACGCCCATGGCCTGTATCAACAGTTTGGGTTCAAACCACTGCAACAGCCGGAAATGTTAATGCAAATTTGGCAACCCGATCCCTACCAAAACTAAAGCTTAAACATTTTTAATGTTAACTAAGCCAATAGTTTAGTTATGTTACGGTATGCTCCTAATTCTCATACTTTTCATCAAACCATTAATACATAAGGTAAATCGCTTACATGGAAGTAAAACAAGCCACAGCTCAAGATACCACACTCATTGCCACCCTATTTGATCAATACCGAGTTTTTTATGGGCAAGAGAGTAGCTTAATTCTTGCTGAAGAGTTTCTTAGCGCTCGATTATCCAACCAAGAGTCGGTCATTTTCTTCGCAATCGATGAAAAAGGCTCACCCCTTGGTTTTACTCAGCTTTATCCGACTTTTTCATCGGTATCAGCAAAGCGTTCATGGATTCTTAATGACCTGTTTGTTACTGAGCAAGCTAGGGGACAAGGGGTTGCAAGAGCATTGATGAACGCCGCAAAACAACACGCGATTGAGACCCAAGCCAAAGGCCTCGCGCTTGAAACTGCACATACCAACCATACAGCGCAAAAGCTCTATGAGTCGTTAGGCTACGAGCGTGATAATGAGTACTACAGTTACTTCTTATCGGTATAGGTAATCACTGTCGAAAGCTTCATTCTCAAGAAAGGCCCAAACCATGAACAAGAAAACACTCGGATTTATCGCGCTCAGCTTTGTGGTTTTCATCATTGTTGGCAAGAAATACGGTTTATTAGGCCTAAGTGCCGAGGATTCCTTTCCTAAACTACCAGCGGAGCCAGGCTTTGAGGTATCGAAAGAGTTTGATGGCGAATGGCTCGGCAGGCGTATTAATGTAACCAACAATAACCTGTGTGAGAGAACAACCATCACGGGTAAAATTGTTGATGGCAAGGCTTCATTGAGACTGGATTACAATGGTACACCGTTACAAGGTTGGGTAGACCAACAAGGTAATCTAATCTTGTATGCAAGCAATCGCCAGTGGGATTATCGATTCTCTGCCTCTGGGGCAAATACACGCTTTACTGGAGATTGGCACTTAACCAACGGACCATGCAAAGGAAGTTGGTTCATCGAGAGAATCAGCACTTCAAATAGCTAGAAAATACCCCTCCCTAAATTGAAAGACCCTTTCAAACTACTCGCTTGAAAGGGTCAAATTTTTCCATTCACATTGATAGAAATGGGGATGTATTCGTTGTTATTTTTCTTGAACTGACATTGTTATTATTATTCGAGTTGAGTGTCGATCTACACCGACGACTAATAAAAGGTCAGTGGTTTCGCCGCAACACTATCCGCATGTGAATCTAGTACTGAAATTTGAGTGGCATTTGAATGTCGATCGAACGCTACAGTTGCTGACACACCTTGACTTGCAAAGGTGACATCATCAAAGTCTGTATTTTGAATAGTGAACCCCTGGCGTACAAAAACATCAGTGACAAGCGTTCGCTTTTGCGCTTTTAATGCGGAGTGAGCCAGTTGCGTAATATAAGCCTTTTCCATGCTAATTCCCCCTTTTGTTAGCAATTAATCCTTCCTAGCTAAGACTTAGATTAGACCGTACAACCGCATTCAGTCAAACTTGTTTTATATAATAAATTTTTATCGATAATTAAGGCCACATAATCAGAACAAAGTAATGTCAGGTAAAAAATTACCACACATTCACTCAGATGATGGAATCCATCGATTAAGCGTACTAGGTTCAAAATTTTACAAACAAAGAACAATCAGATCATTAACCACGAAGTTACAAGCAGTTACAAAAACCCGCCCTTAGAATTAATATTTCAACAACTTTGTTGCAAGGGGGTTAATTATTTCGACGCAATCGATAATTATTTGCAACAAGCCGTATTACTAGTTGCTTTTGAGCTTTGAGCTGATTGTTACAACACTTTATTGAAGACTGTTTGCTTAGAGTGGCTAGGGCGTGTTGATCTTTCGAGCTGATTTTTGCAGCACTTTGTGGGCTTATTTATTAACGAATAGATACAAGGCAGAGGCTTTGATGTGTAGTTAGCTACATGAGAAGCCGATAACGCAGTAGAAATGAACCACCCAAACACTGTGTACCAATCAAGATTACACAGGCTAAGGTGGTTTAATTTGGTGGAGTTTTTCACAATCGTTACGACCGTACATCACTCGCTTCGGTTGCGTATGCTAGTCCATATTTAGCATTGCAAACAACTTAACCTTCATTGCGAATTAACGAACACTCTATCGTCATTCTTATGCAAGTAACCTCACCTGTCCGTTCAAATAAAGCCGCAGCCTCTAGCACCCCTATATTGAGGTTATTCCTAGTAATAGAGTTACCATTTCGGTATTCAACTGTGGTTACGTTCTTGTCTCCCAGTTGGTAAACAAACGGAACTTGGCAATACGTAAAGGCAAGCTCACCTTCCGAGATCTCAAGTGATTGGTTGCCTGTAAGCACATCTTGGTAATGGAACAGAGCGGGCTCTTTAAGGAACTCCGAGGTGTTTAGCAAGCTCGGCACCACAACGATACCCTCTTGGTTGACTTGCAGACCTAGCTCTCCGAATCGGGTAATCACCTCTTCCTTCACTTGCCCCGTCATACCCGGCTGTTGAGCACCACCTGTCTTAGGAGTATGAGAGTATGGATCAGTCGGAAACGCGCCATAGTTCAGTGGCGTTTTGTTAAACCCTATTCCGTCTCTCACTCGGTAGTAATAGTCGGCCAGTTGTTTACTGGCATCACTCGAAGGATCTTCTTTAAAGGCGCGTTGATAGTTCTCCTGAACCGCAAGCAATAGCTTCGACACCATGTGCCAATAGATACACCCTAATCCTTCGTAACCAAACATAGTGCCCGAGCGGCCCGTAAACGCTTTGTGATTGAAGACCTCTTCGTACAACGTAAAGACAGCCGCCCAGTCTTGATCGGTCGTATGTGTATAGTCGGCTTTCACTTTCTCAACCCGCTCCGCTAAGTAGCCGTTGTTTTCAAATTCCGAGTGGAAGTGATAACGGCCTTTTCCATCGACACAAATGATTCTGTGATCCCTTTTTTCAAGCATTTCTGTTAGCACAGGTGAATTGATAACCGACTCTTTTGGGATGCAGTTCTTGTCGACGAATCGAGTCAGTTCCCGATCTGGGTAGAGCATGAAGCTATGCTGATCTTCTCGATACATCTCGCTAGAGAAGAGGGTATCCAGTAATGTAACCGCTTGATCTCGTGTCAGCACACCCGCGCTCAGTACCGCGACTTGCCCTTCGAGCATTGGATACAGCTCATCGACCGTTGCTGTCTCGTTCTGACAACTAAGGATGTTGTAGCGTTGTACAGGCCATCGGAACGTAAATTCGCTGAGATAGAATGGTCAAGCACCGCCAAGCTCGCGTCGAGCAATCGTGCAATATCATTGGAACTGCAGACTACTTTGCCTTGTAAACCGTCGCGATAAACTCGGTTACGATAGCGCTCTGCGGCCGCTTCTAGCTCCACCAGCACTGCGTATCGTCTTTGGTCAGAAACCATCTCTTGGCTCAGTTCATCGCAGACTGAATTTAAACAACCACTAATATCTTCCAGCCAGTCATGAACCTGCTCAGAGAGCAAATAGCTTTGCGGCGCTTTGCTCAATAGCGCTTTGGTAAACGCAACATAACGACGCATGTAATACAGGGTCACCATCGATAGACCGTTACCTACAATGGCATTGTTGGCATCGTTCCATTCTGGCCTTTGGGTGTTCAACCAAATTCCGCCATCAATCACTAAGTTGCTGAGTTTCGCCAGCAATGGAACCAAGATTTTTTCCATTAAGTTGACGCTGTATACCTTACCTTCGCTATCTAACAGCAGACGTCCATCGCTGCCCAGCTCTGCGCTTTTCTCTTCAGTAAATCGCTGCTTCTGTGCATTAAAAGACACGGTATCTTTTGGATTAGCAAACAGCCCATCTACCGAACAAATCTCGTAAGGCACGTTGGCATAGCTAAAGACATTGGCCGTCAGCATCTCAACTAGCTCTTCGCTTTGGTATTTATCTGCTAGCTCCAAGAACTTAAGCAAATAGATAATTTGGTGGTCGCCCCAATAACCGATGTTACTCCAAGGATCATCAGGTTCCAGCAATTCCCAATCGATGCCTTCTTTGGTAATACGATACGGGTTATAACCGTCAGCCGTCGACGCATTAACAAACTTGGCTAGAAACGAAGAAATAAATCCAGGATAGCTCAGTGCAATTGCTTCCCAGTTCTGGAAAATATCACGCCAGTTACCTTGGTAGGATAGTAAGCGCTCACCACTTTCGTCTTTAAGCTTAATCTCGTAGTGGTTCCAAGGGCGGCTTGGATCCCCGTGACGGCGGCCAAATGTGAGAGGCAGGTATTCATAGGCCAATCGAATCAATTGTGCGTCTTTGGTTTCTTTTGCCACACGCACCAACTCTTGATGAGTGAACGAGTGGGGCAATCCGTTCAATAGCGAGGAGTGACTTTTAAATACCGTTTTATTGGAAGCGTTGATGCTGTTTAACACATCCTTTTTATCCAATTGATAATGGTTTTCGAACACGCCACCGCGCATGTTGTTAAACAGCACATTAGCATAATGGTGGACACTGGTTGTCTCTTCCGCCGTCAACTGCCACGCATCAGCGCCAGACATTAACCCAATCAGTTCTTGTTGATTAGCCCTAACCGACGCCTCAATAACAGCTGAAAGGTCCTGCTGCTCTTGAAGAATTTCTTGAAGATCGCAAACGGCTTTATGGTCTTTATCAATATCCGCAACGATCATCCAGCTGTTAGATCCATTTTCCGCCAAAGTCATAGTTTTGTGGATCAGGTAGCTACCACGCACGCCTTTGGTTAATTGCTCTTGAGATGGGCTAACGCCCTTTCTGAACGCAGCCAACTGTTTACTTGAGAGTAAAACCGTGTGTTCATCATCATCGACACTAAACACCGTCGTTGCTAAAAGAGATTCGGCAGGGTCTGCGCGATCACTCAATTTCGCATACATGGTGTAGAGCGCGAGGTTTGTGTCCTCGACACGTTCGTTCCATTTGTAGGCATCGACCAATGCACTGCGGGTTTGTAATGCACTTAACGGAGCACCCGATGGCAGCAAGTTTTGTATGCCATCGAGAATTTCAATCTGGCAAGGATCCGAACCTAAGTTAGTTAACTTAGCTTCACGGATAAAACCAAAGGCTTCACTGGTACTCCAGCTGTATTGAAACATCAGATCCAAAGAATGGTTTACTTCTTGGAACACGATCTTGTCGCCAATCGCGTTTTTGTAGAGGTGGCGCTCTACACGATAGATTCCGTCATGGTTTGGGTTGAAAGGTTCCCAAGATAACGTTGCCGTGCCTTGCTGTACTTTAACCACCGTCTTGCTGCCGGTGTTATCCGCACTTTCGTGAATATGGTCAACCGATCGATAAGGAAACAGCGCATTTTCTGGGCGGATTCGACCTGCTGATAGGCATCCCGTCGATGAAATAAATAGCCAATGATCGCTCGCCGAAACCACACTGATAAAAAACGGTGCCATTTGGTCTACGTTGGAAATTCGGTAGAAGCGTTCGCCTTCAAAGTCGACAAACTCCCCTCGCACATCCGAGTTAAGGTGTTCAGTTGTCATTATTATGTTCCACGTTTTAGTCTGAATTTTTCTAGGGCGTGAAAGCGCTTTCTTGAGAGGTTAAAAAAATGGAGATTAAACGCTACTGGTTGTCCCCGACCCGCCAATATGTTTAATCTCCCAAAGCCCATCTACAAGGTTAGTAAAACGATTTCTCGTACTTATATTATCCCTTCACCTTGTCGGTTCAATACGCGATTTCCCAAACTCATTAGGCAATCACGGACATTCGATAATCCATGAAATTCATTGTTTCAGTTTCATGAGCACGAATTTTTTCAAACTAAAAATCAGTTAGTTACAACCACTTCGAATTGATTTCAGTTTTGTGAGCCTACTATCATTTCACTCGCTTAACATTTGATAAGTCATATGTGACAGATACACACATAACGTTAACTTGTGGAGCGCGTATTAGGCAGCGATTGAGAGTTTAAACGTTCTAAATTAACGGTAGATTACAGCCCCCTCCCCCCAAAAAAAAGAGCCGCGAATGCGGCTCTTATTGTGGTGAGTTATCCAGCTCTGTCAGGCAAGAATGTTCGCCTACAGTTGGCGGAATTTGGACACGGTCGACTCTCTTACGAGCAAATCAATGGGAGGTAACCGCTCCTCGGAAGGCTCACCATTCAATAAGCTAAGAATCGATTTCGCGCACACTACGCCAATTTCTTCTATTGGCTGGCGCAGAGTCGTCAATGCTGGCGTGAAAAATTTAGACGTTGGCAAGTCATCAAACCCAATGACAGACACGTCTTCAGGAACGCGAATGCCATGATCATGCAATGCCTTGATCGCCCCATAAGCGGTTTGATCATTTGCTGCAAATAGTGCCGAAAAATGCACTTTTGACTCTATTAACTCGACGGTTTTGTCGTAGCCCATCTCGCTGCTGAAATCGCCTTGCTTAACCAATTTTGGCAACACTTTGATTCCAGCTTCATTCAACGCTTTCTTGTAGCCATCAAACCGTGCCCCCGCATCAGGTTGACTCGACAAGCCTTTGATATGGGCAATATTTACATGCCCTTGCTGAAGCAAATGCAAGGTGGCCATATACCCACCCAACACATTATCAACGTTTAAGCTTCGGACATTTTGGCCCTTCTACATCATAACCAACCGCGACGACTGGAATTTTCTGTGCGTATTCGATGATATCCTCACCCTTTACGCTACCTGTCACTATGATGACGCCGTCGACATTACTTCGCGCAAGATACTCTAGCGCGTGTACCTCTAGGCTTTTTTGCCAGTGCCCCGTCGCAATGACCAAGGAATAGCCCAAAGATATCAGCGTTTTCTCCATATCATTGAGAATACGACTGGTATAGGGACTATCGGGGTGTTGCACCAACACCCCAATCGTCATTGAACGACGATTTGTGCCCTGCTCCATAGAGTAATTGGGCTTATAAGACAGCTCTTTGATCGCACGTTCTATATTCTGGCTCTTTTCATCAGAGACATACGTCGTCCGATTCAAAAAGCGTGAAACTGTGCTCGGTGAAACATTAGCAAGCTTTGCAACATCGTAAACTGTCGGTGACTTTGATTTTTTGCTCATGGTAAAGTGCTCCAACATTTAAGGTACTTGGCTGTAGATATCGTGATCTAACAACCCATACACTTTAATTATAGTTTTATCATTATGAGCCGACATTGTACTGAAGTCTCGCTTTGCCTCAATGTCATCCCAAGCTCGATATACAAAGAGTGAACCGCCGTCACAGGCAGCCCACTTTTTCCAATTCAACCCTGAATCATTACACTATTTGTTATACAAATTAGGAATTGTACAGGTAAGCGAATATCATTCCCGGTCTAAAGTAGCGGCCAGCGGTATACTTCAAACCCGTGCTGAGTAACCATTGATGAAGCGCGGCATGCTTTTCAAGATCAATCGAACCTGACAGCGACTTGGAGAATGTTTCTAGGCTAACGGTTAAGTCAGGATTTACCCGGCCATCCGTTAGTAGAGCTTGAACTTCCACTAGGGTTACAAACCACTGGCTCGCCTCAGCCTCACTAATGGCAAACTCATCTCTAAGCGACGATTCGTCCACAGCCACTGAGCAGTTGAAGCCTCTGGAGCTGCAAATGGAATCTTGGCTAAGTGATACAGTGCCTGATACAGAGTATCCATCAAGGTTATTGACTGCTGAGATTTACCCGCCAATCTCATCGCCGTTGCCACACTGTATTGAACACCAATCCACACATCCTGCGCTTGGAACGCATCATGTGGTTTGCCATCTGCCAAGGTCATGTTTGCCACTCCGAGCTTCGGGCTGTTGGCCACAAAGTTAGTTCGGTAGGTGTAATCTAGGCAACGTTGAACTCGCTCAGGCTAAACAGACCTTCCATACCAATCAACTTGAGGTAAGTATCGGCCAACAATGAATCGCCAAAGCTGTTGTCTGAATCTGGGACTAGGTTTCTGAACTCTCGAGTAAAAGCTTGTGGAGCCAGTTCGATGAGTTGCTGTTTTAAACTATTTCTAACCTCAACCTTACTCAACGGCCCATCAGCTTTTGCACTGTTTAAGAAGTCGTTAAGTTGGGTTTTATCATCGATGTTATTTCCTGTAAGTTGCAAACCAAGCGGCGTAAGAGCTTCATAGCCAACACCAGTAAGGTGTTTCGCCTGAACAGGTGTAACGAAGAAGTGATAATAGCCAAGTTCTTCATCCCACAAGCTCTCCTCTACCGTAGTCAGTGCTGCGTTAGAACGCTGGTTATAATCGCTAGCTAACCCCTCTTCTTGCATCAAATCCGCCAGTTTCGCCGCTGATTTCAAGCCTGCAGCCCACAAACTTCCGCAGTAGATTGAGATACCATGGGATGAAAGATTATCGAAGGTATCATCCGTGCCGCGCGTGAGTGGCAAGCTATCACCTTCTTCAATCAAGTTAGACAAGAAGTCGATACTCTCTTTCACTGCAGGCCAACATGCTTCAACCAGTTCGCGATCGCCGGTTAACTGATAGTGGCGATACACCATCAGGATGTACTTAGGCGCAAGATCTTTCCACTCTTTGACGTTATGCCAACTGTACGCGTCTGGCTGGATATCAAACGGGCTGCCCAAGTCATGAATTACCGCGCCCTTAACAGCACGCACACCTTCGTATTTGGCATCGACAAGCTCTGCATTCGGTTTGTCTTCATATTCCCAGTAACGACGTCTAGTGTCGTCTTGTGCAAGAATCGCCTTGGCAAACTCTTTCATGACACAGCCATCGAGCTCAGGCAGCAAGTAGAGCAAAGAGAAAGAGCCATAGAAATACACATCCAACGAGTTAAAGAATGGGTAGTCCACACACTCTTTCACCAAGAATTTGTCCTGCTTATCCCATACTGTAGCTTCCGCCAAGAAAGATAAGGTGTTCATCGCACTGGTCGCAACCTGCTCTGCACTGCGTTGGTCTTCAATCTTCGCTGTGGTTTCTTCTAGGTACTCTTGTTGCTGTTTAACAATCTGCAGCTCAATGTTTTCCAACTTCGGTAACGCATAACCTAGCATGGTTTCGGTACGGCCGTGCTCGGTGAAGAACTGAGTGTAGGCCTTGTCTGACTGCCAACTGTTAAGCGCAATCTTGCTGTGATCCATCACCTGAACAAATCTTAGATCGACACTTTCACCAGGCTCAAGTTCAACTTGCACACACACAAGTGCCGATAACCCTTCGCGGCCACTGTAAATACCACGATCAAACTCATTATTGGTACGCCCGGTTTGAAGCGCCGCGACAACTTGGTCATCAGCCTGAGTTGAATACATCTGTGATTTAAGAGAAACGGTCACTTTTCCGCTGCTTAACAAAGATTCTTTTGCTCGAACACCGTAAATCACTTCGCCTTCAATATCGGCCCCATAAGATGACTCACTGGCTAGACTCACCCCTTCAAAACGCATCTCCCCTTCTTGGCGGTAAACCGTTTGATGCTTTTGTGAAATCGGATTTTGAGTCAGGTAACATGCAGAATCTTGAATGCCATCTCGCCCTTTACGATAGGTTGAACCAATCAGGTTTTTTAATGGTTGAACAAGAGTCACTAGGCGGGTTTCTGAACCTGTATTTGTCAGCTCAAAATGATTCCAGTGCAAAGGGAGCGAGCAAAGTTTCTTGTCACCTTTGACGATTGGAGAAACCACTTTCCTCTCGATCACCACATCATCGAATGCTTTGTAGTCATACTCTGCCATCGGATAGAGTGCTTTGTACTCAATCTGACTGCCTGAAATCGAATCGATTTGTGATGAGTTCTGATTAGCCACAGCAGGTTCTTTTACGGCCGATTCACTTACAGCAGTAAGAGACGTCATCTCAGCACTGCGAACAACCAGTAGTCCATTGAAGAAATCCAGCGCGACCAGTATTTGTGTGCTGATCGCATTCGGGTTTTTCTTCAGAGCGAGTTTGGTTTTAGAAGAGAACTCTACATTCCACTTTTCAAAAGATGCTCTGTTTATTTTATAAAAATCGCCAGACAAAACGCTATTCTTAATAACATCAAGAACTTCAGACAAATTATATTCATCTTGAGAAAACTGAGCAGGGTAATATTTTAAATAGTTACCAACCTCAACAATATCTTTTATTTTAAGATCATCAACAGAGGGTATATTCATCACAGAGGCATAAAAATCATTGAAATGAATATCATCTTGAGAACAATCAATAAAGATACCGGGAATAAAACTGAAATTCGGTGTGTCACCATTTGGCGTCAGGGTAAAGGCGCTACCAATACCACCCACCGCCATGCCAGTGTTTTCAGGTGTTGTTGAGATCGGTGTGTACCAAGGTTGAATAAATTCAACGGCGTCGCCTTTACGGCACAACTCACTCGCTTGCCCTTGGTAACTAGTATATGGAATTTTATTAATCATTTTTAAATCCATTATTGAATTATTTATATTCCTTGTTACTATCAACGTCAAACGGAGATAATAACATGTTTAAAATCGACAAAGATAAATTCGGTCATTTAGATTCAATTTCAATAAACAATCATAAAAGTGGCATATCACTGCAATTAATCCCTGAGTTTGGCGGAATTATTAATGAATACAAGGTAAAGCATAGCCCTTTTTCATTTATTACAGGCTATCAAGATGCTGACGAATTAACTAACCATCACCCTTTCTTCTCTCGCAGCGCTAAACTCTTCCCTTTTCCTAATCGTCTCAACCTTGGTCAGTACTCATTCAATGGCAAACAGTTCTCGCTTCCGGCTAACTTCCCTTGGTCTGATCATGCGGTCCATGGTTTGCTCTACAACCAAGCCTTTAACCTGATGGACAGCCATGTCGACGCAGATCATGCCAAAGTGACACTCGCCTTTGAGACCCCTTCATTGCATCAAGGCTTTCCTTTCGCCTTTCGCCTTGAAGTGACATACACAATCGATAACGAAGGCCTTCTTTCGTGTTCCACTCAAGTCACGAATACAGGTGAATGTGCTTTCCCGATGGGAGATGCATGGCACCCTTATTTCGCTCTTGGAACCACACTTGATGCCTGTGCCATCACTATGCCGAGTTGCCAAGAAGTCATTCATAATTGCGATTTGCCAACGAGCCAATTCATGCCGTTCAGCGACTTCGAATCTTCAGCGTCCCTTAAAGGCCGCAAGCTCAACCACTGTTATTACTTCGATGGTGAACAAGCTACCCGTATTGAACTCACTCGCAAAGATAACCTCGCTTCGCTGTCTTACCAGCAAGATGCCCGTTATCCGTTTGTTCAACTCTACACGCCAGACAATGAAGCCAGCATTGCGATTGAACCGATGACCTGCCCTGCGGATGCGTTTAACAACCAGCTAGGACTCATTGTTCTTCAACCTAACGAAACACGTCGCTTCCAGTGGCAAGTATTGGCTCGTTACCAAGGTTAATGTCCGTTTTTGCTCTTTCGAGCATCTCTATCTATGTCGTTTACAAAAATTGTCGTTTACAAAAATTATCGTTGAAAAAGGGAGAGCGCTGTTCACGCTCTCCCTATCGTTTTAGCCTAAAATCACTTCTACCGTGTGCTCACCTGACGTGAAGACTGGCGCTTTATTGCCCTCAATCACGTCACCGTCCACACGCATCTCTAGCACGCCTTTACAAACGCCATTCGGGTTGCTCACGCTAATGTGGTAAGTCGCACCACGGAACTGACGACGTACCTTAAATTCAGGCCAATCAGCTGGAATACATGGGTCTACCACTAGGCCATCAATTTCAGGACGTACGCCTAAAATCCATTGTGTACCGGCCACGTAAGTCCATGAAGACGTACCAGACAACCATGCATTACGGCCTAAACCGAACTGCTCATGCTCATCACCCAAAATGTTTTGTGGGTAGCAGTATGGCTCTGATTCAAAGGTGTCGATATCGTCGTTCTTCGACGCTGGGTTGATCTGCTTGTAGTACTCGTAAGCACGCTCACCATTGCCCATCTTGGCTTCTGCAATCATTACCCAAGGGTTAGAGTGCAGGAAGATACCGCCATTCTCTTTCGCACCAGGTGGGTAGTTGATACGCCACCTAGGTTTGGATCGAAACCGTTATAGCCAGGTGTGGATAGCTTAATACCATTTGCAGTATTGAGTTTAGTGTAAACCGAATCCAGCGCTTGCGTCGCACGCTCCTTAGTCGCGAATCCAGAGATGACTGGCCAGCTTTGGCCGTTAGTGTAGATCTGGCCTTGCTCATTGATATGCGAACCAACAGGTCGGCCTTTTTCATCGAAATAGCGAATGAACCATTCACCGTCCCAACCACACTCATTCACCGTGCTTTGCATCTCTTGGTATTGAACCTTGAACTGCTGAGCAAGGGCTGACTCACCACGCAGATCACATAGATCAAGCATATCTAGAATCGCTTTACCGTACATGTTCGCTACCATCATAGACTCTGCGCCCGTTGGTAGGTTTACTGTGTCATTCCAGTCAGCGAAGCCTAGAAGAGGCAAACCGTGTTGACCTTTATTGGTGTAGGTAAAGTTGATTGAGCGGCACAGGTGATCCCAAACCGTCCCCGTTTCAACAGGATTGCCTTGCTTATCTTTTTGATAGAAAGGAATCTCTTTGTTTAGAAACTCGGCATTGCCCGTCTCTTTCACATACTGAGTCACCGCGTAGATGATCCACAGGTGATCGTCGCCATAGTAGTCTGGGCGATCTTCCTCTTCGCGTGAGTCACCGGCATTGGCTTCCATCGTAGATGGGAAGAACTGGTGCATTGCAGAGCCATCCGTGTTTTGCACCGACAGTAAACGCTCAATGAACTCACGCGCTTCTTCAGGCATATGAGTAATTACGCCCAACGTATCTTGTGATGAATCACGGAAACCAATACCGCGAGCACCGTACCCAAGCTGATACAGCGATAGGTAACGCGACCAGTTCTTAGTGGTATGACACTGACGTGGGTTGTGAATGTTGAGCATTGAGTTCATCGCCGCGTCAGGTGTTTCGACCTGAACGGTTGCTAAGTAGTCATCCCAATGTTCACCGAGCTCTTGGAAAGCTGCATCAACATTCGCCACATCACGGTATTTCGCCATGATTGGTTCGGCCGCTTGTAGGCTTTCCATTTGCGTGAGCTGCACTACCGTTCGCTCCGTTTGGTCTGGCGCTAACCAACCCAAACGCAAGTTCAGAGCGCCAATGTTGTCGCCACGCAAACACTCATTGTTGCCCAGTTCTTTATCTTCAATCGCTTGCGGCGCAGCCCAACTGCCATAACCCATGCTACCTAGGAACTTCTGACGGTCACCATCAAATGATGTTGCTAGGCGGTCTGCGGTCATCAGGTTCACGGCGTAGTCACGCTTCATGAACGCATACTGTTCAAGTACCGTGTGACCTGTTTCGTTCTGATGCGCCTTCAAAGTCATCGTTTGTGGCACCCAGTCTGCATTAAGCAGCTGCTTCAGTGCATCGAAGTGAGTGAACTCATACACAGGTACCACATCCACATGCAGGCGCTTGTCTGAGATATTGGTGATCTTAATATCTTGCAGCAGCACTTGGTCTGACTTAGGTACAAAGAAAGTGGTTTCGCAACGCACGCCAAAGGCTTCCGCCAAGATAGTGGTGTAAGACAAGCCCGTATGATTTTCGAACTTGTCTAGTGGCTTGAGTGTTGGCGTGTAGAAAGGTGAGAACACTTCAAAACGGCCAGATTCATCGGTTACCTTTAGGTATAAGGTCGAGCCTTTAAAGTCTGAGTTTGGCAGCTGAGCAATGTATTTGGTAATGCGGTTGAGTGCAGGATCACCTTTACACAGCAGAACACCACCGTTGCTGTCTACCAGTCCACCGAACTCTAGTGTGCCAACGTAGTTACACCATTTGATTGGTGTACAAGGTGTGGTGGCGACGTATTCTTTGTTTTTATCGTCAAAATATCCGAATTTCATTATAACTATCCCTAGCCTCTCCCCGACTTCCCTCTCCAAAGGAGAAGGAAGGGAGAAGCTGAATTGAAATACAACAAGCGTTTAAAAAGTTAAGAAGCTAACCGATAGGTTTAGCTCGCAAGCGAGTTCTCGCTTAGCGCATCGAATAGATGAATTGAGTCAAGATCGAAGTACAGAGTCACTTCGTCCACATCCAATTCGGCCGCTTGGGTTTCTACCATCAAGTCTTGGCCCGCCACTTCGGTTTTCAGCAAGATGCTGGCACCCAGTAGTTCTTTGTCTTTGATCTTCACGTTGAAAGGCAGCACACGGTCGTGATCCACTTGCTCTGCACGTAGGTGAATGTCGGTTGGGCGAACACCAAAATGCAGCGCTAGGTTTTTCGAAGCCAATGCTTTGAAGCGCTCTGGAAGTGGGATAAGAACATCACCTAACTCAACAAAGAACTCGCCATCTTTGTCGATCAATTTTGCATCCAACATGTTCATTGAAGGGTTACCAATGAACTGAGCCACAAATTTGTTCGCAGGGCGCTGGAATACTTCTGTCGGTGTACCGACTTGCGCTACGTAACCATCTTTTAGAATGACGATGCGGTCAGCCAGTGTCATCGCTTCAATCTGATCGTGCGTCACGTAGATGGTGGTGGTTTTGAGCTCGCGATGAAGCTGCTTGATCTCTTCGCGCATCACACCACGAAGTTTGGCATCAAGGTTCGACAACGGCTCATCAAATAGGAATACCTTCGGGGTGCGAACCATCGCACGGCCCATCGCCACACGCTGACGCTGACCACCAGAAAGCTCTTTCGGCTTACGACTTAGCAGCGGTTCAAGCTCCAACATTTTTGCCGCTTTACGTACTTCAGTGTCGATTTCCTCTTTTGGCATGCCTTTTAGCTTCAGAGCGAATGCGATGTTCTCATACACCGTCATGTGCGGGTATAGCGCGTAGCTTTGGAACACCATAGCAAGGTCGCGATCTTTCGCGTCAATTTTGTTCATCAGCTTATCGCCAACGTAGATATCGCCTGAAGAGATAGATTCCAAGCCCGCTAACATACGTAGCGTGGTCGATTTACCACAGCCAGATGGACCAAGGAATACCACAAACTCACCGTCTTCTACCGTAAAGTCAAAGTGTTTAACAACGTCGACGTCGCCGAATGATTTTTTGATGTTTTTAAATTCTACTTTAGCCATTATTTGTTCTCCTCAGCGCGCTCTAACAACATGTTTCGGTATGCGATAGCGCTCTGTTTTAGGGTTCTTTGTTGAGTTTGATAATCGACATGGACAATGCCAAAGCGCTGCTCGTAGCCAAATGCCCATTCAAAATTGTCCATCAAACTCCATGCGAAGTAACCTTTAACGGCTACACCCGCGTTGATTGCGTTGTCGAGTGCTTCTAGGTGCGTTTGAAAGTAACGAACGCGCTGTTCGTCATTCACTTGACCGCTGACACACTCATCGTTTCCAGCGGCACCGTTCTCGGTGATATAAATCGGAGGCAGATTCTCATGGCGCTCGTTCAAGCGAACCAGTAGATCTGTCAGGCCCTGCGGGTAAATTTCCCAACCTATATGAGTATGCTCAGCTCCCTCAATAGCCACTTTTTCGATATCGCCGTTTTCATCAAAGCGCACTACATCACGTGAGTAGTAATTGATGCCGATGTAATCGACAGGCGCACTGATGATGGCCATGTCACCTTCAAGTATCATCGGCGCTTTATCTAAAATGCGCTCTAGCACTATTTGCGGGTATTCCCCTTTCAGAACCGGATCGATAAACCAGTGGTGATTCTCTGCCGCTGCGTAATCCGCCGCGAGCTGATCTTTCTCTTGTTCTGGATAAGCAGGAGAGGCATTAAACACAATGCCGTGCTTAGCTAGTGGAGCGTTAGCACGCAAAATCGGCATCGCCAGACCATGGGCAAGCATCAGGTGATGAGAGGCCAAAAAACCTTCTCTCTCACCCACAATGCCAGGAGCGTGATTGCCCCAACGATAACCAAGGAATGCAGAAACGAAGGGTTCATTAAGCGTCGTGTACACATCGATTTTGTTACCAAAGTGTTCACTGACTACCTTCGCATACTCGGCAAACTTGTATGCTGTATCGCGGTTTAGCCAACCACCTTTGTCTTCAAGGTATTGAGGTAGGTCCCAATGGTAGAGTGTGACGTACACCTTCAGACCACGAGCATGACACTCGTCGATGATCTGTTCATAGAAAGCAAGGCCCTCAGGGTTGACTAGACCCTCTTGGGGAACAATACGTGGCCATGCAATCGACAAACGGTATGCGTCTACGCCCAACCCTTGAATCATCTCGATATCTTGCTGCCAAAGGTGGTAGTGATCGCAGGCCACATCGCCGTGATCGCCCTTGTCCACTTTCCCAGGCACTTTACAAAATGTATCCCAGATAGAAGGCGTACGACCGCCCTCATTGACACCCCCTTCGATTTGGTATGACGACGTCGCCACACCAAATACGAACTCAGGGTTGTTCATCTGTGAATTGTTTGGAAGTTGAAACTTGTTCATATCAAACCTTAACCTTTCACTGCGCCAGAGGTTAAGCCACTGATCATCTGCTTAGACGCAAACAGATATGTAATCACAAGCGGCAAGATTGAAATGGTTGTCCCTAGCATTACTGCGCCCCAAGGCGTGTTAGGGATGCCCTGTACGCTTCGTAGTGCCTGTGTAATCACGTAGTTGTCTGGTGAGTTCAATACCACCAGTGGCTGCATGAACATGTTCCAGAAGAAAACAAACTGTACGATAGCGAGTGTCGCTAGAGCTGGCTTCATCAACGGTAGAACCACACTCCAGTACGTTCTGAACTCGCCTGCACCGTCCAGTTTCGCTGCCTCTAGAAGCTCTTTTGGAATCGACGCAATCACGTGTTGGCGCATCAGGAAGATACCAAATGGTGTGGCCGTAAACGGCAGCCAAACGGCCATATGGTTGTCCAATAGCCCCAAGAATTTCACTATCATGAAGTAAGGGATCAAGCTCAATACCGGTGGAATCGCCATCGAGCCAACCAACATTCCGAACAGAATGTTTTTGCCTTTAAACTTGTACACCGCAAACGCATAACCACCCATGCTACAGAACAGTAGCGAGATAGTCGTACCAAGGAACGCAACATAGATTGAGTTAAACATCGCCTTCCAGAAAGGCATAATCTCAAGTAGCTGTGCGTAGTTGTACGCTAAGCTGTCGCCAATCGCGAGGCTAATGCCTGTACCAAAGATTTCTGAGCGGTCACGGGTTGAAAGTAACGCCGACCACACAAATGGAAATACCGTCACAATCGCTGAAATAATCAGAATAATGGCCAGTAATACCATAGCAATCTTGGTCAAGATGTAGATGGTACGATCGCTTGGCATCAATGCTGCCAGTGGCGATGAATTTGTCTTAGTTGAAGTCGTCATTCCTATTGCTCCCCTAAGCCTTTCTTGCCAAAGAACAAGAACTGAACTGCAGTACACGTTGCGATTAGCGCAAACAGTAACCAAGAAATTGCCGATGCTGTGCCCATTTCTAGCCATTCCCAACCCACTTTGTATAGGTACATAGAAATCGTTAGACCAGATTGACCAGTACCGCCGCTGCCACGAGTAAGAACGAACGGTTCTTCGAATAGCTGCAAGTTACCAATGATGGTCATAGTGATAGCAAAGAAGATGAACGGACGAATCATTGGCAGTGAAATGTGCCAGAAACGGTGGAACGCGTTAGCGCCATCCATACGAGCCGCTTCTAAGATGTCTTTTGGAATCGTCATCAAGCCCGTTGTGTATAGTACGATGTTAAAACCTGTGTACTTCCAGAAGATCACAATCGCGATTGACGGTTTGATCATGGTGGCATCGTCTAACCAGCGAATTGGCTGGAATTCATGTACCCAACCAAAAGCCCAACCTAGGAAGGTGCTGTCTGCTAAAGCAATCAAGGTTTGGTTGATGATGCCCGAATTTGGCGAATACATATTGAAGAAGATAAGCGACGCTGCGACCGTTGAAGTAATGAACGGTAGGAAATACGCCGAGGTTAGCCAATGACGAAGACGATCGCCCATTGAAACTAACATGTAAGCCACTGGAATCGCGACTAAATGCTGCGCAACACCCGATGTGATAGCTAGCCATACCGTATTCTTCAGTGAACGCCATAGCCACGGGTCTGTCAGTGCGATGTGGTAGTTTTCAAACCCAACAAACTCCATCGCATCCATACCCTCAACCGGGTTCCACACCTGAAACGATAGATAAACCGAGAACAGTAATGGGAAGATCCCAAATACCGAGAAGATGACCAGAAACGGCAGAAGGAACCCATACGGTGTAAGCGCTTTCAAACTCAGACGAGAAAAAAGGCTTTTACGCTCATTAGTTTCCATGACATTGCTCGCTGCGTGATTCATGTGAACGACCTCTTACAAAGGAGGCGTTTGCACGCCTCCAAACCTTACAAACTAACTCGAAAATTACATGTTACGTGTGCGACGCTGAATGAGACGCTCTGCCTCTTTCAGTGCTGTTTCGATGTCTTTTCCTTCATCTAGCACTTCCATTAGTGCGTTTTCTAGGATGATTGAACGTGCAACGTGGTCACCCTTGGCTGGTTGAACTGGCTTGATGTTCTGCGCCACTTCAGCAAATACCAAACGCGCTTTCTGACCACCTAAGAACGCCACTTCTTCTTGGAACAAGTCGTCGTCGTAAGTCGTTGTGTTTGCTGGAAATGCTGCGATAGTTTCGAAGTGTTTTAGCTGAACATCGCGATCCGTTGTCATGTATTCAATCAGCTGCCAAGCTTCATCTTGGTTTGGTGACTGAGTTGGAATTGATAGGAATGAACCACCCCAGCTGCCGTAGATGCCATCTGGTAGGTTCTCAACACCCCACATACCTGCTGTGTCTGGCGCAATCCAGTTGTTTAGGTGACCCAGTAGCCATGCACCTGAAAGTTGTGTCGCGAACGTACCGTTACGGAAACCTTCATACCATTCGTTAGACCAAGCAAGGATGCGGCCATCAAGACCTTTGTCGCGGATCTCTTTTGCAACGGTAAAGGCGTGAACAAAACGCTCAGAAGTCACAACCGGCTTGCCATCCATATCGAAGTACAGACCTTCACCTTCTGGTACCGTTGTGAAGATAATCGCTTGCGCCACATCGGCCGCTGATGCGATTAGCTGTACATTCTTCTCTTTCAGTTTTTCACCCGCCGCAATGTATGAATCCCAATCTTTGATGGCTTCTTCAACATCAATGCCGGCATTTTCAAAAATGTCTGTGCGGTAGTACATCACACCAGGACCAAGGTCGACTGGGATACCGTATACGTCACCGTCTGAACCTTTACCTTGTGCCCAAGCGTAAGGTGCAAAGCGCTCTTCGTATTTGTCTGCGCCGTATTGCTCAGACAGGTTAACTAGACCGCCTGATGCTACGAAAGGGCCAATCTTCTCAACATCCACAACAATAACGTCGCCTGCACCAGAGCCTGTCGCAAGGTTAGTTGTCAGCTTCGTGTGGTGGTCACCATGGTTATTCATCAGGTAATCCACTTTGATGCCTGACTCTTTTTCGAAGTCTGGAAGTAACACTTTCAGGCTGCTATCAAAGTCTGGAAATCCATCGAAACGAATCTGTTTATCGGCAGCTGTCGCTGTTGCTGCAAGTCCTAAAGCAACAGCACTTGTTAGCGCTAAAGTCTTGAATTTCATTTGTTATCCTTAATGTTTTTATAGGGTATTGAGTAGGTTCTGAACCGAATTCCGTGTCACCAACGATGGCGAAAGCTTGAAATTCACATCACGTTTATTTTTATTAAGTTTTTGAATAGTGAGCTGTACTGCTTCAATGCTCATCTGCTCGATTGGGAAGTTGATGGTCGTTAGGCCCGGGGTTAAATAACGAGCGAAAAGAATATTGTCGAACCCTACGAGCGACACATCCTCTGGAACCGAGATTCCTTCACTGCGCAACACTTCAAAAGCGCCAAATGCCATGTGATCATTCGATGCGAATATCGCACTAAAATCACAGCCACGTTTGAGCAACTTCTTCATCGCACTCACACCCGTTTCTTCGGTGAAACCCGCCTCAGAAACCAGTGATTCGTTATACTCCAAGCCCGCTTCTTCTAAAGCCTTTCGATAACCTTGCAGACGCCCCCGTGCATCTGACTTATCGAGCGGCCCTGTGATACAAGCGATCTCTTTGTGCCCCATGTTGATTAGATGTTGAGTCGCGATCTTCCCCCAAGTTCGTTATCAATATCTATACAGCTCAACGCCATCTCAGGAACAAATCGGTTCACAAGAACCACCGATATGCCCTGCTCTTCCAAAGCGATTAAATAGTCGTCACTCAGGTGCTGAGCGTGCAGAATTAGCGCATCCACCTTCGCCCTAATAAAAACTCTACAGACTCACGTTGCCCCTGCTCTGTATTGGATCCCGCTGTCACCACCGCGTGGTAACCAAAGCGTCTTAGGTTCTCTTCCAAACAGTGCAAAATACCTGAGAAGAAAGGACCACCAAGCTCTGGTACAACAATACCCACGCTCCCTGTACGACTTGAGGCTAAAGCTTGTGCGATGGAGTTTGGGCGATAGCCCAGATCTTTAATCGCTTTTTCCACTTTGAGCTTTTTGTCGTGGCTGACTCGGCTCGTACCGTTAATGACTCGCGATACGGTTGCCTGAGACACACCCGCGTACTCCGAAACATGCTTAATTGTTGCCAAAGGAACCTCAATACTGACTGAACTTGAAACCGCTTACAGGGGCAGTATTGTCAAAATGGCCAATATGGAATGTGAGTCCAATCACAGTCCAATTTGAGTAAAAAACGCCAATTTTCGAAAGATTGAAAGCTACTACAGTTTCGATTCTCGCCATGAAACAGTTTCATGAGAGCGCTTTCATGAAGAGAGTAAAAAGTCGCGTAAGGTCACATTTATCAAGGCCTCAGAGAAATTTAGAGGCGGTCTAAATAAGACGGCGAAGCTATAACACCACACCAAGCGAGTAATTTTGGTGGTGGTAAAGGGTACTATTTTAACGACGAGGGATATCTGAAGTGGCAAAACGATTGAAGTAAGGGAGAAGCAACTCACGATTGTTTGCTCACAAACCTTCTAAAACGCACTTTATGTGGCACAAAATCCATCCTGAACCGACATCACTTTTTATGGATTTTTTTGTGCCCAATAAATATGCAACACGTGGCTATTCACCATATTCACTTCTACACTTAAATGTCTAATATATAAGCCGCTTACTCTCTATTGATAAAACGGCAACTTAACATTCCGTCAGAAGGCTAAGATATGGATATACTTGCCCATTCACGCTACCTCATCATTGATGATAGCAACGTGATTCAGAGTGCAACACGCGCCCTGCTGATCAAACTCGGTGTGCCTAATAACAATGTGATTAGTGCTTCCAATGCGCAAAATGCCATAGAAGCCTGCCGCGCCCGTCGGTTTGATATTTTATTAATTGACCATGATTTAGGCTCGGGCAGTAATGGCCTGCAGCTTCTTGAATATTTACAGAAGAAAGAGTTAATCAAACCACAAACGATCGTGTTCATCGTGACCGCCAATGACAGCCAAGATATCTTCTTTGGCTACGCTAATTTCGAGCCAGATGGTTACTTGGTCAAGCCCATAAGAGCAGACGACATCATAAAACGAGTCACATCGGCGCTGTCTAGACAACAGTATTTTTCCACCTTAGAGCAAGCCTATCTAAAAGATGGTCTAAACGCGGTAAAGCCTTTATTTGCCAAAGCTCCAGATTCATCGACATTAAAAGATGGCATTGTTTACATGGCCAACCTTTTGATAAAAAACCAACAAATCGAAGAGGCTCAGGCCATGCTGAACGGGCTTTTGCAGCTCCATGACTACCTACCTGCAAAAGCGAAACTAGTCGAAATCTATATTGCCAAGCAGCTCTTTCAAGACGCCCTAAAGCAAATCGATGTGCTTATCAAAAACAACCCAAGAAACATCAAGTTGCATCAGCTAAAAGTGAAGATCTGCTTGAATACGAGTGATTTTGAGTCGGCAAATGATCTCATTGAGCAAGTGCTCAGTGTCAATAGCAGCAATATAGAGCTCACCAATACCATGGTTTGGCTGCAACTGCTCAGTAAGAATGTGGAACAAGCAACCGTACATCTTAAATCGCTGGCTAAGTTGGTCCCATATTCGATTTGGGATTCGGCAGGCAAAAGAGCCCTTATCTTGTGGGCAGACGCTATGACACTCAATCCCAAAGAGTTAGGCCTTTGGAAGCCAGAAGCCGCTTGGAAAAGACTATCACTGTCTGAAAAATCTCATTCGCTCAGCAAGCCTGTTCTGAAGCTTTGCCGGACTTTGCAGCTAATCCAGCTCGAACAACATGAAATTGCCAAAATGCGCATTGAGAGTATTTCACTCAAGGAGTTCTCCGGTACTGATATCGAGGCTTTTTTCCTATTGGCTCTGTGTTATCAAACATTGGGGTTGGACGAGAAGCTCAATCAAATCAAGTTCCATATAGAAACAGGCTTGAAAGCCGAACAATCCGGTACAGCTCTATTGCAACGTATGGCCCTGCAACAAGCGGATAATTTTGCCCTACCTGCATTGAAAAAAGCGCCATTGGCGGCAGTTGAATAAATAGAGCGCAACTAGAACGCAGAGCCACAACAAGACAGGACGTCTCTATGCGTAATACGCTATTGCACAATAAGGCATTTAAACGAGTTACAAGACATGCTGCTTGGTGGCTAGGGTCCTTTCTGACTCTGTTTTGGTCTCTTCATGCCTTTTCGCAAACCACATCAACATCACCTAACCAAACCTCATCCACAACAAAACCAGTGACATTAAAGGTTGGGCTGCCTTCTTACGATATGGTGCCCTACAGCTATCAACATCAAACGCCTTCAGGTAATGTCGTATCTGAAGGGCTACTGATCAGCATGTTGGATCAAGTTTCGGCAAATACGGGCTTTAATTACCAAGTAAAGCTCTATCCAACCTTTAGTGAGGTGTTGAGTGCATTCAAAAGAGGTGAATTGGATCTTCTGGTGGGTGTATCTGCCACCCAAGAGCGCCAAGAATACATGGCATTTAGTGAGCCGATGTTTTCAATTAGGCGCGCGGTCATCACGCAAAATAAACAGATTAACGATTTAGGCGAACTCGCCTCTGCCAACCTCGCACTGGAAGCTGGGTTTGCACTCAATGATTTGCTGCCAAAGCTTCTACCGGGAAGCCGAATTACGACCGTAAGCAGTACGCAAGCCGCATTTACCGCGATTCAGCAAAATGGAGTGGATGCCTACATTGGTGATGCGCTTGCGCTGTCTGCTTTGCTGCGCGAACAGCCTAAAGACTCACTCACATTATCTGTTCTTCCGACCTGCCTGCAGACCACTTGCATTTCGCCGTTCCAAAGGCAAGCATCGACTGCTTAGCCGCATCAATTTCGCTCTAGAAGACATTAAAGAAGATTCACTCACTTCACTCTACAATCAGTGGCTCGCCCCTTCCCAGCAATCAATGCTGCTCGACTACGGCTCATTGAACTTAACTCAAGAAGAGCAAAACTGGCTCGACAAGAATCCGAGCATCCCTATTGGCATTCACGCCAGTCTCTACCCCTACGACTTTAGCGACGAACAACAGCAACATTCTGGGTTATCGGCAGATGTACTCAGCCTAGTGGGTAATGTACTCGGAGTGACATTTGAAAGCACCGCCTATCTAACACCAGAGGCGGCGGAAATTGCCTTCAATCGCGGCGAGACCATGGCACTGACCAATGTCACACCCACGATAGAGAAAGCTCGATACATGGACTTCACTCGAGCCTATAGCTATGAGCCTTGGGTATTGCTTAGTCCGGCTGAACGCTTGGGTAACTTCTCTCCTAGCGGCGCGGAAACCATCGCGGTTGTTACACATTCTGGAGGCAATACCGTATTACCGTCTCTTTGCTTAACGTGCGAGGCTATACCTTACATTGACCACACCAGTGCACTCCAAGCCCTTCAAAGAGGTGACGTCGATTTCGCGCTAGTTTCCCTGCATCATGCCGCGCCACTTCTGCATCAAGATTATGTTGGAGAGTTCAAAATTACGGGCACTATCAATGAACAAAACAATGCTCCTCTTGCTCTAGCCGTCAACTTTCGACACCCGATGCTGCTAACCATTTTAAACAAAGCCCTTGGGTCACTCCCCGAAGAGGAATTAGAACGTTTAGAGAGCAAGTGGCTCACTTATGAATATCAAGAAGGTTTGTCTCCGCGCGAGGTGGCGAAATGGTCAGCAATTAGTGGGTTTGGAATTCTCGCCATTATCTTTGCTATTGTGTTTTGGAATCGCAAAATGGCGGCCGAAATTGAACAGCGAAAAGTGGCGGAGCAACGAGCAAAAGCCGCAGAATCCCACTTACAAACTCTGGCAGACAACATTGATGGTGTCGTACTGAAACATACCCAAGCCGACCCAAAACAGCCGTTAGCTATCCAGTTCAGTTTTGTGAGTGCTGGGGTGAATGAGATGTTCGGTTTATCGGTCGACAACGTAATGCGGCAGCCTCAAAACCTCTTTGAACTGATTGCTAAAGAGAACCTTACCCAATTTGAAACCAGTATGTTCGAAGCCATCAAATCGGGACATTGGGAAAACGAGCAGCAAGTGCAACTCGCATCGGGCGTCAGTAAGTGGGTGAAATTCAATAGCCAAATATCCCGCAGCCGAGCGCCTATTAATAAACGCACCAACAAAAAAGCAGCTCGCACAGTTCAAGTTATCGAGTGGAACACCATCATTACCGATATCACTTTGCTAAAAAAACAGCAGCAAGATCTCGATAGTGCACGTCAAAAGGCAGAAAGTGCAACGGCAGCCAAATCTCAATTCTTAGCCACTATCAGTCACGAGGTACGTACACCAATCAGCGGGATTTTAGGCTTACTTGAGCTGATGAATGAACACCCGTTAAGTGAAGAGCTATTGAGCTTGCATGGCGGATTAACCCAATCTGCTCGTAATCTCTTGCACATTGTGAATGATGTCCTCGATTACTCCAAAATCGAGGCAGGCAAGCTAGAACTGAACCCAGCAGAAGTCGAGCTTGGCAAAGTGCTGGCTCGTATCGTGCAACCTCAATCCATTCACGCGCAACAAAAAGGTTTAGCCTTCCACTATTGGCAAGACCCAAATCTTGCTCAGTGGTTGTATGCCGACGACATTCGTCTTCATCAAATTCTTAATAACTTCTTAAACAACGCGATTAAATTCACCGAACACGGCACCATTTCTCTGCATGTGGATGTGATTGAGCAGAACGAGCACCATCAGAAAATAAGCCTCATGGTGTCAGATACCGGCATTGGTATTCCAAAAGATCGGCAGAAAAGCTTGTTTCAACCCTTTGAACAAGCCGACAAAACCACCAGCCGCCGCTTTGGTGGCACGGGGCTTGGGCTATCCATTGCCTTAAAATTGATTGAGCAAATGCAAGGCACCATAGAACTTGCGAGTGAAGAAGGAAAAGGCAGCCATTTCACCGTGACGATTGTGCTTCCGACTCGCTCACCCGAGAACATTTCTAACGGTGGGTTAGCGCTACCACGAACACTCCCCTATAAGCTTGAGACCGCCAGCACGTCAAACTCAGCCCAAGTAGATAATCGCGCTCAGTCAAATGAGGCCTATGTGATCGGCTATGTGCTGCAGCAAGAAGAGTTGTGCCGATACTTAAAACACTTCAATCTTGAACCTAAAGTGCTGCACTTAAACCAGAAGCCTCTGCTTAAAGAGATGATTATCGAACAGCAACCTCAACATGTTTTTATCGCAATGTCGATTTGGCAACAACTGGAAATGACGGACGATTGGATTCAACAACACGCGAAATCAACTCGCTTTACCGTGATCAACCAAAACCCGATGCTGTCGCCAGAACCTTTGGGCAATTGCTGGAACTTATCCGTTAACCCGCTACTGCCGGACAATTTGGTGCATGTTCTCACTCAACCTGTCAAACACGACAATCCGCTTAATCCATCAAGCAAAGGTACCACTGTACCAATCGCTCAAGAAACGCGTGAACAAGCTGAGCTCAATGGCAGGCTTATCCTTGTCGCAGAAGATCACCCTGTTAATCAACAAGTCATAGCTAAACAGCTTGAAAAAATTGGCGTCCATGCGGATATTGTTGATAACGGCGTACTTGCGCTTAACGCATTGAAAGAAAAGCGCTATGGATTACTTCTTACCGATTGCCACATGCCAGAGATGGATGGTTACACACTTGCCTCAAATATTCGTAAGCATGAACAACACATGCAAGAAACCAGTGTTCAAGACGCTCAAAAGCTGCCTATCGTCGCCTTGACTGCCAATGCTGTACAAGGCGAAGATGCCAACTGTTACCAACATGGTATGGATGACTTCTTAGTCAAACCCGTTTCTATTAAACAAATGAAACAGACCATCGAGAAATGGCTACCCAAGGTCAAAAGCACCACCCCACAACCTGAAACTAGCATTGATGACTCAAACAGCATCAAATCGCAGAACCCAGAGGAAACCACTTCATCGACAAGTGAAAAAGCCAGCGAATTTTCAATGCTGTTTCAAAACATAGAACAGAGTTTTTCAGACAGTAACGATTCGAACCCAGGCGATCCATTCGCCCCCGTACCCCAAAAATCCGAGCCAACCGGGTTAAACAGTACGATTATCGACACTATTATCGACGTCAAAGCGCTCAACGATCTGTTTGGCGATCACGACGTGGTTATGACCCTCTTGGAAGAATTTTCAGAAAGCTTGATTGAAGACGGTCAAAGAATAAGATCGGACTGGGACAACCAAGATTTTCCGCAACTAAAAATCGCTGCACACCGCCTTAAGGGTGCAGCAAAAATGGTGGCCTGTGAAACAATCGCCTCTCCTCTTGCCAACATCGAAACACTGGCAAATGACCTCGCAGATCAAATCACCTCCCTAGACCAAGTTGAATTCGATATTGAAACCTCGCTCAACGAATTTAACTCGACATTTGAACGCTTCAATGAAGAGCTGAAAGAGCTACGGCGGACGAAAGAAACCGCTGACTCGTTTAAATGACGGATTTAAACAACACGCACTATTACAACTGAGCGGTAATGGTTAAGCCATTGCCGCTTTAGCGTCTCCTTTTCTAGATTTTCTAATCCATTTTTCACAAATACTTGCCCAAGCTCACACCAAAAAACTTTGAGTAACACCTTAATAAATCTACCGCTTTTTCGCCTACAGCAAAATCAACCTGTACTACACTTAAATTAGTGCAACCTGTTGAGTATTTAGTATGAGCAATACCGTTTTATTGGTCGATGATGAAGTGAATATCACCAACTCGTTCCGGCGAACACTTCGCAATCATGTCAAACTTGAGGTAGCGAACTCTGGGCAAGAAGCCTTAGAGAAGTTTGCTGAAAAGCAATACTCGGTAGTCGTATCTGATATGAAGATGCCCGGCATGAGTGGATTGGAGCTATTGGAAAAAATTAAAAGCCAATCTCCCGATACGGTCAGGATGATGTTTACGGGTAATTCAGACCAAAAAACCGCCGTCGATGCGGTCAACATTGGTGATATCTTTCGATTTATTAACAAGCCCTGTTCTCCACAAGACTTATTAGCCCATTTGAAAGCGGCGCAAAAACAGTACGATCTGGTCATGGCAGAAAAAGTGCTGCTCAACAA
The DNA here is from genome assembly GCA_003263845.1 of Vibrio aestivus. Lineage (GTDB taxonomy): Bacteria > Pseudomonadota > Gammaproteobacteria > Enterobacterales > Vibrionaceae > Vibrio > Vibrio aestivus. The sequence continues at coordinate 76,962 of JYJN01000086.1, read as the reverse complement.
AACCTTAAAAGGCGTAATCAGCGTCCTCACCGAAGTGATTCGGATGGTTAACCCTGAACAAACTCAGTACAGCAACCGAGTCATCTCTCACATGCAGAACTTAGCGCGCGCGGCTGGAATGAAACCCCATTGGAGCTTCGAACCCATGGTTGAGCTATCGCAACTCGGCTACATACTGTTCCCTGACAAAACATCGGATAACCCGGTGCCATCCACATCAGGTTTGCAGCTACATGCGCCTGAGTTAGCCGCCGATCTAATTAAAAAAATTCCTCGACTCGAATCTATTGGCCGCGCCATTTTGTATCAATCTAAATGCTTTAATGGGGAAGGCTTACCCATGGATGATATTGCTGGGAAAGACATTCCTCTGGGTGCCCGAATGCTAAAGATTACCTGCGACTACGCAAGACTAGAGGGGCAAAAAACCTCAACCCTTGAGGCTAAAGAGCAGATGCAGGCGTCTGCTGAGCATTACGACCCTGATCTGCTCACCGCCTTTTTCAAATATCTCGACGCGAACACCACCCAAATTAAAGTCGATCTAATCAGTTTAACCACTGAGATGATCATTGAAGAAGAGCTGTTTACCGACCGAGGACAGCTTGTCGCAACCAAGGGCCAGCGCGTAACGGAAGCATTGCTCAACATCATTTGTCACTGCATTGAAAACCGAGCGATATCAGGAGTGGTCACGGTTTCTCTGATTGAAGAAGCCGGAGCACAGGCTACTCTATCACCCAACTTTGAGATCTAACAAAACACAACAAGTAACCCTGTTGGCTGGGGTTATCAATTTTTGACAAGGACATGTTGAAAAAGAACGATAAGGACAAATCACATGATCGAATTTTGGCGTTTTCACAGTGTAGATTCCACCCTATACATGCCGATTGAAGGGCACCTCAACATCGGTCTCGTTGGGTTGTCGGTTGCCATCTCCATTATCGCAGCGTACTCCTACCTAATCATCATTGATCGTATTTGGCAGTCCAACCAACCATCCACCATCACCGTGTGGAAGATTTTAGGTAGCGTGGTCTTTGGCTTAGGCGTGTGGGCGATGCACTTTACTGCCATGCTTGCCTATATGTTACCCGTAGCGATGAGTTATAACATTGCGCTCACTTTGGTCTCCCTTTTCCCGCCAATGATTGGGGCTTACGTTGTTTTTCACATACTGCACAAACAGCGATTCTCATTCATAGATTGCCAAGTTTGCTCGCTTAGCTTAGCGATCGGCATTGGCAGCATGCATTACCTAGGCATGGAAGCAATGACGGTTGATGCTACCATGACGTATAGCCTACCAATGTTCGCGTTGTCGATTATGGTTGCCTATCTGTTTGCTTCTGTCGCGATTCAACTGATTAAACGTCACCATAAGGCAAATACTAAAAGCATACTCCATCGTATCGTCACTTCTGTGGTGATGGGATTTTCTGTTGCGGGCATGCACTATACCGCCATGGAAGCGGTGCGCTTTCATGTTGAGAATGACTGGGTATCGACCGGCATGAACATGGGTAATAGCTCAACCGTAGCCTTAGTGGTAACCTTTTTTGTCATCATGGTATTTGCCGCGACTCTCATTAGTTCGATTGTCGACAGCCAACTACAAAATGCCAATGTTTCGCTTGAAGCGAGTATGGGACGCGAGAAAGACATTCTCGACAGTCTCACTGATGGGCTACTCATCGTTGATGAAGAGGGCAAAATCGATAGTGCCAATACTATGGTGGCACAAATGTTTGGCTACGATGACGGCGATTTAAACCTGCAGAAAATAGAAGTCATCGTCCCAGCTCTTAACGCCGATACCGTTAAAAACACCTCGGAGAATGACATTGAGCACCGCACCGACATCACCATGGAAGGGCAGAAAAAGTCAGGGAAATCCTTCCCCATCGAGGTCAGCGTATCGGCAATATCGATAAGGCAGGATGACAAACGGCTGTTCTGCTGCGTAGTGCGTGATATCACAGCTCGAATGGAGCTAGAGCAACAGTTAAGACAATCCCAAAAGCTTGAGTCCATAGGCCAACTGTCCGCCGGTATCGCTCACGAAATTAACACACCCACACAATACGTGTCCGACAACGCGATCTTTCTCAAAGATGCCTTCACAAACTACGCGACCATTTTGGAACAAATCAAACAACTTTCGTATAGCGAAGAGAACGACATATTCAATAAAAAACTCAACACCATCTTAGAGGAGAACGACATTCATTTTATTGCCCAAGAAGTGCCTTTAGCACTGGATCAGTCGTTAGAAGGGCTCCAACGAATAAGCAAAATTGTACGCGCAATGAAATCATTCTCGCATTCAAGCAATCACGAAAAACAAAAAGTCGATATTGCAGAAGCCATTGAATCCACTATCACTATTGCCCGTGGCGAGTGGCGTTATGTCGCTAGCGTAGAAACGAATTTCGATACCATGCTCTCTCCTATCCCTTGCTTTAGAGACGAGTTCAACCAAGTTATCCTGAACTTTGTTATCAACGCAGCCCATGCAATTGAAGAAAGGTACAAAGGCGAAGAGCAAGGGATTATCTCCATTTCAACTCAACTAGAGCCGCAGTACGCACTGATTAAAATTAAAGATAATGGTACTGGCATGCCTCAACATATTGTCGATCGTATTTTTGATCCTTTCTTTACGACCAAAGATGTCGGCAAAGGCACAGGGCAAGGTCTAAGCCTCGCCTACTCCGTCATTGTCGAGTTACATGGAGGCAGCATTCACACAGAAAGTACCGTTGGGCAAGGGACCGAATTCTACATTCGTTTGCCATTAGAGCCTGCACAATCCGTCAACCAAGAGGAGCCAGCCCATGAAAATACTCTTAGTTGATGATGAGGTCATGATACTCAATGGGCTTAAACGCGCGCTCTTTGGCACTGGATGGAAAATCGTCACAGCCACCAGTGGCGAAGAGGCCTTAGCTAAGCTTGCGCAAGAACCTGTTGATCTGATTATCTCGGACATGATGATGCCAGGGATGGATGGCTCACAGGTACTTAAAGCCGTCAGTGAACAATACCCAGGAATCATTCGAGCTTCTTTATCGGGCTATTCAGAACCTAAAGTGGCAATAAAAGGGGCTTCTTCGCTCACCAATCTTTCATGAAGCCTTGTGAGCCCGCAGTTATCATCGCCGAAATAAAGAAGATCAACGATATTCTTACTCTCTTCCCCGACAAAGTTATCCAACAGGCCATAGGGAAGTTAACCACATTACCCTCACCGCCGAGAGTCTTTTTTGAAACTAAACGCCTCCTTGATGATGGGCAATCTTCGATGCACGAAATCGCCAACACAATCAGTCAAGATCCTGCTATATGCGCCAAAATTGTCCAAGTGGCTAACAGCGCCATGTTCCGAGGCTCCAAAGAGATCAGTAGTATCGATGAAGCGATTACTCGCTTAGGCAGCCAAATTGTCACTAACTTGATTGCCATGCTAGAAGTGTATGCCGTCTCTCTTAACGAGCCGAGTAAACCTCTAGAGTCGATCCAAAACCACAGCTTGAAGATTGCAAAGCTCGCCAAGACTTTTGTCGACCCAGACCAAAAAGATCTCACCTTCCTAGTCGGGATTCTTCATCAGGTGGGGGAAGTCGTACGTATGAAAATTGCGCCAAGTCTGATGAAGGCCTATCTAGATCCAGTGACCAAAGGGCAAGACAAAACCCACTTAGAGAAACACCTATTCCAAACGCGTTCCGAGCAGTTGGGCGGTTACTTACTGCATTTTTGGGGGTTTCCACTGCCCATCATTGAAAATATTTTGATTATCAATGAACCACAAAAGTTAATGGCTGTTCCCTTCGGCCCTGCGTGCGCAGTCTACATTGCGCGATGTCTCATCGATAACAAGGAAATCGATGAAGACATCATGGTGCACTTCCAACTAGAAGATAAGGTCTCCCGCTGGCAACGCACAGCTTAATCGAATGGCTTAGCGGTCACCGATATCAGTGAGTTTGAAACTTGCTGTTAGCCCTGCCTGTTTCTCAGCCATTCTCTCGAGTTGCTCTCCGTGTGTGGCAAGAGCTTGTGAGCGACTCAAGTTACGCTGAGCCAAATCGTGAATGTGGCTGACGTTTTGAGTAACTTCGTTGGCTACAGACTGATGCTCAGTCGTACTTGCCGCAATCTGGTGGCTACTGTCTTCAATCTGATTCAATCGCTGATGAACTTGAGACAAAGATAGCCCAACATCATTGGTTTGAGAAACGCAGCGACTGACTCCGTCTGTACATTGAACAATTTGCTGGACGGCAAGCTTAGAGCGTGTTTGCAGCTGCTCTATTTTGCTCTGAATCTCTTGCGTTGAAGTTGTCGTTTTTGCCGCTAACATACGAACTTCATCGGCGACCACTGAAAACCCACGTCCGTGTTCGCCCGCTCTCGCCGCTTCGATGGCCGCGTTCAATGCAAGCAGATTCGTCTGCTCAGAGATAAGTGAAATCACATCCAAAATAGACTCAATACTTGCAGTCTCTTTTTCAAGATCATGTATCGTATTGGTGGCGTTATCCATCTCTTCAGACAAGGTGTTCAACAGCTGAATGTTCTGATCCATCACTTGCTGCCCTTGTGCAGAATTCTCAACCGCGTCGGTCACCATTTCCAAAGTATGATTGGCTGAGCTGGCGATTTCACTGACTGAACTTTCAATCTGTTCCATCGCCGTTGCCACTTGCAACGTTTGATTGGTCTGCTCTGAAATACTCGTATTTAGAGCCTCACTGGTACTTTGATTGTCCAAAGATGCTCGATTGAGGGCCTGAGACGACGAGCGCATTTGCACGATAATGTGGGTGAGATGTTCAATCACCAGATTCACTTTCTGACCTACCAATCCAAACTCATTACGCGCCATGTTATCGATGTTGGCGGTGAGATCTTTTTTCAGCCACGCGAGCGAGTGCGGACTGCAGTTGCTTGCTTGGTCTTCGAATTCGGTTAGCGCTGGATATCGCAATAAACACGGCAAACAAAATCGAAATCAAAGAGGTCACAATTAGGGCAATCAAAAGGTTTCGAGACTGATCATAAGATTGAGTATATAAACTGTGTGCCGTATCGAGTGCGTAATCAGACAGCGCATCAATATTCACTAACTGCGTATCAATCAACTGCTCAAGTTCAAAACGTTGGGCGAGGAATGACTCATACAGTTCAACCGTAATGACATGTTCTTGTACCGCGCCTTTGTCAGTAAACGCTTGGGACGCCAACAGCTCAATCGTTCTCTCACCTTGCCTGTGCAAATTAGGCGCAGCCGTTTTATAGGCAGCAACCGCTTCGTTAAAATAGCGTTGCCTGTTTTCAAATCGACGCTCAACGGCGCGAAGCTCAATCATATCTTGAAGAGAAAACACTTCGCTCACTTCACCAATTATAATCCCAACTTGCGAAAGAAGACCTTCAATGGCTCTAGTTTGAGAACGGGTCTCTGCTCGTGTTAACGCATTGATAAGGTGACTATTTAACTGCGAGGCCAGTGATTGAAATTGAGATTGTTGATACAAATCTTGATCTTTCTTATCAAGATAACGCGCATACTGAGCGAGAACAGTATCAATCTCTTGCTCAGCTAGAACGTCCGTCGCTTGCACCGCTTCCATCAGCTGATTCACTATCGGGTCATGATCGGCCAACTCACTTAGCGCAATTTGACGCTGCCTGTATTGGTCAATATTGCTATGGATATCGGCTTTCAACGGTTCGAGTTCATCGATGTACATCGCGGAAAAGAACGGGGTTAAGCTGCGATTAATGTTAAGGAAATCAATGGTGAGTTCTGCGGAAGAAACCATCAAAGGCGTCGATTCTTGAGTAATTGTTTGGATCTTAGATGTGATGGTTTGATTACCATTGATGGCGAACCATGCAGAACCTAGCATCAATACAATCAAAATAGAGAAGCTCATATAGAGCCGAGAAACCAGTGAGTTGAAATTCATACACGCTCCTAATTACAGAAAATTAGGTAAAAAAATGGGCACGAATCGTGCCCAAAGAAAGGGAGTTACTAATGTAAAAGACGGCTCCTACTCTGCCTTTCGGAGCCAAATATGGACAATTAGGTTATGAACTGATTACCACCAAGCTTCAAACATTGCACCGAAGCTCACGGTATCTACGTTAGTTGTCTCAACGCCAGTACCTTTAGTTTCTACATCACCCACAGTCGTGTAGAAACGAAGCATTGGACGGCTCCAAGGTAGACCACCTAGAGAGATGTTTTGCGATAGCGTCACTTTCCAAGCTTGCTGTTTTGAGTCATCTTCGTAATCAACTTGAGCAAGACCCGCTTCTAACCATGTAGAGTGTGTGTCATCCCAGTTGTACATTGGACGTACGATCGCTGAATACTCGCTTGATTCATTTGATACATCATCACCAGAAATATCTTTGTAAGACGCTAGGTAATCGATGTACCACTGGTCAGCAGGGTTAACACCACCTTCTAAACTTACATAGAATACTTGCTTATCACCGGCGAGTTCGAACACAGAGTTATCAGCACCATCACCGTACTTCATGATCAATTTGTTAGAATCGCCAAGACCTAACGTTGCACCTACCAACCATGCTGATTCATCCTGGACTTCAACGTCAGCTTCGTCAGAAGCAAAACCGTAGTTAGCGTAAATATCTAGGTTACCGATACCCGCGTTGATGCTGTGTAGTTTAGACGTAACTGCATAGCGACCATTGTCGTTCACTAGTGCTGCGTTACCGCCATCATTCGAAGCGACTTGACCAACGAAAGCTAAATCAAACTTAGCTGCACCTAGATCGAAGTTAGTGAAACCACCACCTTGACCATCGTGTGTCATCCAGAAGTAATCGTTCAAACCTTGTTGCGGACGTTGATGGAAGTCACGACCAGCCCAGACGTAAAGATCAGGTTGGCTTTCAAAGATATTACTCGCACCTGCATAGAACTTTTTCAGGTTAACACCATCTGTTGAGCCCCAGTCTGAGTGAGCCCAATGATCCAACATCACTGCTAAATTCCATTTAACGCCACTTTCAGATTCGAAAATTTTGCCCAGTTGGAATTCACCGCCGTTAACTTCGTTACCTAGACGGCCAACTGCTGCGCCAGTACTACCGATTTGAACATACTTGTTGTCACCCGATTGGTAGTGCGCACCGTAGCGAGCATAACCAGAGAAGATAACACCTAGTGGTACTTCAGTATCTGAAGACAATGCAGACTGCTGTTGATCGTCCGTGTAATCCAGGGTTACTACCGCTTTTTCCAGTTCAGCGATACGTTGTTCTAACTCAGAGATTTCTGCGTCAGATGCGAATGCAGCGCCAGAAGCAAGCGAAGTAGCCACTGCAAGACTAAGTGGTAAAAACTTAAAGTTTTTCATTGTTATGTCCCTATTATTTTATTGGGTAATTTCTTTCGACAAAAATAATAAGCAATGAAACAACTGAAAATGGACGACCAGTTCACACAGGAAAATGCGCTACCGTGTCATGAAACTCTAGTAAAACTACACAATTACTTAACCATAATATTTTCAGCGAGTTAGAGAGGAAAAATTGAGATTTAACAATTTGAAAACGGTTTCATTTCATGAAATTAGAGGGCAATGGTCACGATTTTATTAGCATGTTAGGGGCAAGAAAGAGTGGTACGCTTGAAAGTTTTCATGATTATGAAAGCTTTCATAGAATTGAAAATTAATAACATAGTCAACAAGTATTATTACTAATCAATCAATGCTTATAATCCAAAATAGACAACCTTATTTTAAAGTAAATTACCCCTTCTAAAGAAGGTGGCTTTATGGGAGCCCCCTCAAAGGGGCCTTTGTTTAATCCAACGCTAACTGTTGCCGATCCACGCGCTCTTCTTTCTCTTGATGCCCAACATAACGTCGAATGATTTCTTCATTAATTCCTACGCCATCGACATTGTTCTTCGAGATCCTAAAGCGGTATTTAGGTGTCCATTCTATGTGATATTGACATCTCCAAAATACGTGGGAAGCTTGGTTGAATCTACTCATGTTATCTGCCCTCTTTGACTTCGCTAAAAATCAAGGGAGCATTTGACATGTGTAGAACTGCAGGCACAGCCTAACTGAATGATAACCACCTAATGAAGTAGGTGGTTTAGGGCTGAAAAAAAGCCGCCTAAGAAGGCGGCTTGAAGCAATCGAGTATTAAAAATGCCACTGCAAGTAGACAGTATTGTAATCGCTGCCCCCTTTGATCCTGCCAAAGGCGGAGGTGGTAGTGAAAATTCCCGAGCGATGGTGCAGGCTATAACCTAGCCAAAGATTGCCTAACGCCTTGTTTTTGAAAACATCGCCCATATTAACGTCTACACTAAAATCGAGATAGTTCATTAGCTTACTTGGTTCATAGCCATTTCCTTCTAAGTGAGTGCTTTCTACGTGGCTAATCTTAGTGGCATAAGAGATTCCTTCAGCAAAGCCCAGCCTTGTACGAATGGAAGTATCAAAGGTGTAATAGGCTTTAATTGCAATGGCGAACTCATCAAATGCGCTTTGTGTATCTGAGTTATAGTGATACACATAGCCAGGGGTTAAGTAGAAATCTAGCGGCCACCCAAACACGCCTCCCGCAAGCGGGTGACCGTAGAAAATCGATGTCATCTTATTGCGCTCAGGATCGGTTTCATTATCCAAAAACACCAGGTCTGTCGGCCCCGATAAGGTTGCCACTCCACTGGCTAAACGAAGGTAAGAACCTTTGGGAAGGCTTGCTTGATTTGGAGATGAACTGCCGAACATTGCTACCCTAAATACCCTTCCCATTGAGTATGCGAGTCGATAGTGCTGCTGGAATACGTGTCGTGGTCAAAAACCGTGAGTCCAAGATGGCCAACAGCATAGAGGTTGCGATACAGCTGCATTCGCCCTCTAGCCCCCACTTGGCTGTCTACTGCTGAGCCAATTTCTTCAAGCTGCAGTCCATAGTAGGTATCATTAAAACGAGCTGACTTAGCCCTTAACGAAGCATAGAGCGCACCATCCCAGCCATTACCTTCTAACTGGTAAGCACTCGTTAAATTTGAATAATAGCGGCTGTCGTAATCGCTAAGGACTTCGAGACTGAAATCAAGATTGGAAGAGTAGTGCCATGTTGCTTTGCCCCCGATATCCAGTTGCGAACCTTGAATAACGTTTTGCGCACTGCGGGGAATATCAAAAAAGCGCATTTGCGCTGTTACGCCGAAGGAAAACTGTTCAGATTGGAAGAAGTTCACGCCGCCTGATGCACCATCCAAGTAGACGTGTTCACCTTTGTAGAACAATAAAGGCATGACATCGTTCACCGTATTGCCACTGGTCTTGTAAGGCATGGTGGCGCTTCGCATACCAATGCCAACACCCCAGCTTTCACTAACTTCGGCGCGCGTCGATTGACCTTGAGACGCAAGTACTGCTTGAGGTGCAAGAAATAAAGGGGAAGTCATCAAAAGGGTTAAAACACTTTTACGCATGGGCTTTGGCTCTTTGTCGCAAGTACACTCGGTACTCTTGGTTAATCACTCCCTCCTTAGGTTTTCTGCACTGATATTGGCAAACGTCTTCCTGATACGAAAAATTGTATTCAAATCGTTCACGCTCTAACACGTTTTACAGTTATTCAGATTTGCATGTTGCTCGATAGGGCTTACTTTCAAGGTATAAGCTTCCAATGTATAGCCTCCAAGCTCTCTACCTCCAAAGAATGTGCACCAAGGGAGTTAAGGCATCAAAAAAGCCCATCTAAGATGGGCTTTTGCAGATTGCTTGTTTGTTAACTTTGGTCGGTTAAGCTTTGGTTGGCTTCACCTTGAAAAACAACGCGTAGTTCAAAGGAATAACGATCAACGTTAATGCTGTTGCGAACAGTAAACCAAACATAATGGTCACCGCCATACTCTTGAAGAATGGGTCAACCAACAGTGGAGCGACACCTAGAATGGTGGTAGTCGCACCCAAAATAACTGGCCTTGCTCTACTCATCGCCGCTTCGATAATTGCATCGTAAGCTGACTTACCATCCTTAATTTCATTCTCAGCTTGGTCGACTAAGACGATCGCATTTTTCACCATCATACCAATTAAGCTCAAGAAGCCTAACGTTGCCATGAACTCAAACGGTGTCTGGAAGACCACCAAGCCAATCGCTACGCCCAGTACCGCAAGTGGCACAGTGCACCAGATGACTAAGGCCTGACGAATACCATTGAACATGAAGACAACCGCAAGAACCATGGCCGCAAACCCGTAAGGGGCCGAAATCGCTAGCCCTTCATTGGCTTCTTTTGAGTCTTTGTATTCTCCATGCCATTCAAACTGATAACCTACTGGTAGCGGCATTGCTTCAATTCGTTCTTTCACCGCATCAAGTGCATCAGCGGTCAATACGCCAGATCGCGGATCAGCTTGCGCTTTAATCGTCGGCACACGATCAACGCGACGTAGCATTGAGTCTTGCCACTCCAAATCCACATGGTCAACGAATTGAGCCAACTGTAAGTAACGACCCGCAATTGAGCTAAATACCTGAGTATTTTCAATGCTACGAGCATGATCACGCTCATTCTCTGGAGAACGCACGACGATAGGAACTAGGTCGTTACCCTCGCGGTAAACACCCACTTGTTTCCCAACCAGCGACTGCTCTAACGCCTGATTAAGCTCTTGAGTGGTTAATCCAAACTGTTGTGCACGGTCCGATGCATAGACAGGCCTAACAACAGGCACCTGCTGACGCCAGTTATCTTGAATAGCAACCAGTTCTGGTGTATCTGACATAATTTGCTTCGCTTGCTCAGCAAGCTCTCGAAGAACCGCGCTGTTTGGACCACTAAATGCCGCTTCAATTTTCTTACCACCACCTGGGCCAAGCATGAACTTCCAGACGTTAACCGACGCTTGTTCGTACTTTTCACCGAGCTCTACTTGCAGTTCAGCAACCAGTGGTTCGATGACATTAAAGTCATCAACGTCCACCAACATTTGAGCATAAGCCGTGTTTCGCGCTTCTGGCGAGTAAGTCAGCATGAAGCGCAGGCCACCAGACCCGATGAAGCTAGTTGTATTGGTCACGCCCGCTTTCGCACGTACATCTTGTTCAATGTCCAACATGATGCTTTCAGTCGTACGGATGTCTGTACCTTGAGGCATGAAAACATCAATCACAAACTGCTCACGTTGAGATTCTGGCATGAAGCCCGGAGGCACGTAACCAAACATCTTCACACCCAATAAAAACAACGCAATGACAACCGCAAGAGACGTTTTTTGATTGTGCAGTACCCATTCCAGTGTGCCTTTGTACCAAACAGAAACTTTGCTTGGTGCTTTATCTTGCTTCTGCTGCTTGACCTTCAAGAAATCATGACAAAGCAGTGGCGTCACAGTGATAGCTAATACCCAGCTCAGGAACATTGAGTACAAAATTACCCAAAACAGCGTACCCGCATATTCACCCATGTTAGATGGCGACAAGCCAATCGCACTAAATGCGCAGATACCAACAATCGTACCGCCTAGTAAAGGCCACTTGGTTTCATTGACAATGTCGCCAACCACTTGCTGCTTGTCAGCATCTGGGTTCTTTTGTAGGCGAGTCAATACACCATCAGTCACTACAATCGCATTGTCCACCAACATACCGAGCGCAATGATTAGTGCACCTAGCGAGATACGTTGCATGGCAATATCGTCAATCAGCATTACGATCAGCGTGCCCGCGACCGTTAGTACTAAGACGAAACCAATAACAATACCGGTACGCAAGCCCATGAAGAGCAGGAGCACCACAAATACAATGACAACCGCTGCAATCAGGTTGTTGATGAAATCAGCCACCGAGTCGCGAACTGAGTCAGATTGAATAGATATCTCGTGCAGCTCAATTCCATGCGGGCGCTGCGACTCAAGTTCAGCAAGCCTTGCTTTAACCGCATCACCCATTTCAACAACATTACCACCAGCAACATTCGAAATACCTAGGCCAATCGCTCGCATGCCGTTATAACGCATCAATACCGATGCAGGGTCTTCGTAGCCACGAGTTACCGTCGCGATGTCTTGCAAACGCATCACGCGATTGTTGTCACCCACGGCAATTTGTAGTGCTTTTAGCTGTTCAAACGAACTGATGCTTGCGCTTGGCATCACGGATACACGCATACCATCAGTGTCCATTGCACCAGCCACCGTCACCACATTTTGCTTATCGAGGACTTGATAAACTTGCTGCGCTGAAACGCCAAACTGGGCCAAACGCTCACTTGAAATCTCAACAAAGATTGTTTCTTGTTTTTCAGCCAGAGTCGCTGTTTTCGACACGCCCGGAACCAAAACCAGTTCACGGCGCAGTCCGTCCACATAATCTTGTAGCTGCTTGTCAGTAAACCCTTCACCAGTCACCGCATAAAACTGAGCGTAAACATCGGCAAAGTCATCATTCACAATAGAAGGGGCAGTCCCCGGTGGCAATGAGCGCTGAGCGTCGGTTACTTTGCGTCTCAGCTTGTCCCAAACCTGCTGAAGCTCACCTTCAGTATTTGAGAACTCACGCTTTATATCGACGGTCACTTCCGACATGCCTTGTTTGGACACAGACGTAATCTCAAGCACTTCTTGCAGAGATTGCGCCGCACCTTCAATAACGTCAGTCACCTCATCCGCCACTTCTTGCGCTGTCGCGCCTGGGTATGGCGTCACAATGACAGACTGACGAATAACAAATTCAGGATCTTCAAAACGGCCGAGTTTTAGATAGCTGATGTAACCGCCAATGAGCATAAGGGCAACCATGACCCAAACACTGGTGCGCTTTGCAATGGTGTATTGAGCAATGTTCATATTAGTAAACCTCTGCTAGTTCTGGACGTACTTCAAGACCTTCCTTTAGGCTCTGTGTACCGGACACTACGACTCGCTCTCCCAATTGCAAGTTAGCCTCAATGTGCACGCGATCGCCATTCAGGCTACCCGTTTCAATATTGCGTTTCTGCAGTGTGTTGTTCTCATCCACAACCCAAACGTATTGATTACCCATGTTGTCTGGGTTGACTGCAGTTAGCGGTATTTGAATGGTTTTTAAGTTCGCTTTGAACTTCTCTCGAATAGACGTGAACATTCATTCCCGGCAGCAAACGGCTGTCTGAGTTGGTAGCGATAGAAAACGTCACGGCATAAGTACCAGAAACAGGGTCTGGCTCTGTCTCATACTTCTTTAACGTCAACTTAAACGTTTCGTAAGGTGCCGCGGTCGAATCAGCGAAAACCTGTGGGGATTGACTGTTACGAGTCATTAATGATTCTGGTACGTTAATCACAGCTTCGAGATCGTTCAGGTCATGAAGTGCAATAATCTCCTGATTGCTCTGAACCAATACATGATTGTCCACATAAGTACGACTCACAACGCCTGAAAAAGGTGCAATCAGACTGGTATCTTCCAAACGACGCAATGCTTCCTCGTAACGATTCTTTGCTAAATCAAAACGAAGCGTAATCTCTTCAAATTGGCTTTTTGAGATAGACTGACGACGCTCAAACAAAGTTTTCGCGCGTCGGTATTCAGCACGTGCGTTATCGCGTTCTATCTGCGCTGATGTTAACGCAATCTGGGCATCCACAGAGTCAAGTTGAGCGATCAGTTGACCCTGCTCGACATAGTCTCCTTCTTGCACAAACAATTGAGTCATGCGACCACCGGCTTTAAATGAGAGATCGGCACGGCTAGCTGAATGCACCGTACCATTAAAAGATAGGTCAGCGGTCTTTACGTTCGATACCACTTCAACATATACAGGGCGAATCACTGGCTCGGCTATTACAGTGTCGGCGTCCGACTTACAACCTAAAAGCGCAAAGGTGGCAGATGCTACTAACGCCAAAGCTTTTAGTGGCATTTTGCCAATGATTAGAGTTTTTGAATTTTTCACAACCGTCTCCAAATGAGATTTTTTATAGTTAGTCACGTGTATTGATCACGCTGTTTATCCCTTTCAGATTTCCTTTTGCCGAGCAGTTTAACCAGTCGAATATTTAAAGCGACGAATAAGAGTTATTCATTTTTGACTGAACACCACTTGCCACTAATTCACTGAAAATATGTTCAATAACATAAGCATCATCTTCGTCGTTTTCCGGCTGGTTTGGGCTGTCAGTTTGAGCTGATACGAGTTGTAGATAAGTAGGTGTAAGGTGGTCGTCAAGCCCGTCACTACTACTGCTGTAGTAGTTCATGGTTGCCAATGTCGATATGAACTTTTTTATGTAACGCATATGCTGCCCTCTTGTTTAGTGTAATGACTGCGCGTATTTCGCAGAGCGAACACTAATTGATTAAGGCAGATTTAGGCTATGGGTTAGAGATATTCATTTTTGGATCTGTCATACCTAGACGTCGATTTGCCAGAAATGAATTTCTCCTATTCGTGTATTTGCTTGTTTCTCTTATGCAGACTAATACCAAATTCACTCACTAACGGAGCATGAAGTGAGAGCTTACTTTACCGTTGCGATCATTTTTTGCACTTACTTGGGTTTCTGTTTTACGCTCTTAGTGCGTATCGCATAGTCGTCCAATCACCTTTATTAATTCATTTACTGAGCCTATTGAACAGTCATCATGCAAATAATCGAAGTTGACGCTTTTATCTCATTTACACTAGCCATCGAGAAGGGCATTCGCCTAATCGGCGGTAAGTGGAAAGGTCATTAGCGATCGCCCAATAGCCGTAAGCTACGAACTCACCGAGTTTGGCCGCACAGCACTTAAGATCTTAGATGAATCTGGGGATTTGGTCCGAAGCACGTCAAATTGAACTCCCCAAGTAGCCAAAAGCATTTACAAGAAAGCCAGCATTATTGCTGGCTTTCTCATTTAGGGTATTCGGTTAGTAATCCAACATTCCTCGGATAGGGTAGTTATTGTTAGGATCGCGAATCCAAGCTAACCCACGAGACAGTGCGCCTAGCTCAGGGCGAACAAACGGGTTATTTGATATATCCACGACATGCAAGCTGCCATGCTCATTCACCACGAACAAACCCGGCTCTGCAAAGTTATGGTCCGTCTCCTGCTCTGAACGAGGGATTGAGATATACACGCCTAGGGTCTTCATTTGTTCTTCGGTTAAGCCATAAGCAATTGGGAAACTAATTTCGAGCTTTTCTAGATGTACTTCTAGCTGCTCTTTTGAATCGCCCGATACCGCCAAAATGTCCACACCCGCATCGGCAAAAGCCTGCTTATACCCTTCAAGTTCATTGAGATACTTAGTACACAGCGGGCAATGCTTACCACGATAGACAAACACGGCTTGCCATGTTGCGTTTGCCTTGCGGCTGGTCTAAGATTACGCTTGAGCCATCAAGCAATGTTGCTTGCAAAGAAGGGAAGGTTAGTCGAAAAATTCAATGTAAAAAGTCAGGTATCGATACTTCATTTCAGATGACTAAGCCACACTCTCCAGTGGCTTAGTTCGTTCGTCTCTGTGCTTTATTATTTAGTAATGATGTCTAACTGACCCATCTCAGAACCGTCAAGTGGTGTACGGAACGATTGGCCCATTAACTCATAAACGTTGTAGCGAACTGTATTCCAGTTCTCACCGAAGTTGTATTCAAATACACTATCGCCTGTTTCAAGGCTTTGAGTCAAAGTCCATTCTGTCGCGTAACCAGTCATCCCATTGCCAAAGTCCATATACGGGGCATCTGCCGGCACTCGATATGGCACGGTCGAGAGCTTCATCATGCCATTGAATGCAGTACTAGGCTCATCTAACCAGTTCAGGAAGTAGCTAGCGTGTACAAATCGGCTACGAGAAGCGCTATTACCGTTAGAACCGAAAGGCAAGTTTCTATCCGCGCCTTCCCAGGTTGGTTTCACTTCTTTTAGGTTATCAATGTGTTCTTGCATTGATGGATCGTTAGTCATTACCGCCGCTTCTACTCCGCGATATACCTTCACTCCATCAGGATCCATTTCGATCACCGCTCTGTCACCACTTTTATCGGTAATCGACCAGTGCAGAACGATATCTGCTGGCATACCATCAAGCTTCACATAGCCGTAATCCAGTGTCGGCAGAGCTTTCACTACTTCGTCAACCGATGCGTAGTTCGTTAAAACATAACCGCTAAAAGTTAACTGCGATATCTGGCTTGGTTTAGAGGCGTCATCCATCGTCATTGGGCGGTAGTAAAGCGTATTGATCTGAAGGCCTTCGCTGTTCACACCGTCATGAACTAAATCAAGCCCATATGGCATAACAGCAACGGCGTCATACTTGGCCGTGTATTTCATGCCCATATGAGGCCCCTGGATATAGCGTTCTTCGCCAGCCACAATACCCCCTAGCTGAGGATTCGTCGCTTCCATCCAGTCATTAGTACGCGAGGTGATCACGCCGTGCTCGTCGGTATTCCATGCAATAGAAGTACAAGCGTGCGCTGCGCTTGCAGACAGACCAGCCATAATAAGGCCAAGAGCAAGAGGTTTTATGTTCATCGTTATTGTTTCCCGTTATTGTTGTTTCGGGAGATAGTCTAATGCGATCCAACTCAATCAATAACTCGCAATGTGAGGGCTTTTACCTCACCTCAACTTAACCTTTTGCTCTCTTGCTTAATTAAGTCCATTAGATAACTGGCAACAGGGCCCATTGATTTTGATGCTTGCCACCCAACAACTGGAAAATGCAGCTGTCCGTTTAGCTCCTGAATAGAAAGCTCTTCAAATTGACGATTTTCGATCGCATCTTCCACAAAATGTTTCGGTAAAATTGTCCAACCTTCGCCCGCTTCCAACATGCTTAACAAGAGGGTTATGCTGTCATAGTGCTCTACTTGATTAGATGTACAAATCGTAGGAGCTAGGCTGGAGTGATAATAATCAGTAAGCACCAACTGATGCCAGTGCTGTAAATCGGCCATGCTCGATGGGCGACTCTTCTTTATGAAACTCGGGCTAGCGCAAACAATATACTGCATACTAAACAACAAGCTAAAATCAATAGACGTAATAGAATCACCGTTTGGCCTAACTACAATAGCAAGGTCACTTTCATTGTTTTCGAGGCTAGCAAGCACTTGTGCATTTGTTCCTTTTAACCAATGCACACGAACTTGGGCATAGCGTGCTCGTAGTGCTTTCATAGCATCAGCGATTAGCCGTTTAGGGATCTGTTCTGAATAATAGACTTTGAGCTCTGTTTCCACCTCTTGGGATTCATACAAACAAAGTTGTTCAAAAGCGCTAGATGCAACAGCCAGTGCTTTGGCTTGCTGATAAAGTTTGTGCCCTTGCTCAGTTAAAACAGGATAGCGACCACTTCTATCAAACAATGTCACATCTACATCGATCTCTAAGCTAGTAATAGCTTGACCAAGTGTGGTTCGATGCTTTCCTAGCAGCTTACCAGCGGCGCTGAACGACCCTGTGTCCGCCACTGCAACAAAAGCTTTCACCTGTTCATAACTGACTTTCATACTAGCGCCCTACTTTGACATGAGGATTTTATAATCACATCATGCGGAGCCAAGAGCAACTTCAGTCTATTGAAGATGAGAGCTCTCTACGTAAGGTTTTAATAAGACACAAAGGCCTGCTGCCCTGTGCCCAGAACAACTGCTTAGAGCAAGAGAGCAGAACAACCGCTCATATCGTGGCGAATTTCAAAGAAATGAGAAAAACTGATTAAAACAATCAGTAATGATTGCCACCTTGTTGGTAATCATTAACCTATCCACCCTCTGTCATTTGCTTTAGTCGAACAGTTTCTAATCCTGTTACATATAGCAAATCCTACTCACAATTTGGGCCAAATTTATCTGAACTGCTGAGCGAGTTTGAAGTCCAACAAACTAGAAATAAGTCCACGGCAACCTTGGTCTTTATGGCCTACACTTAGGGGCCTGTTGGCTAAACTATTGAAGGAAAAAGGTTTGATCTTTACTACTACAGAAAATGTACCGGGGCATGAGATCGCCGCTATACTAGGTGTGGTTACAGGGAACGTAGTTCAGTCGAAACACATCGGAAGAGACATCATGGCTGGCCTAAAGGGCATCGTCGGGGGTGAGCTTAAGGGTTACACCGAAATGCTTACTGATGCTCGTAATACCTCTATTTCGCGCTTAGTCGATGAAGCTGCAAAGCTCAACGCCGACGCCATAGTAGGTATTCGCTTTACTACTAGCGCGATTATGGACGGCTCTTCAGAAATTCTGGCCTACGGTACGGCAGTTAAACTAATAAAAACTAGGATATAAGTTTACGCTCTATGGCAATTCTAATTAGAAAATATCAACCCTCTGATGCACCTGCACTTTGGAAACTTTTTTATAATACTATTCGCTTCGTTAATATTCGAGATTACAGTTTAGTTGAGGTTGAGGCTTGGGCTCCAGACAACTTCAACTTTGAAATTTGGCAAAAAAAAATGCTAACACTCGATCCTTTTGTGGCAGAGATAAACAACGAGGTTGCTGGCTACTGCGACTTGCAAATTGATGGCAAGATCGATCACTTCTTTTGTCACCATGAACACCAAGGCGAAGGGGTTGGCCGCGCATTGATGAACCATGTATTTGAAATGGCTAAGCAGCAAGGGCGCACTCGATTCTATTCTGAGGTGAGTATTACTGCTCGCCCCTTCTTTGAGCATTTTGGTTTTAAGACAATCAAAGAGCAGAAAGTCGAAATTCGCGGACAGCTGCTAACCAACTTCGTCATGGAAAAATACAACTAATCTTTATCCTATTTGACGAAACAACGACCAACAAAAAAGCCCGCAGAGTGAAACTCTGCGGGCTTTTCATTTTCTATAGGCTTAGCCTGCAAACTTATAGAACACAGTCGCTAGCGGCGGGATGCGCAGAGCTAAAGACTGATCTAGTCCTTCGCTTTCAACTTGCTCTGTTTTCGCCGATTGAATCACTTCAAACTCGCTGCCATGGTAGGCTTTGTCATCCGTGTTCAGTAGTAACTCATAACTGCCTTCAAATGGCACACCTAAGCGGAATGCTTCGTGTGGCACAGGAGTAAAGTTCGTTACGACAAGAATACGTTCACCGTCCTCGCTAATGCGCTCATGTGCCAAAATGCTTGCTTGCGCAGCATCTTGCAGACGCCACTCGAATCCTTTTGGCTCGGCATCAAGCTCAAATAGCGCTTTTTCATCGCGGTACAACTTGTTCAAATCACGCGTCAGATTTTGTACACCTTGATGACGTTCAAACTCTAGCAAGAACCATTGCAACTGATCATCGTGGTTCCATTCAGCGGTTTGACCAAGCTCTGCGCCCATGAAATTTAGCTTCTTACCCGGCTGTGCATACATGTAACCAAGGTAAGCACGTAAGTTTGCTGTTTGCTGCCATTCATCACCTGGCATCTTGTTATGAATCGAACCTTTACCGTAAACCACTTCATCGTGCGATAACGACAAAACATAGTTCTCGCTGTGCGCATAAACCAATGGGAAGGTAATAGTATTGTGGTGGTATTGACGGTGAACCGGATCTTCTTGAATATAAGAAAGACTGTCGTGCATCCAACCCATATTCCACTTAAAGCCAAAGCCCAAGCCGCCCATGAACGTTGGTGCTGACACGCCTGGGAAAGCAGTTGATTCTTCAGCAATCGTCATCGCATTCGGGAAGTGCTTGTACACTTCTTCGTTCATCCACTTCAGCGTTGCGATGGCATCGTAGTTCTCGTTACCGCCATCAATGTTTGGTACCCATTGATCGTGGCTGCGTGAATAGTCGAGGTAAAGCATGGAAGCCACCGCATCCACTCGAATACCGTCAATGTGAAACTGTTCAAACCAATACAGAGCGTTCGACACGAGGAAACGGCGAACGTGTTCACGCCCCATGTCGTAGATGTATGAGTTCCAATCTTGGTGCCAACCGCGACGTGGATCTGGGTCGTGGAACAATGGCGTACCATCGAAGTTTGCCAAACCATGATCATCTGATGGGAAGTGTGCAGGTACCCAGTCAAGTACCACACCTAATCCCGCTTGGTGACAGGCATCAACGAAATATTTGAAATCATCCGGTGTACCAAAGCGGCTGGTTGGCGCAAATAGACCAACAGGTTGGTATCCCCATGAGCCGTAGAATGGGTGCTCAGAAACCGGCATCAATTCAACGTGGGTGTAACCCATATCCACAAGGTAAGGCACAAGCTGCTCAGCCAGCTCACGATAATTAAGGAAATCACCTTGCTCGTTGCGACGCCATGAACCTGCGTGTAACTCGTAAAAAGACAAAGCCTCTTTGCGCTTTTCAGTCACTGGTCTTGATTGCCATTGGCTATCTTGCCATTGGTAGCGTTCGTGATTATAGGTAATCGAAGCAAACGAAGGATGCTGCTCGGCGTAGAAACCCCAAGGATCCGCTTTGTGCGGCAAGCCTTCACCATTTGGCCCTTTAAGCTCAAACTTGTACTGAGTACCTTCTGGCAGATTCGGAACGAAAATGCCCCAAATGCCGTAATCTAAACGTTGCATTGGGCTACGTCGACCGTCCCAATTATTGAACGCGCCAACAAGGCTACATGCTGATGCGTGCGGCGCATAAACCAGAAAACGCGTGCCTGAGATAGTTTCTCCATCACGTTCCAATGTGACAAATTGCGCACCTAAGTGATGATACATCTCTTTTGGCGTGTGGAGCGCATCATACTCGGCATACAGCGCATGGTACTGATATGGATCGTCAACTAATTGCTCGTTACCCGCCCAATCAACAGCCAGTTGATAATGGGTAAAACGTAAATCTCTCTCACCACGTAATACAAAGCCTGACGCATCCTCACGCTCAAGTTCAATGCGAGGCTCGCCAGCAATCACAAGCTCGACGCGATCCGCACCCGGCATCCAAACTCGTAGGCTTATATCTTTAGCAGAAACATAAGGGCCTAGAAATGAGAAAGGGTCAGCAAACGAAGCGTGCGAAAAGTTGGTTATATGCCGTGATTTTTTGATCTTTAATCTTGGTTTCCAAGGTGTATCTCTCCCTAACCTAACTTCCTATTTAATGTTAGAAACACTAACACTCTCTAATGGTTTTAATGTCTTAGTGTTAGCAAAAAAAGCCCGCTAAAAATAGCGGGCTAAAAATAGCATGGATACTGTACCGTATTATGCATTTAGTTTGAGTGACGTAGACGATAGTTTTGGTTACTCAAGCTTAAAATCAGCGACTTGCTTTCGCTCGTACTTCAGTCAAACGAGCCGCTATTCGATTCACCTCTGGGCGAGAGAAAATTTCGTCCAAGTTCATCGACAGTTTACGTCGCCAGTTCGGGTATTCATTCACCGTACCTGGAATGTTGACAGGCTTATCCATTTCTAGCCAATCTTCTAACTGCACGCTCAAGAGCGTTGATGCACCTGCAGCAACATGAAGTTGAAGTGCTTCGCTCAAGTATGAATCCATTGGAACCATGCTTGCGTCGCGACCGACACCTTCTGGCAACAATCCGTGCCACGCTACCGAATCAATGATGCCCTGTTTACACTGTAAACGGTCACTGAACAAGCCAGCTAACTGTTCTTGATCTGGGTAGAGGCCGATTTCTTTACCCATCTTCAGATCATCACAATGCCAGAAGCCTCGCAAGGTTGGCATATCGTGGGTACACAGTGCCGCCATGGACTGAGGCGCGTAATGGCTTGGTGAAATAAAGCCGCCGTCATCTTCCGATGTTTCGAAGAAGAAGACTTTGTATGAATGCACGCCAGCATCACGAAGAATATCTACGATTTCATCAGGCACCGTACCTAAATCTTCACCGATGACCGAACACTGATGACGGTGCGATTCAAGCGCTAAGATTGCCAGCATATCTTCGACTGGGTAGTAGATGTAAGCGCCTTTCGTCGCGTTTTCACCCTTTGGAATCCACCAAAGACGAAGTAAACCCAGTACATGATCGATACGCAGCGAACCACAGTGTTTCATGTTGGCTCGAAGTAGCTTGATGTAAGCATCGTAGCTAGTCGCCTTCAGGACTTGTGGGTTCAGTGGCGGTAGACCCCAGTTTTGCCCCAGTGGACCTAGAATATCTGGTGGAGCACCGATACTTGCGTCCAGTACTAGGTTGCCTTCATCAGCCCAAGTTTCAGAGCCTGAATCAGCAACACCGACCGCAAGGTCGCGATATAAGCCAACAGACATGCCTTTCTCTTCAGCCAAAGCTTGCGCTTCATTGATCTGGTTGTCTGCGACCCACTGTAGGTACATGTACAGGTGAACTTTGTCTTGGTTTTTCTTAATGAACTGCTGAACCGCTTTGTCTTCGAAACGGCGGAACTCTTCTGGGAAAACAGGCCAGCCCCAAACCGAATCGTCTTTTGCGTGCAGATCTGCATGCAGCGCATCGAAGGTTGCTTGATGCAACAGGCTATCACCGCCTTGCTCAACAAACGCCAAGAAACGCTGTGCGCGTTCGCTGTTTGTATCAAGGTGGCGCGTTTTAAACTCGTCAAATAACAGCGGCAGTACGCTCATTTTTAGGCTAGCAACTTCAGTGTAGTTAACCCAATGTGCATCACGCGCTTTTTGCAGACGCTGTTGGAACTCTGCACTGCCAACCATTTGCTGCGCTTTTGCGCTCAACGAGAACTCAGACACTGAGCTCACATCGATGTAAAGAATGTTCAACCAACGACGAGAAGACGGGCTGTATGGGCTCGCGCCTTCTGGGTTAGTTGGGAAAAGTGAGTGAATTGGGTTTAGGCCCACAAAGTCACCACCGCGAGACGCGATATCTGCGACTAGCTGTTTCAGGTCACCAAAATCACCAATACCCCAGTTGTGCTGCGTACGAAGCGTATAAAGCTGGACACTCGGCCCCCACATCTTCTTACCTTGCTCAATCTTTGGCTGCTTGTAACAAGACTTAGGCGTGATGATTAGGGTCATTTCGTATGGCGCTTTACGGCGCTTACGTGTGATGTACAGCTTGTGGTAGCCAAGCTCAAGGTTTTTCGGCAACTCAAATACTAAAGGGCCACCCTCTGCACGCTCATCACGAACGATTTGAGATTGAAGATAACCTTCAAGTACGTCTCCCTGCTCTGTCTCGAAACGCCAACTAAACTCACTTTCACGAGCACTTACGCCAAGGTTTAGTGCCACTTCAACAGGCTTATCTTGGTGGATGACTAATACCGGATCCAGTACATCTTTCTTGTGCATCTTCTCTGCTGATTTCAGCAAAGTTTCGTCATTTTTTGTGTCGTAGCCAAGCGAAGTTAATAGTGAGCGAATAGTCTCTTCTTCGACGTTCGCTTCATCTCCCCATGCACTTACATAGCTATCGGCAATTCTTGCCATATCGGCGACTTGTTTTAGTACGCTTTGTTCTTTCATCGCTCTCTCCGAAGGACTGCTTAACCTTCTTTTAGGTAGGTTTTTTCTATTATCAAAATCGACTGAGCCAAGGTGAACAGTCACCTTGGCTCTTTAAGAAACTTAGCGATTTACCGCTTCTAGTTTCCAAATGTTGTTCACGTAGTCTCGAATACTACGGTCGGAACTGAACTTGCCGACTAAAGCGGTATTCAGAATGGCTTTCTTAGCCCATCCCGCTTGGTCGCGGTATTGAGCATCCATGTCTTCATGCGCTTTCACGTAAGAGGCAAAGTCTGCTAAACATAGGTATGGGTCACCGCCGTCTAGTAGGCTGTCGAACGTTGCACGAAGTAGCCCTGGTTGACCTGGTGTGAATTCTTCACCGATTAGTAGGTCTAAAGATGCTTTCAGTAGTGGGTCTGCGTGGTAGTAGTCGTATGGGTTGTAACCTGCCGCTTGCGTGCGTTTTACACCTTCAACATCTAGGCCGAAGATGTAGATGTTTTCATCGCCTACTTCCTCACGGATCTCAACGTTCGCACCGTCCATCGTACCGATAGTCAACGCACCGTTAAGAGCCATCTTCATGTTACCTGTACCTGATGCTTCTTTACCTGCCATAGAGATCTGCTGAGAAACGTCAGCGGCTGGAATCAACATTTCAGCCATGCTTACACGGTAATCAGGGATGAATACCACTTTCAGCTTACCGCCTAGACGTGGATCGTTATTTACTTTTTCAGCAACCTTGTTAATCGCAAAGATGATCTCTTTTGCTAGGTGGTAACCTGGTGCAGCCTTAGAACCGAAGAAGACAACGCGTGGAGCCATATCAAATGTTGGATCATTCAATAGGCGATGGTATAGAGACAAGACGTGTAGCAAATCTAGCTGCTGGCGTTTGTACTCGTGTAGACGCTTGATCATCACATCAAAGATAGCATTCGTGTCTAACTCGATCCCCATGTTCTCTTGAACCCAATCAGCGAGACGCTGTTTGTTTTCTTTCTTAACCGCCATGAATTCTTTTTGGAATTTCGCATCTGTAGCGTATTGAGAAATACCTTCTAGCTGCTCTAGTTTCGCCGGCCACTCTGGGCCCACTTTTTCAGTGATTAGTTTAGAAAGACCTGGGTTACAGAACTTCAACCAACGACGTGGAGTGATACCGTTCGTTACGTTGTGTAGACGAGTTGGGTACATCTCGTGGAACTCAGGGAATAGGTCTGTTTTTACCAGTTGTGAGTGAAGCGCTGCTACACCGTTAACTGCGTATGAACCGATAACACATAGGTTAGCCATGCGTACCATGCGGTTGAAACCTTCTTGGATGATAGAAAGCTTAGCTTGCTTCTCACCGTCACCCGGCCACATTTTACGAACTTCTTGTAGGAAGCGGTGGTTGATTTCAAAGATGATTTCCATATGACGTGGAAGTAGACGCTGAATTAGCGACTCTGGCCATGTCTCTAGTGCTTCTGGAAGTAGTGTGTGGTTCGTGTAGGCGAACGTGTTTGCACTGATTTCCCACGCTTTATCCCAAGATAGGTTTTTCTCATCGATTAGAATGCGCATCAGTTCAGGAATGGCGATGGTTGGGTGCGTATCGTTAAGCTGGATTGTCTCTTGCTTAGGCAGATCTGCTAATGCAAAACCAGCCGCTTCGTGACGACGTAGAATATCGCGAACCGATGCTGCAGAGTGGAAGTACTGCTGCATTAGACGCAGAGTCTTGCCTTTCTCGTGGTTGTCGTTCGGGTATAGCACTTTAGTGATGTTACCGGCATCGATCAGTGAGTGCTGTGCTTCAAAGTAGTCACCGTTGTTGAAGCTCTCTAGTGAGAATGGTGCGATTGCCTGACATTCCCAAAGACGTAGTGGATAGACTGTGTCTGATTCATAACCTACGATTGGAAGATCCCAAGGCATTGCTTTAACCGTCATACCCGGAACCCATTTGCGAACTTCTTTACCGTTCACGTATTCAACTTCAACTTTGCCGTAGAAACCGATTTCTTGAGCAAGCTCAGGGCGAGCTACTTCCCAAGGGTAACCTTCAACACATCGCCAAGCGTCAGGTGCTTCTTGTTGGCGGCCATCTTTGAATGACTGCTTGAATAGGCCGTACTCGTAGTGTAGACCGTAACCTACCGTTGGGAATTCTTGCGCTGCACATGAATCCATGAAGCACGCCGCTAGACGACCAAGACCACCGTTACCCAGTGATGGGTCACGCTCTTCTTCAAGAAGGTCAGTTAGGTTTTGGCCCAACTCTTCCATCGCTTCTGTAATTTGCTCGTACAAACCTAGGCTGATTAGGTTGTTACCAGTAAGACGACCAATTAGGAATTCTAAAGATAGGTAGTTAACGCTTTTTGCGTTTTTGATCTTCTCATCTTGCTCTGTCGCAAGCAGATCGAAAGTCGTGATTTCTGCAAGTGCGCGGCCCATTGCTAGGTACCATGCACGGCTTTCTGCTGTTTCAACGGTTGTAGCGTAGGTAGCAGAGAGATGTTTCTTCACACTATTTTGGAACGACACTTTGTCAAAAGTTTTTTGCTGCGTAGGTTTCATTTCGAAATCTCACTTGTTTTTCGTTTTAATCTGTCTAAGCCATATCCTGCATTGGCACTGTATTCAAAACATCCTCCCACCAAGGTGGAGGAGGAGGAGTAGAGCTCAGGGCGTAGAGGGTGGGAACAAAACAACCTCGTGATCAAACTCTCATTAACTTGGGCTGACGCCATTAAGACGAGTGAGAAAGATCACACCACCGCGGAATTTACCCTACCAACGGTGTATGAAACTTCTGTGTTAATAAAAACTGCTGATGAACAAATATGCACAATTGATCACATAAAATTTAAGGATATTCTGCAAATTTCATATTTTTCCGTAGTCATCGGTAATTTCAGGCTGCCAATCACTCCCAAATAAAGTGACATAAGTCACATTTAAAGGGCGTAGATTTACCCATTGTGTGAATTATCCGAAAATCTAGTGACAGAGACATAAACCCTTCCATTTCCATGGAGTAACATCCATGTCGTCAGGTCAGATGAGCCATTACAAAAGAGCACTGTGCTCGACTGACCAACGTATAATGAACAGGGTTCGTGAGCTTTTTGCGTGTCGCACACCGTAAAAGTTCAACAGCCTAATTATTGGGATGATTAATATGTGGATTCCTTCGAAACTCACTCGCCCAGGCCGCTTACATAATGCGATTGTTCGCCCGCGTGTGTTGGACCTACTCCAACAAGCTCCGTGTTATAAGCTGGTTTTATTTCGCTCGCCTGCCGGATATGGCAAAACTACAATGGCCGCACAATGGCTTTCAGACAAAGCTCATGTGGGCTGGTACAGCATCGATGAAAGTGATAACGACCCGTTTCGCTTCATCAATTACCTACTTCAAGCACTTAACAAAGCCACAGATAACGCCTGTCCAAATGCACAAAAATTGGCTGAAAAACGTCAATTTTCGTCGCTCCATACTCTGTTTAGCGAAGTGTTCGCCGAACTGAGTCAGTTTGGTCAAGAAGGCTACTTGGTGCTGGATGATTATCATCTAATTCAAGATGATGAAATTCATGAAGCCATGCGCTTTTTCATTAAGCACATGCCAGACAACTTTACACTGGTTGTGACAAGTCGCGCCGCACCACCACTGGGCACCGCAAACTTGCGCGTGCGTGATCTAATGATTGAGATCGGTAACGATTTACTGGCCTTCGATACCGAAGAGACCACTCGTTTCTTTAACCAGCGCGTGACCGATGGCATCGATGATGATACCGCCGACAACCTGCGGAGCTACGTTGAAGGCTGGCCGTCCGCCTTACAACTGATCGCCTTGCAAGCACAGCATCAAAAGCGCACATTAGCGCAATCGGCAGAGTCCGTTTCTCAGTTTAACCACGCTCATTTATGGGACTACCTTGTCGAAGAAGTGTTTGATTTATTGGATCAAGAGACTCGCCAATTTCTCATGCAATGCTCGGTGTTGGATCACTTCAATGACTCACTTGTCACAGCGCTCACCAAACGTGATGATGCGCTGAGCATGATTGAATCTCTCAACCGCTACGGCTTGTTCATTTATCCGCTTGAAGGAGAACAAAACTGGTATCGCTTCCATAACCTGTTTGCCGATTTCTTGGAGCACGAGCGTAATGCGCGCATTCCACAGCAAGAAGCGATTTTACACCAAGAAGCCGCCAAAGCTTGGTTGTTAGAAGATGCGCCTCATCAAGCACTTAGTCATGCGCACAAGGCGCGCGACCCACAATTGACGGCTGATATCTTGTCGCGTTTTGGGTGGAAGATGTTCAATAGTGGCGAGCTTAAAACCCTTGAGCAAGCATTAATCTTCTTAGCTCTGAGCAGCTTTATAGCGAGCCTAAGTTGTGTATGCTTCAAGCTTGGCTAGCACAAAGCCAACACCGCTATAACGATGTCGGCGATCTGCTTGCCAAGGCCAAAGACGAAATGGCAAGGCTCAACGTACAGCTCAGCAGCAAAGAGCAAGGCGAGTTCAATGCGCTCCGTGCGCAGGTTGCGATCAACCAAAACGAACCAGAGAAAGCACTTGAGTTAGCAGAGCTGTCACTGAGCCAGCCAGATGCCTCCATCTACCGCAGCCGCATTGTCGCAACATCGGTTGTTGGCGAGGTTAACCACGTACTTGGTGATTTAAGTCGTGCGCTGCCGATGATGCAACAGACTGAAAAGCTCGCAAGACAATATCAGGTCTACCATCAGGCGCTTTGGGCACTATTGCAGCAAAGTGAAATCTTAATTGCTCAAGGCTATGTGCAAGCCGCATTTGAGATTCAAGATAACGCATTTAAGCTAGTTGAAGAGCATCAACTGCACCAGCTGCCAATGCACGAATTCTTACTTAGACTTCGCGCTCAACTGTTTTGGTGTTGGAACCGATTGGACGAAGCGGAAGAGTACGCATACAAAGGATTAGACATACTCGGATCACACTCCGAAAGTAAGCACCTACATAGCTACTCTATGTTGGCTCGCATCGCCATTGGCCGTGGTGAACTCGACAAAGCAGGAAAGTTTATTGACCAAATCGTTCACTTGCTTAAACAGTCGACCTATCACGTTGATTGGACGGCGAACGCTTCGCTGTCGTTGATCCTCTACTGGCAAGCCAAAGGCGACACTAAGTCAATTTCTCACTGGTTAGACACCACCAGCCGACCAGAAGTGGCGTGTAACCATTTCACTCAGCTGCAGTGGCGCAACATTGCGCGTGCTTACATCAACCTTGAAGAGTACGACAAGGCACAAGAGACGTTGGACTTCTTACAAGAGCAGGCGAAGTCGCACAGCTTAGTCACCGACACCAATCGCAACTTGATTGTACAAGCGGTATTGCAGGTTAGCCGTGGCGATGAAGACCAAGCTTCAGCCTTGCTCAAAGAAGCTCTCGAGATGACTAATCAAACTGGCATTATCAGCAACTTCTTGATTGACGGCGCTAAAATTGGCCATTTACTTCAAGGACTAACGAGTCAATCTAAGCTTGGCGATTTAGAGCGCCATCGCGCCCAGCAGTTGATGAAAGACATCTCAACCACGCAGCGCAGCCGCTCGGTACATTTTGATGAAGACTTTGTCGAAAAACTGGTGAACCACCCAAATATTCCAGAGCTTGTGCGCACCAGCCCGCTGACTCAACGTGAATGGCAGGTCCTAGGTTTGATCTACTCAGGCTTTAGCAATGAGCAAATTGCCCAAGAGCTTGATGTAGCAGGCACCACCATCAAAACGCACATCCGAAATCTATACCAAAAACTCAACATCGCTAACCGTAAAGAAGCGATTAAAACTGCAGAGAATCTACTGCAGCTGATGGGTTTCTAAGGTCCTCTTCATCAAGTTGACCATATTAAAAGAGCTCCTATGATTGAGAGCTCTTTTTTATTCACTCGCTGCACCCTGCCCCATTGCCCATTCAGTGAACACTTGGAACTTAGTACGTGTCTCCATCCCCTTCGGGCAAACCAGATCGTAACCCTTTCCTGAACTGATGGATGGAAATGGTGCAACCAAGCTACCGCTATCGATCATGGGTTTTACGAACTCTAATCGACCAAGCGCAACCCCCATTGAGTGTATCGCCGCTTCCACCGCTAATAAGTTGTCGCTGTAGAGATCACTGCGTTGTTCGCAATCGGCGTTTATACCGACTTGATCCAACCAGAAATGCCACGCCGACGTATCGCCACTATGAATAAAGTTGGCCTGAGCTAAGTTTTCGGGGTGTTCTCAAATTCCAACTGCTTGGCATAGTCTGGCGAACAAACTGGCGTACGCGTTCCCTCAAACAAACGCTGACTGAAATGATTAGGGTATTGACCTGAGCTGTAAAAAATCGCGACGTCGTAAGGGTCGAACTGGAAATCATTTTGATTCTGCTTTGTCTGCAGTTTGACGGCTAAATTGGGGTACTGGGCGCGAAAACTGGCAAGCCGAGGCATCAACCATGCAGATGCAAAATACGGTGACGTCGCTATGTAAATCTCACCACTGAGTTCACCGGTTTGAATATCAACAAGCTCAGAAAAGATCGAGTCAAATGAGCTATTGAGCATCACTAACACGCGCTTGCCTTCTTCCGTTAACTCAAGCTTGCGTGTTTTACGAATGAACAGATTAAAACGTAACAACCCTTCCAACTTTTTTATTCGATGGCTCACACCACCTTGGGTTAGAAATAACTCGTCCGCAGCCAAGGTAAAACTCAGATGCTTCGCGGCCACGCTAAAGGTGTGCAATAGAGAAAGCAGCTGCTGTTTATTAGACAGTAACGGCTTATGAGAATGTAGAACCATGCATTAATTCCAGTAATTTATAGTGCACTCTAACTGGTTTGTAGCATACCCATACTGGAAGTTAAATTAAATCACGTAATCCAATAACACATAAGGTGACAAATATGACAAACCAAAAAAATCTTAAAGTCGTGGTCATTGGCAGTGGTTCGAGCTACACCCCTGAACTAGTAGAAGGTCTACTTAACCGTCACCATGAATTACCGATCAAAGATCTTTGGTTTGTTGATATCCAAGAAGGGTTGGAGAAGGCAGAGATCATTGCAGATTTAACCCGAAGAATGATTGCAAAGGCGGGCTGTGATATTCAAGTTCACTTAACTACTGACAGACAAACGGCTCTTAAAGATGCCGATTTCGTCTGCTCTCAGTTCCGAGCGGGACGCATTGAAGCACGCTTACGCGATGAAAGAATCGCCCTCAAATACCGAATGATAGGTCAAGAAACCAATGGCCTAGGCGGTTTCTCTAACGCTTGTCGTACTATCCCTATCGCACTTGAGATTGCTGCGGAAATGGAAAAACTTTGTCCAAATGCTTGGTTGCTTAACTTTACCAACCCATCCGGCATGGTGACCGAAGCACTAATTAAGTACTCAACTATCAAAACGGTCGGACTCTGTAATGTACCCGTTAACATGGAGCGTGGCGCGGCAGAAATGTTAGGGGTTAAGCGTGAAGACATCACGATGCAAATCGCAGGTTTAAACCATTTAGTGTGGGCAAGAAAAGTACTTCATGATGGTCAAGACAAACTAGCCGACTTAACAGAAGCACTGTTAACAGGTGAAGATAAAATGACACCGAAAAACATTCCTCCATTTAAGTGGGACGAGGATCTCATTCGCAGTCTAGGAATGGTGCCATGTGCTTATCTTCGCTACTACTATCAATCTCGTGATATTTTAAGCAAAGAGTTTGCAGCATCAGAAAATAAGACTAACCGAGCAGATTTGGTGGCAAAAGTTGAAGCCCAACTCCTAGAAATCTACAAAGACCCAACGCTCGATACTAAACCAAAGCTGCTGGAAGAGCGTGGCGGCGCACATTACTCAGAAGCGGCCTGTGAACTCATGAGCAGTATTTACAACAATAAACGAACCATCATGCATGTGAACACGCGAAATAACGGTGCTATTCAAGGGCTGCCAAACGATTGTGCTGTAGAAGTGAGCTCTGTTATCACCAGTAGCGAGATCCTTCCGCTTCGAGTAGAGCCATTTGATACCGATACGTTGCGCCTAATTCAGCTAATGAAAGAGTTTGAAACTCTCACCGTCGAAGCGGCCATTAATGGTGATATCAATGCAGCAAAGCGTGCACTGATTCTAAACCCAATTGTTGACAGTGGCAGCCATATCGATAAGGCGCTTCGAGAAACGATCAGAGAAAATATTAAATTTATGCCAGCATTCACACATTACCTAGACCAATAATTCATTAAGGGCAACGCACTATGAAACTGATCCTAAATGCAGATGACTTCGGCTTAACTGAAGCCGTCAACCTCGGTATTGTTGAGTGCTTCAAGGCAGGCGTAGTCAAAGCGACAACTTTAATGATGAACCAGCCTGGCACTGAGCACGCCATTGAACTCTATAAGCAAGGGCTGATTCCGGAGGTTGGGCTTCACTTTACGGTCACAACAGGTAAGCCTTTAAGTAGCCCTTCACTGGTACCTAGCCTAGTCGATGAAAATGGCGATTTTCACTGTAAAACTGTGCTGTTTAACAAACATGATGTTTGCCCGAATGAAGTTGAGATCGAGCTGAGAGCTCAATATCAAGCAGCTGTCGATGCAGGCGTGAAAATCAATCATATCGATAGCCATCACTTTGGTGGCGTGTATGCGCCATTGAAGCAGGCCTTCACTAACGTAGTTAATGACATAGGCCTACCGGTTAGGCGCATTGATAACATCATCCTTGGCCAGGACCAGCTCACAGTGCCAACCCCTGATGCTTTTGATATGGGATTTTTTGACCAAGGTGCTAACCTTGCGCACTTGAAAGCGCTGGTTCTCTCTTACCAAGCGACAATGCCAAGGGGTTGTTTAGAACTGATGTGTCACCCTTCATTAGAGAGCACTGACGAGTTAAGACAACTCTCTGGATACTATGAAAAACGTGTAAAAGAGTTCAACATCCTGACTTCTCCTCGACTTCGAGAGTGGCTGATTGAAAACGGTATTGAGTGTGTGGGATTTAATGACCTGCATAATTAGTTACCTAAATACAGCCTAGCTTTGTAAGAAAGTAGCCATATTAGAGGTTGTTTTCTTCATTGCCCCTTTCATCTAACTGATTCAACTAATTAAAAACTCTTAGTTATCATAATCTTCAATTCCTTTCATTAGACGCCCTTACAGTCAATTACGCACAATAACCTTAGATACATAAAGTAAATGAACGGCTTCATATTTTCCGGTCGCCAAGATCAAATGAACTCATTTTCTTTATCCAAGCTGTGAGCGAGAAGGCACGGGACTTCAAAGGACTGACTCCATATTCGCCTGAATCACAGATCCAGTTCTACTAACAAATATTTGAGGTTTCGAATGAAAAAATCCCTAGTCGCTATTGTTAGTGCGTCAATGTGTACACCTGCTTTCGCAGCTCAGCACGACCATGAGCACATCAATTCAAGTGAGCTTATGCGTGGTAAAGGTAAGCCTGCATCACAACACACTGTAGAAGCCAACAAAGCGTTTGCCAGCTCTTTAAATTTTGAAGACCAAGATGTTTTTGTAAATAACGACCGAGGTCTAATTAAAGAACTGGATGAAGTTACACTTTCCCACTTAAGAAATCGCTTCGCATTTCTGCATTCAGGGCAATCAGCACACAATAGCGCTCCAGATACCGTTAATCCTTCATTATGGCGACAAGCGCAAGCAAACTTCGCTGCTAACGGTTTGTACGAAGTTACAGAAGGCATCTACCAAGTTCGCGGTATGGATTTAGCGTCAGCTACATTTATTCGTTCAGACAACGGATGGATTGCTTACGATGTTATGATGCATGATAAAGCGATGGGAGATGCAATGTCGTTTTTCTTCCAACATGTTCCGGAAGGGCGCGAACTCCCTATCGTTGCGATGCTGTATTCTCACTCCCACGTTGATCACTTTGGTGGCTCTAGAGCTGTACTGGAGCGCTTCCCTGACGTAAAAGTCATGGCGCCACATGGCTTTATGAAAGAAGCCATTGACGAGAACGTCTTGGCGGGCAATGTCATGTCACGCCGCGGTAACATTCAATATGGCTCAACATTAGGCCAAGCCTCTGCAACAGGAACGGTTGATGCTGCGCTGTCCAGCGGTTTCTCTGCTGGCCCTGAGCATATGATCACCCTAGTACCACCGCACGAAACCTTCCCTGCTGGCGATGATGAAAAGTTCCACAAGCGAGTCATTGATGGAGTGACGTTTGTCTTCATGGATACAGCTGGTACCGAGGCACCGAGTGGCAATGTCGCTTACCTACCAGACTACAAAACCCTTTGGACAGGTGAAATGGTGTACCAAGGAATGCACAACGTTTACACCCTACGCGGCGCAAAAGTGCGTGACTCTCTGAAGTGGTCAAAAGACATCAATGAGATGATCAACGCATGGGGTGACGATATCGAATTTCTCATGGGCTCACACTCGGCGCCAATTTGGGACAACGAGAATATTGTGCCTTACCTAGAAGCCCAGCGTGACAATTATGGATTCGTCCATAATCAAACGCTGCGCTTAGCCAACAGTGGTATGGTACTGCAAGATATTGGTGCACAAATCTCCGATGAATTGCCTACTTCACTCCAACAGCTATGGCACACCAACGGCTATCACGGAACGTACTCACATAATGCTCGAGCAGTGTACAACATGTACCTCGGCTATTTTGACATGAACCCTGCCAACCTAGACCGCTTGCCAGTGAATGACGAAGCCGAGCTATTCACCAAGGCTTATGGAGGCTGTGAAGCTGGCTACGAAACCGCTAAATCTCACTTTGATGAAGGTAACTACCGTTTTGCTGGTGTAATGTTGGATCACATCGTTCGCGCATGTGCCGACTACTCAGATGCAAGAATGTTACTCGCTGACAACTGGGAGCAGCAAGGATACCAAGCTGAAGGGGCTGGCTGGCGTAATACCTTCTTAACAGGCGCGCAAGAAGTCCGCATTGGCACGGTAACTAAAGGCTCTGCAAAAACTGCATCTGTAGATATGTTGGCGAATATGACCATAGGTCAGATTCTAGATTACACAGCGGTGCGTGTCGTTGCTACCGAAGCTGATGGGCACGAGTTCTCCATCAATATTCACCTACCTGACATCGGTGAGAAATACCGCGTGGATATGAAACACGGTAACCTTAATAACTTACTGGTGGATGAATTCCGCGATGCAGATACCACCATTACTATTAATCGCGAGGACATCACTCAAATCATGCTAGGTGAAGCCTCACTTGAATCTCTCTTTGCAAACCGAAAAGCGACCTTGAAAGGAGATAATAAACCGCTACAGATCCTAAAATCAGTAACAGTAGACTTCGATTCCTACTTCGAAGTCATGCCAAGACCGACGAAAGGACAAGAAGTGGACGCTCACATCTACCGCTAAGTTGAGCATATAATTGGCCACTAAATCCCAACCAAGGCGCATTTCAATGCGCCTTTTTCACATTCAAACTTTTCAACATAGACGCTAGAGCACTATCAAAATTAGGCTATTATAAGCGCGTTTATCACCTCGAAAGTGTCGCCTCTTATGCAGATCAACTCCTTTATCGCTCGTCAAATCGTGGAACGAGCCAGCAAGATCATTCAGTTTCCCGTCAACGTCATGGATGAAACTGGCCAGATCATCGGTTCTAGTGACCCTTCTCGTCTGCATAAAACCCATGAGGGTGCGCTACTCGCCATTAACGATAATCGCACCGTTGAGATTAATGATGCTGTCGCCAATACTCTAATTGGTGTAAAAGAAGGCATCAACCTACCTATCCTCTATCAAGAGAGTGTTATCGGTGTGGTTGGTGTGTCTGGCAAGCCAGAGAACGTGCGCCAATACGGCGAACTGGTCAAGATGACGGCAGAACTGATTGTTGAGCAGGCTGCTTTAATGGCACAGGTGCAGTGGAATAAGCGACACCGTGAAGAGCTACTACTTCAGCTCATCAAAGGATCGGATCTCAACGAAAGCCAGCTTCTCTCGATTGCAGAACGATTAGATCTAGATCTAGCCCAACCTCGAGTTGCCGCAGCGGTGCAAGTGATTCCGAAGCAAGGGCAGCCGCTCACCTTAGAACATCTACAAAAACTGGTTCACCTTCTCGAATACCCGGAACGCGACAATATTGTAGGCATTGTGTCGGTCTCAATGAATGAAATAGTTGTGTTAAAACCCGTCACGCTAACCAATGGCGAATGGGACAAAAACGAAGAAAAAAAACGAGTTAAAAAACTTCTACAACGTATTAGACAAGTCGGTGAGTTCTCAATAAAAATTGCTATGGGGGATTACTTTCCCAAGCTTTCAGGCATTGCCCGATCCTATGAAACCGCCAAAGCAACCTTGGAAACCTGCGCCGATAGCAAACAATCCATCTTTTTCTATCAAGAACACAAATTATCGGTACTCGTCAGTGCTCTCAAACAAGATACTTGGCGGCGCGATCAGATTACTCAGCCGTTGAATAAGTTAATGGATCACGATAACAAGGGTGTACTCATCAAAACTCTGAAGACATTTTTTGAGCAAAATTGCGAGTTAGCTCATACTTGTGAATCACTACATATTCACCGTAATACCCTGAGGTATCGACTAGAAAAAATAGAAGAGATTACCAACATAGAAATCAATAAGTTAGAAAATAAATTGCAATTATTTCTTGCACTAAAACTTTTATAAACCAGCATTATAATTGTGCAAAGTGACAAATTAATGATGAGATTATCGATAATGATTTGGCAGCCTGCATAAAGAATTTTTCCGCACTTGAACTTATTCTGCTCGCAAATCACAACAAGTAACGGAAACAAATACAATGATAGAAGTCTCTACCTCGGAGCTTTAACAGCGCTCGTTGTGGCCATTGGCCTAATCCTTAAAAAAGTCCCGCCAGCGTACGGCATGATCATCGGTGCCCTCCTTGGCGGCGTGGTTGGGGGCGTATCCCTCACCG
The DNA here is from genome assembly GCA_003263845.1 of Vibrio aestivus. GTDB lineage: Bacteria > Pseudomonadota > Gammaproteobacteria > Enterobacterales > Vibrionaceae > Vibrio > Vibrio aestivus. Next base: position 40,518 of record JYJN01000086.1, on the reverse strand, counting down.
ACACCGTTGCACTAATGATTGGCGGCGCTCAAGGCATTACCACTGCGGTACTTCGTATCCTAGCCGCTGGTGTTTTGGCAGGTGTGCTGATTGAATCTGGCGCGGCCACTTCGATTGCTGAAACCATAGTTAAAAAGGTCGGTGAAACCCGTGCACTTCTTGCACTGGCTGTCGCAACCATGATCCTGACTGCCGTTGGCGTATTCGTTGACGTAGCAGTGATTACCGTTGCCCCAATCGCCCTAGCGATTGCTCGCCGCGCAGACCTGTCAAAAACCGCAATTCTGCTAGCCATGGTCGGTGGTGGTAAAGCCGGTAACGTTATGTCACCAAACCCGAACGCAATTGCAGCGGCAGACGCTTTCGATGTGCCGTTAACTTCTGTAATGGCAGCAGGTGTGATTCCGGGCATCTGCGGCATGTTCTTCGCTTATTTCATTGCGAAAAAGCTCGTGAACAAAGGCACTAAAGTGCATGAAAGTGAAGTGGTTGAAGTTGACCACTCTAAGCTACCAACATTTGGTGCAGCCATTGTGGCGCCGATGGTTGCGATTGCCCTATTGTCACTTCGCCCAATTGCAGACATCAATGTTGACCCACTGATCGCGCTTCCTCTAGGTGGCCTATTGGGTGCGGTTGTCATGGGTCGCTTCAAAGACACTAACCATTTTGCCATCTCTGGTCTAAACCGCATGGCGCCAGTTGCAGTAATGCTTCTGGGTACAGGTACGCTCGCAGGCATTATCGCAAACTCTGCACTGCGTGATGGTCTTATCGATGTTCTAGCAGCATCTGGCATGCTTCATTCATCTTAGCGCCAATCTCAGGTGCAATGATGGCACTGGCCACCGCTTCTACAACAGCTGGTACTGCAGTCGCAGCAAGCGTGTTTAGCGGCACAATCTTAGAGCTAGGCGTTCCAGCTCTAGCAGGTGCAGCAATGATTCACTCAGGTGCAACAGTTCTAGACCACATGCCGCACGGCAGCTTCTTCCATGCAACCGGTGGCGCGGTGCACATGGATATTCGTGAGCGTCTAAAACTGATTCCTTACGAGTCAGCGGTCGGCCTGATGATCGCATTTGTATCGGTAATGATATTCGGTGTATTCGGTTTCTTCGTCTAAACGCCTAACTGCTTCACCTTACGCGATCCACCACCCAATTTAATAAAAACAATGTCGTAGGCGGCTAGCCTTTTAAAAAGGCAGCCGTCATATTGAGAAAAAGATTTAGTGTGCACCCGTTTAATGAGCTCCTCTATTAAACGCCGAGTGACGGAAGGTACAACGTTATGAAAATAGTAATTGCTCCAGACTCATACAAAGAAAGCTTGACCGCAATGGAAGTGGCGACAGCGATTGAAAATGGCTTCAAGGAAGTTATGCCAAACGCAGAATATGTAAAGCTACCCATGGCAGATGGCGGAGAAGGTACCGTTCAATCTCTCGTTGATGCAACTGGTGGTTCAATCATCAATGTTAATGTCACTGGCCCATTGGGCGAATCAGTCGAAGGCTTTTACGGCTTGATGGGCGATGGCTCAACAGCAGTCATTGAAATGGCAGCCGCATCGGGTATTCACTTAGTGACACCAGAGCAGCGCAACCCACTCATCACGACAACTTTTGGTACGGGCGAGCTTATCAAAGCGGCATTAGACAATGGCGTGAAACACATCATTGTCGGCATTGGTGGCAGCGCAACTAATGATGGTGGTATCGGCATGGCGCAAGCATTGGGCGCTAAGCTGCTTGACGCCAATGGCTCTGAACTGGGTTTTGGCGGCGGCGCACTGGCACAGCTCGCCAGCATCGACCTTTTCTGGTTTTAGATCCAAGATTAAGCGATGTGGCATTGGAGGTCGCTTGTGACGTGGATAACCCACTGTGTGGCCCTAAAGGTGCTTCAGCCGTCTTTGGCCCACAAAAAGGCGCGACACCTGAAATGGTCAAGACCTTAGACGCTAACCTTGCGCACTACGCCACTATCATTAAGCAAACCACGGGCAAAGATGTGAAGGATCTGGCAGGCGCTGGCGCAGCTGGCGGTTTAGGCGCAGCCCTGATTGGCTTAATCAATGCCAGTCTACGTCCAGGTATTAGCATTGTGATGGATGCGGTCAACATTGCCGATGTAATGAAAGACGCGGATCTGGTTATTACCGGTGAAGGCCGGATCGATAGCCAAACTATCCATGGTAAAACGCCCATTGGAGTTGCTCGCACGGCAAAACAGTTCGAATTGCCGGTGATTGCCATTGCGGGTTCAACCGCTGCTGATTGTGCCGTTGTTTACGAACACGGTATCGACGCTGCTTACAGTGTTGTACTGGGCGCAACCGATCTGCCAACAGCGCTCAAAGAGGCCGCGTTTAACGTGGAGATGACCTCCCGAAACATCGCTAAAGCCCTTTCAATATCTCTTTAAGAACAAATACAAATCCAATGAAAAAGCCTCACCTGTGTGAGGTTTTTTTATGTTTGACGTCATACCCTTCTACACATATTAACCATCAATACAAATCAAACAGAGTGCTTCTACTGACTCTCCCCACAACCAACACCTAACTCACTGTTATTAAAGATTAAAAACTTACGGTTATCAGCCTGTTGAATTGCTTTCATTAGACTCGTGATGCACATAATAAGAGAATAATTACGAAAAGAGAGAGAACAAAAGAGATATATCACTTACACAAATTCGTCAGCAAACCATTCTGGTTAACCTCAGAAGCAAGGAGACTTAAATTATGAATATTTCAAAAGTTTTAGCCTTTGTTTACTTAGTTATCATTTTTCTAGCAGGTTTAGCCGTAGGCGGATTTTTCTAACGGGAGAGAAACTCAGTGGACTTTTTAACCACACTGATTAGCGGCGATTTTGACGCCATCCAAAGCTCAAAATACTTACTAATCATCTTAACCGTTATCCTATTTCTAGAGTCGGCATTTGTATTTCTTCCTCTACCAGGGGACAGTTTGGTTATCTTCGCAGGTGGAATGCTTGCGCTTGGCGTTCTGCCTGTCGCTGAGACTATGTTGTATCTTGGATCAGCGGCTAGCATTGGCGGATTAATTGCCTACTGGCAAGGCCGATACTTACGAGGCACCCGTTTTCACGATCACCTAGAAGCCATTCTTCCTGAGGGATCGTTAGATAGAGCCAAGGGGCTGCTGTTGAAATACGGCTTTTTATCTCTGTTTGTATCTCGATTTATACCGTTTGTACGTGTTCTCACCCTATGTTGATGGGTGTAAACAAACTAAGTGCAACCAAAATGTTTTTTTCGAACTTATCAAGCACCCTACTATGGATGGCAACGCTACTCCTAGTTGGCAAGTTGACGATGCTCAACCCTGTACTTGAAAGCTACCAAGCAATACTTATCAAGGGACTGATCGGACTAAGCCTTACGCTCATGCTTATTGCAATGTTTGGCATCATCCTCCGCTATATCAACCGACGGTAAAGGTCTCCATACCTTTGTCATTTTTAAAAGCCACTTTGTAGAAAAGTCACTTTGAGGAAAATGATGAAAATCTCTAAAGACATCCAGATACTCGCTTTAGGCGTTATCACCGTATTCACTTTCTTATTTAAAGGTAACGCACTCCTTACCCATGCGCTCACCGCCCCCATCGGCATACTCGCAACTCTGTTTCTGTTAGTTGTCACAATAGTCATGATTTTTGCGGTGGTTAAACACGCCGATGCGCTAGCCCACCGATTGGGTGAACCCTACGGAACTTTAATACTCACCTTATCGGTGGTGTTGCTTGAAGTGGCAATGATTTCATCGGTTATGCTTACGGGCTCTGAAAACCCTGTCATGGCACGAGACACCATGTTTGCGGTAGTCATGGGAGTAATGAATGGCCTTGTGGGTGTTACGTTACTAATAGGTGGGTTGAAGTATCACTCTCAGCCATACAATGTGCACGGATTGAAAGCTTATATTGCTGCAATCATTCCTGTAGTCACGATCTGCTTAGTATTGCCGAACTTTGTTTCACAAGATGCGTCAGGCGGTATGTCAGGCATTATGATGTTTACTTTGATTGCAAGCTCGATACTTCTCTATAGCGTGTTCTTGTTTGTGCAGACTAAAAGCCACACCGACTACTTTATTAACGATGCTTGCGATGAAGAAGAAGAGCACCACGAAACGCGCTCAAACTGCTACCACGGAGTGTTCCTAGTATTAAATCTGGCAGTGGTCATTGGACTCGCAAAAAGCATCGCCATCCCTATCGACAGTAGCATCAGTACCCTCGGTGCACCGTCGGCACTAGGCGGTTTGATTGTTGCTCTCATCATTCTGTCGCCAGAAGGCGTTGGAGCGATTAAAGCGGCGTTAAACAACCAGCTTCAGCGTGCAATGAACCTGTTCTACGGTTCGGTGTTGGCTACGATTTCCTTGACAGTGCCTGCAGTACTTCTGATAGGGCTGTACATGAACGAAACGGTGATTCTGGGATTAGGAACTGCAGACATGGTGCTTCTAGCGGCAACGATTCTAGTATCAATGGTTACCTTTAGCAGCGGGCGAACGAACCCACTTAATGGCGTAACACATCTGGTTCTCTTTATGGCCTACATATTACTGATGTTTGATTAAACCTTAACCTAAACAAAATTGGTCCAAGGACAGTAATAGACACGGATGTCACCCCTTTAACAAGCAATATCAATCTTTGAATACACAGCTCTTAAGGAACCTCCTATGTTTACTCGTATTATGAATACCCTATTTCGCTTAACTATCTTCGGTTCTCTTTTTGTAGGGTTTGGTTTGCCATTTTATGTGTACCTGTAGGTGAGAATTTAGACCTCAGGGCTATTCACATAAGGCCTAGCCTACGTCTCATATTCAGGCTTAATGTCATAAACCATAAAGATTGAGATAGATTCTTTTATCATCAAGCCTTTATACTCCTTGCTAGCTTTTACTTTCAAATCAATGGACACAAGTAAATGGCAAAAGACCTTTTTTCAAAGTTAGATCTAAACTTGCTACGTACCTTCTTAGTGCTAAACCAAGAGCGAAACATGCGAAAGGCAGCGGAGCGCCTGTTCATCTCTCAACCCGCAGTCAGTAAGGCGCTACAACGCCTCAGAGACTCCTTCGACGATGAGCTGTTTGTTAAAACCTATCATGGCTTGAAGGCCACTGAATTGGCAGAGGAGCTTGCCGAATCTCTAGAGCCTGTAATGACCGATCTTGCTCATGTGGTGAACTACTCCGGCGGATTTGATCCAAGTGAAATTGATCGAACGCTGCGTATCGCCGTGTCGCCTTTTTTACTCAAAGGCATTGCTCAACGCCTGTTTACTTTAATTAGAGAAGAGGCACCAAACGCCCAAATCCAGTTTCTCAATTGGGGCAAGTCCGCAGTGAAAGATATTGTAAACGGCAAAATTCAACTTGGCCTCAATTACACGATCGATCATCTACCCAAAGAGCTTCTGCACAAAACGATTGGCCAAGACACATTTAAAGCCTATGTAAGGGAAGGTCACCCCTTTAAAGAATCCTCTGTCAGAGTAGAAGATGGGCACTTATTCGAATTCTCTACGTTAATCTCTGCAGATTGGAACTACAAACAGTCTGTTGCTGAAAAACTGCTCCACATACACGGTCACGAAGCAAAGGTGGGCTTTCGCTCAGAATTACCGTCGGCAGTTATCGATATCACAAAAAGTACCGATATGGTGTTCCTTGGCTCTCGCTATTTAAGCTTAGATACCGATTCTGGTCTAAGATCGTTGGATATCTATTTTGGCGATACACCTCTGAATACGGACATCAACGCCTACTACCACGACAAGAACAAGGCGAGCCAAACAATATTGTGGTTAAAGAAAAAAGGTGGCGGAAGCCTTGTTCATCAATGATGCATTGATGGCGAGGGTTTGATTATCAACGATATAGAAAAACTATTTGTCGAATAAGCCGTATTATCTTCGATTAATTAAATGTATATGCTATTCACTCGCTGAAAGAGCTGATGAATGAGAGGAATGATAATGAGCAAGACGATTCTACTGACTGGTGCCACTGACGGCATCGGCTTTGTTACTGCTACCGAGCTAGTCCAACAAGGCCATACCTTGCTCATTCATGGTCGTAATCAGCAAAAACTCGATGACACCGTGGCTCGTTTAAAAGAAGTTAACATCAATGCCAATATTGACACTTACTTAGCGGACATATCTGACCTATCCCAAGTTAGAGCCATGGCAGATGCAGTAAAGAACAAACACCCTCGCCTTGATGTTGTAATCAACAATGCAGGGGTTTTCCGTGTACCTAATGCACGTACTGATGACGGCCTCGATATTCGTTTTGTTGTCAACACATTAGCGCCTTACCTGTTAACCAAAGCCCTCCTAGAAGTCATGGATACTGGTTCCCGTGTCATAAATCTTTCGTCTGCTGCGCAAGCCCCTGTGTCTATTGAAGCATTGAAAGGAAATCAGTGGCTAGATGATGGCCAAGCCTATGCACAAAGTAAGCTGGCCATCACCATGTGGTCGCGCCAGCTAGGTCTTGAACTTAAAGGGACTGGCCCATTAATCATGTCCGTCAACCCTGCTTCGTTTTTGGGCAGCAAAATGGTGAAAGAAGCCTATGGCATGTCAGGCAATGATCTCTCTATTGGTGCTGACATTTTAGTACGACTATCTCTGTCTGATGAGTTCGCTAACAATCACGGCGACTACTTTGATAACGACGCGGGTGTCCTAAGCGATCCACACTCTGATGCATTGGATGAAGCGAAGGTTGCGGAAGTCGTTAGTACTCTTGAGGATTTGCTTAGTCATTGACAATACAAAGCAGGTACACGTTTCCCTAAAAGGGGTGAGTCTGCCTTGTAAAAACGACAAAATGTACATACGTTTACACAACATAAGAACCTGATTTATAAGTAACTAATATTTATTTCTATAACTGTAGTGTAAATGTTTGCCATATAGTCTCAAGAAGTGTTTAATACTTCTAGTTAATTTAAGAGGTCTCTATGGCAACTATCAAGGATGTAGCTCGTGAAGCGGGCGTTTCTGTCGCAACCGTCTCGAGAGTCATCAACAAATCCCCAAAAGCTAGTCAGTCGTCGATAGACGTTGTTTCCAAGGCGATGAAAAAGCTGGGCTACCGACCAAATGCAGCGGCCCGAGCATTGGTGAGCCAAAGCACGAACACCGTAGGTGTGTTGGTGAGTGATGTATCCGACCCATTTTTCGGCACCATGGTTAAAGCGATCGATAAAATCGCTCACGACAACAACAAGCATATTCTTATTGGCAACGGTTACCACAATATCGATGATGAGCGTAGAGCCATTGAATTGCTGATTAATAGCCGTTGTGAAGCCCTAGTCATTCATTCAAAAGCCCTACCAGACAGTGAGCTGATTGAATACGCTAAAGAAGTGAAGGGGCTGGTGGTCATCAACCGTCATATTCCAGAACTGGAAGAGCGCTGCATCTCGCTTGATAATTTCCGTGGCGCTTACCTAGCCACCGAGTTTTTAATCAATAATGGCCACCGAAAGATTGCATGTATTGCCTCTGACCACCAAATCGACGATGCTTGCGAACGCGTAGAAGGCTACTTGGCTGCATTGAAAGCCCACGATATAGAGCTATCTAAGAGCTACATTGAGTATGGCACACCAAGTAGCGATGGTGGTGAAGCGGCTATGACAAACTTGCTTGCCAAGTCCATCGACATGAGCGCCGTGGTTGCTTACAACGACTACATGGCAGCGGGCGCACTTTCTATTGCGCAAGAGAACGGAATTCAAGCACCGAACAAACTGTCTATCATCGGCTTTGATGACGGAATTATCGCTAAGTATGTTTACCCACGCCTAACCACAGTGCGCTACCCTATCGAACTGATGGCACAAAAAGCCGCTGAACTGGCATTAACATTAGCTCGCGGAGATAACCATTCAGAACAAGCTATCTGCTTCTCTCCAACACTGGTTAGACGCGATTCAGTCTCGCAGTTGCAACCGGCATAATCTGGGAATTTAGTTTCAATTCACTCAGTTTCAAGCACTAGCTATTTCAGTTGGGCAGAAAGTCAAAAACACTTCTGCCCCTTTCGTGTTAGCACTAGTTAAACCTTCTCACCGGTAGAGCCAAACTTGACTTAGTTTTCTTCATGCCTGTATTGTATCTCCAAATATGCAACTACCACCTTATTGACGGGAATTAGGATGGAACCAATAGTAGTCTCTCCACCATTACGTGGTGATTGGAATGCATTAAATTGTCCCGGTGATCAGGTACCTAGCATGGCACCAATGATTGGGGAATGACCTACGCTTACGATTTCTACAGGCTTAAAACTAACGAAAATGGAAATGTTAGTTGGCATAACCAGCCTCGTTGGAAGTACTGGCTCGGCTATGTGACTTTGAGTCACTCTTACAGCTGGGGAGAGCCAATATATGCTCCATTTGATGGCATAGTACGCGAAGTCATAACTTCGGTTAAAGAGCGTAATAGACTGCATTTTATCCGTGATGTTGGTATAGCTCTTTTCAATGGCGTTTTTTTCTCTTACCAGAAAGGTAAAGTGGAAACCCTCACAGGCAATTACCTAATTATTGAGGGAAAGCAGTGCTGCGCTCTGATAGCCCATACCCAATTTGGTTCAATCAAGCATAGAGTTGGCGATTCTGTTTGTCGTGGGGAAATTGTTGCCAGACTTGGGCATTCAGGAAACTCCACGGCACCTCACCTACATTTCCAACTGATGGATCGAGTTGATATCAGAACTGCTAAAGGGTACCCATGTGCCTTTGATCACTACGCTATTTATCAAAACGAAATATGGAACCCTGTTGAACGTGGCGTTCCAAGCAGTGCTTACACGATTAGATTTTCTTGATTTATCTAAATAACGTGCAATATAAACGGAAACCAAAAGCAGAATTTTTCTGTCTAATAAGTGTTAGCTCCCAAGAGGAAGGAAGCAATCAATCCATAGGAAATTTTTGTTTCTGGTGGAGAACGCGCATGATTCGGATAATGTCGCCTTCGATCCAATAGGAGACGATCATCGAAATCTCAGGAACTATAAGTAATCGCCCGCGAATGCCGTCTCGCTGCACACCCATAAGTGGCTGCTCTAGCAAGTTTTCTACTTTTGCTTCAAAGAGGTTGTCAGTTTTCTCTGCCGCATCAGGTTGAAGTCATAAAGAAACTCAAAGATCTTTTCACGATCATTAAGTGACCCTTCTTCCCATAATATCATTGCTTACCTCGGTTACGGATTCTGGCTTTGCGCTCTTCCATTTGAGATTTAGCTGTTTGGTGCTCAAGGAAAACGGATTTCCCTGAGTCAAACTTCTCAAACGCTAGGTTTACTTGCTCAGTTAGCCATGCATCGTGAGATAATGTTTTTCTTTGTTGCTCAGCGAGTTGCTCAGCTAGTTCACGGCAAGCGTCACTCAGAGTGCGACCTTGGCTCTCAGCCATTTGTTGAGCTAGGCGTTTTGTTTCTTCATCAACACGAAATTGAATTCTAGTGTCCATGATGTATTCCTTTGTTGGTGTGTGTACAAATGTTAGCACTAGCCTTTGAGCTGGGCAACTAACAAGAGTTTAAGGTTTCAAGATACATTTTCTAATTGAATATGGTTATGTCAGGGCAATAGCACTAACTGACTTCTGTTGAGAGGTTAACTGACGGGGGCATGAAACACGAAAATGCCCCATTGTTAGTTTCGCCAAAAAGCCTACGTTTTCGGTCACATAAATTTTGAACAAATATAATTAATCTGACCCAAAAACTTACATAGAACGAAAATGTTAGTCATGGTACCGTTCTTAGCTCAAATCAGCTCGTTGATTTTTGCCCATAGAACCGCTCTGTAAGCATGTTGCGTTATTCAAGTGTTCAAAATCTTCGCTAGGTACTCTCGATAGACTTCTAAATGTTGTTTTTGATAGTGAATTTACCTATTTAACAGATTGCCTATATTATGCGCCAAGAAAAATCGCTATGATTTTATGCTCACTATTTACAATGTGAGTAAATCATGAGCATGAATCCTCCACCGAAAGGTCGAAACTATCCATTCGCACAGCGCGGTAGTGCTTTTTGGGAAAAGTGTCATGTCACCTACGATCAAGCCGTTGATATGTATTATGACCAAACTGCGATGCAGCAATATTTAGGGCATGATCCTATCGTCAATTCTATGGTCTACAAAAGAGTAAAGTATCCAAGCATTTTTGATGCACAAAAGGCATATTCAGAGGATCAGAATTCCCTCTACCAAAAGAAAGAGCAGGAACAGCTTGAGCTTGAAGCAAAAGGTCTCGAGGAATTTTAAAAAAAGAATGATGCGATCCGTGGTCGTTTAAATCCTACCGAAAATGGTGCGGCTGATCCGCTTGGGCGTCCGTTAAAACCAATGGGTGACGTATCAAAGGGCATTTTCGAACAGTTTACTAATGAAGTTGTTCATGAGCCGTTAGATAGAAGTGCAGAGATAGCTTCTGTTCAGCCCAATTCACAAGAAATTCAAGCCAGCGAAGGTAAACGCGAATTCGTTCAAGAACAGTGGCAATCTGTGGCGGGTGATTTTCCGTTATTGGTTTTTGAAACTAAAAATAAAATGGATGATTTTGATGCTCCGGATATGAATTCCGGAGATGAAGATCGTTTTAAAATAGAGTCTTACGGATTTATGCAGCCATTTAAAGACAGTTACGCTGCGCCTCAAGCTGGCTATCCTGCTTCTAACTATACAGTGTTAGAAGACCAATTTTCCTTACCTGCAAGTGAACATTTCGAACGTATGAGATCTTTAGGGAAGGTTTTCTCTAACGTTACGGTCGGTAGCATTTTAGGGTTTGAAACAAGCTCTGTTTTCTCTGAAATGGTTGATAAATTTGAGCGCAATGAGGGCGGTTACTACAGTAATCCATTGTTAAGTAGGGCATTGCAAGAGCATGAGACAACTCAACGTTTTCATCAAGCTCTAAAAAAATGCCTAGGTGACAACGTTCAGGATGGTAGGTTGCCCGATGATGTTCTTAGTGTTTCAAGTCTGTATATGTCCACTAAGGGGAAAGGGGCTAACTTACCTCAGTTCTCTACTGATCTAACAGGAGCGGATCTTTACAATGGAAATGTGCTTACTGTACATGGAATTTGGTCTATGCGTGTCTATGTTGAACAACTTGAATATAAAGGAAATCAAGTCCGTGGGACTTTTAAGTACACTGTTCAAGACCATTTTGGTCTAGATCATCGTGATATAGATCATGAATGGAGTGAGCCACATCGTTGGTATGAAAAATTAGAGGGATTCCGTTCTTGGTATTTACTTCAGCACTTCAAGGGTTATGGTTATCAGCCTTTTATAACAAAAATGGATTTTGAATTATGAGTAAGGTTTTTCGATATTCTTTGTTGTTAATCCCCTTATTTTTTTTTGTTTTGCTTTGGTTTGGAGTTGTTTTTAATGTTGATATGCTCCCTAATGGTGTTCTCTATGATGACACAGTTGAATACACTGGTGATGGTCTAAAGCCTAGTGGTTTGATACCTAACAGTTTACTTAATTTTTTGGGGATTATTGCAATGGTTCCTGGTTTTTTTATAGGTTCTATATACTCCGTCTACAAAAAACTTTGGTGGTGGTTTGGGGCTTACATGCTTATCGGTGGTTTACCCGTTGGTATTTTTGCTGTCGCGGTGTATTTGGGGTGATTTAACTTAAATTCTTTATTCCGTATCGACAGACAGATACAATCTTTTGTTGGTGCGATTTTACTTATCGCACCAACACTTCATAACAACTTTGCAATACCTACGATTATTCAAAGTTTTCTAAATTAGCAAAGACACTGACAAACTTCTGTCCAGAACCTTCATGGGGCGGCCTCTAGCTCAGAATTGTCCAATGACTGCCTAGCTATTGGGGCTACAGCTCTAAAATCATTAGGGTTTAACTGTTTTAGTGCATTATGACCACTGGCTCTCAGCGTGAATATACCAACTACTAACCCAACCCCAAGGTACTGAACTCAATCCCTATGCCTCAAGATTTAATAAACAGTAAATCTTTAAGTTCAAAAAAATGCCCAAACATAGTTTGGGCAAATGATGAATGTAAATTTAGGGGGTTATCTTAACGTACACATCACATAAACGTGCTTTATCTCCCCACCCATAGTCAAAAGCGCTATTTGGCTACAGGCATTGGTACAATATGAAAATCTGGTGTGAACTTATCAATAGCTGTCGCCATCTTGTGGAATGACTCTACGTCACCTTTAATACCAGCCTGCCCTGATTCAAATAGTGCCTGAAGCGTTGTTTCACCAGAGATAACTCGTGTCATATCAGCCTTATGCAGGTATAAGGTCGTGTCTGCGTTTTCTATAGTATTGGTTTGAATCGCGGTTAAGTTACCGTTACTTACTTCGCCATAGAAGCTCTCGTTCATATCTGGATGAACAATCGTCAGGCTGAAATCAAGCCCGAGTTCAATCGCTTTAGGGCCATTTAATGATACCGATAAGAAGTCTAAGAAACCGGTTGTCGGTGTGTTGGCAATAATATCGACCGATGCCATTTTAATTGTCTCACCGATAATACCAGTACGAAGCTCATACGCTCCTTGTAGGTACGAGTTACGCCACGCCATAGTCTCAGACTGATAGCCTTGCTGCTCCCACGTGTCAGCTAACAGCTCACGAACCGATTCATTGCTATGATCACATTGAAGGACATCATTTAACAGCTGCGAAGCTTCTTGGTAGCGACCTGCTTCAAAGTGCGCCTTACCTGCTTGAGTTAATGCCTCTGCACCTGCAGCTTCAACGTATACACAAGATTTGTCGATCGTTTGCAACGGGTTAATCGTAGTAGGGTTCAAATCTAAGTACCCCAAGTACAAGTTCATAATTGCACGAGCGTTATGACTGTATGAGCCGTGATAGCCACGTGAATACCAGGTTTGTTGCTGAACTTCTGGAATGATCTTTTCGATTTCACGCCCCATATCATTCACTGTGACACCTTGGTTCGCAAGACGCATCGTTTGATTATGCAGGAAACCATAATTGTCACGTTGAAGAGTTAGGTATTCAGATATTTCAGTTCCGTTGTCATTCCATACTGGTGCACTGTGTGCTTGGTGCAGTACTTCGGCTTCATCGGCAAAGCGCATCTTCATTTCATGTAAGTACTTAGACCATATCAAGCATCACGAATCTTAGCGCCACGGAACGTGTAGATATTGTGTTGGCCATCGTATGTTAACTCAGCAGTGTGCAGTGCTTTATACGCAGGGATCCAGTGAATGTGCTCAGAAGGCGCTTCTGCATCAGGCATATTAATGAACAAAATATCTAGGCCATCAATATTGTGCCACTCTTCGCGTTCGTTAATTTCTACAGTATGTGGAACTAAGGTTACTGCACCGTGAGAGTGGGAAAGACCAAGCGCGTTATCAACAATTCCCGTTTCGGAAGCGGGCAGTGTTGAACCATATTGGTATTGGGCACGGCGGCTCATTGCATTCCCACCGACCATTGCTTCAGCAGCAATCGCTTCCATGAAACCATCTGGTGCGATGATTGGGCCGTCAAACGACTCATCAATAATACCGCGAGAACCACCAAAGTGGTCTTGATGAGAGTGAGAGTAAATAACACCTGTGATTTTGTGCTCACCGTTGATTTTTGGCAGATGTGCTTTTGCAAACTCCCATGCTGCAGAGCCTGCCGCTTCGGTTAGCAGTGGATCGTGAATTAGGTAGCCATTATCTGTGCGGTAGATAGTCATGTTAGTGATGTCTGCACCACGTACTTGCCAAATACCATCACGAACTTTGTATAAACCATTGGCTTCATAGTTAACCATACCTTGTCGGAACAAAGATGGGTTAACCGTATTTGGAATCTCATCCACAGACATATCTGCATAATGAGGGAATTCGTCACGAACAATAGCTGCATCACCTGTCAGCTCAGCGATTAAACCACGCTTTGACGTTCAAACGCCGTGGTATCATTCCAAGGTAGATTCTTTGCAAAGGCTTTATTTGCTTCAATTGTATGCGGTGTTGCTGGTTTGCCTTGGTAATTGCTAATTGAATCGTAATCGGCCAATACAGTGTTTGAAACTAATCCGATAGCAATAGCTAGTACAGTCTTGTTCATAACGTTTCCTCAGTATAACTAATAGTTAGTAAAAAGGAGTCGGCTCTAACTTGAAGCATCTCCTCTTGATGAACAAACTGTAACAACTTGCTGAGTTTAACTAAATTAACTAAAGTGTACGTTGGAGATAAATTTAATTTACCTACAGAGGGTGCGAATGAACTTTTCTAAGTTCGATCTTAACTTGTTTAAGGTCTTTATTAAGGTGATGGAAACAGGCAGCTATGCACAAGCAAGTGAAGCTTTAGAGGTTTCTCCCCCAGCCATTAGCTTAGCGATGAGTCGCTTACAGAAATCATTACAGCAAGAGCTGTTCACCCGCAGTAATGGGAAAGTACAGCCAACTTCAGCAGCGTTATCGCTATACGACGATATTCGCAATGAGTTACTCACCTTTGAGCTGTACTCAGCTCATTCGATGCGTTTGATCCTTCAACTTCGACCAAGCAGTTTTTTATATCGATACCAGAAGAGTTCCACACACAACTTTTGCAAAAGATGCCGAATGAAGAGAACAAAAATATTACCTTTTCATTGTGTGAGCAGATTTATGATGAAGAGCTGGGTATTGCAGATCTTAGAAATAGAAAACTCGACTTGATTGTTGATAGCTACATCCTCTCAGATAAAAGCTTGGATCACGAGCTTCTTTTCGAAGATGAAATCGTATTGATCGTTGCCAATACTCACTCTCACAGCGTGACCGGCTTTAACTTTGACGACTATCAGACCCTACCACAGTCAGTATTAAACTTACGGCGCAACAATCAACTGGCGCTGGATTTATTCCTAGAGAAAGAGACGAGCGTTAAACGTAACATTGTCAACGAAGCCAGTTCGATGCTTGCAAATATGCTAGTTGTAAGTGAGACGCATCTATTCTGTCACGTGACTAAAAGTCTTGCGATGCAATACAAAGATAAGCTAGGCCTTACCATTATCAAGCCGCCTATCCCGCTAAAAACTATTCCATTTTATCTTCAATGGCACCGTTCTAACTCTTCCTCACCCTCCCATCGGTGGCTGAGAGATAAGCTAAAAAAAATGCTTCAAAATTAATACGTTAATTTAATTGTATCATCTATTCGAGCAAGACTGGATAATTCATTAAGCGACTCTAGGATGCGAAAGCGTCCCAAAATGAGCCACATTTTTAATGCTCAATAATATTCTTATTTTATATATGACATATAAAAATACGAGACATAAAAAACTTAACCCGTTTAGTCATTAGTTCGTTGAAATAAGAACTTCAACTCTCACACTATAATAGTATGAGAGTTGAAAGCTCATCGCCACTGCCTATTAAATAATATAGGCGTCATCCACCACAACTCAACTTAAAAGCAAAATAATACCTTTTACGCTAACTTTATAAAAACAAGATTACCACTTCACAAGAACGAAGGTTTATTAATTAGAGAATAAACTATAAATTAACAACACCAACACCAAGTTAGTAATATTTTTCACCATTTTATTAGTTATAGAGATTAATTTCTAATTATAAACAATTAAGGCAGTAACGACGCTATTACTAGAATGTATATTTCAAACCAACGTTAGCAGAAGCAGTATTGTAACCCGATATATTGTGAATTTCATACGTGCTTTGAAGAGCAATGCGCTCAGTTAAATCATACCCCAAGCCGAAACCCAATAGAGCTGCGGTATCAGATACCGAGGCCAATGATGCGGGTACTGGGTATGTAGAAGTAAGATCGGCCTCAATCTTATGGAAACCTAATTTAGCCATTACGTGGAAACTGTCCCCTAGATAGATTTTCGGCAGTACGTTCACCCCGTAAGAAGACATTGAAACTTTAAGGCTTTCAGATAGGAATGTTTCTGTTGTAGAACCTAAATTCTTATATTCTAGTTCTGCGCCCAAAACAAAGAAACTACCCACTGAAAAATCATATCCTGCAGCAAAAGCAAAACCATTATCGACATCATTTTTTGCTGAAATTATCGAATCTTGGTGCATCATGGAATATGCACCACTAACATAAGCACCTTCACGAGCAATAGCCGACGTTGATAAAGATGCTGCGATAATTGAAATAGCTAATATTGATTTTTTCACTCTATATTCTCTTCTATTACATTACAGTTAAAATAAGCAAATGTAGAAATTGTTGCTAAGAAAAATATTACCACCAAATAGACAATTAGTTTGTAAGACGGCGTAAGTACACGTAAGTGAATTTTTACGAACCTACATATAAAGCGTAACTTTCAGTGACTAGCGATAATAACTTTAACTTCTATTAGGTTATTGAGTTATTTACTCAACATATTAAAAAACATAAAGAGTAAATATTATTTGAAACAACGTCACTTTAAATAAGTATAAATTTATTGATGAACAGCGCCTTTATAAGTCGACTGAACTATTTTCAGCATACCTTGGTATTGCTCTCAATGATTGGCTTTCCACCTTCATCTTTACGTTGCACTGCTCGAACAAAACACTGTGGCATAACACCAGAGTCCTTGTAGGTTTCATAATCTTCTCGATGCATCACATATAAGCCATGCTGAATTGAGATATCTTCATTGCTAGGCAAGGTAAACAGATCAAAATCAACAATTTCCAAGTTGGTACTAAGAGCTTGACGCAAATTATTAGCTCTCATGACAATGTTTCCGTTCCAAAGCCGAATATCATCAAGCTAGCGAGTCGGGTGGCCATAGCAACTTGAGCAAGTTAAGTACCCTTTTTGTCTGAAGGCATCGACGAGCGGAAAGATACCAGGATCGATCTGAGTGTGAAACTTTTCAAAATAGGGTGAAATAGAGACAGCGTAGAAGTTGCCGTTTTTGTCGTAACCACCATACACACGCCCATTCTCTCTAAGACGGTTATGTTCGGAAAATGAAATGCGTTGGATGTCGACGGCTTGCTTCGATTCTTCTTGCTGAAACTGCTGCCTCTCAACCACGACCTCATGAACAATACTGCTCGGGGCGAACACGTCTGTGGCATCGCTGCCTAATGGATTCTTCTTACTCATTCTCTGAAAATTTGTTTTGCCTAATTGTGGTAAGAATTGTTCACCAGTTCAAGGAGATTGATTATGGTCTTAGGCTGTGATGGTGGTGAACTCACCTTCGTTTCGGGTGTGTTATACATTGAAAGATCATTTGATTGAATATTTGCCTCCGAATAACCTGTACAGTAATTAGACTTACCTACTATAAGTTGTTATAACATAAGGTGATATGGATATAATGATAAGGTAAAAACATGTTGGCTAAAGTTATTGATAAGACATACAGCGTATTGTTGAAAATGCATCAAAATAGAGCGCGGGTACGGGCACACAAGCAAGCGAATCCGGTAGGGTTGGGGACTAAGTTGTTGGCAGTGTTTGTAGCGATATGTATAGGTGGTTTGTTAACTGCAATGGGTAACTCAATGTATACATGGAGTGAGTTTTTTGGTGACCTATGGTATGGAATAACTACGGGTAGCCTGACTTGGTAATTGCTAGGTAGGAAATAGGTGAGTGAATAAGTAGCTCCGGAAACTAGCTGTTTGATTTTCACGTTATCACAAACATACAATCCCTTGACTTAAAATAATTATGGCGCGATCGCCACACATAAGTTTGCCCCCTGCGCTAAATATTTTTGTTGTGGGTGGGGGACGTGCTGGATTAGTCCAAACGAGCACAGTCTTAAGCACAGAGGCGCACCAAGAGCCTCACTGATAAAACCAAGATTAGTTTTTGTAGAGGTACTATTAGTTTATTAAACTTATTAAAAAACGGAGATGTTAACCAAATTTAGACTAATACTGTTGTTGATCGTCAGTATTGGCGCTACCCCTTCATTTGCAAACGCGAACCTCCCCACCGAATGCCCAATAGACGGTTTTACACGATTAGAGCAACAATTTGCCTTAGCTGTGGCAGGGCCAACCTATGCGGCTTATTTCGCGGATAGCGACGCATTGGCTCAACGTGTTAAAGGTATGACTGATGATGAGGTTCAGGCATGCACACCAGACATTCCCGAGAGTAACAGCGACGTAACCAAAATTTTAATAGGTGCGACCGTTGCATTATCGATCGCGGTGGCGAGTGTCGTCGTGTTAGCCTCATCCAGTAATGTTGGATTTAATTTGATGTCGCAGGTTAAGAACAATGGTTTCGCAAGCCTAAGTAAAAATGCTGGCTTGGCGCTTGGTGTCGGGATTGCGGTTTGGTTGTCGCTCCCTAAATTTGTTGGTTCCTCCTTCGTTGCTGCCAACCGTATTGATGGGTTGTTCCAAACGCCAACCACCGCTGAAATGGCTCATTATCTTCCCCCAAGTGTTGAATTCTTGGCAGTGAGAGAGTCTGAAATTGATGATATGGGTTATCAGAAAAATGCGATGAGTGAATTTCTCCAATTCGCGACCTGTGTAGTCACCGAAATGGAAGAGGCGGAAGGGAGCCTAATTATCAACAGTGCGAGAATTGATGGTTCGGGTGATCGCGTGATTGTTGAGATGGGAAATAGGTACAACGCCTGTTATCTGCGCTCTGAAATGCCCCGTAATATCTACACGGCGACTCAAATTAAGACATTGGATAACGATGATGGGGAACTCGCCGCAGAGAGATTTAGGCAGGTTGAGCAAAACTTGATGGTAAGTTCTGTGATGGATGCGGTGAGCCAAGCCATTAGCTACAAGAGAAGTCAGTTCAATAGTATTGGGTTAGCTTACTCAATAAAAGACAGCGATCTGGAGATGAAAGTCATTGAGCCAGACTGGTACGCCAATTGCCCAACCAACTTAAGTGAGATTGTAGAGTCTGAATCGGGTCAACGCTCCGAGATTACAGCGCTTCTACGGCAAGACAGGCTAGCTGAGTTGTGTCTGTCAAAGCGACTGGTTAGCAAATGGTATGCTCCAGATTACACTTATTCCGGCAAACGTACTTTGTACCAACCTCAACCGGCTAGTGAAACACTATATGATGCCGCAATTCAATCGTGTCTTGTGGATTCACTGGCACAGCAAACAGGCATGTTCGACTGTGCTGTCGCGATGGATACGCTAGAAAACAGTGAATACTTAGATCGAGTGAATGCCTAGGGTGGATGGTGCGACCATTAAACACCGCAGCGTTGCTTAAGAAAAACGCTCCACCTTTCGAGCCTCAGCAGTCATTGGCGAAGTGGTCGTTTGAAAGTCGGTTTAATGAGTCAGATTCAGGTAAGTTTAGTCGCAATGACCGAGAGATAAGAAATCGCTATCGCCAAGCAACCAACAACGTTTCAGCCGGTAGAATCCCGCTATTTGATTTAGTTAAGCCCGAAACACAAAGTGGAAGTACTATCACCGACATTCTCGATATCATGAGTGTTAACCAGTGTCTATCAGCGCCAAATCGGGTTCTTTATGATTCCCATGGCGAAATTTCCAAAGTTTGTGGTTCACCACTGAATACATTAAGTGATTTAGGCGGAACCATGATCAAAACCTATGCTCTACTTCAGGCGGGGCACTACGCAATTTGTCGGCCATCATCCTTCCCTTCAAGTAATGCTTCACCAAGAGTTGAGGAGTTGGCAGTGATCACCGATTGTAATGTATTGAGGATAATGGCCTCTTTCGCACCATCTTTTACATTGAAGTAGCTTGGAATGGCTGCGGCGGCTAATATTCCAACGACAGCGATTACAATAACCATTTCAAATAGTGAGAAGCCTTGTGTTCTTTTCATAACTCTTCCGTAAATCTTCACAATGCCGCCCTCTCGACCGACATTGTATTTGCATCCAATCACTTAGTTGGCTAGTCAATTAAACTGATGGTTCGGTCTGTAAACTTTATTTTTTCAAAGTTCAGCAACTCATCCATTCCCGTACTCGGACACTTTACGGTCACACTGTGCTTTTGATGCAAGATGGAACAGCGTGTAAATGCCTCAGCAACAACAAAAGTATCGGTTCCATCTTTACCATCAATTGCATTGTTCTTGCTGTTTCCTTCTATTTGATTATCTTGATCATTAGCCGTTACGTTAATCGCTTCATCACCTACAATCTTTGCATTAACTAACCAACGCGACTTAAACGTATACGGTTCTAATGGAGGGTGAGTACTTTTCGACATATGAAAGGTTGGTACCAAATCACTTTGTGGGAAGCGATTCTCGTAATACGTTTTCACCCCTTGGGAATCAATATTGGCCGTATATTGCAGATAGTCATGAAACATATTCTCAATCCAAAATGCGGCTTCAAAATCATCATCACGCATATCACTGCGTGTTACCGCTTGATAGCTATCAAGACCTGATGATCGGTGCTCCCACATTCCCATATAAGCTTCAAATACCGCAGCCAAATATTCATGAGAATAACTTGGGCCTATTTCTGGATCGATGTCATCTGAAAGCCAGTCGTTCCAGCTTGATGGGGTTGGTTGCCAAACTGAATGTTGACCTGCAGCATGTTGATTGTATAAATCAAGAGCACGTTGCTGGAACTGATCCTGAAAGATTTTATAACCAGGGTTAGGCGCAATACCTTGTGCTTGAACCAAGTGAAGAATTTCTTCAAATCCCGCATCACGATCCGCATGCTTTCCTAAATCTTCGCAGTAGTTCGCGAAGTTACTCATATAGTGGCAATCACCTTCCACTGTCAGTTCTCGGAACATTAGCGATTGGCTATGCACAAGCCACTGCTGACTGTTTGAGCTTGTTTGAACACCAATTAGGATCTCCTCAATCACCGCATCAAACTGGCTAGGGTAAGCATTTGCGAAGGTCTCCGATGAATGAAGAAAAGCATCCACTGTAGAGGCATCTAACTCATTACTATTCGGTTGAGAAGAGTCATCAATCCACTGCTGTAACTTACCTTGACGGTGTGCTTCTGTAATAAAAAGCTTGGTCAACATCTCTTCATTTGCATCATCATTAGCGGTCAACATCAAGGTAGCCTGACGATTAGCCATCATCTCTGCGATAGAAGACTTATCAGTACCGTAGGTAGATTGCGGAAGGTTAGTTAGTAAGTGCAATAGGATCTTAGCAGCGCGCTGAGTTTTTTGTTCAACGACTTTTCTTGCGGTCTCTCGCTCTTCGTCGGTCGAATAGGATGTTTCATCAAAATAGGCAATGATATTAATCGTATTATTGCCGCTAGCGAGACTAGAGCCACTATTATTCCTAGCACTTCCCAGAGCACCTGTATTAATCGCCACAGGGATATACAGATTAAACCCCGCCTCTTTTGCGACACTCAGTGCCTGCGGTAACGTTTTTGACAACTCACCAATGATCACTGTTTGATCAGAATTGCTTTGCTCTGTTGATGTGCCACCGCCAGAAGCACCCACTGATGTAGAGCCACCTGCTGATGTAGAGCCACCAGCTGACGCACTGTTACTATCTGAATTGCAGCCAACTAATGCCGCGCCTAATAAAGCTAAAATTACATATTGTCTGTTTAACATGCCCTACCCCGTAAAAAAGCAATGCGTTCTAATTATGAATACCGCTGTAGTGACCATGATTCTCACAAAGCGATATTCCATAAACTGGATGCTGAGTACGCTTCCTTCTCGTTCTCGCTGCGCGGGGCATACTAATGTCAACAACAAAGAAGTCTAGGTGTACACAAGACAATACATTGACTACGTCAATTATTTGTAAGCAGACTGGACCAAATTAACTTGTCACATTTATTCATAACCACTCACATTCTTAAATAAACACTCAGATTTCACGTCTAATTGCTCCATTGCCAGCGCATTAAACAGAATAAACGCCCATTAAACTCATCTTTGTAAGCGGGTGTAAGCATTTGCCGTAACGAAATAAATACCCCAGTTTCCGGATAATTTTCGTGCGGTTATTGTCGGCGCAATCGATTTCCATATAATGCGACGCAAAATACATAAGCGGAGTGAATACAAATGAGCTGCAACGTTTTATTGGTTGAAGACGACGATGCCATCGCCCAACTAACAAAAATGTATCTTGAAGCAGAGGGCTACCAAGTCTCTGTGATTAGTGATGGATTAGAGTCACTCAATGAGATAAAGCTCACCCAACCAGATCTGATTATTTTGGATCTTATGCTTCCGGGTAAATCTGGGGTTGATATTTGTCGCGAAGCCAGAGAGTTTTACCAAGGCATGATCATCATATTAACCGCCTCAGAAGATGAAATGAGCGAAGTATCACTTCTAAAACTTGGGCTGATGATTACATGACCAAACCTATCCGAGGCCATATCTTAGTGGCTCGAATAGAGGCACTAATGCGTCGCTATCACTCTATTAAACAGGTCAAGCAAGCCACAATCAATGATGCACATGGCATCGTTATTAATAGTGATACTCAAACCGCTTACTATCAGCAAAAACCCATCTCTCTCACCCAGTCTGAGTTTGAAATCCTACAGGTTCTCATTGAATACTCTGGTCAAACAGTCTCTCGAGAACACTGCTGTCAAGTAGCACGAGGCATTGAATATAGCCCTAACAATCGCTCCATCGACATGCGTGTATCGAGTTTAAGAAAAAAACTGATTCAAGCAGAGGTCTTCGGGGCCGCAATTAAAACGGTAAGGAATCAGGGCTATAAGTTAGTGGGCAGCCAAGCATGAGCATGAAAGCAAAACCAATGTCTATGTTCAAATGCTTATACTTGGAAAGCGTGGTAGGCATGGTTATCACCTTCTTTATTTTCATCCATCTTTCTGAAGGTTATGTTCGTCAAGGTGATAAAGATGTTTTTATTGATACCGCTACCGCCCACTTACAGCACTATGTGAATAGTCGATATGAAGCTGATGGCTTGTATCAGAAGCTTAGTCATAATTTGGAGCTTTCTTTCTATGACTATAATCTGCAAGTCATTGAACAAGATAAAAATATTGAAGATTACTGTCTCGATTGTGAGCCGTTCACTGAGCACAAAGGGAGAACGATTTACATCAATGATGCCGATCTCTTCGCTATTGCACTCCCGATCCCCGATTCAACTCAATTTCTACTTTTTACAGAAACCGAAGACCCCATTTCTATATCAACACCATGGTATGCAGATAGAGATAATCACTTCTTCTTGATGCTATTTATCACCATGAGTTTAGCTCTGGCCATTCTATTGTATTTACCCTTGCGCCGAGTTAATAAGAGAGTTAATAAGTTACTGAAAGTACAAGAGGCGTTTGGTCAAGGGGACCTGAGTGTTCGTGCAGAGTCCTATCATATATCTCCAATTAAAGAGATTGCCCAAAGCTTTAACGAGATGGCAGAGGACATAGAGACTCGCGTCAAACAAGCTCAAATATTTTCACAAGCCATCCCCCATGAAATACGGACACCGTTGAGCCGCATTCAAATGGCAAGTGATCTTTTGCGCCGGGACGATACAAAGAACAAAGCTGCATTGCATGACAATATCGATAATTACATTGAAGACATTTCTCTACTAACGGCTGACATCATTCAACTATCTCGCCTCAACAATAAACGCTGCTCGTCAAACGCACCACATGCCGAAGCCATTGATTTAACCAAATTGTGTCACAAACGCATTGAGATGATGAGTCACAACACGGCTATACAATTCAATGTCGATAAGAATGTGTCTCAGCACCACCCTTTCGGGCCGCACTGTTTTGCGAAGCTGGTGCTAGATAATCTCATCAAAAATGCAATGAATTATGGTAACGGCAGTGTCGAAGTGTCCCTACATGAGTTCGACTGCTGCTGGACCATTGATGTCGAAGACAATGGTGAGGGCATCCCAAAAGACAAACGAAATGAAATTTTCTTGGCATTCTCACGCTTAGATGAAAGTCGAAATCTCAACAAAGGTGGGTTTGGGTTAGGGCTCGCGATCGCAAGCCAAGCTGCTAAGAATCTAGGATGGAAAATTTCTGTTGATGATAGTCATCTTGGCGGTGCAAGATTTACAGTTCTTATTGCTAAATCTGAACGTTAGGTACTCGAGTATTTCGAACCCGAAATAACGATGACCCCTTTCGCTGCGCCAACCTGATCTAGTGGCTGTAAGCCTCGCGCTCTTACCCACCTCTTTCTGGAGCAATTTATGTTTGTTTCAGATTCAAGAACGATATTTGCAATAAAATGGCCTAAAATCCATTCTACATTTCTTCTAATTTATTAAGACTATTGTGCAGTAAATTTAAGGTGAGGCATTTTAATTGGTTCAAGTAGTTAGCACTCAATTTGTGCCCCGTTTATTGTCTGCCCTTTGCACTTGGTTGTTGCTACTCCCATGTGCTGTCTACAGCCAAACTGAGTTGGTCATTGCACGTGGTGATGGTAATTGGCCTCCCTATGAAATGGAAGTAGACGGTCAACTCACAGGGTTTCACATAGAACTCATTCGTAAAGTCGCCAATAACTTAGAAGTTTCTATCTCATTTAAATCTTTGCCATGGAAACGAGCCGTAAAAATGGTCGAGACGGGTCAGATAAGTGCGATTACCTACATTGCAAAAACGCCTGAACGTGAGCAATTTGTTTATTACTCTGAATCAAACATCCTCTCTGGTACCAATCATTATCTAGTCAAACGTAAACATAGAGATGACATTGTATACAACGGTAAGATAGAACAGTTGGAGCCGCACACTGTCGCTTATATTTCAGGTTTCACATTAGGAAAAGACTTCGATGAATCGACGAGTATTCATAAAGTCGAAGTGGCTTCAAGTAAGCGTGTGATTGAACTCATCGCCAAGCAGAGGCACGATATCGGTGTTGTAAGTGTTGACGATCTTAAAGGGATGCAGCACCAAGGATTGCTTGATGAACTCGAGCTCATAACTCCCCCTTATATTCGACAACTGTTTATTTGGGGTTTGCTAAAGAAAGCAGTGCCGACCCAATAGTACAAGCATTTACCCAAGAGATGGAACGCTTTAAGCAGACGCCTGAGTATCAACTTCTTAAAGCAAAGTACCAACTCCAACAATGAGCCTTACCCAGCAAATTCCATACAAAACTAATGATTGCTTGATATCTAATCCAAGGCACTTTCTAACTCGAAAGTGCCTCATGACAAGTTTGCACAATACAACAGATCAGCTCTCAGCAAATGATGACAAACTCTGACCGCTCAAACGATAGATTGTCCATTCATCCTGTGCGGTTGCGCCAATAGAGCGATAAAAATCAATCGCTGGCTGGTTCCAATCAAGCACACACCACTCGAATCTCCCACAGTTGTTCTTAACCGCAAGATTCGCCAAGTATTTGATGATTGCCTTACCTGCCCCCACATTACGAAATTCTGGAGAGACATATAAATCTTCGAGATACAGACCGTTTTGTCCTAGCCAAGTGGAGTAATTGTAAAAGTAAACGGCAAAACCAACAGGCTCATTATTTACCAAGCAGATAATCGCATGAGCCGTTGCATCTTCAGAAAACAGAGTCGCTTTCAAATCTGGCAATGAGGCTTTTACTTGGTCTTGGCTTTCTCATAAGTCGCCAGTTCCGTTATAAATCTTAAAAGCAATGGGGCATCTTCGATTCGAGCTTCTCTAATACTGATATTTTGCATTGTTGTCCTTCCTTGCGATTTTAGATCCAGTACTGTCTCTGCATAGTCGTGCATCCCTAGTACTGTTGACAGATATTGGAAGTAGTGTAGCTTTGAATAAGACATGAAGGAACTGCATAGTTTGCAGTCAGAAAGTGAGTAGGATGCATGAGTTTGTTGCCCAATATCGACTTGAACTTAATTAGATTGTTCTCCGTTTTATACAAAACAGGGTCGGTTCGAGAAACCGCCGATACATTGAGCCTCAGTCAGTCGGCGTGCAGCCACGCTTTGCAAAGGCTAAGGGAGCGCTTGAATGATGACCTCTTTGTTCGAGTCGGCAATCGAATGTTACCGACCGAATATTCAAAAAGCATCGCCACTCACCTATTACAAGGTATTGAACTGATTGAAAAGGGAGTTACATCATCCACACTTTTCAGCCCGAACGACGCGCATAAATTTAAAATAGCAGTCACAGACTATACCAGTTGGTGTATGCATTCTTTTATTTCGACACTAAGTCGAGACTACCCTAATATCACCATCGAACTATTCCACTTAGAGGAAAGACTACCTGAAGAGGCTTTGAGGGAAAGCGAGTTTGATTTAGTGTGTGGTTTCGCTCATGAGATAGAGAATTTTGAAAGCATGGCTTCTCAAGTATGGTTTGAAGATGAATACGTATGTGTTCGCTGTCAAACTCATCCTTGTCAGGGAGACCTTACGCTCGCTGAGTTTCTAAGTTACAAACATGTCTTAGTAACACCATGGAATGAAGTGCGAGGTATTTTGGATATTACGCTATCAAAGCTCAAAAAGAAGCGGCAAATCGCGGTGAAGACACCCAGTGTTCTCTCTGCTCCTTCCTTTGTGGTCAATACGCAATATTTACTTGCTTTGCCCAACAAATACGCGACTCATGTGAGTGCGCTATTGCCCATTACCTTATCCGAATTGCCTCTAAATGTGCCTAAATACAAGGTCAAATTGTATTGGCATAAGACTCGAAACAAAGATCCTAAAATCCAATGGATTTCAGAAAGAATCATCAACTCCTAATGACGATACCCCTAAAAGCGAAATCCTTGAAGCGGCTCTAAAAGAACTTGTCGCCTGTTGCAGTCAGTGTCCGTGCTACGCATGCTATAGCCATGAGACAATTTCCCTTAATTCTTCGCACCGTCGAGCACCTTGAGCGCATCTTACCTAGCAAACTGGATGTTGGGCAAATCGCGGCTAAGCTATCAGATTCCAACGTGATTCATTTCCATAACTTTCTCCAAAAACTAATTTAATTATTTGTTTCGTGTTTCGCTTCGATGAGGATAACTATAGGAAAAACTCTATGAATCAAAAATTTATCAAAAGTTATTAATATAATAAAAATTCACTATAAGCCAACTGTACATCTTTCTATTCGCAGCCCTTAAACCTACGTATTCCTGTTTAGAAACGTGATGGTTTAATTTTCCATAGGAGCTTTCTGGCTCAAGGGTTCCCTATTATGAATAACAATAGGAAAAGAGGCTAAAAGATCAGCCTCAAGACTCAGTTGTTAACGTAATTTACAGCAGGCTTAACTTAACCCGTTTCATGGCAGAGCTCAGCCTGAGAATTTCTTTATAGTAAATAGCATAAAATACAGGAAACAGAATTGACATAACAATCACATAACTCACCTTATGAGAAATTGGCAAAACAGGCTTAGTTGGATAGTCGAAAACATTATGCCCTGTCATTAGGAAGATAATTAGCACATAAAATGTCGCAATACCCCCTAGTATCAAGTAAGCATTACCAATAAAACTGAAAATTGAAATGATATTTTCCATGCGTCACCTATGTAGTCTTCTTTAGAGAACACCATCAATCCGCATTAATAGTTTAGATAAACCGACAGATATGATGTGTTCTCAATACAATGTTCTTGAATACATAAATGGTATGGTTCATGTCGCTCTGTGCCAATTGAACAATGCGACATCAGCAATTTCAGATCGCGACATCTAAATCTAAGGGTTGTTGTTCGAATGCAATTTGAGATTGGGCAAATCTTAATAACTGTTCACGTTTAATGCTGGCCTAAATACTGCGCGCTAAGCTCCTAGCAAAATAATTGAAGTCCTTCTAAGAAGGGCGGCTTGTTTGTTGCAGTCAGTCTTCGTGCTACGCATCCTATAGCCATGAGACAGTTCCCTTTAATTCTTCGCACCGTCGAGCACCTTGAGCGCACCTTACCTAGCAAACTGGATGTTGGGCAAATCGCTGACGATCTTTCCATAAGCAAATGGCACCTACAGCATGAATTTAAGCGCCACACCGGTATTACGATTAGCCAGTACTATCGGCTTCGCTTGCTTTCTCTCGCGGCGCATCGAGTTGCCAATGGTAGTGAGCGCATCATTGATGTGGCACTGGACCATGGTTTTGAATCACAAGAGGCCTTTTACCGGGCGTTTAAGCGGATCATGGGCGTTTCACCTAAACAGGTAAAGCATCGTGAAGACTTCGTCCTCTACCTATCTTTTCCACCGTTAAAGCATACACATTTAGAGCTCGTCGCTCATATGCAGTCCCATCCCCCAAGCAAGAAATGTTTGAAGGCGTCACACTTTATGGCGCTGCGCAAACCTTCCCGTCGATTGTAGATAGTTTCGACCCTTTTGAATCTGACTTTGATGCGATGTGGCGCAACCTAGACCAGCACCTTCATCATTGGAAAACACCACCCACTCAATTCTATACCTTGGAGTATCGAAATCGCTGCTCAAACTATTCCGGACAGTTTGAGATGCTGGCCGCCTGTAACGGCCAACCAGAAGCAGCCAATATCCCTTTGATCAAGTTGCAACTGCCTTCTCGAGAGATGTGGCGGTTTCGCATCCCAAGTCGCGCTCATATCGCTGCGTTTTTTTACTACCTGCACTTTATTTTTCTTCCTCAGACCAACAGCAAATTTGCGCAACTGCCGCTTATTTGGACTGAAGACAATGAAAACAACGACGGATGCTAAATTGCCTGATTGAACTACCAACTCATAAAGCCAAGATTCAGCCAGCAGCAATAGAATCCATTAGCACACGACTGACAGAGATGCCGGATCAAACGGTTAGCGAGAAGAAGCACGAGATTCCTTCAATCAAGGTAATGAGCGCGACAAGGCTAGAATACATACTAAGCCAAATCCCAAAGAGCAATCTGCCTTATCAAGGCGCAGTGCTCACAGGAAGTGGGACTCAAACCCCTTTTACTACACTTCATGATTATGAGGTGCGATATGTTGAGTTTGACAAATTAGGCGAACTAACGATTCCAAAGGGCCGCTACCTCAAAGCCAAATTAAAAGGAAGTATTACTGAACTGGCGGAAGCGATTGAATATCTTTACTTCGCTTATCTTCCCAATCTAACTTCTACTCTGTACCTGGTTATGAATGGATGTGCGACATCGAAAAAGCTGGGTCTATCGAAGAAACAGGGGATATTCATGAAACAAAAAAGCAGCAATGGCGTTTGAACCTGCTGCTTCCTGTCTCCAAAAGATAAGCTTCGACGTAAACCCAAGCTGAATTACATCATGCCGCGGTAATCCACCAATCTGATTTGCTGAGTCGTTGCTTCCCCTAATTTGAAGCGGCTTTGCATGAAGTTAGGTGGCCCCGATAAGGTTGGGTTGTTAGAGAAGCCCATCGGCTCCTTGGGTAAATAGCCTTCCATGGTTAAACTCTGATCGCCATCAATATCTTGAAAGACAAATAGAGAGATATAGCCACTCGGTATTTCAGACAGCTTCAACGTCATACTATCGCCTTCTACCCTGCCTGACGTTCTACCCAAAACCATCGCATTTTCGGTTGATGCTTCCACATAAACAATGCCGCCTTCTTGAGTCAAACCTGAAACTTCAATCGTCACGCTATGTAGCCCTGCTGCGAGTTCTCCGTTTTGCATTGGAGCTTTCTCTTCCTTCGCTAATACAAGGACTAGGATCGCCGCAACACCCACCAATGCCGACACCTTCATTTTATTGTCGAGCCTGAACGGCGTTGAAGAAGACAAAGGACGACACTCTTTAACAAACGCCGGAACAGCAAGGCAGATAACCGCACAGGCAATGATCAGGTTGTAGTTATAGGCATCGTAGCCAAAGTGAACCGCTACAGGAGCTAACGTAAAGATCACCACATAATGCCAAGCAAATGTTTGTAATGAGTGCCGCCCAATGAAGGCCAAAGGACGAATTGAAAGAAGCGCAGGGAATCGCTGAATAAGGTATCCAAACAAGTAAACCAAAATGGCTAAGTTCAATATACGCAGCCAACCCAGTGTGGCTTTATCAGCGTGCTGATACAAAATGCCTTGATGGATCCCATAAGATAAGAACGCATGTCGGTGGGCGGCAAAAATCAAAAGACCTGCCAGCAATGCAGCTAGGGTTACCCACTTGTATTTGAACCAGTCAATCGGTCGATTTTGAGCAAGGTAACCAAGGCATACCCCAGCAAAGAAAGGCAACTGCCACGCAAGCCAGCTAAAGTAGCCAGTGTTGATATCCGAAGTACCCCAAAGGCGATGCAGCAACGAACTTAACTCAACATAGCCACTCGCAAGCAAAGTACGACGCTCACTGCCAAGACAATCGCTAACTTGCCATTTTTAAGCTGGTTGACCACCCAAGGTGCGGCCACCAAGAAACCGATATACATCGGCAAGATATCGAAATACGCCGGTTTATGGACTAAGAACCCCGCCAATATGCTCGCTTGCAGCGCTCGCCAACAAACCAACCAAACGTAGAAGTAAACATAAATTCACTTTGCGCGCCCCACTGAACTCCAAGCCAAGCGACACAGAAGGTCACTATCATGGCAACAATGTGGTATCGATACAGCTGCCAAGCGCGGGAATATAGGCCACCCGCCGCTCGGTCTTTATTCGGGTTAGTGTAGAGTAGCCCTACCATCAAACCTGAGATGAATATAAACCCTTCTGCCGCGCCAACTTGCCCTAGCGGTTGCAAACTAAATAGTTGGACCACAGTACGGCCACCAGTGAGCCAAATAAAGTGGTTAATGGTCATCAATACCAGCAGTAAGCCGCGTATTGAATCAATAGAATGATTCCGGTTCATAATGTCCTCCATATGCTTTGTTTAGAGCATAGCGAGAAGCAAAATGAAAAAACTGACCGTACGTGCGGTCTGGCTGCTGTTATCGTTATTTCAGATAACATGCCGTATGCTTTAATAAGAATTTACACCGTAAATCGAAGGGCTAATAAAGCGGTACGGGCACTATAAAACGATTAACACTCGGATGATTGAACTAGTCTTGATCTCTGCGTTTGTGCGACTGTAGCATTAAATCACTCGCCTCAAACTGGCTAACCACCTTAATGCCTGCTTGACGCAGGACTGCACTTGTCACGCCTTCGCCTGCAACCTTTTTACCTTCAAATCTACCGTTATAAATTTGGACACTTCCACATGAAGGGCTGCCCTGCGTGAGTATTGCCGTGCTAATCCCCTCTCGCTGGCACATCGCCAACGCTAGATTAGCCCCATGAACAAAAGCGTCCGTAACATTAGAACCATCTTTACCCATCACCTTTGCATTTCCTTCAATCACAGCCGTACCACCGCCACCGCAGATCTCCGCTGGGACCCTTGGAGTCGCTAGGCCACCAGCTGTCTCAGGGCAAAATGACACCACCTCATTATCTTCAATAAAACGATGGAATTCTGCAGATTCGACGTTTAATTCGTTACCATCGTAGCGGACCTTGCATCCAAGTAAACATGAGCTTACCAATACTTTCACCACAAATTTCCTTCTAAATTTATCTAGCGTTGCAAGTGGTATTCTCACTCTGCTTCAATTTATAGAGACGATAGATTGTGAGGATATGCGTTACTATAAACGTCGCCTCCACAGCAGAACCCCCAATAGAGCCTAGCCACAAATTATGCGTCAACCAACAGACTGCATTAAACAAGATAAAGCAACGCAAAACGATACCTTGCTTTGAAAACAGCGCCCAAGTGCCGAGACAAGAGCCCAATACCGTCAGTAACTCCATAGGATGATGCACGTTTGGCAGCATCATCAATAGTAACAGCCCGATAAAAAACCACATGATTCGCCGAGATTGGGTTTTCATTGACACATAACTGCGAACTCCGTTGATCAGCGACCCAATACCGGCCACAAACGCCCCCATCATTAAAAAGTGTGCGCCCATCACCATACAGAACAGCATCATTTGATAGCGCATTCGCATGTCATCTTTTTGCCAGAACGCCGAAACACCTACGAGAAAGGCGGCTATTCCAACCCCTTGTGCCAACCAGTTTTCCATACTGCTTTATGGCTCCTACTTTTTAGACTGCCTTTGAATCCAACCCCATACTTTATCAAGACTTACACCGTTATACCTTGATGTAAGCAGACCTTAATGTAAAAGAAGCGTCAGCACTTTTTCACAACAAATATGCAGCGTTCAAATATTGAGCTATGTTTTATCTAAGGCATTGAATAAATGTCAATATCCGACAGGAGGACAAATGAAAAAACTCGTTCAAGCCGCTGCTGTGGCAAGTATCGGAGCAGTCATGTTGGCAGGTTGTGCAACTGGGGATACGCCCGAAGCGAAAAAGAAAAATGCGCTAAAAGAAACGCAATCGGCCCTGCAGCAAATATATGAAGATCATCCTAGCGCCCAAGCCTCTGTAGGCGGAAGTAAAGCTATCTAGTTTGTACCGGTAGCGACAGTTACTTATTTGCGGCCGCGTCCGGTGGTGGTATTTGTACCTACCATAAAGGTGGGAACGTTACCTATTATCGTTTTGCCTCACTGGGAGCCGGTGTAGGTATTGGGTTCAAAAAAGTCGCGTTTGTTTACGCCTATACCGGAACAGAAGCGATGAAGCGGTTTGAAGAAACTGGCTGGGATGCCGGCGCGAAAGCCGATGCGAGTGCAAAGAATGACGGTGAAGGCGATCAAGCCGCAGCGAACACATCCTTCGATGTAGAAGGAGTGAAAATTTATCAAAGCGCTATTTGGGGCGCAGCAGCGCAAGCAACGGTACAAGGCTACAAGTTCTGGGTAACCGACTTTACTGATGACGTGATAGAAAACTCAGAATAAGGGACTTCAAAGCAAACTGTTCATTCGTGAACACCATTACAAGGCCTCTGTTAAAGAGGCCTTTTTACCGACCAAAGCAGTTAATCGTTATTTGCTCTCACTGTCACCAAGTGGCAATTAAGACAACTCTAGATTCCTTACTATCTCTCTCGTAGACAAGGCACACCCACACAAGAGAGAATTTATTTATGTTCAAAAAAACACTCATCGCCGCTTCGCTAGCCCTAACCGCTGCAACTACTTTTGCAGCTCCTGCGCCAACTACAGCACCTGTAGAAAGCACGATTGAACAGCCACAAACGGTGATCTTTAAGAATGTAAACATTTTCAACGGAACTGAGAATAAACTGTACGAAGATCATTCCGTCGTGGTCACTGGCAACAAGATCACCGCTATTGTGAAAGGTGATGCGAGCACACCGGCAGATGCTACGGTTATCGATGGCGAAGGTAGAACGCTTATGCCAGCCCTTGTCGAAGCACACATGCACCTAACCCTACCTAAAGGCTTACTGGGTACAAACGACATGCGTTGGTCTGAAATCGCAGTTCACGCCAAAGGCTTTGGCGAAATGTACCTTGATTTAGGTTTTGGCACTATTCGCGATGTGGGCGGTGCTGATGGTGTCTGGACCGAGCTTGAGAAACAAGGCAAGATCGATTTTCCTCGTACCTACGCATCTGGTGCGCCAATCGCCCCTATCGGCGGCCATTCAGATGTAGGCTTACAATCACGTCGACTAACCGATTCTCCGCAGAACCTTGAAATTCTTGGCATCATGTCAACACCATCGGGCGTTGCCGAAATTCATGAGCAAGCAAGGCACAACTTCCGCCAAGGTGGACAGTTTGTGAAAGTATTCCAAAGTGGCGGTGTCTCTTCTAAGTTCGACCCATGGCAGTACCAATCTCTGCTGGATGAAGAACTCAAAGCGGCAGTGGATATTGCCAACTCTTACGGCTCTTACGTAGCCACGCACGCATACTCAGACAAAGCTCTGCATCAAGCACTCGATACTGGCGTACTTTCCATCGAGCATGGCTTTATGTTCAATGAATCGCATCATAAGAAATTCCAAGAGAAAGGGGCGTTTTTAGTCACCAACCTAACGGCATTTTCGCCAGAATTAGCTAAGATTCCTGTGGTTCAAGACCCTGCAATTCAAAAGAAACTTGAATCGGCACAACAAGCTTTTGGTGACTATATTGAGAACGTAAACAAACTTGACCCAGACTACCGCGCTTTCAATACAGACTGTGTCGGTGAAGCAAATATTTGTGCCAAGCAAATTGCGCACGAGATTTACCTAAATGCGAAGTTCTTTGGTAACTTCTCGGCACTACGTGCCATGACATCGACTGGTGGCCGTATCTCAGCAGAGCTGATGGAAGATTGGATCAACCCCTACTCTGACGGCAAAATTGGTGTGATTGAGGTAGGCGCTTACGCGACATTCTGTTGATTGATGGTAACCCACTAGAAGATATTACTCTGATTGGTGGTCGAGAAACTTGGTTAGACAACAACGCAAAACCAGACGGCTCTCACCTAACAGAGATGGATCTCATCATGAAAGATGGCAAGGTGTATAAGAACACACTGTAAGAATCCATAAATAACAATCGATAAGAAACAATAAAGCCGACAATCCTGTCGGCTTTCTCGCATTTTCGATAGGCAGTGGATTATCGAAAGTAGTCTCTGTACTTAATCATAAGCCGTTAGTTAGCAAGCTCGTCTTGGAATTTAAAGCCTTGCTTCTCCAACGTTTTACCTACTGTTGGAAAGTAGATTTGACTATAAAACTGTCCCGTTGATGCAGCGTAACTTGGCATATCATCCATACCAATTGCATCCCACCACTCTCGCAACTCCACATCATATTGCTTAGCGCCTTGCGCCACTTTTTCAGCATCATACTTTTCAAACATAGCAAACGACTCTAACGAAACACGCGGTTTCACCGCTGATGGAGCCGAGCTATCTGGCACTCCAATCGTTGAACCGACCAATGGGAATGTATTAACGGGTAGATTAAGCAGCTCAATCATGCTTCAGGATTGGCTCGAATGCCCCCAATTGCTGTAGTTCCATAACCCAAAGACTCGGCTGCCGTTTGCACTGCATTCAACATAATTCCCGCATCAACCGCGCCCACCATTAGGCCTTCTGCTGATTGGTTGATCACCAAAGATTGGTCAATGGCATCCATGGCAGACGCAGGACGGTGATAGTCAACCACAACAGTCACGAAGACATCGGCGCCCGCCACTTGCGGTTGTCCACCCGCTAATTCAGCAATCTTTTGAATGGTATCTTTGTCGCGAGTCACAACCAAAGAAATCTGCTGGCCATTGATTGACGTCGGCGCTTGCTGCGCTGCTTGAAGAATACGAGTAAGATCTTCCGCTTTCACTGCTTCGCCACTGAAATCTCGGACGGAGCGACGATTAAGCTGTTGTTCAATAATGGTGTTCATGTTCAGGCTTCCTACTCAATGATTGATTTGCAAAATACTTTACCGCATTCAATAGATACTGGTAGTATCAAAAAGATAAAAACTGTTTTAACTAAAAGTAAAAGCCATGAGTAGTCTCGAACTTGCTAAATACCTACCCGCCTTTTTGCAAACGGCGAAGACCTTGAGCTTTTCCCAAGCCGCGCGGAATCTCGAAGTCACACCAGCCGCAGTGAGCAAATCGGTTAAGGTGCTTGAAACTAAGCTCGGGATACGGCTATTTCACCGGACCACTCACGCGCTTACGCTAACAGAAGACGGCGAAAGTTTTTACCGCAGTGCAGGCCCTGCCGCTTGCCAACTAAACCAGTTGTTCGAAAACACTCAAAATTTAAAAACGACACCCAGAGGAAAGTTGAAGGTCTCCGTGCCCGATGGGTTTGGCAAACGATTTATCCTCCCACTGATGAAGTCCTTTTTAGCGCGCTATCCAAATATTGAATTGGACTTGCACTTAGATGACCGCAGGGTGGATTTAGTGCAAGAGGGTTACGACATTGCCATTGGAAACCGAGTGACCGATGACGCCAATATTGTCAGTAGAAACCTCACACCGTTGAACTTAATCTGCGTCGCATCGCCGACGTTTGTTGAACGATATGGGCTGCCAAACAGTGTGAAGGATTTAGGAAACAGGCCCTGCATTCGCTATCGCCCCGCTTCTACGCAGAAGTTGATGCCATGGCGCTATAAGAATGCGCAAGGTGAGATCGAAAGCTTCGAGCCGGAAAACTCAGTGATTAACGTCAATAACATTGAAGCGCTGTGCGAGCTCGCAAGCTACGATGTGGGCGCGACCATTGTCGCCACATGGCATGCTGACAGCTATATGGCCGACGGTCGTTTAGTCGAAATTCTCCCTGAATGCGCAATCGAATTGCAGCCTATCCGCATCTACTATGCGTCCCGAGAAAACCAGCCAGCCAAAGTCCGCGCCTTTATCGACTTCCTAATAGAAAACTTCGATCACTAACAAATACAAAAAAGCCGACCTACTTTTCAGCGAGATCGGCTTTTATATATATCTTACTTGTGGTGCTTATCGTTGTTCGATTGGTTTAATCACACGACATGGGTTACCCGCAGCAGCAACATTATCAGGTATATCTTTAGTCACCACACTGCCTGCGCCAATCACGCTATTAGCGCCAATGTTGACCCCTGGGCACACAATCACACCGCCGCCAAGCCAAACGTTATCGCCAATAGTGATCTTATGACCAAACTCAACCGCCTCTTCGACGCGACCTTTCACATCCAAAGGGTGACCCGCAGTGTAAATTTGTACGTTGGGAGCCAGTAGTACATTATCGCCAATAATCACTTCGCCAACATCCAATACCACGCAGTTAAAGTTGGCATAGAAGTTCTTACCTACTTTGATGTTCGAGCCATAGTCGCAGCGAAATGGCGGCTCTAAGTAGGCGTCAGGTGCATTCGGGAGCAGTTCATTAATAGCCGCACGCCACTCAGGTGTTTCAGGAATAGAATTGTTCAGTTTTTGCAACGTGTTACGGCAAGCAACGCGTTCCGCCACCAACTCTTCATCCCATGCCAGATAAGGTTCTCCCGCCAGCATTTTCTCTTTTTCTGTTCTCATTGCTTTCTATTCAACTGATATTGGATTTGATCCAATGCTAATGGATATCAACACCCCATCTTTTGCCCTACATCACAGTTTGATTCGAGTTAACTGACAGCTAACAAAAGCCCCTAGAGTTTTCCATTACAACACTAGACTTAAGTGCCACTGATTATGAACATCTCAACCATAATACTTGCACTTATTTACAACTCTATTCATTATCATGCCCATAGTGAGCGTAATGATATTCACCCGCGCTATATTACTGTACAA
Source organism: Vibrio aestivus (assembly GCA_003263845.1). Classification (GTDB taxonomy): domain Bacteria; phylum Pseudomonadota; class Gammaproteobacteria; order Enterobacterales; family Vibrionaceae; genus Vibrio; species Vibrio aestivus. The sequence goes on along the minus strand of JYJN01000086.1, from coordinate 3,259 downwards.
AGATTGTGCAAGCTAACGCCATCAAACGCGATATAGAAAGGACTCTATGAACCCAAATACTCCGAGCAAGATAGGGCAGGTGCCAGAGGAACGAATCCAGATGTTGGATACGCTTCTTGGTTCGATCGATACCGACATGGCGGTATCCTTATCTTTTGTGCGCCGCGCACAAGGCCTTTCATTCGAAGATTTGGGGCAGAAAGTGAGTGGGTTGAAAGTATCGACTCTTAAGCGGTACATGCAGCAAAGCTACCCTTCCATTCGCCCATTGCATATGGTCGCGGCCATGTCTTGGGTCATGATGGTGCCAATGACCAGTTTCTACTACGCGCTGAAAATCAAAGAGTATTACCGCGGAATGGACAGTGCAGCGGTCAATGCCTTGTATTGCGTGGGAAGAATGCCAGCCAAACAGTTCGATCTATTCATTGAGATGATGACGGACCTAATGACCCCTGCCGCCAAAGCAGAATTTTTTGCCTTTAGAGATCAACTGCTCTCCGAAGCCGACTTACCTATTTGCTATGACGACGTACTGCCACCCGATGTCTTAGATGTTAACGCCTTTGCCATCGACTACTACCGCTCATCGGCTATTACCGTCAAACGTTTTCGGTTGGAAAACAGGATCCCGATATCCGTAATTTCTCGCGTTTTAGGGCTGTCAGAGTATCAATACAAAGTACTGGAAGACGTCAATAAGGTGAGGGACTTCTCAGTTGCGATCGGATTTAGAGTCAAACTTGGCTTTCAGCTCGATTCCCACGTAAACTTCACCAGTGAAATGACACAATTCCCTCAGTTTCACCACTTACGCCACGTTCAACATGTGCGAGACTCATTGACAGTGAAAGTACTCAGCCAAGTGGATGCCAAATACAAAAAGTACGCTGCTGATATACTGACCGCTTTATCAAAAATCTACCTAACAAATTAGACATCGCCACAATGAGTGGGAATAATCAACCCAAAAAACGCATAGAATTGAGTTGATTATGCATATCAATAAAACAACAATATAAGTCAGTTATTTAGGTAATATTTATTAATTGATTGTGCAAAACAATTTGAGCTTCAGCTTGAGCGAGCATTGCACGAGCTACTTTATCTGGGTGCTGCAAATGAACCATATGGTCAGCATTTTTTATGACGACCAAATGACTGTTGTTTAACGTCTTGGCGAATTTTTCAGCCGTCTCTTTTGTGACATAGGGATCAAACTCCCCCACACAAATAGTGCTAGGTACAGTGATTTGCTCAATGTTACTTGGAGTGTGAACGAGAAGACGCACGGAATTCTCAAAAAACACATCAATACGCTCTTGAGGCATGGCTTTAATATTGCGCTCAGTCGCTCGGATGATGGCTTTGTTCTTCGGAATATCCGCATTGTTGACCGTCAATGATTCAGTAAATGAAGCCGCAAAACTACTTGGACTGTTCATGGCCGCAGCGATCATTTTTTTCGTCGCTAAACGACCAGAAGACGGAATACCCGGCACACCACCGCAAATAGACATAGATTGAACGTTTGGCCAGAGGCTACACAATTCAACAGCAACTGCAGTGGCGTACGAAAATCCGATCACGTGAGCGGAAGAAATACCTAAGTAACCGATAAAATCGCGCAGCATTGTTGCTTGATCACGAATGCTAATTGTCGATTCAAGATTTTCTGTATGGCCCGTACCCGGTACTTCTATGGTGATACAGTTCATCTTGGTTGCAAAGTGTGTTGAGAAAGATTGTACGCTCTCGATATCTTGCAGCGCCCCGAGCAAAAAAATGATGGTTTGGTCGGAGTTATCGCAGTTTAGGTGTGAGTAGCGGTAGTGATTGCCGTTTAGAACAGTTTTGATGATTTCCATTTCTTATCCTCTTTTTATGTAATTGAGAGGCTTATAGATGATGGATATGCACTTAAATGGCTAGGTAAAAATGAATAACAACACGTTACAGCAACAGTTAGCAGAAGCAGAACAGCCTGTGAAAAATTTTATGGCCGATCTGTTAGAAATACTGGGAAAGAAGGCGTCAAATTCACAAGATCCCCAGTTGGCCTTGAGTTACTTTGGGGCGCAATTGGAAATCAGATTAGTGTCCTTTGACGGTGATAAGAACGAAACAGGCTACGAAGAGTAAGCTTTTGTTCTGAATGAATTTTTTGTAACAGTATTTGAAGAATCCATTAAGATGGCCGAGCGGTTACGCTCGGCCATTTTTTGTTTTATCAAAATTGCGACGCTCATCTAATTGCCAGAATGAGAACAGCCACTATTTAACATTTCACAGAATTGAACTCTAAGGGCCACTTCATTTCCATTGCCTCATGTCAGAAATATTCGATACCCAAAACCGAACGTTGATTATCGTATTCTCCAACAACCAAACAGGGAGAAATACCATGTACTCACATGCCAACTACTGAACTTAGCCAATCCAGCGATGCAAATAGCGTTAAATAGTCTCAGCCTGAAACGTAATGAATGACAGGCCCTGCCTATAGGTAAGGCCTGTCATTAGTTTGCGGCCAATCCAACAGTAATTTCAAACACTTCTGCTAGTATGATATGCATATCAAAACAGAGGCGTTTTTATGTCTGTGAGTCAATCTATACCCGTCCAACTTTATTTATCGGAAACGGTGCGTGAAGGTGAAAAACTGGCGGCGAAAGCATGCAAACTTCCGATGTTCGAGCTGATGCAACGAGCAGGGCAAGCCGTCTTCTCAGTGGTAGAAAAGCACTACTCAGATTGCCAACATATATTGGTGGTCGCAGGCAAGGGCAACAATGGCGGTGATGGGTATATTGTCGCTCGGCTGGCTCGCCAATCTGGCTACAAAGTGACTTTGTGGCAATTGGGCGACGCACAAAAACTTACCGGAGATGCCCAGCGCGCAAAGCAATTGTTTGTCGAATCAGGTGGAGAAATCGCATCTCCTAACGATACAGTCGACGTAGATGTCGACCTGATCGTCGATGGTATTCTCGGCACTGGCATCAAAGGCCAAGTTCGGCCTGAAGCGCAGGCTTTGATTAATACCTTAAACACCAGTAAACGCCCTATTGTCGCTATCGATACCCCATCAGGGTTGGATACCGATACTGGCCAAATATTAGGGTGCGCGATTAATGCCAACATCACGGTAACTTTCATTGCCGTAAAGCAAGGCTTAGTCACCGGGCAAGCTCGGCGCGTAACGGGCCAATTAAATTTTGCAGGCCTTGGGGTCGACAGCGTGTTTGTCGAGCAAAAT
>JYJN01000085.1 GCA_003263845.1 Vibrio aestivus | reverse complement strand
GAACCTTTATTGCTTACTGGATTCTAGGGTTACCGATTGGATATATTCTTGGAATGACGGACTGGATAGTAGAACCTATGGGGGCGCACGGTTTCTGGATCGGCTTTATCATTGGCCTCTCTACAGCGGCGTTTCTGTTGGGCTTACGCCTGAAATGGATGCATAAACAACCAGAAAGCTTTCAGCTGAATATGGCAGAGAAATAATCTCATCGACGACTGTGATGAAAAAGCCCGCAAAATTGACTTCAACTGCGGGCTTTTTTCATACCCGATTTCCTATTGCTGTGGTCGCTCTCTGAGGTAGCGAGCAAATTTAGGGACACCGTTTTGCGTCATACCGTTGTATCTGAAAGTGATGGTACTACCCAATTTCGGGGGTTGTGATCGCACTTCATCTGTAAAACCCGACCCTATATAGAACTCCACGCCGGTTTCTAAACGAACCAATAACGAACCAAGTTTGCCTTTGTACTTACCGTTACCCGCTTTGTAGCCAATCACTAACGCTTCAGCGTCGTGATGCTTTTTCAATTTCAACAAATCATTACTACGGCCAGCTTGATAACGACAACTCACTTTGCGAAGCATCAAGCCTTCACCCTGATTACTGTCGACATTATCTAGTAGAGAAAAAAGTTGAGTTTCAGACTCTATAGGATAGTGGACAATGTACTTAATGTGGCTCTGACGAACACTGTCGACATAATGAACGACGTTGTAATAACGCTTACTAAAATCACCCGCTGCAGAAGGCATGTCAAAAAGCATGTAGTCGATTTTTTTCCATGCCTCGTCACTCGGAGTCTTATCTAAAACGGTTTGTTGAACTAGGTGGAAGTTGCCTCGCCCAGCCCAAAGCTCCCCTTCTACCATGTAACCTGGTAGCGACTCGGTAAACCAATCGGGCGCATAAATTCGATTGCCGGCACGAGTCAAAAGCTCCTTGCCGTTCCATACCGCTCTAATACCGTCTAGCTTTTCACTTTGCCAATATTCGTCGATGTCAATTCCTGACTCGTAGTTTTTGGCATTAACTAATATCGACTCTTGGCTTGAGCTATCGCCTGCTGATGATTGCATTGCAGATAACAGTGCGATGGCAACCAAGGAGTAGCGAAATGACTTTGAAGTTACGTTATTGATATTCATAAGGGTACATTTGCACGATTACGTACTACCATCAATATATGCCCTACACCTATACGATCGATATCATAGTTAGCTAATAATGGGTTTACTGTCACTTTCAATCGTTGTTTGGTGTTCTCAATTTGCATAAATACCATTTCTCAAATTGAGAAACTTACTTTCTCATAATGAGAAACAGTGACTGTCAATATGTATATTACTGTATTTAAAGGAGAATAAAGGTGGCATGGAAGATGCTCTATCTAGTTAAACACAGATAGGAGATAGAACCATGGAACTACGTAAAGTTGAAGCAAACGACTCAATTCTAACTTTGATGATCAGCGGTAACCTAGATGCGGAAGGCAGCCGTAGCGCACAGCCCGCTATTGACGATGTAATTTCTAACGATCAACACAATGAAGTTGAGTTGGACTTTCGCGACGTTCAGTTTTTAGATTCGTCTGGTGTTGGTGCTCTGGTTTACTTGTACAAACGCCTTATCGAGCGTGAACGAAACATGAGAATTGAAAACGTAACGGGTCAACCGTTGGAGATCATCAACTTACTACGAATTGGTCAAGCAATACCGGTTAACTCAAGGGCCTAGTTAAGAGGCCTTGTTTTAAGGTTAAAGCAACGTTTAGAAAAAACCATAGTGAATAATGGTTCTAACAGGGGAAGTTGGCATGAGATTATTTAACAAACACATAGCCCTAATTGTATTGAGTGCTTGGATTGTCGGTTGTTCTAGCTCACCAGAACCAGGACGCGGCGGTATTGCAGAACAATATATGCCTGCTGACTTTAGCCCTGTAATGCCGGATGAGCCTTTAGGCCCAGAACACGGTCTTCGTTTCGACTGGAAACTTACCAAGCTTCATCTCGATGCTTTGATTCAAGAAGGCGCTAAATGGTGTTTCCCAGCAGCAGTTGTACAAGCACTAGAAAAAACAAAACCGCATCGCTCGCGAACTAGAAGGCGGCCTTCTATTAGATGCAGCTAACGACCTAGTTATCCAACGCAAAAGACTCAACGAGCTGGAACTGCAGCTCGATTATGTAAAATCTCAGACACGATGCGTACCACCCCGCAATCAAAACGACTTCAACCGCCAACTTGCTGTCATCGACGAGCTGTTTAATCTGCTGAATGTCGATAACCAGTTCGCATTCAACTCTTCGGAAATTAATCCAAAGTACATGGGGCATCTCGCTAGCGCAGCGAATATTCTGAAAGATCACGCTACTCTGAAGCTTTCTGTCACTGGGCACGCAGATGCGTTGGTGGGGAAGATTACAACGAAAAACTTGCCATGGACCGTGCTAAGCAAGTAAAGCGCTACCTTACTATCTTCGGCCTTGCCCCATCGCGTGTTACCACACAATCACTAGGTTCGTCGCTGCCATTATATGAAGGCGATGCACCAGAAGTTAGGCTCACCAATCGCCGCGTGAGTATCGAAGTTATCTCAAAACAAGATCACTCTCAAGAAGCCGACCTGGGAGGTTTGTATGACTATCAGTAAGTTTATTAACAGGACATTACTCATCACACTTACCCTATTCGCTAGCTTTGTTGCTATCGCGGACGAAGAAGCCTCTACTGTCCAAATCGGAGACCTAGTTCAAATTAACTTACCGGGCGAAGAAACATTGAATCGAGGTTTTCAGGTAGACAAACGCGGGCGTATTACTTTACCTGAAGTCGGTCCTCTGTATGTTGCGGGCTACGATGAAGAGCAACTAAAGATGGCTGTATTGGACTCATTGAGCACAGTATTTCGAGACCTTTCTAATGCCAAAGTGTTTATCGCAGAGCAACAAATCTTAGTTTCAGTTCAGGGGTACGTGATGTCCCCTGGTGAATATACGCTGCCAAAGAGTGCAGATATTCAAACGGCTTTGCATGCAGCTGGTGGCCTACGCTCCGGTGCTCAGCTTAACAATATGCTGCTAAAGCGCGGCGGCAAACGTATTTCCTTCAACTACAAAGCGTTTTTAGATAGCGGTGATGAAAGTACCCTACCAGACCTCAATTCACTAGATACCTTGTTTGTTCCCGCGTCCCCTTTGGTAGGAAACATTGAACAAGAGTTTGACCCTGCAAAACTTGCTAATTCGGGTGATAGCGCAGATGCGCGAATGGCAATTAAGGTGTTTGGTGAAGTGAACGCACCGGGTTCGTTTTCATTCAAAGAGGGAAACGATCTTGTCGACATTTTAATGCGTTCTGGCGGTGTGACGCGCTACGCAGGGGTAGAAAAAATTCGTGTCATCAGCAATAACACGCCAACGACTTTTAACCTTAAACGTTATCTAGACAGCGGTGACGAATCTATGCTGCCTGATCTAGCACCGGGCACCACTATTTTCGTACCTAAGCAGGAAGAGAGATTAAATCGGGTTCGAACACCGTATACATTATGGGCGAAGTAGCAAACCCAGGCGCTTACGAAGGCAAGAAAGGCGCAACGTTTATGGACATCCTAGCTAACGCAGGTGGCCCTACTCGCTTCGCTGAGTCTCGCCAGATACGAATTTTACGAGCAAGTGGTGAAGTAGTTCGTTTCGACTTAACTGCTTTTACTGAAGGAATTAACGGTGTGGTTCCGCCACAAGTGAAAGGTGGAGACGCGATATTCGTTCCTGAAAAAACCGATATGAATGAGAAGTCGTGGTTAAAAGTAGCGCCGGAACGTGCGGTGAGCGTCATTGGTGAAGTGGTTCGCCCGGGGCGAATCGAATGGTCAGACGAAATGGATCTTATTGACCTACTTGCCCACGTTGGCGGCCCAACACTTCGTGCAGACACCACCAAAATTGAAGTGGTGACAACCAATGGAAAAATGGAAGTGTTTAACCTTGATGCTTTTATTCAAAAAGGCGGTCCTCGGGGAGAGCTTCCATATATTCAAGCAGGCTCCATTGTCCGAGTGCACGACTTACCGCAAGATCCGTCAGACAACAAATCTCAGTGGGTTCGCCAAAGCTCAGACGCATCAATTTATGTATTTGGCCAAGTAAATGCGCCAGGACGTTATCGCTTTACTGACGATATGCATTTCCTTGATATTTTGTCTGCTGCTGACGGCCCAACAAAAGATGCCGACATACACAACATTCGTATTACACATCGCGATAAATCGTACTCACAAGTAAGTAAGTTAAACCTTTCACTTTATTTTGAAACTGGTGATGAAAACCTTCTACCGAGAGTAAAAACAGGCGACACCATTTACATTCCTGAAAAAGATCGTAATTGGCTGGATCGTTCAAAAGAATCCACCATTCGTATCTTAGGCGCAGTCAACAAACCAGGACGCTACGTATTTAACGATACGATGACGATTCTGGACATTCTTGCTGAAGCAGGCGGACCAAGTGACAACGCTTACTTAGAAAAAATCTCTGTGGTGAACATGTCTTGCTGCCAAGGTCAGGCGCGTTCCTTTGATTTAATTGAGTTCAGTAAAACCGCGAACATATATCAGCTTCCTGTGCTGCGTGCTGGCGATACCATTTATATTCCGGATCGCCGAGAAAGTTTCCTAGAAAAAGCGCGTGTTGGGTTAGAGGACATCCTACGCCTCACTACAACCATTGTGTTAATAGGAGCTCTGTAATGACAATTCCAGCCACACATGCCGAAATTGAGCAACTTTACCTAGAAGCTGAGCTCAAATCTTGTCGTACCTTGTGTGTTACCGCTTGCAATTCTGGTGACGGCGTCACGTCAGTAGCCTCTGCCCTTGCCGAACGCTATCTGCTAGGTGGTCATAAAACCTTGTTGGTCGATCTTAATTTGTTTAACCCTGCATTCGAACACTTCGACTTACTGGTAAACAGTCCTGATGAGGAGCCTTGGATTGAACACAAGCAAACCCATCAAGTCTTTACCGGATTAAGTATCCCCAAAGACCAGTCCACCTTATTGGCATATAAAGACCCGAAACAAATGGCTAACGCTGTGTCGCAATGGCAAAACGAGTTCGACAGAATCATCGTCGATACATCACCTCTACTGCAAATTAATCGTGGCAATATCCCAGCGCAGAGTGTCGCAACGGCGTGTGACCGCACGATTCTAGTTGTACGTGGTGGAAGCAATACGGAATCTCAGATTAAAAAAGCAACAGAAATGCTCATGAACGATGAAATTAACCTTCTCGGTACGGTGTTGAATGTTGTCGACCAACCGTGCTTGGGTGAAGAGATGATCAGAGAGTTACGTCGAATTCCTTTCTTACCTAAATCAATTCGAAGTCGAATCGAGAACTGGGTTCGTCAGAATGAATTTCTCTCTCAAGTCGCGTAAGGAGTCAGAAATGAAAAAAATCTTCGCTATCTTAATGCTACTTTCATCAGTCACGGTTCACGCAGAGCGATTTACTTTCGCGATCGTTCCGCAGCAGTCGGCGTCTCGCTTAGCAAAGCTGTGGACACCCATTATGCGCCACCTCAGTGACGAAACGGGCCACGAGTTCGTGTTTGTTACGGCCGTTGATATCCCGACGTTCGAAAAGCGTCTCGAAAATGGGGAGTATGATTTCAGTTACATGAACCCTTACCATTTTACGGTGTTCAACCAATCCCCTGGTTATCAAGCAATAGCAAAGGCAAAAGACAAACAAATTAAAGGGATCATCGTCGCACGTAAAGATTCAAACATTCAATCACTTGCTGAGCTTAACGGTAGCCCGCTAGCATTCCCTTCTCCTGCCGCGTTTGCTGCGACAATCCTGACTCAAGCTGAACTCAATGCTCGTGATATTGAATTCATTCCGAACTATGTCTCTTCTCATGATTCCGTATATTTAAGTGTAGCGCGTGGGTTATTCCCCGCTGGCGGGGGCGTGATGCGCACGTTTAAGTCTCTTGATGAAGAAGTTCGCGCGCAACTCACACCTATATGGATAACGAATGGTTACACGCCACATGCCATTGCAGCCCACCCAGACCTCAACTCAGAAATTGTAGAAGAGATACGGCGTTTACTTGTTAACTTACATCACAGCTCAATGGGCATGCAGCAACTCGAAAGCCTGAAAATTAAGGGGTTTGTATCAGCGACTAATAACGACTGGGACGATGTTAGAGCGTTAAACATTCAAACGCTTGAGCCGAAGGAGGCGTTATGACTTTTCGTTTAAAAACCATCATCGGGATCGCCACGATAGAGATTGTCTTACTTGTTATCCTAGTGATCAGCGCCATGGGATTTTTGCGAGATTCCAATGAAAGTCAATTGATACAACGCGCTGATACCACAACTGAAATGTTTGTTAATGCGACCAAAGACGCCGTTCTTTCAACCGACATTGCCCGCTTAGACGATCTGGTAAATGACATAGTCACCTTAGATGATGTTCTATACGTTAAGGTTGTCCGACAAGGTACTACACTCGCATCCGCCGGTGATACAACGCTATTGGAACGCGACATAGTATCCGACGTTGACCTCTCAAGCGTTAAAGATGGCGTGTTTGATAAACGTGCCCCTTTCGTGGTTAATAACAATGAATTTGGTCACATAGAAATGGGGTTTGGTACCGCATCGATTAATACAATGCTAGAGAATGCAAGAAAATCCATCATAGGTATCGCAGTGATCGAAGTTATTTTAGTGGCAGTCTTTTCTTTCGTTCTCGGGACATATTTAACAAGAAGCTTAGTTAGATTAACCTATGCAACAAAAACTCTGTCTGAACGAGGGCCTGGTTACCAAATTAACTCTACTTCGAAGGACGAACTAGGCCAGCTCTCTCTTGCCTTTGATGAAATGTCACGAAAGCTCGAAACAACTTACGATGAGTTGAGACAGGCGCGCAAAGAAGCAGAATATGCCTGTGATTCCAAAAGTCGCTTCTTAGCCTCAATGTCTCACGAAATTCGAACGCCAATGAATGGTGTGTTGGGTATTCTTTCGCTGCTTGAAGAGACCAAAACCAGCAAGGAACAGAGACAGTTGCTCGCAACCGCGACAGAATCTGGCAATTTTTTACTCTCTATAATTAATGACATTCTTGATTTCACAAGAATGGAGTCAAACACCCTACTTCTCGAAAACAAGCAATTCAATGTTCGTCGTAGCTTTGAGAGTGTTGTAGATACCTACACAAGAACCGCCAAGTCAAAAGACTTAATCTTGCATCTCTATTTTGAAGGCAGTATGCCTGAGTATGCTAAAGGCGATGTGAATCGGTTAAAGCAGATCATGCATAACCTCATCGGTAACGCGATGAAATTTACCGAGCAAGGTAGCGTGACGATCAAAGTCTCTTCAGAGCTCAGATCAGATCATTGGCTACTTGATTTTAGTGTTATTGATACCGGTATTGGCATAGAGCAAGACGCCATACCCTACTTATTTGACGAGTTTACTATGGTTGATCAAACCTACTCTCGAAGCCAAGAAGGTTCGGGGCTAGGCCTTGCGATTTGTAAGCGTCTGTGTGAATTAATGGATGGTTCTATTTCTGTCACCAGTGAAAAAGGCACCGGGAGCACTTTCAACATTTCAGTTCGCTTAGACCTAGCAGATGAAGCTTCCGATGATATTCAACAGTCAAAACCTTCAACAAATGATTTATCGCATCTGCGTATTCTTGTCGCTGAAGATAACAAAGCGAACCAATTGGTTATCGTTAATATGTTTAAAAATGTCGGTGTGAATATCGATGTCGCTGAGAACGGCAAAGAGGCGCTCGAATCTGTCACTCGATATGATTATGATTTAGTATTCATGGATATCTCTATGCCTATCATGGACGGAATGGAAGCGTGCAAAGCAATCCGTGAACTCGATAGTGAGTCCGCTAATGTCCCAATTATTGCCCTAACCGCTCATGCGCTCACCGGTGATCGTGAGCAGTTTATTTCATCCGGAATGGATGATTACTTATCAAAACCTGTACGTCTTTCACAACTTGTTGAAAAAATTAATCTATTCTTAAATATGAACAGCGATGATGAGTGCAATCTGACTCAAAAACCAAAGATGAGTGTAAGAAAACCAGAGTCAGTACAAGAAGAAACAAGTACAGAACAAAGCGAGCCTTTCTCTATGAACCATGACACTAGCCATTTAGATTCAAATTTAGTCGATGAGACCGTATTGCAGCAAATGATTCAGGATACGTGTGCAGAAGTGATTCCAACACTAATTGAACACTATGTTGAAGAGTCGGCAACTCGATTAGACAAGATTTACCAGGCAATCACTGAAAGAGATGCAGAGCAACTAGAATTTGAAAGCCACACATTAGGCAGCTCTGCCATGGCACTCGGTAACCGTGATCTTGCGTTGTTAGCTCGCAGAATTGAAGGTTTGTGCTTGGACGGCCAAGCGGAGGAAGCCTACCAATTCAAGGATGAGTTGAAAGACTTAGCGACTCGTTCAATTGCAGCATTAGAAGCGCGAAAGCTCAAAGGGTTTGAACAGAAGGCTTGAAGATTACTAGACAGTAACAGTAGAAACGAATAACAAGAAACAACGAAAGACACACCGTAGTTTGGCAGCGGACCAAGCATAAGCAGTTTGGTGAAAAGGAAAGTTAAATGCGACCAAAAGTATTACTAGTAGAAGATTCAACGTCACTGGCCATTTTATACAAACAGTATGTTAAAGATGAGCCTATGACCTTTTCCATGTGGAAACTGGGAGAGAAGCAAAAGCGTTCATTGAGCGCAATGTGCCTCAGCTCATCATTTTAGATTTGAAGCTTCCGGACATGTTTGGTGAGGAGATCCTTGATTGGATTAATGAGAACCAAATTCCTAGCGCGGTCGTCATTGCGACCGCTCACGGTTCAGTGGATATCGCTGTGGGCCTATTACAGAAAGGCGCAAAAGATTTCCTAGAAAAGCCGATTAAGGCCGATCGCTTAAAAACCTCCATCGACCTGCACCTCAAGCAAGCGAAACTCGAGCATTTAGTTGACGATATTGAGAACAAATTTGATCGTAAACGCTTCCAAGGATTTATTGGTTCGAGCTTACCAATGCAGGCTGTATATAAGACCATAGACTCGGTTGCTCCCACTACAGCCAGCGTATTCATTATTGGAGAAAGCGGTACAGGTAAAGAAGTGTGTGCGGAAGCCATTCATAAAGAAAGCCAACGTAAAAACTCGGCCTTTGTTGCAATCAACTGTGGTGCCATACCTAAAGATTTAATGGAAAGTGAGATTTTTGGCCATGTGAAAGGCGCTTTCACTGGCGCGACAGCAGATAGGAAAGGCGCTGCTTCCCTCGCCCATGGCGGTACTCTATTTCTCGATGAGCTTTGTGAGATGGAGTTGGAGATGCAGAAAAAACTATTGCGATTCTTGCAGACTGGGACATTCACTCCGCTAGGTGGGACCAAAGAGTTAAAAGTAGATGTCCGTATCATTTGTGCAACTAACCGAGATCCGCTGCTAGAAGTTGAAGAAGGTCGATTCAGGGAAGACTTGTATTATCGTGTTCATGTTGTGCCTGTTGAAATGCCTCCCCTTCGAGAGCGCGGTAATGACATCATCACGTTGGCCAAGCATTTTCTAAAAATTTACGCAAAACAAGACAACAAGAACTTTTCTACCATTCACAAAGACGCAGAAGTCATGATGAAGAAGTATGCCTGGCCAGGTAACGTTCGTCAGCTGCAAAATATCATCCGCAACATCGTGGTTCTCAACAACGAGGCTAAGCTCACGGTGGAACATCTTCCAGCTCAAATTACTAGAGCCAAGACTGCGGCCAAAATGTCACAGCCTCTACGTGAAGCGGTACAAGGCCACCCTGCATCAAGTCCAACGCCATACCAAGAGCCTACTCACACCACGAGTGGTCAAATGGTGCATGGTGATGGTTCACCCCAAAGCACTTCTGATTTACCACAGAACCAAGAGACACAAAATGCGTTTGAACAACCATCAGCAAGCCATAGTGGCACTAAGCCTCAAAGTATTCGGCCTATGTGGCAAGTTGAAAGAGAAACAATTCAAAATGCGATTGATTATTGTGATGGTAATGTTTTGAATGCCGCTGTATTACTTGAGTTAAGCCCTTCAACGGTTTACCGCAAAAAGCAAGCTTGGGAGTCTGAAGATGAGAGCAACCCAGCCTAGTAGCGTTTGGTTAGTCATCGACAGTAATACTTTTGGTGGGATAGAAACCCATGTGCTCGAGTTGGCAGATGGGTTATCTCAACACAATGAACCTGTAGCCGTTATTTTCCTAAAAGACTATGGAGGCGACAACCAGCTCGAAGGTAAGTTAAAGTCCCGTGGAGTTCCCTCTTTTTTCTTAAATCGCATTTACCCTAGACTCTCTATTCTCAAAGCGTTTCGCGAGCTTTTAAAAGCTCACTCTCCCACTGTGGTTCACGCTCATGGCTATAAGTCGAGCATCATCACCAAACTCGCGAAAGTGTCGAGTTCGAAAAATGAATGGAAACAGATCTCCACTTATCATGCTGGGGAAACACCTAGAGGTCGCGTGTGGCTCTACGATGCTTTAGATCGCTATACCTCATTCATCTCGGACCATTCACTAGCGGTAAGTAATAAGATTCAAACAAAGCTAATCTCGCGCTCAAAACGACTTAACAACTTCATTAACTTAGGCGGACTTAGCGCGGTTCAAGGCAGTGAAATAGCCTTTGTTGGTCGCATGAGCCACGAAAAAGCCCCCGATCGTTTTATGGCTCTTGCTCATGAATTTCCTGATGTCATTTTTCATTGCTATGGCTCTGGCCCGATGGAGGATGAGTTAAAGCTAACGAATTCAAATGGCAACGTGCTTTTCCATGGTCATCAAACGAATATGGAAGAGGTTTGGAAACAGATTGATGTGCTGATTATTTGTTCAAGATATGAGGGGCTACCGATGGCTGCGCTCGAAGCCATGGCGCGCGGTATAGTTGTTATAGCAACAGATGTTGGTGATCTCGCTAAGCTGATTGAGCATCAAAGCAATGGCTTTATCGGAAGCAATATGCAAGAGCTTAGACATCACCTATCTCATTGGCTCAACCTTAATGTTTTCGATCAAAATGAGATCAGGAGAAAGGCGCAGTTAACTATAGAAAAACATTATTCACAACAAGCCGTTATCCCCCAATTTCTCTCCTTATATCATGGATAAATCCTGCTTCAGACTCATTCTCAATATGAGAATCAAATTTCAATAGCGCTCAACAATCACAATATTTCCCATAAAATCAATGAGATATATTTTGGCACTGTGATTGCACTCTCTAAAGAAACTTATATGGAGAGCGCAGCTATGAGTAAGCAAAAAAACATCCTTTACGTACATTATGGTTCTGATTGGATTCGCGGTAGCGAGCGTTGCGTCATCGATCTGATTAAACACATCGACAGAGCACGTTTTACGCCTTTCCTATGGACTAACTGTGAGCCTCTTCATAATGAAATGGGAAAGCTTCATGTTCATAGCGAACTGTCTGCATTTCCTTTGCTTCTAGGAGAGCGTGCACCGAAATTTGACCTCGTTTCTTGGCGCGCTCTTGTGACCGTTGCTCGTCGTTACATCCGCGATGCCCACATCGACCTTATCCACGTTAATAGTGCTGCACCCTGCCAGTGGATGTGCTTAGCAGCAAGCCTTGAAGGTGTTGAGTTAATCACTCAAGTTCACTCAGACTATCCGGCGCGAGAACGTTTAACACTGTGCCTACATCGCTCTCCTCACATCATCGCAGTGAGTGACGCCGTCACACACAATCTACGTAAAGACGGCTACCCATCAGAACAACTAAGTGTTGTTCACAATGGTATCGACGTATCGCGCTTAGAGAGTCAAACAGAACAAAACGTTAAAGGCATTCTTGAGCTTGATGATGACGCTTATCTATTTGCAACCGTCGGTTCTCTCATCAGTCGTAAAGGCATAGACAGAATAATCTCAGCACTTCGCTATATTACTCTCGAGTATCCCAATACACACCTTGTCGTTATTGGCGATGGGCCCCTTCGCCAACGATTAGAATCCACAGCCGAATATTACCGACTCGAAAAACACATTCATTTTGTAGGTGAACAGCCGAATGTATTTGGCTGGTTAAAAGGCTGTGATGCATTCGTGAGTGGCGCAAGGCAAGAAGCTTTTGGATTAGTCATTGCAGAGGCCGCGTTGGCAGAGTTACCTATTGTCGCGCCGGAAGAAGGTGGCATTAAAGAGATCGTGACTCATCAGAAGAATGCCCTTCTTTATCCAAACTCCGGTATTAAAGGTTTGGTCAAATGTATGCGTGCAGTGCGAAGTAATCCTAACTCCGCTTTAGAACTCGCGCTCAACGCCCGATCACACGTTCTTTCGCATCACACTATCGCCCACAATACACGCAACATCGAAGCCATCTATCTAAGACAACTGATGGCTAAGCAAACTCGCAGCCCATCGCTATGGCGTACCTTGAGCCCGTTAAAAACCTTCGTTACTAGTCGAATTACTATTGGAGGTTAGTCATGAGTCAACGTCAGCGCTTATCACACTGTTTAATCTTCGACTCTATCAACTTCGTTGGTGGTTCTAAGATTGCCACACAAGAAATGCTTCGTTTAAAGAAGTGCCAAAACAACCGCTTTTCAGTTATCACAGCCAATAAAGAATATTGGCTCAACAGCCAGCTTGCTAAACAAGAGAACGTTTCAGTTTACGGACTGCCAACCATGGCATTACTGGCGAAATGTCATCACGGTATTGGCTTTTGGTTGCACCAACTATTTATGACTGTCGTGTTGGCATTTTATTGGCTTAAACTCCCCAAGATTGATCGAATGCTCGGTTCTTCTGGGCCAGGGATGGATATGCCACTCTATCTTTTAAATACTCTCGTCAACGCTTCAATAATCCAACTGATCCATGGCCCGGTTGGCGCGTCTCGATCGATTGGTTATTGTTTGACAAAAGCCAATTACGTTTACTACCTAGCTCAAGTAAACCATCAATCGAGAAAGCGTTAGCGACGTTTTTTCTTAACTCTTCTGAAGCACCTATCGTTCAAGAAAAGATCGATGCTTTTCTGCACGGTGCTCACTATAAGACGTTTATTAATGGTTTACCTTCAGAGCAATGGCCAAGTCAGTGCCAGTATGACAAACCTTCGGTATTTTGGTGTGCTTCACTTCTAAAGTGGAAAGGCTTAGATTTACTGACTGAAGCGTCACGCTCGATCAGTCATATGGTCGATTATCCCACTCAAGTATGTTACATCCGCCCCAAAAACAAGGCATTACCCGCATCGGATGCTCCTCAAAAGGTTGAACATTTTTCTTGGCATGAGATACCAGACAATCTCGATGAGATTCGACAAAGTACCAACGTTTTCGTTTCTACTAGTCACAATGAGCCGTTTGGGCTATCTATTCTTGAAGCGATGGCGGCAGGCATGTGCGTTATTATTCCTCGTGATAACGCCTATTGGGACCAAGTGTTAGAACACAATGTGAACTGCATTAAATACGATTCTAGTGACGTTAATTCTTTAACCAATGCACTTTTGTATGCGACGAGCGATTTAGCCCTAATTCAGCAAGTTGGCAAGGCGGCTCAACTCATAGCGCAAGACTATCAAGCGCAACTGGCCTATGACGATATTGCGTGCACACTTTGTCAACCTAGCTGTGACGCTGATTGTGTGGAAACCTCTAATGGCGAGGCGCAGTTATGAACTTACAAAAGCTTAAGCCATTCAAAAGCATGCTCACATACGGAATCAGTCTATTTTTAGTTAAAGGCTTGTCGTTGATTATGCTCCCTTTCATTGCACGCTATTTAACACCCAACCAACTGGGGCAGCTCGAGTTACTAGCAACGACCACCGCATTTTTTAGCCTTTTGGTTGGGTTGGCGATGCACGAAAGTCTTTATCGATTCGTTGGCATCCTGACCAATAAAAACGACAAACATCTAAAAGCTAGTGAACTTTATTATGCTTGCCTGTTTACCTCTTTGATTTTAACTCTAGCACTGATTCTCATCGTAAAAAGTATTGACGCATCTTCTGCAGGTCTTAATCAGTATCAGTTACTGCTAGTCGCTGTAGTATTGTGCTTTGAAAGCGCGCTAGCCATCAGCCTGGCTTGGATTCGAATGCAGGATAAAGCATCCACCTTTTTTAAACTCAGCGTTGTGAGCGCCCTACTTCAAGTTATGTTTGTCGTGGTTATCGTGTTGCATCAACCTAGTGTTACGCTCATCTTTGCGGCTGGTGTGGTAGTGTCTTTCTGTCAGTTCTTGGTGCTTCATTTTGTTAACCAGTTTTCATTTGTTCTACCTAAGCCGAGTCAATTGGGCCAATACATCAAGTACTCTCTTCCTCTTATGTTGTCTGCATTGGTCGCGTTCGGATTAAGTGGTGCTGAACGTTGGATCATCGCTTACGCGACTTCACTTGAAACACTCGGGTTATACGCTGTCGCCGCTAAGTTCGCGCTAGCCATGTGCATTTTGGTCCAACCCTTTGGTATGTGGTGGATGCCAAAACGCTTTAATACCCTGAACACGCAAGGGCCAAATGCTGCTGCAAAAGTGACACAATATGGGGTGGTTTATATCAGCCTGCTCGCGGTTGCTGTCGGTATTGGTGGCCAAGTCTTTATTCAGTTAGCGTTACCGGAAGTTTATCTTGGCGCGGCGACGCTCCTCACGTTGACGATCCCTTTGGTACTCTTTAAAGAGCTGACGGAACTGGTGAACATAGGTCTACTCAATACAAAACAAACTCGCACAATATTTAACATCAACCTAGCGTGCACGTTCGGTGGTCTTACGCTGTGTTACGCATTATTGTCCCACGGCATTGTTGGTATCGTGGGTGCCTTAATGCTCGCACAGTTAACTAAGTTTCTTTTGGTGTATTACTACAGCCAAAAACAAACCCGTCTGCCGTATCAGATTCAATCTCTATGCTTAGTCGTATTAATCCCTTTGGCTTCACTTGGTTTAAGTCTCCAACTTAACTCACTGTTTGCACTTGTTACATTGACGTTCAGTGCACTCATTTTAATCAGCGTAATTTCTTCTATGCTTTCATTAGTACCCTTGACGATTCGCGATATTGGTCAGGGCATTAACCTATTCAGTCTGAAAACAAAGCTTCTTAAATTTAAGCTTAGAGCTCAAACGAAAGGCTAGCTATGATGACAAACAACAAGCCCCAAGTAATTGTTGCAGCGACGGCTATGACAGCGATCGTTGCTCTTGCTTGGTTTGTTGTCCCTCACCCTGCAGTACCCGTCGTGCTCGCATTTCTCCCTCTCGGTGCTCTTTTCGTTTTAAGTCAGACTTTTTGGTTAGTTACACTATTCGTACTTTTCTCTTTTTTCAGAATCCATGAAGCGTTCCCTGTTCTGTACTCACTCAAAATACCTCTGCTACTTTCAATGGGAGCCTTGTCTGCATTGCTTTGGCATACGCTGATTAGCCGAAATATTAAAGTTTACTGGCATCATTCATTAACCTGGATGGCCGCTTTTTGGCTGCTAGTCATCTTGGGAATTGTTTTTGCTTCAAACAAAGGATTGGCAATTAATCTCTTTAAAGGGATCTATTGGAAAATAATCGTAATGACCCTAGCCATCGCATGGCTAGTCAATACCGACAAGAATCTTGGAAGAATCGCCGTTCTTATCGTTCTAAGTGGGATATTAATAGGTAGCGTTGCGCTTTCTAACCAAGCTAATGGGATTGGCTTAGTAGAGGGAACTCGTGTCACGATTGGCCGCGACTTAGGGTCAATGTTAGGCGACCCAAACGATCTCTCTCTCGTTTTGATGTTCCCGCTTGCGTTTGCTATTGGATTAACGACTACTCCGCGAATGAACATTTTCATTCGAATATTGGGGGCTATCGCCATCGCTGTACTCATGGCTGCCGTTATTGCCACCCAAAGCCGCGGTGGTCTGCTAGGCTCGCTGGCCGTGTTTGGAATTTTTGCGATTAAGCTGATTCGCTCAAAAGCGCTCTTAATTACCTTAGGGATTATTGGAGCCTTGGCTTTATTCGCAATGGCGGGAATCTCTGACCGTGCATCAGGTGGCGCGGCCGAAGAAGGGATCGATGCTTCCGCTATGGGGCGCCTCTATGCATGGGAAGCTGCGTTTTACATGGCGTTAGATAATCCAATCACAGGTGTCGGTTTAAATAATTTCTACGCTAACTACTTCTTTTACAGTCAACATTGGGATGGTTTAAATCATGCGGTTCACAGTACGTGGTTTGGCGTCTTAGCAGAAACCGGCTTTGTTGGTTTGATCGTTTTCATCATCACCATCACCTCCCTCATCAAAACTGCTCGGGGTACCATTAAACGGATAGACCTAAACCCTTTGATGTATTCTCCAAGCCTCAACGCGTGTGCTAACGCCGTTTATGCAGGGCTAATTGGCACTATTGTCTCTGGCACCTTTCTAACTCAAGGTTTTAACTGGCCTATTTACATACTTGCCGCACTCACCGTCGCCGTTAACTTTGTTGAGCAAAATCATTCTCAAAATGAGAATGCCCTTTCTCAAACTGAATCCTAATTTTTAACTTCACTAATTTTATTGAATTTATTTTATGGCACAAAGGTTGAAGTAGTTAGGTAAAACAACCAACGATTACGTCACGAGGTATGCATGATAGCCACACAGATCCATCAATTTAAACATTGGCTTCAATATCATCCGAGCCCTAGCTTTCGCAAAATGTTTCTCATTTTGAAACGTATTCGTCAGTTTGAGATTGTGACACCTAAGTTTCTAAACAAGTGCATGTACGCAATCTATCGAGCGCTATCTTCGGTTGTCGATTCATTTATTCGAATTTTCCTTACAACTCCAACATTTAAAGGACGAGCAGCCTACGTGGGTAAAAGACTTTACCTATATGGTGGCATTCCCCATATTTCCGGGCCATTAACGATTAACATCGGTGACGATTGTCGAATATCGGGAAGCACGACATTCAGTGGTCGCGTCCAGGCGACGAACCCAACATTATTGGTAGGCTCCAACGTCGATATCGGTTGGCAAACCACCATCGCAGTCGGTAACCAAGTCATCATTGAAGATAATGTTCGTATTGCAGGTCGCGCTTTTATATTTGGATATTCTGGTCATCCGCTTGATGCAAAACGCCGAGCAAAAGGTGAAGGTGATGATGAAAACCAAGTTGGCGATATTATATTGCGCAAAGATGTTTGGCTTGGCACCAATGTAACCGTGAAATCTGGTGTCACTATCGGCGAAGGAACCGTTGTGGCAGCGGGTAGCGTTGTGACCAAAAGCTTCCCCCTTTCGTTGTGGCTGCTGGCAACCCAGCGAAAGTGGTCAGCCAAATCAATCAACAACAAGACCTAAATGAAGTGGCTGAAGGAGGTCATCATGCGTGATTTAATCGTATTCGGTGAAGATTTTGGTGGCTTACCTTCAAGCACTCAGCATTTGATTACCCGTATCTCTAAAACGCGAAAAGTGGTTTGGGTGAACTCCATCGGACTACGTCAGCCAAAATTTAACTGGCATGACTCTCAACGGGTTATCAACAAACTTTTAGGTAAAACCAAAGCGGGTTATGCGCCTGCAGCGCCTAAACAAAACAGCAACTTGATTGAAGTGAACCTTAAAACGATTCCAGCACCAGCTTCTCGATTCGCGCGACAAATCGCAAAAGTGATGATGTTACGTCAGTTAAAACCCGTGCTTGAATCAAATAACATTCGCTCTCCTATTTTGTGGAGCTCTCTCCCAACTGCGGCAGATCTTTGCGGTCATTTGAATGAGTCGGCCGTCGTGTATTATTGTGGTGACGACTTTGAATCACTGGCTGGCGTTGATCATAAAGTGGTTGGTATCCACGAACGCAAGTTAATGGATAAAGCCAATCTCATCTTGGCCGCAAGCGAAAAGATTCGAGGCAAGTTCCCAGCTTACAAAACTCAACTGCTGCCTCACGGCGTTGATGTCAAACTTTTCTCTGAACCTGCAAAACGCGCTCACGATTTACCCAACAATGGTAAACCGACCGCCGGATTCTATGGCAGTTTATCAAACTGGCTAGACTACGACATGCTAGAAAAAGTTTGCCTAGAGCGCAGTGATTGGAACTTTGTTTTCATTGGCCCTAACGAACTAGACAAGTGTGCATTACCACAGCTACCCAATGTGTTTGTATTGGGTCCAAGACCCCACCACACGCTACCATCCTATAGCCAACATTGGGACGTCAGCTTATTGCCATTCACTCCAAATGAACAGATTCTAGCGTGCAGCCCTTTAAAGCTAATGGAATACATAGCGGCAAGAACTCCCATTATTACAACACCCTTCCCTGCACTAAGTGGCTTCAAACAACACGTCAATTGCGTTGAAAATGCACAGCAAATGATTGATATGCTTCCAGTTGCTTTAAACCAACCTATACTAGAGAAAGGAATATTAGACAATCACAGTTGGGACTCGCGTAGTGAGTTTGTAAGTTGGCTACTTGAGCTATTGTGAATGGGGCTTTTATGAATGAGTTAAAGTTTCGCTTGATTGTTATATTGTCTGCCGCTTGGCGCAGACGATACTTAGTCGTAGTACCTATACTGATTCTGCCCCTAGTAGGATTTGCGATTGGTAAACTGGCTCCGACCACCTATCATTCGCATACCAGCATGCTGATTCAAGAAACCGCTAAAATGAATCCGTTTCTTGAAGATATAGCTGTATCGACCATGCTGAAAGACCGCCTTAACGCGATTCGAACCTTACTGAAAAGTCGTCATGTATTGAGATCCGTTGCTCTAGAAGAAGGGCTCATCACCGAAGATATGTCCCCTGCACAAGCCGAGAAGGTTATTCGTGATATCTCCTCACGACTTAACGTTTCACAAGCGGGAAAAGACTTTTTAAAAATTGAGCTCACTGCCCGTCACCCTGAAGGCATGAAGTCTTTGCTCGAATCCGTGAGTGAGCATTTTATTGAGCAGTTGCTGGCGCCGGAGCGATCTTCCATTCAAGACTCGAGCGAGTTTCTATCTTTTCATATCGATAAAAGACGTGCTGAGTTAGATGAAGCAGAATCCGCACTAGCCAAATACAGTAATGAGTTCTCAGAATTCACACCAGAAATGCAAAGCCAGAGCTTAACTCGATTGGCGTCGCTTAAACAAAGTTTGGCTGAAAAAGAAGCTGAACTTGCTGGAGTTAAGAAAAGCTAGGTAGCCTTGATCAGCAACTTTCCAAGACAAACCCCGTTGTAGGTCGTATTGAAGAACAAATCATTGAAATACGTAGCGAGTTAACACTGCTTCGTTCTCGTTACACAGATAACCATAGCTCAGTTCAAGCAAAGCAACGCGAGCTTGCCAGGCTCGAAAGTGAAAGAACAGCATTGCTAACTACTGAACAACCTGATCTCAATACTGATCAGCTCTGGGATATCGCCAGTAGCAACACTTTGTCTGAAATCAGCGACATTCAACCTTTACTTGTGGCTCAATTGCAAAGCCTCCAGTCTGTTCGTAGCCGTTTTGAATCACTAAACGAAGAGACAAAAAGCCTGCGATCAATGGTGGCCGAACTTGAAGAAAAGTCGAACAGTTTCGGTAGCCGTGCCAAAGAGATGTTTCGCTTACAACGTGACGTTCAAATTAAACGCCAATTGTATGATGAGCTCATCGAACGTTATGAGATGGCTCAGTTAACGGGGTCATTAGGTTTATTTGAGCAAAATAAGCGCGTTAAGATCATTGACCTTCCCTATACGCCTAGTACGCCGTCAAATTTACCTATTATAGTCTTCATTATTGCCGGTTTGTTCGCAGGTATCGGTTTAGGTATTGGTATGGCGACCCTAACGGAATTGTTTGATACCTCGATAAGACGTGTTGACCAGTTAGAAACATTAACTAAAGCGCCGGTTATTACCGTTATTCCCAAAGTCTCGCCAACCCGTTCGAATTAGTCGACATCTCGAAAGTCACACTTACCAGAATGACTAAATCGATTGTCATTCTGAGAATCATTATCCTAGTTTGCTTTTTCATTCAGAAAAACACTGTAAATACAGCTGCTTATTTATGGTTAATTGTTGGCATGCCTCGTGCTTTACTCTTACAGACATCAGTTTAAAGGTAAGGACATCGATATGAGCATCGGTAACAACAGTGAGACTAAGTTCAGCAACAGCACTTCCAGTCGCAACCAAGGCCGAAACATTATTCATGTGGTTCAACACCTAGCACCGGGTGGATTAGAAAGCCTTGCTCTCGATTTTCTTGCGTTTTCAGACCCTAGAGACAATGTCGCTATTCTTAGTCTCGAAGGGGAAAAAGAGTCCGCCATAACAAACTGGCCAAAACTTGAAACGGTCCGAAGCCGCATTTTATTCATGGGTAAGCAGCCTGGCATTCAACTTAGGTTAGTCAAAGAGCTCGCTGAGGTATTTACCAAATTAAATGCCGATGTCGTTCATACACATCATATCGGACCCTTACTGTACGCAGGGGCGGCTGCTCGATTAGCCAACGTACCACATCGTATTCATACCGAACACGACGCTTGGCATTTAAACAATCGTAAAAGACGTTGGCTTCAATCATTGGCACTCTCTTTTGCTAAACCAACGCTGGTTGCAGACGCAAATGGCGTTCATGACACTTTGAAGAGCCACTTTCGTTATAGCAAGACCATTACAATTAAAAATGGTATTGATTGCACTAAGTTTTGCCCTGCTTCCAAAACGTTAGCTAGACAACTATTAAAGCTGCCTTTAGATAAAAAAATTGTTGGATGCGCGGGTCGATTAGAGACGGTGAAAGGTCATGACGTTGCTATTGAAGCGATGACGCTTCTCTCTGACAACGTGCATCTCGCAATTGCGGGTAGTGGAAGTCAGTTGGATGAACTCAATGCACTAGTCAAAGAGCACAAACTTGAAAATCGGGTCACATTTCTTGGCCATGTCGACAACATGCCAACGTTCTATCAATCATTGGACGTATTTTGCATGCCTTCTCGCTGTGAAGGCTTCCCTCTATCAACATTGGAAGCACAGTCTTGTGACATTGTCACAGTAGCGACTGATGTCGGCGCCTCTTCCGAGACCCTTTGCCCCTTAACATCACAACTCGTTGATAGTGACAATTATATTGACCTCGCAGCCGCTATCGCGATGCAAGTCGATAGTGACGCCCTTGATTCCCCTCGCCGCTTTGTTCTCCAAAACAATGATGTACGCGGCATGGTCAGAGCTTATCGTGAATTAACAATGGGAGAAGTCGCATGATTGATTGGATTCTAATATTTGCGTGTCTTTTGAGTGCTGCACTGATCGTCTACCACCATGTTGGCTACCCGATCTTCTTAAAATGGTATTCAAACAGACATCCGCTAAAACATGTTAAAGAGACTCTTCGAGGTTATCGTGACGGAAAAGCTGATCGCGCTCGGCCTACCATTACGATT
Source organism: Vibrio aestivus (assembly GCA_003263845.1). Classification (GTDB taxonomy): domain Bacteria; phylum Pseudomonadota; class Gammaproteobacteria; order Enterobacterales; family Vibrionaceae; genus Vibrio; species Vibrio aestivus. The sequence continues at coordinate 13,887 of JYJN01000085.1, read as the reverse complement.
CTAGTTCCTGCTTATAATGAAGAGCGTTGGATCGCGGATAAGATCCGTAATTTAGCTTCCCTCGATTACCCTCGAGATCGTCTGAAGGTCATCATTGCGTGTGATGGAAGTACCGATAGAACCGCAGAAATTGCACAAGACACCATTCAAGAGGCGGTATGCGCAGACACTCTATTTGAGGTGCGGGTCTTTGAACAGAATCGTGGCAAGCTTGCGCTCATTAACGAGCAGATAAAGACTATCGACAGCGATATCACTGCACTAAGTGACGTTTCTGCCCTTATCTCTATCGATGCATTGCTCATTGCTGAACAGCACTTTAAATCACCAAAAACCGGAGTCGTCAACGGCAGCTATAGGTTGATGGAGTCTTTGAGTGTTGGCGAAGCCAAATACTGGCAGTATCAAACCCAAGTAAAACAAAATGAAGCTAGCCTTGGCTCTACGCTAGGCGCACATGGCGCGTTCTATCTGTTTCGAACCCATCTTTTCGAGCCGTTACCAGCCAATACGATCAACGATGACTTTATTCTACCTATGGAGATTGTGAGAAAAGGCTATAAAGCGGAGTACGATTCCAACATGATCGCACTTGAAATGGAGGCGACTAACGAACACAACGACTTCAAACGACGTTTAAGAATTTCAGCAGGGAATATGCAACAAGCGATTCGTCTATCTGACCTATTTTTGCCAAAGCATAAAGGCGTAGCGTTTGCATTTTTCTCAGGTAAGGGTTTAAGACTGATTACTCCTTACTTAATGATCACTTGTTTGGTTTGTTCCATTGCCTGATGGAGCATCCAATCTTTATGGCTGCCTTGTGCACGCAAATTGCAGTCTATTCAGCTGCGATATTAACACTGAGCTTCCCACACATTTTTGACTACAAAGTCTTTAAGCTTCTGAGTTATATCGTTTCCGGTCACTACGCAAACTTCATAGGAGGCCTAAGATATCTCATTGGATTAGAGTCAGGACGTTGGACTCGAATCAATCATTAGAAAAATTAGTCTAAGTCTTCCCTTACCTATTTAAGACTTATTATCTAAAAGCCCGATTTAGCCTCCCCTCTAAATTGGGCTTTTCTTTTGGCGCAGTAAGACATTGTTGTTCTCAAAAATATTCCCAATATAAAAAACGTCCAGTCAATGAATGTATCCCACTGTTTTTATTGTGATTTATTTCTGGCATTAGGCTTGCAGTAAAACATATGAATCAAGAGTAACTGAGTATTCCGCTTTCTACTCAGGCAAATTAACCAATAAGAACTGCGTGCAAGGAGCATGATATGAGTACCAACAAATCAACTAGAATCTCAATTTGGGCAGCGAAACGTCTGTTTGACCTATTTGGCGCTATTATTGGTCTCCTTATTCTAATGCCAGTGCTGCCCCTTGTTGCGATAGCGATTAAGACGACATCAAAAGGACCAGTGTTCTATAAACAACTTCGCGTTGGTAAATCAACACCAGAAAAAATGGTGTTCTTTGAAATCATCAAGTTCAGAACAATGTACGAAGATGCAGAGTCGCGTTCTGGCGCCGTGTGGGCGACTGAAAACGATCCACGTATTACGCCTGTCGGCCGTTTCCTAAGAAAGACCCGATTAGACGAAATCCCACAGCTATTTAACGTAATTCGTGGTGATATGTCGCTAATTGGCCCGAGACCTGAACGTCCAAGTTTTTACAGTAAGCTCGAGAATGCAATTCCATACTTTGCAGACAGAACTTATGGCGTAATGCTGGAATCACAGGGCTTGCACAAGTGAACCAAGGTTACGATACGTGCATTGATGATGTGCGTAGAAAGGTCGGGTTCGACCATAGTTATGCACTCTCGCTTTCATCTTTAAAGAGCTGGTTTTTAATGGATATGACCATTATTTCTAAAACATTACTCGTTATGGTAGACGGTAGAGGTCAATAGATAACAGTATAAAGTACTGTTTTTAGGTTTTTATTTCATAAAGTTACCGCACTGCATACTTTTGGATAATTGCCCCAAGAAAGTGATACAAAAATAGCGTGCCAGATAACTAAATAGTTAACTGGCACGCATTTCTATGCATTTATCTGCACTTTATATACACGCCTTAGATATATTGAACCTATTCAGTAATGCAACTTTGGTTGTTATGGACTGGCGTTGAGTCATCCATGTAATAGTCGCAGTCGATGAAATGGTAACTCTCAGGTAATGCGCATCAAAACCTTTTCAATTCTATTTAGTCTTTTCGTTTCTCTGGTCTTCTCAGTAAGTCCAATCTTGTTTTTAGTCGGAAGTGAAGCTTACTCACTTAATCACCAAATCAACGAGTTGCAACGTCATTTTAAAGAGCAGCTTAGTCACGAAGATCAATGGCTATCCAATATCAATAGCAAACTCGACTCAATCGCCACGAACTATCAAGTCTGTGACCATAACCAAATGAGCGATATGCTCGATTTAGAGTTTTCTATTTCAGCCGTTGCGAAAATGTATATCTTCGACAAGCAAGGAGATGTCATTTGCAGCAATGACATACTTTCACCTTTAGCGGCGCACCTTTCACCAGAAATTCTATCGCAACCGGTCAGCATTCTGGGGTTCAACGAGCTCATTCTTAATACGCATTACTATCCCGAAAAAGAGATCTACCTTTCTTGGGTTGTTTCTAAAAACTATGTGCGCGCGTTAAATAGCATCAATTCCCCTATTCCTTACGAGATTGCTCGTTTCTACCAACAAGATGAACTATTTAGCTTTGGGGCAAATCCTACAAACAGTAAAGCAATGCTAACGGAATCTACGATGGTCGCACAAACAACGGATCCCGATAATGTTGCCGTATTAAGTTACCCTTCGCTCAAGCAACTACTACTGTGCAGGGTTAGTCCATTATCCTTTATCTCTATGGTCTTCTTTAGCTGTGTACTTGCCGTTTTAACCCTAAGTAGCAAGCGCTCTTCCATGCTCACTCAAATCTGGTGGGGTATTCAAAGAAAAGAGTTCAAGTACCACCTTCAACCCATCGTTGATATGCGTGACGGACACTGGATTGGCGCAGAAGCTTTGATTCGTTGGTATCGCAATGATTCCATATTTCGCCGCCCAGATGAGTTTATCCCGTTTGCGGAGCATTCTGGTCAAGTCGCTGAGTTTAATCAGCTATGTATGGCCATGATTGAAGAGTTGCCGCACAAAAACAACAATCCGCGATAGTTTTTTTATTTCAGCCAACATTCCACCAGCAATGATGACCATACCCTTTGTCGAAACACTCAGTTATCGAGATAAAACGAAGATAAAGATTGAGTTTGAAGTAACCGAGCGAAGCTTCTCTAAACTCGATATCAACAAAATGATCCTTGCTATGTCTGACGCAAAGGACAAAGGTTACAGCGTTTCTCTTGACGACTTTGGGACCGGTCAAACGGGGTTGACCTACCTGAGCGAGCTACCCATTAAAAAGATTAAGATCGACAGAAGATACATACAGGCCATTAACAGAGACACCGTTGACTTCATCATTCTCAAAGCCATTGTCGAACTCTGTCACTCTCTAAAGGTAAAAATTATTGCTGAAGGGGTCGAGACTGAGGAGCAAAAAGCTTGGTTAATGGAGCACGGTATCCACTACGCACAAGGCTGGTTATTTCACAAAGACATGCCAGTTGAAGCATTCATTAATGAATACCGCTAGTACTGATTTTACTTGTATGAGGTCGGTCAGGTCGCAATAACACGAACGTTTTCTAAAATTAATAGTGAAGAATAAAAAGAGAATCACGGAATGATAAAGAAAATCATCGCTACAGCTATAGGGCTATTGTCTGTCAGTGCATACGGTGCAGACTCAACGCCATTAAAATGCCAGTTAAATGAGACCACGGATCAGTTTTGGTTTTATAAGGAACAACTGGTTTACAGCAGTAACCAATTTGTTGTTTTTCAAAACTTTAAAGGTCGAGTTGTCACCCAAGTCGACTTAAAAACAAATGAGCTCATTCGCAGCACCTATTTAGGTGATAGCTATGAGCCCAAATACCAGATCCTACTTGGCTACTGCGACAAAGCGACGCATACATTAAATATGTGGTCCATCGATGAAGTACCGCTTGATGGCCAGTAATTGAAATTTCAAACAGAGCTTCACCATCTAGACGGTTTCAAGCTCTGCCTTGATGTTTGTAACAGGCTTATCTTCAAACTTGATAAGCTCTGATGAAATCGCCGTTAACAGTGGGTGATCATGACCGCTGGATATCAACGCAATATCGACAGCAGGTAGTGGTGGCATGCCCGTCATCGGGGCGAGTTCCTTGCTGACACTTAACTCACCCATTGCACCAACACATAACCCCTGCTCCACTAAGGCACGTAACCCCGAAGAACTGTCGCAACAAGCGAGTAACTGATAAGCACGACCTACTTTGCTCAAACCATTAATAGCAGCGCTGTGGTACTTGCAATCAGCGTGATACAGAGCAATTGGCAAAGGTTCGTCGCCTTCATTTCTATAGCTTTTTACTTTTGACCCAAACGCCCTTGTCACTGGCTAGCCAGATCCCTTCATCACTTTCAGCCGCTCGCGTGACGATTGCTGCATCTAATTTTCCTTCATCAATCCAACCTCTCAACACCGTGCTAGGCTGACTGTAGATTTGAATCGAACACGTCGGCTGATATTTTTGAAGCTCGCTAATAACCTTAGCAAGCACATTACTGTTGTAGTCTTCCGGGCACCCAAGACGAAATGGACGTTTGTCTTGATAACGTTTGATCTGAGAAACCGCTAGGTTATGCGCCGTAACAAGTTGTTCTGCATGGGACTGAAGCGCTAAACCTGCTTCACTTAGTACCAGGTTTCGGCCCTCTTTTTCAAAAAGGCGTACATTCAGTTCCTCCTCTAATTTCTTCATTTGAGAACTGAAAGCAGATTGTGTCCGATTGATGTGTTTAGCCGCTCGCGTGAAACTCCCGGTTTCTACGAATGCTAAAAAGGCTTTGAGTGATTCTATTTCCATTGATACGACCTTTAGGCAATCCATCGCTGTATTCCATAGATACTATCAAAATTATCCGTTAGTCGCGCTTGGTTTAATCCTATAAATTCGTATTAAAGCAAAGGGAGAAAAATCATGAAGTTATATATCGGAAATCAAAACTACTCGACTTGGTCACTACGCGCTTGGGTCATTTTTGAACAAAACCAACTTCCTTTTGAAGTGGTTAAACTCAAACTCTTCACCCCTGAATTTTACCAGACTCTCGAATCAGTCAACCCTACAAAGAAAGTTCCGACGCTTGTTGATGACGATATTTCGATATGGGATTCATTGGCCATTCTTGAATACATCAACGACGAGTACCTATCAGGTAGCGCATGGCCAACGAACAAAAAAGACAAAGCACTAGCCCGGGCGTTATCTTCAGAAATGCACTCCGGCTTTATGGCGCTAAGAAACGAAATGCCAATGAACTGCAGAGCGAAGCGCTTTGTTGATTTAAGTGAACAAGCTCAAAATGATATTGCTCGCATTGATGCAATTTGGTCACAGCAGCAAGAAGAGTATCCAGAGCAGTGGCTGTTTGGTGATTGGTCAATCGCTGATGCAATGTTTGCCCCAGTTGCCCTGCGATTTGAAACCTACGGCATCGAACTGTCAAAAAGAGCTAAGGCTTACCAGAACAAAGTGCTTCAAAGCAATGCGATACGAGTGTGGTTAAAACAAGCGGCAATGGAAAGCGACATTGTTGAAGAAGATGAAGCGGGTGTCGAACGATAGATCTGGCTACGCATAAGCCACAATCCCACATTAAAAACGGTATTTTCTTTTAATAGAATTACTGACACTCTAAGCCTGTTGAAGATTCTTTTCAACAGGCCTTAAAGTTTTGAGTGGATGAACCCGTTAAAACTGATCTGTTGAATCAAACACCAACTATGTTAATACCATAGGACTACTTATTTTTAAGGGAATATCGTGTCAAACCAAGATACTCAGGGGAAAGTTACCCCAGACGAAGCAAACACGGTAACATCGAAGACGATCCATATCGATTTCGATAATAGCTACGCCAAACAGTTACCTGACTTCATCTCTCACCAATTGGCTGCGCCGGTACCCAATCCAGAGCTTATCAAGTTCAATTATCCTCTGGCACAATCCCTCAATATCAAGATGTCGGGCACCACCGATGATGAACTCGCTCAAGTGTTTGCTGGCCAACTTGAGTTAGAAGGCTCCGCCCCACTCGCTCAAGCCTATGCGGGTCATCAGTTTGGTAACTATAACCCACAGCTTGGTGATGGCCGTGCACTGCTAATTGGTGAAACTCATGATAACCAAGGTTTAAGGAAAGACATTCAACTAAAAGGTTCTGGCCGTACAGCCTATTCAAGAGGCGGTGATGGTAAAGCTGGTATTGGACCTGTTTTACGCGAGTATCTCGTGTCTGAAGCGATGTTTGCTCTTGGTGTGCCGACAACTCGGGCATTGGCTGCTGTCACCACTGGTGAAGAGATCTGGCGGGCAGAAAGTATACCCGGTGCAATAGTCACCCGCGTCGGGTCAAGCCATATTCGTGTAGGCACTTTTCAATTTGTTGCTGCTCGCGGAGACATGGAAGAAGTTAAGCGATTGGCTGATTACACCATCGCAAGGCACTACCCTGAAGCACAGGCAGCAGAGAACCCATATTTACGCTTTCTAGAGTTAGTATGCGAAAATCAAGCGCAACTCATTGCAAAATGGCAGCTACTTGGATTTATCCACGGCGTTATGAATACAGACAACATGACGGTTTGCGGTGAAACGATTGATTATGGGCCATGCGCCTTCATGGAAGCTTACCATCCGGATACTGTGTTTAGTTCTATTGATTCCGGTGGTCGATACGCCTATCAAAACCAACCGTATATTGGTCAATGGAATCTTGCTCGATTTGCAGAGTCTTTCCTCTCTCTTATCGCTGAAGATCAAGACGCGTCTGTAGAGCTAGCCACCAAAACACTCCACAACTTTATGACTCAATACAACCGTAACTGGTCACAAGGCATTGCGAAAAAGCTGGGCTTATTAAATACAAACCGTGGAGATGTCGACGAGCTCTCTGCCGAGCTATTTCAGCTAATGGAATCAAAAGCCGTGGATTTCACGCAGTGTTTTAGTAACCTCACTCGCTTTGCAAACAGTATCATTAACGAAAGTGAACAAGATGCAGTATCTGAATCTCCTTTGTTTGAGTTATTCAAACACTCACCGGAGTTTAGTGACTGGCTTACTCGCTGGAAAGCTTCATTCACAGGTCAAACTGAACAACAAAGTGCTTTGACTGAAATGGCCTCTTCTAACCCAGTTTATATTCCGCGAAATCACAAAGTTGAAGAAGCTCTAGAAGCCGCAGCAATTGGAGACTATGGCCCATTCGAGACATTACTTGAGATTATTACCCATCCGTTTAAACATAAAGATGGCCTAGATGCATATGAGCAGCCAGCTCCGCTCAGCCTTGGCCGTTACCAAACGTTTTGCGGGACTTAGATTAACTCAAATAAACAACCGAAGAAGTAAAGGCGCGACTAACGCGCCTTTAAATTATCCGCAGTAGTCCACTTTGATTTTTTGGTAAGTGTCAGATTCATCGCTACTTAGAACCAATCCATAAACCTTTTTTGATTCTCAAAAAGCGTGAAATGTATTGGCATTGATTCTTTGGTGGGAGCCATTCATCAAGCCCTTTTGCTCCTTTTTGTCGATTGAGACTCGCCTCTACGGCTAATAGGTTTGCTTGGTCATTTGCAAATTGAACACGTTTCTCTCTATCCCATGTTTTAGCACCGCGTGACCAAGCCCATCGCAGCGGAACCACGTGGTCGATATCAATATCAGCCGCATCGTAAATGGTGTTTCCGGTGAACGTTGAATTCCAACGTCCTGCTATAACGCGGCACTCTTTGTCGGTCTGAAAACGAACAGGAGCAACAGATTGTGCAACTAGAGCTTCGGCGCGTGCATTACGGCAATCACCGTTCATATCCGCCCATCCATGCCCAAATTCATGTCGCGCATACTGCTTACTGGTATCAGGCAAACTGTGGGCACCTGTTTTTGTACGCGCAGCGTTCTTGGGTAGCCTTCCACCACTGTCTAAACAAGCTTCTACTGAATCGTAAGAAGTGAAATTTTTTGTGCGAGCATAACTTGGTGATGCCACATCGTGACAAATACCACTGGTGCTTTTCTTAATCTCGCTTGCGTTGGCGGAAGCAAAAATAGAGAACGAAAGAAGTGTAAGTAAAGAGGTAGAAACAAAACCTTTGACAGTCATAGTTAGCATAGTCAGACAATGTCTATTGCGAGTTATTTATCTCAATTCTGCAACAAACATGTCTATCAGTAAATGATGTTAGCTTACTCAAACGATTGGGTTGCTATTTGATAGACCGTCAATTTAATAAATGAAGCACTAGTTGAACAACCCTCTAGTAGTAATGAGAATCAATTGCTTTTGCCTACTATTACCTATAAGGTTCTAGCACATTGTTCTAGTTAAACTTCGCATCCTAATGAGTGCCGATTTCCACCATCACCTTTTTGAATTTTCTTCCCAAGTTTCACCGTATCTAAAAGGCGAAGTTCGCCAGCCCTTACCAAAAGAAATAACGCTTTATGAAGACTGCGCTAAGCAAGTTCACGGCTTATATCAGCAACTTGCAGAAACTTCACCTGAAGCAGGTAAAGCGTATTGGATGACAAGAACGTGGGATTTGCTCACTTGGCAACCTGTGTATGTTGCTTTCATCTCAATATATGGGTTACAGGCCCTTCCAAATTTAAGAGACATCTCCCAAGAAGTTCACGATACCTACGTCGCAGGCTATTCCTTTCCGGACGGTGCGCACCATCATGGTGACGTTTATGATTTGATAGATATTGCTGGAAAAGCTATCACAGAACTGTTCGATTTCTATTTGGATCAAATGAACCATTTTATTCGAATCCGGCCTGGCTACAGCCAGCACCTTATTGCCGATCGGGTATTGGGGTGTCTTATCAAGTTGCAAGCATATCGATCAGAACTAACACACGAGCAATTGCTTGAGCAAGCGCATCTATGGTTCGATGCGCTGAATCTTCCATTAAAGCCGGTACAGGGTCTCGCTGCTTCTCACGATAATCACAGTGTACTTACTCGGACAAGCTGTTGCCTTGTCTACAAGTGCAATGGAAGAAGTCTATGTGAAGACTGCCCACGAAAGTCTTAACAAGTGATCGTTTATTGAATTTAGTGCACTATTAAGCCGCCGTTTCGACAATTGAATCTTTTAGTAAAGCAGCATAAACACCTTTTTGTTCGACTAGCTGTTTATGATTGCCCTGCTCGACCACTTCACCTTTTTCTAATACTAGAATGAGGTCCGAGTGCCGCACGGTACTTAAGCGGTGCGCAATAGCAATGACGGTTTTCTCTTTGAATAAACGCGCCATGGCTTTTTGAATCAAATTTTCGGTAATTGAGTCAACCGAGCTGGTCGCCTCATCAAGCATCATCACTTGTCCGCCCTGCGCCACTGCGCGGGCAAATGAAATTAATTGAGTTTGGCCAACGGATAAATTGCTACCGTTTTTATCAATAGTAAAGTCGTATTTGTTTGGCAAGCGCTCAATAAAGGAGTCTGCGTATACGAACTTGGCTGACTCGACGATTTGCTCTTCCGAGATAGCCTCCTTACCCAACCCAATGTTAAATCCAATGCTCGCCTCAAACAGGTGAACGTCTTGCATCATTAACGAGAAAAGGCGGCTCGAATCTGCAATGGAAATCTCTGCCAGCTCGATGCCATTGAGCAGAATGCTACCCTCATAGTCCAAATAGGTTCTGGAAATCAATCGCAGAATTGTCGACTTACCCGAGCCTGTCGAGCCTACCAACGCTATTTGATGGCCTTTTTCTAATACAAAAGACACATTGTTGAGCACATAAGGCGTGTCTTTACGATATCGGAAACTCACGTTCTTAAACTCAAGGCTCTTAAACTCAGATAACTGGTTCTGTAGCTCCTTTGAGTCTCTTAACCGACGGCCTTGCTCTTCAGTCGGCTCGACAAACAGCTCTTCGATATGATCAAAGGCTGCGAACGAGCTTTGAATCGATGCAATTTGAGAGGTGAAGTCACGAATCGGTACAAACACTTTCTCTAGAGTGTTGATGAAAGCAATCAACACACCCAACGTCAAAGTACCAGCAAGCACTTCGCCAGAACCGTACCAGATGAGCAATGCGATGGTTATCGAAGTAACACCCGAAATAACTGAAAATAAAATTGCGTCATATTTGTTTATCTTTTTCTGAGCACGTAAGAACTCATCTGTATAGGATTTATAGCGCTTCTCGACTCGCTCCTCCGCTCGATAGAGCTGAACGGTTTTCATCCCATGAAGTAGCTCTTGAAGGTAGCCAATGCCTCTTGCCAGCGCCGAGCGCGTAACAAGATGCATCGCTCGTAATCGGTTGCGAATGTAGACAGTTAAATACATGACTGGCGGCATAATCAACATAACAATCACGGTTAACTGCCAATTGATGTACATCATCATCGCAATCAAGGCGACGGTGTTTAGCGTATCTTTCACCAAACCCACCACCGACGTGACAAACGTTTCTCCAATGGTTTCCAAGTCACTGGTTAGCCGGCTTAAGGTCACTCCGGTTGGCCTATCATCGAAATATCGCCTTGGAAGCTTAAGTACCCGTTGAAACAACATGGAGCGCATGTCAGTAATCGTATATTGCCCTGTCTTACGGAGACTGTAGGAATATAAGCTATCCACGATATAGCTAGCGATAAGAACGAGGATGAGATAGCCCACATATAGCATTAGACCATCCATATCTGAATTGCTAAGGTGCACATCGATGATCTGAATGATCAACCAAGGGAACAAAATGCTGGTAATGACCGAAAGCGGCAGCATCGAGATACCTAAAAGCGCCGTACTACGATACTTTTTAGCAAACTGGAAGAAGTGCTTGAGATACGCGATATCGACAGATTTTAACATGCGTCCTCCGACTTATTCATTTCAGTTTGACTTTGCTCTTCTTGATTCTGCTCTTCTCTATTTTGCTGTAATTGCCACGTTTCTAAGTAGTAAGGGCACGTTTTTAACAGGTTATGATGATCGCCTTTAGCAATCACCTTACCCTCTTGAAGGACAATAATTTCATCCATATATTCAAGGGCATTTACACGGTGAGAAACCACTAAAACAGACTGTTCTTCCAATCGAGAGAACAACCCTTCTAAGATTTTGCGCTCCGTTTCATAGTCGACGGCAGACAATACGTTGTCGAGAATAATTAAGTCTGTCGATTCGAGCAGAGCACGAGCGATGCTTAGTCTTTGCTTTTGACCACCCGACAACATGATGCCCTTCTCGCCCACCAGCGTCTGATCACCTTTTTCAAATCGACTGACATCTTCCGCGAGCTGGCTGAGTGCCAACACCTCATCAATCTGCGCTCGATTCACCTCATCATCATGAGTACCAAAGCGAATATTTTCTTCTACAGTCGCTGAAAATAGATATGGCTCTTGAGTAATAGTCTTAACATAGCGCCTTAAATCACTGCGTGACAAAGTTGTTACGTCTGTGTCGCCTATGAATACAGAGCCTTTCGGCAATTCTAAATGATGATTTATGCAGTTCACGAGTGTTGTCTTACCCGCTCCAACGCTACCTAACACCCCTAATTTTTTCCCCGCGGGAATGTCAAAACTCACGTTGTCTAGGATGACGCGTTTTTCATCTGGATAGGAATAAGTCAGATTTCTAACTGATAAACTATTGCCTTTAAAGTGGCTTATTTCACTACTGTCTAGACGCTGAGTATCGGTTTCTGGGGGGTTAGCGTTTAAGATGGTTTGCGCGCTTTGTATACCCACCATACCTCTTTGGTATATGGTTGCAATACGACCAAGTTGCATCAGCGGCATGGCCAATAGCACGGAATAAGTCAGAAATGCCGTGATTTCCCCAAGGCTTAACTCCTGTTGCATCAGCATGTAGCCACCTAACCCCAAAATTACAATCTTCATCAGGTTGTTACCGTAATCAAGAACAGGCATATAAAAGACTTGAATACGGGTTATCTTCATACGGCACTCAAGCATCAATTGATTCAACTTTTCGATTTCGGTTCGCACCCAAGGAGACATTTGTTGATTCTTGATGAGATCGATGCCCGACAAGTAGTTCATCATCTGTGCAGATAGCGTTTGCAAGCGGCTCATGTGCTCTGAGTGCAAATCTTTCATCCGCTTAAAACCGATTCGAAATATCACAAACGCAATTGCAATCGGGATAACAGAATACATAGTCAGTTGTGGCGAAATATGCCACATGTAGAGCGGCGTTAATGACAGTGCGAGTAACGCATTAAAAAATTGGAGAAACCCCACTCCAAACAGCAAGCGAATGCCATTCAAGTCATTGTTTACAATTGAAATGAGCTTTCCAGATGCAAATCGGTCATGGAAGGTGCCTGGCAACGTGTTCAACTTTCTTAGTAAGGTGTTTTTAAGGTCAGCTTCGGTGATGCGCCCTGGGTTAAGCGCGTATATCCTTGAAAGTATACGCACAATCACCATTGAAACCGACATGACACTACCATTAGTACGTACGTTTGCAGTTGTTGGTGACCTTCATTGGTGGCGTCGTCAATGAGGTCTATGGCTAGTTGAATATAGCGAGGGATTTCTACTTGGAGCCAGTTCACTAAAAATATGAGCACAATCGCCAATAGATACGAATTGCGGTTCATTCTCAAGTAATGCCTGAAGAACTGTATTTTTGTCATTTATACTTTATAGATTCTAATCAATAAGAAGTCGAAGAAATAGAAAGGAAATATTTGCTCTCTAGAATTCTCGTAACAGTGAGGAATTAATTGGTTACCTTTGATTCTATTCAATTAGCAAACATCTGTTAATAGCATTGAAGAATTAAAAGCAAACGATTAGAAAACTTCGCCATACCGGCAGAACCCACGAAATGCAAATAATAAGCATTCTTAATGGTAGTGTAATGTATCTTTGAGAATCGTTTGTTTGATTAATATCATGCTGCTTTCAAATATTCAGAGGTAAAGTACGCCAAAATAATAATTGGCACACTATCGTTAACAAGCGAACCATCATGAACAATGTCGAAACAACACACATAAGCATCTCAAGCATTATTGATGCGCTGACTAAAGTGGAAAAGGTTAATCACATCGATTTGAATGTCATCAAAACTTCATTACTCGATGCGCCTGTGGCAGCGGTTAAAACGTTTTCTTCTGTGAAAGATCAAGGCAGTATTGACGATAGGTTTAAGATACTGGTTGGTGAATACCCAAATCTCACACACCAGGTTAACTATCTGTTAGAAGTTTCGGCACTTTTATAAATGACATTTCAATAAGTAAGGGGGATGCCAAAGAAATCATGACTTCCCCTTTAATATCTGTTAGATAGTGACACTAAGAACAAATATTTGTACCTAAATCCACATAAGCAGTGTGCTCCTCGCACACTGCTTTTCTTTAGAGCACCGCTAACTGGAATTTGTAGGTATAGAATGCAATCGAATCGAGCGAATCACATACAGTGCCTATTGGGTTTGCTCGACGAGTCTAAAGCCCACGTACGGCTCACGAATGTCGATATGTCTCGTCCAGATGGTATCAGGGGTTAAATCTCGCCCGTCAAGATACCAAGCCCCCCAAGGAACATGTACGTGTTGCATTCTTGATCTCCGGGTATTCGCTTAGGTAAACATGCGTCGACCCACTCTCCCACATTACCTAACATGTCATGAACACCAAAACGATTTGGAATAAATGAACCCA